>CAYSNW010000011.1:0-88176 GCA_964432415.1 uncultured Caulobacteraceae bacterium
GAGCAGCGGCGGCGGGCGCAGCCGGGGCGGCGGCGGGCGCAGGGGCATGGTGGACCGGAGCGGCGGCGGCCGGGGCGTAGTGCACGGCATGGGCCTGGGGCGCGGCGGTCAGTTCGCGCGCGACCCGGATCTTCAGATCCCCCTGTTCGACCTCGATCTCGGTGAGTTCGGTGTCGCGCAGAATATCGGCGAGCTTGCGCACCAGGCGGGCGTCGATCGGATCGCCGGAGGGTTTGCCGTTGGACATGGACTTTACCTTTTCAGGCCTTGGGCGCCGCGCCGGTCAGGCGCAACGCCGCTTCGACGGCCAGTTCGTAGCTTAAGGGACCGAACCCCTGGATAACGCCCGTGGCCGCCAGGGAGACGAAGGTCTCGCGGCGAAATTCCTCGCGGGCTGCGGGATTGGACAGATGGCACTCGACGATGGGGATGGACAGGGTCTTCAGGGCGTCCAATAGGGCCACGGAGGTGTGGCCATAGCCGGCAGGATTGATGACCAGGCAGGAGGCTTCTTCACGCGCCTCCTGGACCCAGTCGATCAATTCGCCCTCCTGGTTGGACTGCCGGAACACGCAGGCGGAACCGAGGGCGCGAGCCTTCGCCTCGCACTGCTCCCGGACCTGGTCGAGGGTGACCTTGCCGTAGATTTCCGGCTCTCTCTGCCCCAACAGGTTGAGGTTCGGGCCGTTCAGCACATAGATCGGTTTGGACATCCGGGCCCGTCGTCGAATCCGGCGTCTTGTATCGTCGCGCGTCCGGCGTCACAAGCTCCGCACCGGTGAGGGTTCATCCGGGCGAGGACCATGCAGCTCACGATCAATGGCGAGGACCGCGTCGTTCAGGCCACCGACCTTTCGGGTCTGATCGCCGAACTGGGTCTGGACGCGCGCAAGGTGGCGGTCGAGCGCAACCTGGCGATCGTGCCCCGCTCGCTGCATCCGGTCACCCCGATCGCCGACGGCGACCGGATCGAACTCGTGCAATTCGTGGGAGGCGGCTGATGGACGGCGCTGCAGTCAAGACCGAGGACACCTGGACGGTCGCGGGCCGCACCTTCCGTTCGCGCCTGATCGTGGGCACCGGCAAGTACAAGGACTACGCCACCAACGCCGCCGCTGCCGAGGCCGCCGGCGCCGAGATCGTGACGGTGGCGGTGCGCCGCGTGAACCTGACCGATCCGAACCAGCCGATGCTGGTGGACTACCTCAAGCCCGACCGCTTCACCTACCTTCCCAACACCGCCGGCTGCTTCACCGGCGAGGATGCGGTGCGCACGCTCCGGCTGGCGCGCGAGGCGGGCGGCTGGACCCTGGTCAAGCTCGAGGTGCTGTCCGATCCCAAGACCCTGTTCCCGGACATGGAGGAGACCCTGCGCTCGCTGAAGCTGCTGGTCTCCGAAGGGTTCGAGGTGATGGTCTACTGCACCGATGATCCGGTCTACGCGCGCAAGCTGGAGGATGCCGGCGCCGCGGCCATCATGCCGTTGGGCGCCCCGATCGGCTCCGGGCTCGGCATCCAGAACCGGGTCAACATCCGCCTGATCGTGGAGCAATCGAAGGTGCCGGTGCTGGTCGATGCGGGGGTGGGCACCGCTTCGGACGCGGCCATCGGCATGGAGCTGGGCTGCGACGGCATCCTGATGAACACCGCCATAGCCGAGGCCAAGGATCCGATCCGCATGGCGCGGGCGATGAAGCACGCGGTTATCGCCGGGCGCGAGGCCTACCTGGCGGGACGCATGGCGAGAAAGCTCTACGCCGATCCGTCTTCGCCGCTCGCCGGACTGATCTAGGGCCGCGTCGCCACCTCGATCGCCTTTTCCAGCAACTCATCGCGACCCGCGGCGACGCCGGCGATGGTGCGCTCCACCGGCACGGTCGGCTTGATCCCCACGCCCATGTGGCGTGAGCGGTCGTGCTTGATCACGTTCATGCCGGTGAAACTCACCGCGTAGCCGCCAGGCAGGAAAACGGTGTTGATGTTGCCATTGGTGCCGGCGGTGGTGTGACCGACGATCTCGCCGAGGTGTTCCGCCTCGACCACGCCCATGATCGACTCCGAGAAGCTCACTGCCCTCTCGTCGGTGATGAAGACGATCCGCCCCTGCAGCCTGGGTCCTTTGGGGGCGATGAACCACCGCGAGACCTTCCAACGGTCGACTGTGTGGTCGGGCCGCGTCGTGACCGCAACCTTCCAATAGGCCGAGCTGATGGGATGGTCGGCAAGATGAGACAGCAACGCGAGGCCGTGTGGGTAGCCGCGAAGGTCGAAAATCACGGCCTTGGCCTGCGCCAACTTGGCCAGCGCGCCCTCGAAATCCGCATCGTTGATCCGGTTGATATCGACGTACATCACGCCTGGCTTCAACTGCGCAATCTTGTCCGGCCGGCGCTCTCCCGAGTACAGATCTGGCTCCTCGGCCCGAACAGCGACGTCCCCGCTGCTGCCATCGGGTCGTCTGATCGTCAGCGGGACCACCTCTCCGAGCGAAAAGAAGTTGAATTCCTCCAGGGACCGATTTCGGCGAGCGGCAGCGCTTGACGCGGCCTGCAGCCCGTCGAGCTCGACGAGGCGCGCTTCAGCGGACTGACCCTTGACGGCGGTGATGATGTCGCCGGCCTTCACCGGAAGGGCGGGATCGTGAACCTCGGTGATCACGAGGCGATTTTCGATCCAGTCGAGCTCAAGCGGCAGTGCGCCCCACACCCGGCTTCCACCGGGATCGACGAAGGCATGCCCATCCGCGAGCGGCTGCAGCATGCGGCGCAGGACATCTCCGTAAGCCGTCCCATCCGGAGCCGTGGCCGCTTCCTGCAGGCCCTGCGGCAAGGCCGCCGGCCAGTCCGGTTTCGCGCCGTCAAAATAGGGCCAGAAATGCTCGATCGCATTCCAGGTGACGACGATTCCCGCGAGCCGGGTCGTACGGTCGTCGCCAGACGGCGTGTAACCTTCCGGACGATCGAGCCTGGCCTGCGGGGCGCCATCGCCGGCAGGAAGGGTGTGGCCCTCTTCCAGGTAGAGGGCGGAAGGAAGACGCGCGACGAGCCCCCGGCCAAGATTTATCTCCAACGGCCTTTCGGGTCGGGGAAGGTCCGCGGCGGTGATCCGCGTGAAGCGCAAGCGCGCCGCATGCGCGCTCTTGAGACCCCTGATCAGACTCACGGCGCAGCCGCCGCCGCGGAGGTCCCAGTTGGCCGGCACGTCCGAGCCGTCGAGGAACTCGAAGTCGCCGTTGGGGAGCGCGATCGGATGGCCGTCACTGTCTACGGCGGTGACGTCGTCGACATCGACGGAACCTTCGCCCGACGAAATGACCGCGAACTTGATCGCCCGAGTATCGGCAGGCGCCGCAACCCTGAGGGTCTGCTGCCGCCAGCCGCCGCCTTTGGCCTCCTCGTCGGCCAAGGGTTTCCACACATTGTCCTTGCCCAGTGCGGAGATCACAAACCGGGCGACGGCGCCGTCATTGGCGCGCGTCCACACCCTGGCGATCACGGTGCGGCCGCCCAGGCTTTCCGCCTCGGCGACGATGAACAATTCGCCACCGCCGGCCTTCTGAGGCTCGCCGGTCACTATTCGTCGGCTGTGGTACGGGCTTTGACGCGCGAGATCGCGCAGTTGGACGCCCTCATGGCGCCAGGCGATGACCGGCCCTGTGCGCGGCGCGAGGGCCGCGGGCAGAGGCGGCGCATGGCCCTCCCTGTAGATCTGAAGGGTTGGCGCGACCGGGCCGAACACGCGCTGAAGCGACAGGGCAAGGTCGTCCGGCGTGGAGGCGGACTCAACCGTGTCGACGCCAGCGAGGGCGATCTGGTTCCAGTCCGCCTTCGCGGCCTGGTCGCTGGGGTGAAACCAGCGGACATAGCCGTAGAGTTTCGAAAAGGCTTCGAGATTGGCCTGCCCCCGGGTGTCCAGCGCGCGGGCCGGCTGCGCCCCGGGCCCGGAGGCGTCTCCAAGAATTTCGATGCGTGCGTCATCGATCCAGGCAACACCGTCGAGTTCGAGAATGAGCCCGAACGTGATGGCGTCGGTGTCGGCGTCGACGGGCGCGATGATCTCCAGCCGTCGCCATTCCAGCCCCGAATAGGGACGATCCGCCATGGTGTCGATGAAACCCCGGCGCCCGGCCGGCCGGTCGACGCGAAACCACAGGCCGGCCTGGGTGGGCGCGCCGCGGGTCCGCACCCACGCGGAAAAGCGGACTCGCTTGCCGCGATACTCTGCCGGATCGATCTTCTGGGCGAGGATGGCGTAACGGGAGCGCGCGCCGGGGCGGTTTTCGAGCCTGAGGCTGGCGGCGCCGGAATGCAGCGTCTCCGAATCCCTGATCGCTGCTGAACCTTCGCCGCTGTACAGGCGCCACCCGTCCTTATCTCCGGTGACGGGGCCATTTTCGAATCCGGGGTCCACAATCTGCCGCGAGGACGAGCGCGGCCCTTCGGCCGTTTGCGCCGGCGCTGCCGCCAGCAGGGCAAAAAGGGCCAGCAGGAGCGCGCCGAGACGCGTCGACAGGACAGGCATGAATGAATTCCCCACTCTCTGCGTCTCAGAAGCCGCGAAGTTCAGGCGAAATTGCGACACTAAGACACAGATTCGATGGAATAAATCGGAATTGGTGGAGTGCTGGCCAACCGGAGACTTCCGCAGGCGGGCCCGCTTGCTGAAGCCTTCCGACTCGACACGACGGACGCAGGCGCCATTCTGAGCTGACGTGATCGGCGGGGGACGACAATGCGCAGATTGCTGCTGGGGCTCTTGCTGTCGGCTGCGCCCGTCATGGTGTCCGCCGAACAGGACCAGCCGGCGGGGACGCCCGCGCCTATCTGCGGCAGCGGATCTCACGCCGGACCGGCCGGCGCCGCGCCGACCAAGATCCTGACCGGCTTCGGCACTGGCGGTTTCAAGATCACGACATCGAGCCCCGAGGCCCAGGCCTGGTTCGACTACGGCATGGCGCTGGCCCACGCCTTCAACCACGAGCAGGCCACCGCCGCCTTCAAGGAGGCCCAGAGGCGCGACCCGACCTGCGCCATGTGCGTCTGGGGTGAGAGCTGGAGCCGGGGCCCGACGATCAATTTCGGCATCGATCCGGCAGCGATGAAGGCCGCCGTGGACCTGGCCGACAAGGCCGCGGTGCTGGGCAAGGACGGGACCGAGCGGGAGAAGAAGCTGATCGCCGCCCTGCAGCTGCGTTACCGCAACACCGACGGCAAGTCCGGCACGGGCGACCTGGCCTTCGCCAAGGCCATGGACAGCGTGGCGCAGGCCTATCCGAAGGACAGCGAGATCGCCATCATCGCCGCCGACGCCTGGCTGATCCGCAGTTCGCTGTGGAACGACAAGTCGGGCGAGGAGCGCTCCATCGCGCTGCTGGAAGGCGTGCTCAAGGAACGGCCCAACGACACCGGCGCCATCCATTTCTACATCCACGCCACCGAGATGCATGGCGTGGGCGGCAAGGCGGAGGCCTACGCCGATCACCTGGGGGCGCTGGCGCCCTTCGCCGGCCACCTGGTCCACATGCCGGCCCACACCTTCTTCCTGGTGGGCCGCTACGAGGACGCAGCCATCGCCAATGTGAAGGCCTCGGAGATCGACCTCGCCTACGCCAAGGCGACCGGGGCCAAGACCGACGGCTGGCGGCGCTCCTATCATGGCCACAACGTCCACTTCGGCATCGGCGGGGCCATGATGGCGGGCGATGCGAAGTCGGCCCTGCTGCTGGCCGAGCAGTTCGCCCACGCTCAGGCGGACCTGAAGCCCAACGAAGGCTATCTGCAGGTCTCGAGTTCATCGATCTATTACGCCTGGGGCCGCTACGAGGACCCGGCCAAGGTGCTGGCGCGGCCACAACCGAAGGAGCCCTACGCCCAGGCCGCCTGGCGCTACGCCCGGGGCGAGGCCCTGGCCCGGCTGGGGCAGGCGGAAAAGGTCCGGGCCGAGGCGCGCGCCATCCGCACCGACTGGCTGGCCTACAAGAGCCTGGGCGGCATGGCCCAGCAGGCCTCCGACCTGGCCGAGATCATGCGCGGTGTGCTGATGGGCCGGGCCGACATGCTCGAGGGCCGCTGGCAGGCGGCCGAGATCGCGTTCCGCAAGGCCGCGGACCTGCAGGACAAGAAGTTCGGCGACAGCGCCGATCCGCCGATGTGGTGGTATCCCGTCCGACGCAGCCAGGCCGCCGCCCTGGCCTTCCAGGGCAGGAACGACGTGGCGTTGAAGGTGGTGGAGGCCTCGCTCAAGCGCTGGCCGGGCGACCCGCTGGCGCTCGCGATCCGCTCGCGGGTTCAGGAGAAGCTCGGCCACAAGGCCGACGCGGAGAGCGACCTGGCTTCAGCCCGCAAGGGGTGGGTCGGAGACCTGCACGCCGCGGATCTGCGCGGCGCTTAGTTCTTCCGGCCCTTGAGGATCAGTTCCTCGACCTTCTGCATGTTGGCGCCGTTGACCGCGGTGTCGCCGATGATGAAGGCGGGGGTGCCGTCGACGCCGAGTTCGGCCGCCAACGTCTGTACGTCGACGACCTGGGCGGCCAGGGCGGGGGTGGCCATCAACTGATCTTCCATCGCCTTGGGGATGCCGGCCTTGGCCATGACCTGGTCGATAACGCCCTGGTCGACTTCCGGCGAGGCCATCAGGCCCTGGTAGACCGGCAGGTAATGGCCGGCCTTGAAGGCGGCCAGACCCGCGCGCGAAGCCAGCTGCGAGGGCGGCCCGAAGATCGGGAACTCCTTGAAGACCCAGCGGACGTCCGGGTACTTCTTGATCAGGTCGAGCACCGCCGGCGCCGCCTCGCTCTTGCAGTGCGGGCAGCGGTAATCGAAGAACTGCACCACCACGACCTTGGCGTCGGCCGGCCCGATCGAAGGGTCGCGCGGGTCGTTGAAGATCTGTGAGCTGTACTTCTTGATCAGCGGCTTCATGTGCTCGATGGCGAGCTTCTGCTGCTTGTCGTAGTAGGCCTGCTGCATCTCCATCAGCACTTCGGGATGGTCGAGCAGATAGGCCTTTACGTGACGGCCGAAGCTGTCGTCGTAGCCCTTGGGGTCGGTGCAGCCGGAGGCGGCGGCGAGAGTCAGAACGGCGCCGAGCGCGAGCAGCTTTCGCATTGAAGTCCTTGTCGGGGTCAGTTGGCGCCGGCGCCGCCGTCGCGGCGGGCCAGTTCCTTCAGGTCGTTGGGCGACGGCTGGGCGACCAGCACGATGTCGGTGGCGCGGCGCCAATCGGGCGTGTTCTTGGGCAGGAGCTCGCGGGCGCGCATGGCGAAGGCCTTGGCGTCGCCGAGGTCGCCCAGGGCATAGTGGTACTCGGCCGTGGCCAGGCGGGCCTGTCCGGGCATCTGCTTGGCGTCGTAGGCCTGGGCGAGCAGGCGCCAGGCCTCGGCGTTGTCGCGTTCGACGGCCAGCGCCCGGCCGAGCTCGGCGACCGCCTGGTCGTTCTTCTCGGGCTTCTCCTGGGCGATCAGGGCCTGGGCCAGGTTGATGCGCAGCAGCGGCGCATTGGGCTTCAGCTCCACCGACTTGCGGTGCGCGGCTTCCGCCTCGGCCAGGTGGCTGGATTCGAACAGGACCTGGCCCTTGAGCTCCCAGAGATAGGGGTTGGTCGGGAACTCGATCAGCAGGGCGTCGATGCGGGCGACCGACTTGTCGTATTCCTTGGCCTGGTAATAGGCGATGGCGCGGGCGTAGCGGGCGACGAAACTCTTGTCCGTCTCCTTGTACTTGATGAAGGTCGCCTGCGGCGGGTCCATGAAGGCGTCGAGCTTGGCCTTCATCACCTCGTGGGCGGCGATCAGGTCGGGGTCGTCCACGGCGTTGTAGTGGTCGGCCTTTTCGACGCGCTGACGCAGGGCCTCGATCCGCTCGGACGACAGCGGGTGGGACTGGAAATACTTGTAGCGGCGCGCTTCGGAGAAGACTTCCTCGTAGCGCAGGTTGTCGAAGAACTCGACGAGACCCTTGCCCGACTGGCCCGCGCGCTCCAGGGCGCCGGCGGCGGCCTGGTCGGCGGCGGCTTCCTGGCCGCGGGAATATTTCAGCACGCCCAGCATGCCCATGGAGCCGGATGATCCGATCAGGGCGGCGGCGGCGTCGGGCGCGCCCATGGCCGCAGCCAGTACGCCCAGGCCCATGGTCAGCAGGAAGGGCTTCATGCCCGCGCGTTGCATGTCGCCGGAACGGGCGACGTGGCCGCCGGAGACGTGGCCGGCTTCGTGAGCGACCACCCCGATGAGCTGGTTGGGGTTCTGGGTCTCTTCGATCAGGCCGGTGTTGAGGAAGATGTTGGTGCCGCCGGGCGTGAAGGCGTTCAGATCCTTGTCCGCCACCAGGTAGAAGCGCACGTCCTCGGGGCGCAGGCCCGAGGCCGCCAGAACCGGCGTCGTTTCCTTTTTTATGATCTCTTCGATCTCGGTGTCGCGGATCAGGCCCTGGGCGTTCGCCGCGCCGGCGAACAGGGTTGCAGCCGCGGCAAGCAGGCTCGCCGCAAAGACCGTCGCGCGTCTCGAGAAGCTCATTCGCGCCGACTCCCAAAAACTACCGACCGGGACGGGTCTTGAACCCGCCCCATGTCGAAATTTAGCCCGTCCTCAGCCCCGACGCCACCAGCCGCGCTTGGGCTGGACGGGCGGCGCCAGGATTTCAGCCGGATCCGGCTCGGTCGCGACCGGGTCGGGCGTCGGCTCGGGCGCTGACGCAACCACAGGCTCCGGCGCAGGCGCCGGCTCAGGGGCGGCCTCGACCTGGACCTCGGCCTTGGCCGCGGTCTTGCGACGCGAGGGACGCTTGGCCGCCGCGGGTTCCGGCTCCGGTTCCGGCTGGGGCTCCGGTTCTGAAACGGCTTCCGCAGGAATTTCCGGCGCGGCTTCGACGGCCGGCTTCCTGGTCCGCACACGGCGGCGCGCAGGCTGCGCCTCTTCGACGCCCGGGGGCGGCGTGTCGACCTCGGCCTCGACAGGCGGCGGCGCGACCTCGTTCGTGGTTTCGGTCACGCCCTCGTCCGTGCGGTGGCCGCCATCCCGATCGCGCCCACGATCACGACCGCGTCCGCGGCCCCGGCGGCGGCGTCCGCCGCCTTCCTCGCGCCCGGACCGTTCGGCGCGGGCTTCATTGTCCTCGCGGTCCTCGCGCGCGGCAACCGGCGCCTGGTCGGCGCGCGGCTCAGGTCGGGGGCCGCGGTCCTCGCGCGGCGCGGAGGCCAGTTCGATCGGATCGAACCAGACGTAGGGGTCTTCCAGAGAGGGCGTGCGGCCGCGCACCCAGCCGTAAGGATCCCGCGCACGATCGTCCTCGCGCATCCGGCGGCCGCCTCTGCGGCCACGGCGACGCCGGCGCCGCGCGCCGTCCCAGTCACCGCCTTCGCCTTCGTCGCCGGCAGCCCGGGCTTCGCCGCCCTGGTCGTCGTCACTGTCCTCGTCGTCGGAAGCCGGACGGGCTTCCGCGCCATCGCGCGCAGGACCCTCGTCTCGGCGTCCGCCGCGGCGACGCCGGCGGCGTCCGCGTCCGCGGCCATCGCCACGATCGCCTTCGCTACGCTCGCCCTCGTCACGGCCGCGATCGCGCGCCGACGTGTCCGAGACGTCCTCGTCTTCGTCTTCGCCCTCGTCGTCTTCTTCTTTGTCCTCTTCCTCGTCCTCGAGGCTGTCGTCGAAGTCGTCCTCGACCGTGTCGGGCTCGGCATAGTGGCGGGCGCCGCCACGGATCGGGCCGTCGATCTCGGGAACGGGAACGAGTTCTCCGGTCTCGGTGCGTTCGATCTGGTGGTCGGCCCGCGCCAGAGTGTCGTCGACCAGGACGGTGACGAACAGGCCCATGCCCGCGTGCAGGCGCATCAGGAAGGGGCGCTTCTCATTGAGGATGTAGAGCGCCACCTCGCTGGGCACCCGGAGCGTCGCGGCCCCCGCGCCGCCGCGGGCGGCCTCCAGCTCGACGCCGCGCAGGGCCTGCAGCGCGCTGGACTCGACCGAGCGCATGCGCCCCGTCCCGTTGCAGTGCTCGCAGACGTGGGTGGTGCCCTCCAGCACGCCGGAGCGGCGGCGCTGGCGGCTGATCTCCATCAGGCCGAAGCCGGAGATCTTGCCCATCTGGATGCGGGCGCGGTCTTCGGCCAGGGCGTCCTTCAGCTTCTTCTCGACGGCGCGGTTGTTCTTGCCCTCGTCCATGTCGATGAAGTCGATGACGATCAGGCCGGCCAGGTCGCGCAGCCGCAGCTGACGGGCGGCCTCCTCGGCCGCCTCCATGTTGGTCTTCAGCGCCGTGGCCTCGACGTTGCGCTCCTTGGTGGCGCGCCCGGAGTTGACGTCGACGGCGACCAGAGCCTCGGTCTGGTTGATCACCAGATAGCCGCCGGACTTCAGCGGCACGGTGGGCGAGTGAATCTGGGAGAGGAAGTCCTCGACCTTGTACTTGACGAACAGCGGCGTCGGATCGCGGTAGGCCACGACCTTCTTGGCCTGGGACGGCATCAGCATGCGCATGAACTCGCGCGCGTCGCGGAAGCCCTGGTCGCCGTCGACGATCACCTCGTCGATGTCCTTGTCGAACATGTCGCGGATGGCGCGCTTTACGAGGTCTTCCTCCTCGTAGATCAGCGAGGGGGCGGAGGACTTGAGCGTAGTCTCGCGGATGTTCTCCCACAGGCGCAGCAGGTACTCGTAGTCGCGCTTGATCTCCTGCTTGGTGCGCTTGGCGCCGGCCGTGCGCACGATCAGCCCCATGCCCGGGGGCACGTCCAGGCTCTGGACGATGGTCTTCAGGCGCTTGCGGTCGGTGGCGGTGGTGATCTTGCGGCTGATGCCGCCGCCGCGCGCCGTGTTGGGCATGAGCACGCAGTAGCGGCCGGCCAGCGACAGGTAGGTGGTCAGGGCCGCGCCCTTGGTGCCGCGCTCTTCCTTGACGACCTGGACCAGCAGGATCTGCCGGCGCTTGATCACTTCCTGGATCTTGTAGCGGCGCATCAGCCGCCGGCGCAGCTTCGCCTCCTCGCCGGAGACGCCCTCGTCGTCGTCGTGATCCTCGGCGTGGGCGTCGGCGATATCGTCCTCGGTGTCGGCCTCGGCCATGATGGCCTGACGGTCGGCGACCGGGATCTGGTAGTAGTCCGGATGGATTTCATTGAAGGCGAGGAAACCGTGACGGTTCCCGCCGTATTCGATGAAAGCAGCCTGGAGACTGGGTTCGACCCGAGTCACCTTGGCCAGATAGATATTGCCCCGGAGCTGCTTCTTGGCGCGGCTCTCGAAGTCGAATTCCTCAACCCGGTGGCCGTCCACCACGGCGACGCGGGTTTCTTCCGCGTGCGCCGCATCGATCAACATATGCTTGGTCATAAAGACAATCTCCGCGGCGCGCTGCGAGCCCGCAGGCCGGGCGCCGGTGCTGTTGGATGGCGCGCGCGGATACGTCCCGGCCGCTTTGGGCGGCATGGTCGGCGAAGAGCCGGTGTGGGACGGGTGCGACGCAGCCCATTGAGACAGTTTCCTTGTCCGCGCGGCTTGTCGCGCGGGGGCGGTAGGCGTCGGACTACTCGTATCGAGGAGGGAACGACGCTGAAGTCGCTCGCGCTCACGGGGGCGTTTGGAGGCCTCGTCCGGACGCGTGCGGCGCGAATGTGCCCCAGTGCGGGCGCCAAAAGCAAGCGATGCGAAGATTGACGCGGGATTAACCCATTTACGCGCCTATTCGGAGATCGAATTCCTGGGGTTCAGAACGAGCGGGAGCCCGGCCGATGGCCGAACGCGTAAAGGGCTGGTGGCGGCGATGGGCGCTGTGGACGGCGGTGGTCCCGGCCCTGCTGGCCGTGGTCGTGCTCGGCGTGTTCGCCAGCCAGGGCCGCGCCTCGCCCAAGGGCCTGATCAAGGTGCGGCTGGGCGGTGACCGCAACCAGACGCGCGTGGTCGTCGATCTCGCCCGTTCGGTGCGGGGCCAGCTGATCCCGACCGACGCTGCGTCCGGCAGCGTCGTGATCACCTTGCCGGGCGTCGATTCCGGCGGCGACCTGAGCGGGCAGGGCGCGGGCCTGGTGCGCAGCTGGGCCGTGGACCAGGTCGCCGGCGCCGCGCGGCTGCGCCTGACCCTGAACCGCCAGGCCGAGGTTCGCCGGCGCTTCCTGCTGCCGCCCGGCGATGGGGTCGCCGTCTATCGTTATGTCATCGACCTTGAGGCGCGTCAGGGCGCCGCCGACATCGGGCCGCCCGATCCGAAACCGGCCGTGATTTCCGCACCGATTCAGACTCTGACCTCGACGGTGTCGCCCCGTCCGTCCGCCCGCGCCGGCAAGCGGCTGGTGGTGATCGACGCCGGCCACGGCGGCCATGATCCGGGCGCCACGGGGGTCAGCACGCACGAAAAGCTGGTCACGCTGGCCGCAGCCAAGGCGCTGAAGGAGCGGCTGGAGCGCACCGGCCGCTACCGGGTGGTCATGACCCGGGCCTCGGACGTCTACATTCCGCTCGACAAGCGGGTGGGCGTGGCGCGCAAGGCCGGCGCCGACCTGTTCATCTCGCTGCACGCCGACGCGGGATCCGACCCGTCGCTGCGCGGCGCCAGCGTCTACACCCTGTCCGAGCACGGCGCCGACCGTGCGGCCCGGAAAGTCATGCGTGGCGACGACTGGTTTCGCGACGTCAGCCTGCCGGGGCGCGATCCGGCGGTGGACCGCATCCTGCTCGACCTGACCCAGCGGGCGACCACCAACCGCTCTTCGGCCTTCGCGCGCGTGCTGCTCCAGCGCCTGGACGAGGACACCACCCTGCTGCAGCGCAGCCACCGCGACGCCGGCTTCGCCGTGCTGCTGGCTCCCGACGTGCCGGCGGTTCTGTTCGAGATGGGCTTCATCACCAACCCGCAGGACGAGGCGGCGCTCAGCGACCCGGTGCGCCGCGGACGACTGATGGACGCGGTCGCCCGCGCCGTGGACGACTACTTCGACCGCGCCCAGGGTTTCAGCACCGCAAGCGCGGCGCCCTGAGGTTGCGGCCGCCCGGCGCCCGTGGTTCGCTGCGGGACGGGAGGCGCCTGTGAAAGCCCTGATCTGGATTGCCGTCGCGTTCTTCAGCCTCGCCGGTTCGGCGTGGGCCGTGCCGCGTACGGTGACGATCGCCCAGCTTCGTGCCCATCCGTGGCGATACGCCGAACAACAGGTGCGGGTGCGCGGCCAGATCAATCAGTGCTGGCGCTGGTCCTGCGACATCTGCCCTGAAGGGATGACGCCGGAGACCTATGACCCCGGCCAGTGTCTTGGAATTCGCTTTGGCCTGTTCGAGCCGGGACGCTCCGAAGCACGCGACGGTCTGGCCATTGAAGCAGCCTACCGCTGGACCGTCATTACGATCTCAGCCCACTTCCATCCCGATTGCCTTGCCTCATACCAGACGCATCTTTCACGACGTCGAGGAGGTCAGGAGGTGGAAGAAGTGGTCTGCATGGACAGGGTGAGTCACCTAAGGCAGGCGCGGGTTCTGGCCTTCCACAGCCGCAAGACCGACCGCACGGGGCTGCACAACCGCGACAAGGGAGACCGGCTTCACGTCGCTACCGGCGCAGATGAAGTGGCGATGCTCGAGGCCTTTGGCAGGGAGTGGCCGTCCGGCGTGCTGGAGAAGCGCGAACGAGTGGCCCTCATTCAGGACAAGCCGAGTGTTTTCAATTCGGTCCAGCGCGAGGGTTACATTTGCGAGTGTCTGAAGGAGACAAGCTGCGGCGAGCTCTGGCCGCAATGGAACGTAGCGCCCCTGGTCGGGCTCGCCGCGTCCCCCGCTCCGTATGACTGCTACAATATGCTTGAGTGGGACAACCGCTGGCGCTTGCTGCCGTAAAGCATCTCCCGCGACCCCCTGCGCCTTTGCCTTCGGTCCCGCGACTCGCTAAGACCGGGCGGGGGCGGGTGTGCCTCGGAGGACGGGCGTTTTGAGGTCTGCCGAACGGTGGTTCGCTCTGGCGGGCGTGGCGGTGTTGAGCGCGGTGGCGGTGGCCGGTTTCGCGCTGGCGATCTATGCCGCCTGGCTGTTCCATGACCTGCCCGACGCGGCCGAACTGCACGACTATCGCCCGCCGACCGCCACGCGCGTGTTCGCCTGGGACGGCACCCTGATCGGTGAGTTCTCGACCGAGCGCCGTATCTTCACGCCCTATGACCAGATCCCGTCCGTGGTGGTGGAGGCCTTCCTCGCCGCCGAGGACAAGAACTTCTTCCAGCACGGCGGCATCGACGTGGGCGGCATGGGCCGCGCCATGGCCAAGAACGCCATGAATGTGGTGCGCGGACGCAGGCTCGAGGGTGGCTCGACCATCACCCAGCAGGTGGCCAAGAACGTGCTGCTGAACCGCAAGCAGACGGTCGGCCGCAAGCTCAAGGAAGCCATCCTGGCCCGGCGCCTGGAGGCCAACCTCGACAAGGAACAGATCCTCGAACTGTACCTGAACGAAATCTTCCTGGGCTACCGCTCCTATGGCGTCGCCTCGGCGGCGTTCAACTATTTCGGCAAGCCTCTGGACCAGCTGACCGTGGCGGAAGCCGCCTACCTGGCCGCCCTGCCCAAGGGGCCGAACAACTACCACCCGATCAAGCGCAAGGCGCAGGCGATCGCGCGCCGCAACTGGATCATCGGCCAGATGCTCGAGCAGCGCTGGGTGACGCGCGAACAGGCCGACGCGGCGATGAAGGAGGACCTGAAGGTCAACCTCGCGCCGGAGCGCGCCCGCTACAAGGACGCGGACTTCTTCGTCGAGGAGGTGCGTCGCCGCGCCCTGCTGATGCCGGGCCTGGCGGAAAAGGTGACCGAGGGCGGCTACTACATCCGCACGACCCTCGATCCGAAGCTGCAGACCACCGCGCGGATCGCGCTGATGAAAGGTCTGGAGAACTACGACCGCCGTCACGGCTGGCGCGGCGCCTGGGGCCACGTCGATTTCGCACCGGGCTGGGAAAAGCTGGCGCTGGCCAAGACCCCGCCCTCGGAACGCCGGGACTGGCGCGCGGCGGTGGTGGAGAGCACGGCCGGCGGCGTCCGCGTGCGCCTGGCCAACGGCGGCGGGGGTATGCTCGACGTCGCCGACGTCGCCTGGGCGCGGGCCGGCAAGGGCCTGAACTCGGGCGACCTGATCTTCGTCGAACCCAATGGATCGGGCGGGTACAAGCTCAAGCAGATTCCGGCGGTCAACGGCGCCCTGGTGGCGGTCGATCCCTGGACGGGCCGGGTGGTGGCCATGGTCGGGGGCTACAGCTTCTCGGTCTCGAGCTTCAACCGCGCCACCCAGGCGATGCGCCAGCCGGGCTCGGCCTTCAAGCCCTTCGTCTACGCCACGGCCCTGGAGAGCGGGAAGTTCACCCCCGCCAGCATCATCCTGGATGCGCCCATCAGCCTGACCGGCGCCAACGGCCAGACATGGTCGCCTGAGAACTACGAGGGCGGCTCGCTCGGACCCCAGCCGATGCGCATCGGCCTGGTGCTGTCGCGCAACCAGATGACCGTGCGCCTGGCCCAGCAGGTCGGCATGAAGCCGATCGTGGAGAACGCCAAGAAGTTCGGCATCGTCGACGACATGGCGCCGGTGCTGGCCATGGCGCTGGGGGCCGGGGAGACCACGCCCTACCGCCTGACCTCGGCCTATTCGATGTTCGTCAATGGCGGGCGCAAGGTCACGCCGCACCTGATTGAGCTGGTGCAGGACCGCGATGGCAAGCTGGCCTATCGCGCCGATCCGCGCCGCTGCCCGACCTGCACGCGCGGCTTCGGTGGCGAGGACAGCCCCCGGGTGACCATGCCCGGCGAGGAGGTGATGGATCCGATCACCGCCTACCAGATCAATTCCATGCTGCAGGGCGTGGTCCAGCGCGGCACGGCCGCGGCCGCCCGCTCGGTTGGCCGGCCGCTCGGCGGCAAGACCGGCACCACCAACGACTATCGCTCGGCCTGGTTCGTCGGCTTCTCGCCGGACATGGTGGTGGGCGTGTTCGTCGGCTTCGACGACAACCGCTCGCTGGGATCGAAGGAGACCGGCGCGGTCGATGCGGTGCCGATCTTCATCGACTTCATGACCGAAGCGACCAAGGGCAAGCCGGTGCTCGACTTCAAGAAGCCAAAGGACGCCCGCTTCGTGGTCGTCCATGGCTACGAGGAGGCCTTCAAGCCCGGCACCGAGCCGCACGGCGACGCGGCGCCGCTGGACGCGGTGAGCGGGCCCCAGGCCTATACGGACGTGTGGAAGAACGGCGCTGTGACCGGCGCCAGCAACGCCGCCGGCGCGGTCAAGCCGACGACGCCGCCGCCCCCGCCGCCCAAGAAGAAGACCCCGGAAGACCTCCAGGGCCTGTACTGAACCCCATGCATTGCGAAGGCCGCCGATCGCCGCTATGTCCCGCGGCCCGGCGCGCCCGTCGTCGGATCAGGAGTTGATCGAATGAGACCGGATGTCGAGGCCATGGCGGCCGACATCGAGCAGTCCGTGGGACTGCTCAGGAGGCGTCTTTGACTGGGATCCCGCGCTTAGACGACTGGATGAGCTGAACGCCCGGGTCGAGGATCCGACCCTGTGGGACCGCCCCGCCGACGCCCAGGCGGTGATGCGCGAGCGCACCGGCCTGCAAACCCGCGTGGACACGGTCCGCGCGCTCGAAGGCGAGCTGGCCGACGCCGTGGGCTATGCCGAGATGGCGGACGAGGAAGGCGACGAAGCCTCGCTCGAGGAGGCCCGGGCCCAGCTGCGCGCGCTAAAGGAGCGCGCCGCCCGCGCCGAACTGGAAGCGCTGCTCTCGGGCGAGGCGGACAGCAACGACGCCTATGTGGAAATCAACTCCGGCGCCGGGGGCACGGAGTCCGCCGACTGGGCCAACATGCTGCTGCGCATGTACAGCCGCTGGGCGGGCCAGCACGGCTATCAGGTCGAGCTGGTGGAAGAGACCGCCGGCGAAACCGCGGGGATCAAGTCCGCCACCATCCAGGTCAAGGGCCCCAACGCCTACGGCTGGCTGAAGAGCGAGTCCGGGGTGCACCGTCTGGTGCGCATTTCACCCTACGATTCCAGCGCCCGGCGCCACACGTCCTTCGCCTCGGTCTGGGTCTATCCGGTGGTGGACGACACCATCGTCATCGAGATCAACCCGGCCGACGTGCGCACCGACACCTACCGGGCGTCCGGCTCGGGCGGCCAGCACGTCAACAAGACCGACAGCGCCATTCGCCTGACTCACATCCCGACCAATACGGTGGTGGCCTGCCAGGCCGGCCGCTCCCAGCATCAGAACCGGGACGAGGCGTGGAAGATGCTGCGCGCGCGCCTGTACGAGCTGGAGCTGCAGAAGCGCGAGGCCGAGGCTCAGGCCCAGGAAGACCTGAAGACTGATATCGGCTGGGGCCACCAGATCCGCTCCTACGTCCTGCAGCCCTACCAGATGGTCAAGGATCTGCGCACCAACGTGGAGACCTCCGACACGGCGGGGGTGCTCGACGGCGACCTGGACGCCTTCATGGGCGCGGCCCTGGCCCAGCGCGTGGGCGCCACCCGCGACGCCGAACCAACCTGATCCTGGCGATCGGCCCAAACGACAACGGCCGGCGGAGCGATCCGCCGGCCGTCTGCTTGTGCGTCGCCTGGAACCAGCCTCAGCCCGCGGGCTTGAGCTCGATCAGCTGGCCCGCGTCGGGCGCCGGGGCCGGAGCGGGCTGCGAATAGGCGGGGGTGGAGAAGCCGACGCTCGGCTGCGGCGCGGCGGGCGCGGCGCCCGGACGGCCCTGCAGGCAGCGGCCCTGGAAGTAGGCGCCCACGTCGATCGACAGCTGTTCGTGGCTGATGTCGCCGTCCACATAGGCGGTGGACATGAGCTTGACCTGCTTGCCGTTGACCGCGCCGACGATGCGGCCGCGGACCTCGACGTAGTCGGCCTGGACGCCGCCTTCGATGTTGCCGGTCTCGCCCACGATCAGGCGGCCCACCTTGATGTCGCCGCGCACGGTGCCGTCGATGTGCAGGTCGCCGGCGCCGGAGACATTGCCTTCGAACACAAGGTCGGCCGAAAGCAGCGAGGACGACTTGCCGGGAACCGAGGAGCGCACGGGCGCGGCCTGGGCGGCTTGCGGAGCCCGCAGGTCGGGCAGGTCGGCAGGGACCTGAACCGGGGGGGTGTCCTGGCGGGTGGGCTTAGTTTTGCTGAACATAATCTCCGGCCTTTACAAAGGGGACTGGGTTTTTGGCGACGCCGTTGACCCACACTTCATAGTGCAGGTGAACGCCGGTTGAGCGGCCCGTGGAGCCCATGGCGCCGATACGCTGGCCGACCGCCACGCGCTCGCCGATATGGACGGAGATCGCCGCGAGGTGGGCGTAGCGGGTCTTGAACCCGCCGCCATGGTCGATCTCGATGGTGTTGCCGTAGCCGGTGCGCACGCCGGTGAAGGACACGATGCCCGGGGCGGTGGAACGGATCGGGGTCAGGAAGGGGCCCGAGAAGTCCAGGCCCGTGTGCAGGGCCGGGCGGCCGGTGAAGGGATCGACCCGCACGCCGAAGCCGGAGGTCTGGCTGACCGCATAGGCGGGCCGCGAGAAGGGCAGGCGATCCTGGGCGTCCTGCAGGGCGCGCATGGAGGACAAATCCGACACCGCGTGCTGGAGACGGGCGGCGAAGCCCTCATCCACGTCGAGCACGGTCGCCAGGGCCTTGGGATCGGAGGCGTCCACCAGAGGCCCGCCCAGCGCCGACTGCGAGGGGGCCTCGTAGACCGAGGGGGTCAGGCCGGCCAGGCGCATGGCCAGGCGCAGCCGCTCGGCGCGCGAGCGGGCGAAGGTTTCGGCGCGGGCGACCATGCGCTCCTGGTCCAGGCGGACCGACAGGATGCGCTCAAGACCGTTGCGGGCGGTGGTGGCCGGGGCGGGAGCGAGGGCCTCCTGGGCGCCGGGCACGCCACGGAACTGCAGGAACACCTGGGCCAGGGCGGCGTGGCGCCGCTCCATGGTCTTGGCCAGTTCGTCGACCGAGCCGGCGGTCGAGGACAGCTTGGCGACCGCGCTGTCCAGCCGCGCGTCACGGTCGGCCATAAGGCGTTCGTACTTGCGGGTCAGTCGCGCGACCTCGCTCTCGTTCTGGGGCGAGACAAACAAGGTAAAGGCTGTGGACGCGGTGGCGAGAATCGTCCAGCCTGCCAATAGACAGGCGGCGCTGGCCAGCATGGCTTGCTTGCCGGTCGTGAGGATATACCCGCGCGTTTCTCCAGACGTCCGTAGATAAACGTGACGTTCTGGGAACAGACGTTCTAGCCAATGGCGCATGCGCGCCACGCGCGGACTGTTCATCGCCCCGGAAACCCAACTGGTTTGCGAAGGTTATGCCTTGAACAGCTCTGGTCGCGCAAGGGGGCGCGGCGCGTGTTAAGCACGATCCGTCCTTCGTTCAACTTCCAAGATGCTCTCGGGAACCAGGTTCGCCCGCAGGGGGTATTCGAACAAGTTCCGTAAGCCCCACTCTCTATTCTTGATGGCTATTGAAACACGAATTCGTTTTGAAGTTGCTAAACCTCCCGCGCCGGTCTCCACAGCCTCTTTGCTAACGACTCGTTAAGACATGACCTTGCGATCTTCAGCGTCTCTGCGATCGGACTTGTCGCATGAATTCAAAGACATTGAGGCCGCCGCCCCAGGACGCTCGCCGCAAGTGGCGAGTGACATGCGATCCGGCGCAAAGGCCGCCTGAGGACGCAGCCGCCTACTGCGGCGAGACGCCACGCATCGCGGACGACGAATGACGGTTCATTCGCCGTTCAACTCCCGTACGGCTTTCAGAACCTCCGCGACGTGACCGGGCACCCGCACCCTGCGCCAGACGTTACGGATCACACCGGACCCGTCGATCAGGAAGGTCGAACGGTCGATGCCCATGTAGGTCCTGCCATACATGCTCTTCTCCACCCAGGCGCCGTATCGCTCGACCATGTCTCCCTCAGGGTCGGAGCCCAGGACGATGCCCAGCTGATGCTTGGACTTGAAGCGATCGTGGCTCTTGACGCTGTCCTTGGAGACGCCGATCACCGTGGCGCCGGCGCGGGCGAAATCGTTCGCCGCGGCGGTGAATTCGATGGCCTGCTTCGTGCATCCCGTCGTGTCGTCTTTGGGGTAGAAATACAGAACGACGGTCTTTCCCTTCAGGTCGGCGAGGCGAACACGCCCGCCGCCGTCGGCAGCGAGATCGAAGTCGGGGGCTTGGGAACCGGTTTGCAGGACGTCGCTCATCGTTGTCTCCGGGAGGAAGGCGGCGCAGGACATGACAGCCGGGCGGCCTCGCGTCCAGACGTGAGCGGGCCATTCCGGTGCTGAGACACGCCCGCATCGTGTCGCGCCGTCGCTGGGCTCTGCTGGGCGTGCTGGCCGTCACCCTGGCCCTCGTGGTCGCTGGCCTGACGTCGCGCCTGGCGGCAGGGCCCATGGACGCCGACTGGCTCCGGCCCGCGGTGAAGGCCGCCCTGATCGCCGACGTCGACGGCGGCCGCGCCACCATCGAACACGTGCGACTGGTCTGGTTCGATCCCGCCCGGGCCCTCGGGCTTCAGCTCGATGGCGTTCGCCTGATCGACAGCCGGGGCCGTGACGTCGTACGAGCGCGCCGCCTGGAGGCGGGCATCGCGGTCGACGCCCTTCCCGGTTTCGACCTGACCCCCGGCCGGATCGCCGGGCATGATTTCTTCGTGGCCATGTCGGTCTCGCCCGGCGGTCAATACGCCCTGGGCTATGACGCCAAGGGAACGCCTTCCGGGACTTCGACCCTGGACCGCGCTTTCCTCGACCTGATGGGCAAGGCGCGCCTGGGCCACCCGGCGAGTTTCCTGCGCCAGGTCGATCTGGCCAACGGACGGCTGGCCATGCGCCAGGTGGGCGGAACCCTGGCCTGGACCGCCGACATCCGCACCCTGAAATTCGAAAAATCGAAGCGGCTGGCGAGCGTCCACGCCGACGTTTCGCTCGATGACGGCCGCAAGGACAGCCGGGCCCTGTTCGTGGCCGAGGGCGCGGCCGCAGTGGGTCTGCGCAACGCCCTGCTCAGCGCCCGCATCGACAATCTGGTCCCAGCCCGCGCCTTCCCCTCGGTGGGGTCGACCAAGGCCCTGGCGGCGCTCGACGCAGTGGTCATGGGGCGCGGCTCGATCGCCTACGACTTCCGCGCCGGAATGCGCGCGGCGGACCTTACCCTGGTCGCCGGCAAGGGCGCCTTGCGCCTCGGAGACGGACCGGGCGAGGCCTTCGAACAGGCCCTGGTCAGCGCCCGCTACGATCCGAAGTCCGGCGACGTGGTGCTCAATACCTTCCGCATGCTCTCCGAGAAGACCCGCCTGGATCTCAACGGCCGCTTCCACCTGGTCACGGAGGATCCGCGCCGCCACATTCCCGCGCGGCTCGACTTCACGGTCTCCGGTCCCAAGCTGCTCGCCAGCCTGGCCTCGGACGCGCCTTCCCAGGACCTGAGCAATGTCTCGGTGGTCGGGCGCTACACCCCCGAAAAGCGCCGGCTCGATCTCCTGCGCGGAACCGGGCTGATCTCGGGCGTGCCGGTACGCGCCAACGGCGCCTTCGCCGAGGACGATCGCGGACGCTGGGGCGCGACCTTCAACGCCCAGGTCGGCGGCGTCGTCACGCCCGAGCAGGTCTTCGCCTTCTGGCCGCGGGGCCTGGTCAGTTCGGTGCGCGACTGGCTCAAGAAAGCCATTCTCGGCGGACGGCTGAACAACGCGACCTTCGCCTTCAAGGCGCCGCCGGGCGCCTTCGACGCCGAGCGGGTGCCCAACGACATCATGAAGATCGGCTTCGACTTCCGGGAGGCGGGCTTCCGCTTTCTGGACGAACTGCCGCCCATAACGGACGGCGTCGGCCACGGCCTGGTCCAGGCCGACCGCTTCGACCTGACCATGTCCACCGGCCGCATCGACACCGTGGCGCTGAGCAACGGCGTGGTCGAGGTGCCGGCCTTCCGCGACAAGCGCGCGGCCTCGACCTTCAAGGGCCACGCGGTCGGCGACGTGCACGCGCTGCTCGAGGTGATCGACCGGCCGCCCTGGAAGGTCCTGACCAAGGGCGGCTTCAGCCCCGGGCGGGTCAGCGGCGACGTGGACGCGACCTTCGAGATCCACCGTCCCATGCAGGGCGACGTGAAGCCCGAGGACATGAAGTTCCGCTACGCCGGCGTCGTGCGCCGCGCCGGGCTCAAGGAAGCGGCGCTCGGCTGGGACATGACCGGCGGCGACCTGAGGGTCGAGGGCGACCAGGACAAGATATCGGTGACCGGCGCCGGCTCGGTCGGGCCCTACCGCGGCGGCGTGGTGTTCAACACGCGCTACCAGGGCCGGGGCGACCATTCCCAGTTCATCGACGTCAACGGGGTGATCGACGCGGCGATCCTGGGCGGGCAGGAGGGACGCTCGCTGCCCTTCGCCGGCAAGTTCCGCACCGACCGTGGCGACGGCCAGGGAACGGTGCATTCGGCCATGTTCGACGGGCGCCTGAGCTGGAAGGACGGGGACGGCGCCGACCGGGTGGTGCTGAGTGGCTGGGGATCGGCGCCGGCCCTGCGCCGCGCCGGGGCGCCGTTCAGCGAGGGGCTTCCCGACCGCTTTCCGACCGAACTGAGGTTGTCGCGCGCAGGCGGGACCTGGCGGGGGCCGCTCCGGGCCGATGCTCTGTCCGGCAATGTGGCCTTCACCCCTGGCGCCCGTTCACGCCTGCTCTATGACGCCGAATGGACGCCCTTGGAGGCGCGCCGCCTGGGCCTGGGCAAGCTGCCCATGTTCGAGCAGGCGCGCATGATCGCCATCGACGCCACCTGGGCCGGAACCCAGGGCCAGGCCGCGGTGCGCGCCGGGCCGACCAACCTGGCCCTGACCTGGGACAGCGCCACCGACGACCACCGGCTGAGCGCCAACCTGACACCGGCCGATCTGGCCGGGCTCGGCTTGCCGGCCATGGCCGCGCCGGGCGCGACCCTGCCGATCAGCGCCGCCTGGCGTACCAGCCCGACCGGCACGGCCGGAACCGCGGAGATCGACGGGACCCCGGTCCGCTTCCAGAGCGCCATCGGCAAGTCCGGGGTCGCGGGCTACGCGCTGCGCGCCGACCTGGACCGCAATACGCTCCGGCGCTGGGGCCTGCCGGCGATCGTCGACCTGGAGGGGCAGGCGGCGCTGACCGCGCGCTGGGCGGTGGCCGAGGGGCGCCCCATAGGCGGGCACGTCGATCTCGACTTCGGCCGTTCGGTCATGTGGGTGGGTCACAGCGACTGGAAGAAGGCCATGGGCCTGCCGGCCCGGCTCTCGGTGGACTTCGCCCAGGGCAACGGCGGCGATCTGCGGCTGACGAGGGTCAGCGCCGAGGGCGACGGCGTTTCGGTCGAAGGCTCCGCGGTGCTCAGTTCCGGCGGGCGGGTGGTGTCGGTCGATTTCAGCCGGGCACGGGTCAGCGGGCTGATCGACGCAGCGGTCCGTTCGAGCCGGGACGGCCAGGTGCTGAACCTCAATCTGCGCGGCCGCTTCTTCGATGCGCGCCGCCTGTTCGATGAGACCTCCAGACCGGCCGGGCCGGGCGGCAGCGGTGGCGAGGCCGAGACCGTTCGCCTGGACGCCACCCTCGACACCCTGCGCCTGACCGACCAGGCCAGCCTCAACGGCGTCAGGGCGGTCGGAACCTGGGGTCCGAACGAGGCGACCCGGCGTATGGACCTTTCCGCCAGCACCGGGACGGGGCGGCTGTCGGCCAAGCTGTTCCCGCTCGCCGGCGCGACAGCGGTCTCCGCCGACACCAGCAACGCCGGGGAGCTGGCCCGCATGCTGTTCGGGATCACCACGATCAAGGGCGGACACGCGGTCCTGACCGGGCGGCTGGTGGCCAACGGCGCGGACCTGAACATCGACGCCACCAACGTGCGCCTGGTCAAGGCGCCGGTGATGGCCCAGATCCTGACCCTGGCCTCGCTCCGGGGCCTGGCCGACACCCTGAACGGCGAGGGCGTGCTGTTCAGCCACGTGGTCTCGCCCATCCAGATCCGCGGCAAGCGCGTGCTCATCGGCGAGTCCCGGGCGACCGGCGCGGCTCTGGGCCTGACCACCAAGGGCGTGGTCGATCTCGGCGCCGACACCCTGGATTTCCAGGGCACCATCGCGCCCGCCTACACGCTGAACGCCGCCATCGGCAATGTGCCGGTCCTCGGCCAGATCCTGACCTCCCGCAAGGGCGAGGGCGTGGTCGGCCTGGGCTATTGGGCCAAGGGTTCGTTCGAAAACCCGCATGTGCAGGTCAACCCGCTGTCGCTGGTCACCCCCGGCATCCTCAGGCGGATGTTCGAGACCCCGCCGCCATCGGTGGAGACGCCGGCGCCCAAGGCCCGCAAGGTGACCCGCGCCCGCGGCGCGGGTGACTAGCCAGGCGTCTTGACCGGCAGCACCGGCTGCGGCGAGCCGTAGATCTCCCGCAGATCCTCGACGTCGGCGTCGCTGATGCGGCCCCAGCTGTGGCGGCCGTCGCAGACGTTCATCACCGAGGCCGGGCGGTAAGGGATGGCCAGCGGCGGGTGATCGCTGCGCAGGCGATCCTTGCAGTCCTGAGGCGCCGAGGCGCTGTAGGCGACGTCGGGCAGGCCCAGGACATGACCCAGCTCATGCACAGCGGCGCTGTAGACGCAGGCCTCCAGCAGGTCCGGGTCCTCGCTGCGGGTGCAGACCGACCGGCTCGGGAAGGCGAAGGCCAGGCGCACGGCGTCCGAACGGGCCAGCAGGCCATGGCCCAGGATCGGCGTTTCCGGATTGTCGCCGTCCCAGGAGGGTTGCAGCCGCACAGCGGCGACGCCATCCCTGCATGCGCCCATGTCCTGGAAGCGCACCCGCGCGACCCGTTCCCATGCGCGTTCGGCGTCGCTGACCGCGGCCCTGAGCACGGCTTCGTCATCATGCGTCGCCCCGGTCTGAGCCGCCCAGCACACCGGCACGATCCCGCCAGGCCAGGTCTCGACCCCGGAGAGCAGCATCTTCGGTCGCGGCGGGGCGGCGGTCGATGGCGCGCCTGCGCCCGGCAAGGCGAGGCGGCTCACCAGCACCGCGGTTGCAGCCGCGGCGGTCAATGCCAGGAAGAGGATGGCGAATTTCCAGCGCCCGAGCGCCAGCAAGGTCAGGGCCACCGTGGCGGCCACCAGCGCAAGGACACCCGCACCCAGGACCACGAAATTGACCGAGAGACCGTCATTGACGACCACCAGCCCGATGGCGCCGAGACTGAGCGCGGCGACGGCGAGGGCGGCGATCCACGTGAGGACGGTCTTCATCGGTTCAGACCCAGCGGAATTCGGTCAGCGTCAGATCGAGGCTGAGCGATGTGATCAGCGGCGCGTCCGGCAAGACCGGGACCTCCACCGGGACGGATGGATCGTAGCTGCCGTCGGCGGCCGGCGGCGGAGGCGGCACGGGCAGCCAGCGGACGACAGCCTGGACCTCGACCTCCTGAACCCCGTCGAAGCCGGTGGCGTCGAACAGCTGCGGCCCAACCGCGAAGCCGAAGCCGTGCTCGTGGGGCTCTTCCGCCGCCATGCCGGGCATCGCTGCGTGCGGCGGGTGGTGGCCGCCGACGAAGGGAACGATCGTGGCCATGTTGACGACCGCCGGTTCGGCGCCGCCCAGCCGGCGCACGGCGATCTTGACCGCCGTCCCTATGTGCTTCTCGCCCTTGAGCCTGACCTCGCCTGAGCCGGTCAGCTGGAAGGTCTGGCCGGTCTTGTCCGACCCCAGCAGGGCGGTGATGTCAGGGGGCAAGGGGATGCGCAGGCACTCCCGGGCGCCTGGCTGGTCCGCGAGCGCGACCTTGAAGCTGTGGGTCGAGGCGACCTCGCGCTTGGTCTTGCCGGCCGGCGGCTTCGTGGGCTGTTCGTCGAACCAGGCCAGGGGATAGTCGGCGTCATAACGGTAGCCGAGCGCGCGGGAGTCCAGCACGTCGGCCGTGGTGAGGGGTTTGGCCTTGTCGCCGTTGGTGTCGACGAACATGTCGAAGCGCTCGGCCAGCCACGCCGGATCGGGTCGGACACCCCGCCGGTCCGCCGCCGGCTGCCAGGTCGCCCAGACCCGATCGACGTTGCAATGATGCAGCCAGAACAGGGGATCTCGCGGGGCGGTGGAGGTGTCGCCCATGTCGCCGCGGACGGTGACGTGCACGAAGCCGTGGCCCGAGGTCTCGACCGATCCGGCGCTGTCGGGGCGCCCGACGAAGGTCGTGAAGCTGTCCTGGAACACCCGGGCCCAGTCGATGAAATCGCTGTTGGAGCGCTCCTTGACGAAATCGACGGAGGCCAGGTCGCGGCGACGGCTCCGGTGCCACAGCGGTCCCTTCGGATCCGCGATGACCGCCGGCAGCACGGGCGTGGTCTGCCAGTCCCAGTAGGGCATGGCGAAATCGGGCTTGTCGCTGAACTTCGCGATCAGTTTCTCGAACCAGTAGAGCTGGGCCCGGTGCCAGGGCAGGAAGCGCCAGCCGCCGTGCTGGCCCCAGTCGCCGCTGTGCAGGAAGACCTGCTGGCCCCAGGAGACCAGGTCGGCGCGCTTGCGCATGGCGCGCATGCCTCGGACGTAGGCCGCAAGATCCGGGTCATCCGCCGCCATGGTCGCGATGTTTCGCCGGACCCTCACGGGCGCAGCCGCCTGGGCCAAAGCAGGGCTCGCGGCGAGCAGACCGGCCGCTGCGCCCGTCCCGACCAGGGTTCTGCGCGTAAAATCCGTCATTTCGGCCCCCTCAAGCCAACCCCGGAACGGTAGTGGCTCCCCCGCCTCCTGTCACGGTTTCGCGCCTTTCAGGGGAGGTTCGATCACTTTTCCGTGGTTTTTGAAGCGCAGCGGTATTGCGGGACTCGCCAGAACGCAGTTACGTAGCGCCGCCGGAGGTGCGATGTCCCTTGTCCCTTCTCCGGCCAATTCGGAAGGAAATGGACCCATGAAGCTCCGCACTCTCGTTCTCGCCACCGCGGCCATCGCCGCTCTCTCGGTCGCCGCTTGCCAGAAGAAGGACGCTGCTGCGCCCGCCGCTGACGCCGCTCCGGCCGCTGCCGCTCCGGCCGCTGACGCCGCCGCTGCTCCGGCCGCCGCTGCTCCGGCTGCTGACGCCGCCGCCCCCGCCGCCGCTCCGGCTGGCGACATGAAGGCCGCCGACACCAAGGCCGCTCCGGCCAAGTCGGACATGAAGGCCGCTGACGCGCCGAAGAAGAAGTAATCCCGACGCCCCATAAGGGGTTCGAGATGGGGGCCGCTCCTTCCGGAGCGGCCCTTTTTCGTGTCTGCTCGGTCGAGTTCGGGAGAGCGCGTGATGGCGGCGGAGTCTTCAGGCCGGACCTGCGGCGCCTGCACCCTGTGCTGCAAGGTTCTCGCCGTCGATGAACTCGACAAGCCCATGGGCGCCTGGTGCCGGCACTGCGCGCCCGGCAAGGGCTGCGGCATTTACGAGGAACGACCGGCGCCCTGCCGCAGCTTCGCCTGCCTGTGGCTGTCGGACTCCAGCGTGCCGGACGACCTCAGGCCCGACCGCTCCAAGGTGGTGTTCGACAGCGACAGCGGGGGCAGGCGCCTGATCGCGCGCTGCGACCCGGGCCATCCCACGGCCTGGCGGCGTGAGCCGATTTACGGCCAGCTCAAGGCCTGGGCCCGCGAGGGCGAGGGCAGGGGAGAACTGGTGGTCGCCGTCGCCGGGCGGCGGGTCTGGGTGATCGGGCCGGACGAGGACCTCGATCTCGGCGATCTGGAGCCAGGATTGGCCTTCTCGGTCGAGCGGACGCCCGCGGGCCGCCTGCAGGTCAGGTTCGGCTCGAGCCCGCGCCCGACAGTCGGTTGAAGAACCGCCGCGCCGGGTCCTCGATGAAGCGGTAGGTCAGGTTCGAACTCGCGATCACCAGGGCGACGACGCTCAGCGCCAGGGCGTCCAGGACCCACGTCCCGCCCAGCACGATCACGTTCTTCTGGCCGTTCGGGTCGGTGACCTGCAGCCCGTAGTGATCGGCGAACAGATAGATCAGGGTGGTGGCCAGCCCCACGAACAGGGTGTGGGTCAGGTAGATCGAATAGGAGATCGTCCCCAGCCTCAGGCAGGCGGGCGCCCGCAGCAGGGCGCAGACGGGGCCCTTTTCGAAGGCGAAGACCATGACCGCGAAGGCGAAGACCAGGGTCTTGGTCAGGGGCGGCATATCGGGCCCGTAGAGGAACATGGCCACGACCAGGCCGAGCGCCAGGATGTCCAGGCCCCAGAACGCGCCCAGGCGAAGCTTTCGGGCCTGCTTGAACAGGCTCCAGGTCAACATGCCCAGGAAGAAGCCGATCATGTAGTCGGCGCGATTGAAAAGAATCTCCATCCGTTCCGCGAGACCGCCGTAGTCGACGAAGGCTTCCGAGAAGAAGAAGGCCACCAGCGCCAGACCGGCGACCGCCGCGCCGAGCCAGGTCCGCCGCCCGCAGATCAGGATCAACAGGCCGGCGAAGAGGCTGGTCCACAGCTCGACGCCGATGCTCCAGGACGGATAGTTCCAGTCGAGCTCGTGCGGGCCCCAGGCCTGGGTCAGGGTCAGAACCGACCAGAAACCTTCCCAGCTGGTCTCGCCGGTGAAGGCCGGTTCCTGGCCATAGTTCAGTTTCCAGAACTCGATGGCCAACCAGACCAGCATGACGAAGACATGCAGCGGCACGAGGCGGCCGACCCGGCGCACGCCGTACTGGATCAGCTGGCCGAGCGAGCGGATGCGGTCCTCGTAGACGCTGGCGATCACGAAGCCGCTCAGCACGAAGAAGAAGTCCACCGCCACATAGGCGTTGTGGAAAAAGGCGTAGAAATGGGTCGCCGCGTTCAGGTGATAGAAGATCACCGTCACGGCCAGAAAGCCGCGGCAGGACTCGAGCACCTCGAAACGCCAGCGTGGCGCCTGCGCCTCGCTTGCCGGATAGGCCGTCTCAGCCGACATGGCTCCCCCCAGGGAAGACCCTAACCCGGGCCCGGGCGGAAGCGCCAGCGCAGGCGCGCGTGGGGTGTGCGGCGCCTCACAGCTTCGGTCGTCGCGCGGGCCTATCGCGATGGCGGGGCGAAGCGCGCCCCGGCACAGGAGGACAATCATGCGCATTCGTATCTTCGGCGCCGCGGCAGGCGTCATGGCGGCCCTGTGGGCGAGCGGAGCCCTGGCCCAGCCGGTGGCCATGATCGGCGCAGGCAACACCGACATACTGTCCACCCAGGGCGGCGGCCATGTCGATGATTGGTCGGTCAACGGCGCGGTCGCCACGCCCGTGGGCGCCTCGCGCTGGAAGGTGCAGGGCGACGCCGCCTACAACAGCCTTAGCGGCAATGGCGCCGACGTGCGCATCACCAACCTGGCGGCCACCCTGTTCCGAGAGGGCGAGCACGGACGCCTCGGCGTCACCGCCGGACACAACGCCTTCACCAACGGACTGTCGAGCTACACGAACTACGGCGCCTTCGGCGAGTACTGGGCCGGCGAGCGCACCACCCTGGCGGTCAAGGCCGGGACGATCCAGGGCGGCGGCGATCATGGCTCCTACTACGGCGCCCAGATCGTCGCCTATCCGCGCTCCAGTCTCGCCCTGAGCGCGTCCTACGAGCATCTCGAGCAGGGCGGGGCCGATATTTCGGTCTCGACGGCGCAGGCCGAAACCTCGCTCTCCGAGCACAGTCCGCTGTCGCTGCGGGCCGGCTACGCCTACGTCGACCTCAACGGCATCCACGCCAATGCCTGGACGGCAGGCTTCACTTGGCGTTTCGGCGCACGGGGAAGTCTCGTTCAGCGCCACCGGAGCGGCCCCGACACCTGGGGCGTGGGCGCCACGACCCTGAAGTTCTGATCGCGCACGGGGCCGGGAGCCATTCCCGGCCCCGTATGTGCGCACTTATTTTTGGGAGGAAGATTGGAGGCCTGACCGAGACTCGAACTCGGGTACACGGATTTGCAGTCCGCTGCGTAACCACTCCGCCATCAGGCCGTCCGCCCGGCGCAAGCCGCGCACGGGAGGGGAGTGGCTATCAGATCGTCCTTCGCGCCGCAACGCGTCCCTTGTCGAACGCGGCGAACGTTGCGCGGCCGGTCGCGCGCGCCCTATAAGCGCGCCTGACTTTGCAGACTCGCTTTCCCTCGAAAGGCTCCGTGCGATGGATTTTGTCTCGGCGCGCACGAACATGGTCGAATCCCAGGTGCGGACCAGCGACGTCACCGACCTGGAGGTGATCGAGGCCATGCGCCGGGTGGCGCGCGAGCGTTTCTGCGCCCCGGCCCGCGCCTTTTCCGCCTACGCCGAGGTCGAACCCGAAATCTGCCCGGGCCGGTCGCTGATGAAACCGCGCGACATCGGCAAGCTGCTGCAGGCCGTACATCCCCGTCCGGGCGACACTGCGCTCTGCATCGCGGCGCCTTATGCGGCCGCGTTGCTCGCAACAATTGGTCTGAAGGTCACCGCTCAGGAAGGCGACGCCCGCGCCGCGGCGGTGGTCGAGCAGGCGCTGGACGACTATGGCGTGCGTCTGGTCACCCGCGACCTGGCCGATCCCGAGCCGGGGCCCTGGGGCCTGATCGTGTGCGAAGCTTCAGTCACCCAGGTCCCGGGGGCCTGGCTCGCCGCGCTGGCGCCGGAGGGACGACTCGCGGCGGTGGAGGGATCGGGGCGTACGGGCCAGGCGAAGGTCTGGGTGCGCGGCGCCGGCGCCACAGCGCCGCGGATCGTGTTCGACGCCGCGCCGCCGATGCTGGCGGGCTTTGAAAAGCTCCCTACATTCCAGTTCTGAGACTATCTCGGTGCGGCGCCGGCTATGGCCTGGCGACGGAACCCGAGGGCGCCTACGTGAAAAAAGCTTAACTGGCCTAGCGCTGGCGGTGCGGGCACAGGGTGATTTAATAGACAACGGGCCCGACAATCGCGGCCTTGAGGGGATTAGGCAGTGATACACGCACGCCGTCGCGCCCTGTGGTCCGCCGCGGCCATGGGTCTGGTGCTTTCCATCGGCGCTTCCGCCGCCAGCGCGGAATCGCTGCTGGACGCCGTGACCCTGGCTTACCAGACCAATCCGACCCTGCAGCAGCAGCGCGCCAGCCAGCGCGCCGTCGACGAGGAATATGTTCAGGCCCGCTCAAGCCTGCGGCCCCAGATCACCGCCTCGGCCAGCGCCAGCCGCTCCCAGGGCTTCGGCGCGACAAGCAGCACGGCCTCCTCGGTCGGGATCACGGCCACCACGCCGCTGCTGACCGGCGGCCGCATCGTCACCGCCGTGGACGCCGCCCAGGCCGACATCCTGCAGGGCCGCGAGAACCTGCGCACCGTCGAGTCCTCGGTCCTGGCCTCGGTGATCCAGGCCTATGTCGATGTCCGCCGCGACATCGAGGCGCTGAACATCAACCAGGAGAACGTCAAGGTCCTGCAGCGCCAGCTGGAAGAGACCCAGGCCCGCTTCGACGTGGGCGAACTGACCCGCACCGACGTGGCCCAGGCCCAGGCCCGCCTGGCGGCCGCGCAATCGTCGCTGTCCGCCGCCGAGGCCCAGCTGTCCGTCAGCCGCGCGGCCTACGCCGCCCTGGTAGGCCAGGCGCCCACCGACCTGACGCCCGAGCCCCTGCTGCCCGGCGTGCCGGCCACCTTCGACGAGGCGATGGACATCGCCCAGAAGGAAAACCCCGGCCTGCGCGCTTCGGAGTACGCCCAGCAGGCTACCCGCGCCCGCGTGGCCGCGGCCCGGGCCGATTATCTTCCCTCCGTGTCGGTCACCGCCAGCTACGGCGTGCAGACCAGCCCGACCCTGGGTCTGCCGCTGCAGGATCGCGACAGCCTGCGCGCCACGGCCTCGGTCTCGGTGCCCCTGTTCACCGGCGGCCTGACCGCGTCGCGCGTGCGCGCCGCCCTGGAACGCGACAACGCAGCCCTGTCGGCCATCGACGGCCAGCGCCGCACGGTGCTGCAGTCGGTCAGCCAGGCCTGGGCCCGGGTGATCTCGACCAAGGCCTCGCTCGCGTCCAACATCGAGCAGGTGAAGGCCGCAACCATCGCCGCCGAAGGCGTGCGCCAGGAAGCCCAGGTCGGCCTGCGCACCACCCTGGACGTGCTCAACGCCGAACAGGAGTTGCGCACCGCCCAGCTGGCCCTGATCGCGTCGCGTCACGACAACTACGTCGCCACCGCCCAACTGCTGCAGGCGATGGGTCGGCTGGAGGCCAAGGATCTGGTCAACGCCGTGCCGGTCTACGATGCGAAGAAGAACTTCGACCGGGTCAAGCACAAGGGCGGGGTGATCTGGGAACCGCTGATCGAGGCGATGGACCAGCTCGGCAAGCCCTCCGGCGACCATCCGACGGTCACCACCGACGCGCCGATCGACACCCAGCTGAAGGCGAAGTCGCGCAAGACGGCGCTTCCGAAGAAGCCCTGAGCGTTTACTTCTCGGTAAACCTTCGTTGATCTCCTCGCCTGAGGATGCGAAGGCGTTTGCGACGGCGTGCGGTCGGCCTGAAGCATGTCAGCAAAAGTGGTTCGCACTTTTGCGCCCGGACATGCTTCAAGCCTTGGATGTAGAGCACGATTCAACGATCAGACGGATTTCATCTGATCGCATCGTGCTCTAGGCTGCTACGCTAACGGTCCACCCCCGAACACGAAGACGGCTCAGCTCATGTCTGAACAGACCGCCCAAGAACCCACGATGGAGGAAATCCTCGCCTCCATCCGTCGCATCATCTCGGAAGACGACGCGCCCGCCGCGGAGGCCGCGCCTGCGCCCGCGCCGGCCCCTGAACCTGAGCCCGCGCCTGCTCCGGTCGAGGTTTCACCGGCCCTGATGGACGAGACTCCCTCCCACGAGGAGGACGATGTGCTCGAGCTGACCCAGCGCTATGACGAGCCCGCGCCCGAGCCGATCCAGACCCTCGGCGACCTGGACGTGACCGCCCGCTACGACCCGCCGGCCCCCGCGCCGGAGCCCGAGCCGATCTACCGGCCCGAGCCGACGCCGGCCTACGATGAAGGCCCGGTCGATTCGCTGATCAGCGACCGCACCGCCGACATCTCGGCGTCTGCCTTCGCGGGTCTGGCCTCCTCCATCCTGATGCCGAGCGCCGGCCGCTCGCTGGAAGACCTGGTGAAGGAGCTGATGAAGCCGATGCTGCGCGACTGGCTGGACAAGAACCTGCCCGCCATCGTCGAAGCCCAGGTACGGATCGCGGTAGAAGACGTCGCCCGCCGGGCGACCGCGCGCTAGCCCTTTTCCTCCAATTCAAGATAGGAGGGCGGGGACCTTAGGCCCCCGCCCTTTTTCATTGTCCGATGCTCGAAAAAACCTTCGATCCCAAATCCGTCGAACCGCGCCTCTACGACCAGTGGGAGGCGTCCGGCGCCTTCGCGCCCGAGCTGGCGCTAGCCAAGAACCCCGACGCCGAGCCGTTCTCGATCGTGATCCCGCCGCCCAACGTGACGGGCTCACTGCACATCGGCCACGCGTTGAACAACACCCTGCAGGACGTGCTGACCCGCTTTGAGCGCATGCGCGGCAAGGCGGCGCTGTGGCTGCCCGGCACCGACCACGCCGGCATCGCCACCCAGATGGTGGTGGAGCGGATGCTGGCCGAGCAGGGCAACATGGGCCGGCGCGACATGGGCCGCGAAGCCTTCGTGGCCAAGGTCTGGGAGTGGAAAGCCGAGTCCGGCGGCACCATCGTGCGCCAGCTGCGCCGCCTGGGCGCTTCCTGCGACTGGTCGCGTGAGCGCTTCACCCTGGACGAGGGCCTGTCGGCGGCGGTGCGCAAGGTGTTCGTTCGCCTGCACAAGGACGGCCTGCTCTACCGCGACAAGCGGCTGGTGAACTGGGATCCGCGCTTCCAGACCGCCATCTCCGACCTGGAGGTGGTGCAGAAGGAGGTCGACGGGGCCTACTGGCATTTCGCCTATCCGTTCGAGGATGGATCCGGCGAAATCGTGGTGGCGACCACCCGGCCCGAGACCATGCTGGGCGACACGGCCGTGGCCGTGCATCCCGACGACGAACGCTATCAGGGCGTCATCGGCAAGCTGCTCGACCACCCGATCACCGGGCGCAAGATTCCGGTGGTGGCGGACGAGTACGCGGACCCGGAAAAGGGCTCGGGCGCGGTGAAGATCACGCCGGCGCACGACTTCAACGACTTCGAGGTGGGCAGGCGCCACGGCCTGGAGATGATCAACATCCTCAACGCCGACGCCACCCTGAACGACGCCGTGCCGGCCGAGTACCGGGGCATGGACCGCTTCGTCGCCCGCAAGGCCATCATCGCGAAGATGGAGGACCTGGGCTGGCTGCGTGAGATCGAGAAGACCCGTCACATGGTCCCGCACGGCGACCGGTCCGACGTGGTCATCGAGCCCTTCCTGACCGACCAGTGGTACGTCGACGCCCACACCCTGGCCCAGCCCGCGATCAAGGCGGTGGAGCAGGGCGACACCACCTTCGTGCCCAAGAACTGGGAGAAGACCTATTTCGAGTGGCTGAGGAACATCCAGCCCTGGTGCGTGTCGCGCCAGCTGTGGTGGGGCCACCGTATCCCGGCCTGGTTCGATCCCGAGGGCAATGTCTTCGTGGAGGAGACCGAGGAGGCCGCCCGGGCCGCCGCCCTGGCCTTCCATGGCGGCCGTGAGGCCGAGCTGCGCCAGGACGAAGATGTGCTCGACACCTGGTTTTCCTCGGCGCTGTGGCCCTTCTCGACGCTCGGCTGGCCCGAGCAGACCCCGGACCTGAAGCGCTTCTACCCGACCACCATCCTCGTCACCGGCTTCGACATCATTTTCTTCTGGGTCGCCCGTATGATGATGGACGGACTTCACTTCATGGGTGAGGCGCCGTTCAAGCGCGTGTTCATCAACGCCCTCGTCCGCGACGAGAAGGGGGCGAAGATGTCCAAGTCCAAGGGCAATGTGCTCGACCCCCTGTCGCTGATTGACGATTTCGGCGCCGATGCGCTTCGCTTCACCATGGTGGCGATGAGCGGCCAGGCGCGCGACATCAAGCTGTCGCGCCAGCGCATCGAGGGTTACCGCAACTTCGGCACCAAGCTCTGGAACGCCGCGCGCTTCTGCCAGATGAACGAGTGCCGCCGCGTGGCCGGCTTCGACCCGGGCGCCGTGAACCAGACCCTGAACCGCTGGGTGGTGGGCGAGACGGTCAAGACCGCGCGCGCGATCACCACGGCGCTGGAGGAGTGCGGCTTCGACGACGTGGCCAACGGCCTGTACCGCTTCGTCTGGAACCTGTTCTGCGACTGGTATCTGGAGCTGGCCAAGCCGATCCTGAACGGGTCGGACGAGGCCGCCAAAGCCGAGACGCGGGCGACCGCGGCCTGGGTGCTGGACGAGATCCTCAAGCTGCTGCACCCGGTCTCGCCCTTCATCACCGAGGAGCTGTGGGCGGAGTTGGCGGCCTTCGGCGGTCCGGCGCGCGAGAGCCTGCTGATCAGCGCCGACTGGCCGGTCCATCCGGACGCCTGGATCGACGCGGCGGCGGAGGCCGAGATCGGCCTGATCATCGGGGCGGTGAGCGAGGGACGCTCGGTGCGCTCGGAGCTGAACGTGCCCCTGTCGGCCAAGCCCGCGCTCTACGTCGTGGAGGCCACCGAAGCCCAGCGAGCGGTGTTCAAGGCCAATGAGGCGGTGATCGCCACCATGCTGCGCGTGGGCGGCCTGACCTTCGACGCCGCGGCGCCGGCGGGTTCGATCCCCTTCATCGTCGAGGGCGCGACCCTGGCCTTGCCGGTGGCCGAGTTCATCGACCTGGCGGCGGAGAAGGTGCGCCTCACCAAGGAGATCGCCGGCCTGCTCAAGGACGCCGACCAAACCCGGCGCAAGCTCGACAATCCCGAATTCGTGCGCAAGGCGCCCGAGGAGGTGGTCGAGGAGAACCGCGAGCGGCTGGCCGAGGCGGAGGCCTCCCACGCAAAGCTGAGCTCAGCGCTTTCGCGCCTGGAGGCGGTGGCCTGAGCCGCAAGCGCATCGATCTGCTGCTGGTCCAGCGCGGCCTTTTCGAGAGCCGCGCCAAGGCCCGCGCCGCAATCGAGGCCGGCCTCGTGCAGGCCGACGGCATTGTCGTCGCCAAGCCATCGGAAGCCGTGGACGAGGCGGCGGACTTGCGCGCCGAGGCGGCCCACCCCTGGGTCGGCCGCGCCGCCCTGAAGCTGGAGCACGCCCTGGACTTGTGGGCGGTGTCGGTCGAGGGCCGGATCGTGCTCGATATCGGCGCCTCCACTGGCGGCTTCACCGAGGTTTGCCTGGCGCGCGGGGCGCGGCGCGTGTTCGCCGTCGACGTCGGCCATGGCCAACTGCATCCACGCGTCGCCGCCGAGCCTCGGGTCGTGAATCTGGAGGGGGTCGACGCCCGCGCTCTTGATGCAACGATCATCGACGCGGCGCCGGACCTGATCGTCTGCGACGCCAGCTTCATCGGACTGGCCAAGGTGCTGCCGGCGGCGCTGGCGCTCGCAAGGCCCGGTGCGGACCTGATCGCCTTGGTCAAGCCTCAGTTCGAAGCCGGGCCGGAGGCGGTCGGCAAGGGTGGCCTGGTCCGCAACGAAGAAACGCACGCCCGCGTGCTGGCGGACGTGCGTTCCTGGCTCGAGAGCATCGGGTGGTCGGTGCTGGCGACTGCCGACAGCCCGATCACGGGCGGCTCAGGCAATCGCGAGCACCTGCTCCACGCCCGAAGGCGCTAACGCCTAGTAGTAGTGCCGGTGATGGTGCCGGTCGTAGTAGTAGCGGCGACCGTTGGCGTAGTGATAGCCACGGTTGCCCTTGCCATAGTCGCAGCTCGCCCGGTTCTTGCCGACCTGGTGGCCGATCAGGCCGCCGGCCGCGGCGCCGATCAGGGTGCCGCCCGTCTTGCCGCCGCCGTGGGAGACGGCGTTACCGAGCAGTGCGCCGCCGACGGCGCCGTAGGCGGCGTCACGGTTGGCGGTGTGGCGTTGGTGGTCGGCGCAGGTCTTGGCGCTGGCGGCGCTGGCGACGCCGAAGCTGAGGGCAAGGCCGATTCCCAGGGCGGTGAGAGACTTCATCATGGATTCCTTGGTCGATCGCGCGGCCACAGTCCCGCTTCCCTGCCTGAATGTCTGACTGACGCCATGGTTCCGACCAACCCCGCTCCATGCACGAAAAAGCCGTCCACCTGGCGGCGGACGGCCTGATCGAACCTGCTGGTGAGGAAACCTAGTCCGCGACGCGGTAGTGGCCGTGGCGATCGGGGCAGACGCGAACCGGCCGGTTCTCGTAATCCCGCGACCAACGGCAGCCCCTGCGCTCGTACCACTTGTCCGCATGCCGGCCGCCGCCGTGGTAATAGTCCCGATCACGGTAGTCGTAGGTGTCGCCGCGATCCCAGTAGGCGCCGGAACTGTCGCATTTGGCCTTGGCCATATCGCGCCCGACGTTGGAGCCCACCGCCGCGCCCCCAGCCGCGCCGACTACGGTTCCAGTGGTCTTGTTGCCGTGTCCGGCGACGTTGGAGCCGATCACCGCGCCGGCAATGGCGCCCAGGACGGCGCCGTTGCGCTGGCCCTGTTTCTTCTTTGCGTGGCAGTAATCATCCCAGCTCCGGTAGGAGGAATGATCCTGGGCGAAGCTGACGGCGGGGGCCGCCATCGGGCCGGCCGCGACAGCGGCGGCGACGGCCAAGGATAGAAACTGCTTCATGATCGGAGTCTCCCATTTGATGGGGAGAACCTGAACGCCTTCGACCGACCTCGCTTTGGGCCAGATCAATTGCACAGAAAAAAGCCGCCCGCGGGGGGAACGCGGGCGGCTCCTCTAAGCGCCGATCTCAGACGATCAGCGCACCACGTGGTAGTGGCCGTAGCGGTCGGGGCAGACGCGCACATAGTCGCCGTCATATTCCCTGGCCCAGCGGCAGTGGCGCTCGACGTAGTAGTCGTCACGATAGTAGCCGCGGCCGTGGTAGTACTGGCGGTCGCGATAGTCGTAGGTCTCGCTCTGGTCCCAGTAGGCGCCGCCGTTGTCGCACTTGGCCTTGCCGGACTCACGCCCGATATTCGAGCCGACCGCCGCGCCGGCCGCGGCGCCCAGCACCGCTCCGCCTGAGCGGCCGCCATGGTGGGCGGCCATGTTGGAGCCGATCACCGCGCCCGCGATGGCGCCCAGGACCGCGCCGTTGCGCTGGCCCTGCTTTTTCTGATGCTGGCAGTAGTCCTGATAGGAGCGGTACTCCTGAGCCACGCTGACGGTCGGGACAGAGACCGAGCCGGCCGCAAGGGTCGCCGCGAGCGCCAGGGTTACGGGGGCGAATTTCATTGAAACCTCCAGGTCCAGTCTATGGTGAACGCTTTACGGCGAAGGCTGTTCCATGCGCCGTGGGTCGGGACACTTCAACGCAGGTCAGGTGAACGGGGTTTGAGCAGCCCGTTCATCTTCGTTCAGACTTCTCCGTTCGAGAACGGCGTTATCCGGTGATTTTCGCCCAAAGGAAAGCCGCCCGGACCAAGGCCCGGACGGCTCCCATCGTCGACTGGACGGGGGCTGGAATGTGTCAGTCGACGACCCGGTAACGCCCATTGCCGTCCGGGCAGACGCGCACATAGCGCTGCTCGGTCGAACCGTCGGGCATGTGGATTGGGCTGTCGGCGAGGCGGCAGCCGTCGGTGGAGGCGCCGGCGTCGCCACGGGGCGGCGGCGGCAGGCGGTCGGACTCGTCCGCGTCGGCGCGGCGCTCGTCGTAGTCCCGATCGGCGCCCGGAGGGGGCGGACCGTCGTAGCGCGCCGTGCATTGGGCCGGGGGAGGGCTGTTCTCGACACCGATCTGATGGCCGATCATGGCGCCGGCAAGGGCGCCGAGCAGGGCGCCGCCGGTGCGGCCGCCGTGGTGGGCGGCCATGTTCGAGCCGATCGCGGCGCCGGCGAGACCGCCGAACACGGTCGCGCCGGTGTGCTGGCGCTGCTGCACGCAATAGTCGGCCGGAGCGTAGCCGGGACCGGAGCCGTAGTAGCCGGGACCAGGGCCGTAGTAGGCCGGCGCGTAGACGTAGGCCGGCTCATAGACCCGCACGTACCGGTGATAACGGGGCCCGTGGTAGCGGTACGCAGGCCCGTACCAGGAGTGATAGCCGACGCCGAAGCCGAAGCTCTGGGCCGAGGCGGTGGTCGACACCGCGGCGCCCACGGTCAGGGCGGCCAGGGCGGCGAGAACGGGAAGGGTCTTGAATTTCATCGGGGGCTCCAAAGCGAACAGGTGCAGGCGGGCTCATTCGAACCCGACGGAGCCGCCCGACGAGACCCATCAAGCCTGAACGAACCTGAACGAAGTTTGACCCGGCCGTTCATCTTCGTTCATCCAGACTACGGGGTTTTGCATTTGCATCCCGTCGTGCAGAAGCAGGGCATGGCCGCTTCCGACGCATCCCCCCCGAGGTCCCGACTGGAGACCCTCCGCATCGACAGGGTGGGAGCGCAAGGCGACGGAATTGCGGCGGGGCCAACCTATATCCCTTTGACTTTGCCCGGAGAACGCATAACGGCGCGCGTTGAAAATGGTCGCGGCGAGCTGGTCGAGCTGCTCGAATTGAGCCCCGACCGGATCGCGCCGGTGTCACCCCACTACGGCGATTGTGGCGGCTGTTCTCTGCAGCACTGGGCTGAAGCGCCCTACCTGGCCTGGAAGCGCGAACAGGTGGAGCGCGCGCTGGCCTTCGAGCGGATCGAGACCGAGGTCGCGGCGACCGTGGCCTGTCCGCCGGCGTCGCGCCGCCGGCTGGCCATGCACGCGCGTCCAGGACGAAAGGGCGAGGCGATCCTGGGCTTCAAGGCGCGCCGGTCCTGGCGGCTGGTGGAGGTCACCCAATGCCCGATCGCCGATCCCCGGCTGGTGGCGGCCCTGCCAGGCCTGCGGCGGCTGGCGGCGGCCTTTCTGGAGCATCCCAAGTCGGCGCCGACCCTGCACGTGACCCTGACCCTGTCGGGCCTGGACGTCGAGGTGAGCGGCGTCGAGCGCAAATCCGGCGGGCTGTCGGCCGACGCCCGCATGCGGGCCGCGGAAGCCGCCTCGGGCATGGACCTGGCGCGGGTGACCATGGGCGGCGAGATCGTCTACCTGGCGCGCCAGCCGATCGTGCGCGTGGGGCCGGCGACGGTGGCCCTGCCGGCGGGCGCGTTTCTGCAGGCCGCGGCGCCCGCCGAGGCGGCGATGGTCGGGCTGGTCAGCGAAGCGGCGGTCGGCGCCAAGGGGATCGCCGACCTCTTCTGCGGCGTCGGCACCTTCACCTTTCCGCTGGCCCAGATCGCGCCCGTTCTGGCGGCCGATGCGGCGGACGGCGCTGTCGCCGCCCTGCGCTCGGCCATCGCCTCCGCGCCCGGCCTGAAGCCGATCCGCGCCGAGGCCCGCGACCTGTTCCGCCGGCCGGTGTCGGCCGAGGAGATGAAGAAGATAGACACCGTGGTGTTCGACCCGCCGCGCGCCGGGGCGGAGATCCAGGCCCGCGAGATCGCCCGATCGGGCGCAAGCGTCGCAGTGGGCGTGTCCTGTAACCCCTCGACCTTTGCGCGCGATGCCCGCATCCTCGCCGAGGCGGGGTTCCGGCTCGAGAAGGTCACGCCCGTGGACCAGTTCCTCTGGTCGGCCCATATCGAGCTGGTCGGGGTGTTCCGCCGCTAGAGCGGGGTGGGCGTTTGGCCGAGGGCGCGAACAGGGCGTTCATGACGGATGCGGGGCTGCAAGGCCTGCGTGCGGCCATCAAGGCGCTGTGGTGGTCCGGCGTCGGCCTGACGGCCCGGCGTGTCACGCGCCCCACCAACGGCGACGGCACGGTCGAGTTTCGCTCAGATACGCCCGCGCCCGGCCGAGGCCGGCAAGCCGGCGCCTGGATCGAGGCCTTCCGCAAGGACGTGGAGGATGTGCGCGCCGGCCTCTATCCATCGACCGAGCCGCTGTTCGACGATCCGGCCGAAGCCCTCAGGGCGGTCAGCGATTTCCTGCGCGACTCGCGCGAGGTCGACGCCCGGCGCCGGCGCGGCGATGGAACTGAGGCGCGATATCTTGCAAAATCAAAAGCCTATCCAGCCTATTACAGACAAAACTTCCACTACCAGACCGACGGATGGTTCACCCGCGAGAGCGCAAGGCGCTACGAACCCCAGGTCGAGGCCCTGTTCTCGGGCACGGCGGGCGCCATGCGCCGGCGCGCCCTGTCGCTACTGGCGCGGGCCTGGCGCGATCGGGACCAGCGCGGCCTGACGCTTGTCGACCTGGCCTGTGGCGCGGGCGCCTTTCTGCGGGATCTGAAGATCGCCTTTCCGCGGGCGACGGTGGCCGGCGTCGACTTGTCTCCCGCCTATTCGGTCGAGGCGCTCGAGAGCACCGGCGCTCCCGTCGCCCAAGCCAATATCGAGCGGCTGCCCTTCGCCGACGCCAGCCTGGACGCGGCGACCTGCGTCTATCTGTTCCACGAACTGCCGCCGCGGCTCAGGCCCCTGATCGCCGCCGAGATCGGGCGGGTGATCCGCCCCGGCGGCCTGCTCGCCCTGGCCGACTCGGTGCAGCCCGCCGACCAGCCGGACCTGAAGCGGCTGCTGGAGGCGTTTCCCGCCTTCTTCCATGAGCCCTACTACGAAAGCTGGTGCGCGGAGGACGTGCCTGGGCTGTTCCTCAAGGCCGGCTTCAAGCTGGTGGCGACCGACGTGGCCTTCCTGACCAAGGCCTGGCTGTTCGAGCGGGGCGTCAGCTCACCGACTGGATGAAGCTCCGCAGGGCGTCGTTGAACCGCTCGGGCTGGTCGACGAACACGGCGTGGCCTGCATCCTCGATCGCCAGAAACCGGCCCTTCGCCAGGCGTTCGGCGCCGGCCCTCTGGGCAGCGAGTTCGTCGGACAGGGCCGACGCGATTACCAGCGTCGGCGCGTTCAACCTCTCGAGGGCCTTGCTTCGATCGACACCATAAAGATCGGCGAACCACATGGCCGAGCCGATGGCCGTGGGTGTCTTCAAGGCTTCGTCCAGGATGTGATCGAACCGGGCTTCCGGCATCGGCTTGCGCATGATCGCGTGGAGCATGCCCGCGGTGAACTCGCGCGGATGCTGGCTGTAGAGGCTGAGTCCGCCGACGCGTCCCGCCGCGAGCTCAGGGTTGGCGGCGATCGAGGCCGCCCCGCCCGAGACGCTCGAGTCCACGAGCACGACCGCCTTCAGATCACCGGAGCCGAACTGGTCGATGTACGAGGCCACGTCCTGCACGCCCTGCGACCATCCCACCAGCACGACGTCGTGCAGACCAAGCGTCGCCAGCAGCGCATGCAGATCCCGCGCGCGTTGCTCAGGCGTGTCGCCTTCGGCGGTGATGGTCGATCGGCCCTGGGAACGGGGGTCGAAAGCGACGACACGCCGCTCTCCCTTGAACGTGTCGATCTGGCCACGCCAGACGTCGGCGGTCACGCGCCAGCCCGTGACCAGGACGAGCGGCGGCATGCCGTTACGGGGCCCTTCGTCGATGACGCGCAGGCGTACCGCGGGAGCGACCTCGACAAACGTCTCCTCGGCCAGCGACGGCGACGCCCAGACGAGCAGGGCAAGGACAATCCAGAACAGGCGGGTCACGGCGACATCTCCCTCGGCAAGGCTGGAACTGCTGCCGTCGCCGTCCTCGGTTTTCAATCGCCGCGCGTTGAGGCCCGCCCTGGATCAGACTGGAGGCGCCCTCAGACGTACTGCATGGCCCCGACGCGATTGCCCTCGGGATCGTGGAAGTAGATCAGGGTTCCCACCGTCGGAATCTCTGACTTCGGCATGACGATGGTCCCGCCGTTGGCCTCGACCTTGGCCTGGGTCTCGTCGATAGAGGCGACCGCGATGGTGCACTCGAAGCCGTTCAGTCCGGTGCCGGTCAGCGGTTCGTGGCGCGTGTGCATGGCGCCCTGGATCGAGCCGTCGCCGTCTGGCCCCGTCTTGATCAGCCAGAAGCCGGGCGGGCCCCAGGCCTCGAAGCGCCAGCCGAACACGGCCTCGTAGAACTTGCGGGCGCGGGTCGTGTCGTTGGTATGGACCGCGAAGAAGCTGACGTTGTTGATCATGGGATCCTCCAGCCAGCGTTCAGGGTGGCGCCGCCGCGCGTGTCGGTCTTGCGCAGGACTGACAAATTATGTCTCGTGAGCGACATGGACGATGAGCCCTGGGACCTGCGTAGCCTCGCGGCGGGATACAGCACCGGCCTGAAGACCCCGGCCCACAGCCACGACTGGGGCCAGCTGGTCTATGCGGTCTCGGGAACCCTGCTCGTGGAGACTGAGGGACTGGCCTGGACCATCCCTTCGACGCGAGCCCTGTGGGTGCCGCCCAACCTGACCCACCGGCTGACGGCCCTGGTCCCCGTGGCGCTTCGCACCCTCTACCTTTCGCCCGGGCGATCGGCCGGACTGCCGGGCGAGGCCCGTGCGCTCGAAGTCTCGATCCTGCTCCGTTCCCTGATCCTGCACGCCGTCGAACTCGGACCGATGGACCCGGCCCATCCGCCCCACGAGCGGCTGGTCGGGGTGATCGTCGACCAGCTGGCGGCCAGCGCTGCCTTGCCCCTGTCGATCCCCATGCCGGTCGACCCTCGCGCCGCGGCGGTGGCCGGGCGGGTCTGTGGCGATCCTTCCGAGCCGGTCGAGCTGGATTGTCTGGCCCGCGAGGCCGGCGTGGGTGAGCGCACCCTGCAGCGCCTGTTCAAGCGCGAGACCGGCATGACCTTCTCCGACTGGCGCCGCCGCGCGCGCCTGCTGCACGGCCTGTCCGCCCTCTCGTCCGGCGCCCCGGTCACCACCGCGGCCTTCGATGCGGGCTACGCCAGCCCCAGCGCCTTCATCGGCGCCTTCAAGACCATGTTCGGCGTCTCGCCCGGTCAGTTCCGGAAGCGGGGAGGATCGGAACCGAAGTCTAAGGTCCTTCCCCCCTCGAGGGGGAAGGTGGCCCCGCAGGGGTCGGATGGGGGGCCGCGCTGACGCCAAGCGCATTACGAATTTCCGCGATGACCGGAGCACATCTCCCCACAACGTCTGCTCCTCGAACGCGCAGCACGCGGTATCCGCTATCGATCAGCCAACGCTCGCGTCGATCCGATCGAGTTTGATCGTAGAATTCAGTCTGGTGAATTCCCCCGTCCACCTCGACAACGAGCCGTGCCTCGACACACAGAAAGTCCACGACATAGCGGCCAACCGGAGCCTGTCGCCGGAACTTGAAGCCACCCAACGCGCGCCGCCTAAGCATGGACCAGAGCTCTACTTCCGCCTGGCTCATGGATTTTCTCAGCTTGCGCGCCTGGCCAAGAGTTTGAGGGCGAGCGCTTTGCTTTGGGGGGTCGCGCGGCCCCCCATCCGAGCCCGTTGGGCCCACCTTCCCCCTCGAGGGGGGAAGGAATTCAGACTGGTCCCAGTGTGGCTGCAACGCGTTGAAGTAGTCTTCCTGGTCCTTGTCGCGCACGGCTGATCAATCTCCGAACAGACTCATCTGATCCCCGCTCTTCGGCGGCACACGGAACTGGGTGAGGTCCTTCTCCCATCGGCCCTGGTTCAGGCCCAGGCGCTTGCAGGCAAGGTCGAAGCGGCTGGAGATCAGGTCGGAGACCGGACCTCGGCCGATCATCCGGGCGCCCCACTCGGGATCGTAGTCGCGCCCGCCGCGGATCTGGCGCACCAGCGACATGACCCGCGAGGCCCGGTCCGGATGATCGGTCTCCAGCCATTCGCGGAACAGGTCCTTGATCTCCAGCGGCAGGCGCAGGGTGACGTAGAAGGCGCGCGTCGCGCCGGCCCTGGCCGCGCGCTCCAGAACCGCCTCCAGTTCGTGATCGTTCAAGCCCGGGATCACCGGCGCGAAGCCGACGCCCACCGGCACGCCGACGTCGGCGAGGCGCGAGACGGCTTCCAGTCGCTTTTCCGGGGTGGCGGCGCGCGGCTCCATCGAGCGCGCCAGCCTGCGGTCCAGGGTGGTGATCGAGACCACCGCGCAGGCCAGGCCCCGTTGCGCCATCCGGCCCAGGATGTCCGCGTCTCGCGCGATCAGGGCCGACTTGGTGATGATCGACAGAGGATGGTTGAAGCGGTCCAGCACCTCCAGCACCGAGCGGGTGATCTTCAGCTGGCGCTCGGCCGGCTGGTAGGGGTCGGTGTTGCCGCCGATATGGACCAGATCGACCTTGTAGCCGGGCTTCGAGAGCTCGGCCTCCAACAGCCTGGCCGCCTCCGGCTTGAAGAACAGCTTGGACTCGAAGTCGAGGCCCGGCGACAGGCCCATGTAGGCGTGGGCGGGACGGGCGTAGCAGTAGGTGCAGCCGTGCTCGCAGCCCCGGTACGGATTGATCGACCGGTCGAAGCCGATGTCGGGACTGTCGTTTCGGCTCAATATCTTGCGCGCCTTTTCCACCATCAGGGTGGTGGTCAGGGGCCTGGCCTCGAGGTCCTCCCCGGTCCAGCCGTCGTCGAAGCCCTCGCGCTTGTCGAGGTCGTACCGGCTGGAGGCGTTGGAGCGCGCGCCACGGCCGCGCTGGTGGGCGGGAAGGGGAGATGTGGCCATGCCCGCAGTATGCGACGCGGGCAGAACAAAGCAAGAACAATTGCGTCGACAGCCTTGCACAAGGAAGACCGCGCGGGCATTGCGTCGCCATGGCTCAAGGACTTCCCGAACCCGCTGCACCCGAAGGGATCGCGACCCGCCAGGAGGTGGAGACGGTGTTGGCCAAGGGGCCGGCCCGGTTCGTAGGCTGGTCGCTCATCGGCGCGTCGATGAAAGGGCTGGATCTCAGCGGCAGCGCGTTCGTCCGCTGCCGTGCCGCCCAGGCCGATTTCACCCGCTGCGATCTGGCCGAGGCGCGTTTCGAAGGCTGCGACCTGAACAACAGCCAGTGGCGGGGCGCTGTCCTGTCCGGCGCTTCTTTCCAGGACTGCAAGCTGACCGGCGCCGGCATGGCCGACACCCAGAGCTTCGGCCTGAGCTTTCAGCGTTGCCTGCTGATCAGCGCCGCCCTGCCCAAGCTGTCGTTCCGCAAGGCCGAGCTGGACGGTCTCGACTTCAAGGGCGCCGACCTGACCGACGCCGACTTCCGCGAGGCGGTTCTGACCGGCTGCAGCCTTCGCGAGGCCAATCTGCTGCGTGCGCGCTTCGAAGGCGCCGACCTGCGCGGCGCGGATCTCGGAGGCCTCAGGCTCGCTGACGCCGCACGCTTCAAGGGCGCGGTGATCTCGAAACAGCAGGCGGCCGAGATGCTGAGCGAACTCGGCCTGAAGGTCGCCTGAGGCTCAGCGCTTGCCGGGCGTCAGACCCGCCGCGGCCAGGGCGCTGGGCGTCGGCGCGGGGGGCACGGACCCGGCGGCGGTGACGCCCGACATGGCGCTGCCGGCGGCCAGGTACAGGGCCGGCGGACGGTCGAGCGTCATGGAGACGTAGCGCGTGCCCGCGGCCACGGCGTCCAGGGACTTGGGCTCCTCGCCCAGCAGGCGCTTGTAGATCCAGTAGGAGGCCATCACCCGCTGCACGTAGTCGCGCGATTCCGGCACGCCCACGCTCTCAATGAAGAGCAGGATGTCGGTCTCGGGACCCAGCTGCTTGGCGGTGGCGAAGACCGGGGCCGGACCGCCGTTGTAGGCCTCGACCGCGCGCAGCATGTCGCCGTTGATCGGGCCCATGGACAGCAGATAGGCGAAGTAGTCCTGACCCGCGCGCATGTTGACCGCCGGGTCGAACAGGCGGCTGGGCTCGCGCCGCAGCCGGTCGTCGTGCTCGAGCTCGGCTGCGGTGGCCGGCATCAGCTGCATCAGGCCGTAGGCGCCGGCGGGCGAGATGGCGCCGGGATTGAAACGCGTCTCCTGGCGGATCAGCGACCAGACCAGCGCCCGGTCGATGGTGAAGCCGCCGGCCGGCTGCAGGTCCGGCATCGGATAGTCGTGCTCGTCCACGGCCTGGGTGGCGCGGCCGCCCAGCGTCATGGCGTGGATCGAGAGGGCCAGGCGCGTCCAGTCCTGGCGGGCCTCGTCGGTCTTGGCGTCGGCGATGCCGGCCTTGAGCTCGATGCCCGCGTCGATCTTCTGGCCGATCTCGGCCAGGGCCAGGGCCCGCTTGGCGCGCGGCTCGCTCTGGATGAAGCGGCGCATGGCCGGGCTGTTCAGCTCATCGCCGACCGAGGCGCGCACCAGGGTCGCGCGCGAGGGCTGGTATCCTTGGCCGCCGCGGCGCAGCACCGGGGTTACGCCCAGCTGGCGCTCGGCGATCTGGCCGTAGAAGGTCTGGGGAAACTGAGAGGCCAGCTCCAGGAACTGGGGCGCCAGTTCGGGCGAGCCCTTGGCGATCGCGGCGCGCGCGGCCCAGTAGCCGCCGGCGGCCCGCACCCACGGGTCGGCGGAGATATCGAGCGCCACCTGCTGGAAGTGCTGGAAGGCCTCAGGATAGTTCTTCTGGCGGTAGGCGGCGAGCGCCGCGGTCCAGAAGTCGCCCTGGGTCTCGCCCAGCGCGTGGGCGGTGGTCAGGTCCCCGGCGTTCAGCGCCAGGCGCGCCGCCTTGGGATCCAGCGGATCGACCGACAGGGCCGAACCGCCCACGTCCATGTCCGGCTGGAAGCTGGCGGCCTGGACGCTGGCCCAGGTGCGGGCCTCGGCCTGGGTCATGGGGGGCAGGGGATCGGGCGCGCCGTCGGGCTTGCGCTTCTTGGCCAGCGCCCAGACCCGGTTGGCCACCGGCAGGTCGCCGTACTTGTCCAGCCATTGGGTCAGCTCTTCGAAGCTGGCCTTGTAGCCGGGCGTCTGCATCAGTTTTTCGAACTCGACCATGCCGACCAGGCAACGATCCTTGACCTGGGCGAGTTTGGCTTCTGCGCCGGCGTAGTCGCCCCGCTTGAGGGCGTCGAAGGCGGCGGAATAGAGCTGGGCGTCCCAAGGGGACAGAGCCTGGGAAGGTCCCGCCGTGGCGGAACCGGCAGTGGCCGCGGCGGACAGGCCGAGGACCAGGGCGGCGAGCGCGCTTGTCGCGCTACGTCGTACGCTCATGAAAACACCCCATAGCGTCGGCCCCCACCCGTCCTGGGGGTCAAACGCGGATTACGCTCGATGAACCTTACGATAGTTGTAACGCTTATGCAGGCGTTCGATCAAGGCGCGCGGCCAGCGACAAAAGATCAGCCCAAGCTTTCTTTTTGGCCTGCGGCTGACGCAACAGGAACGCCGGATGCAGCGTCGGTAGAGCAGGGATGGTCAATCCCCCCTCTTCAGCTCGCCATTCAGACCAATTCCCCCTGAGCGCGAGAATTCCTTCGTTGCGCTTCAGAACCGACTTGGCCGAAGCCGCCCCCGCCAACAGTAATATTTGCGGTTGCACCAAAGTAATCGCGCGGTGGAGGAAGGGCGCGCAGGCCGCCTGTTCCTGAGGGGTGGGGGTGCGGTTGCCGGGCGGACGCCAGTAGACGGTGTTGGTGATGAAGACCCGGTCCAGCAGCCCGGCCGCCGAAAGCATGCGATCCAGCAGTTTTCCCGCCCGTCCGACGAAGGGTTGGCCCTGCAGGTCTTCGTCTCCGCCTGGCGCTTCTCCGATCACCATGATCGGGGCCTTGGGGTTTCCGCGGCTGAACACCGCCTGGCGCGCGCCTTCGTAGCGCAGCGGACAGCCTTCGAAGGCCTCGATGGCGGCCTTCAACTGGTCCAGATCCTGGGCCGCCTCGGCCAGGCGGTGGGCGTCGGCGATGGCCGAGGAGACGTCCGGGCCGGTCACCGGCTTGGCCACCGAGGCCGCAACCCGGGCGATCGGTCGCACTTCCGGCTTGACCTGCGTCAGGGTGCGGTCGACCGGCGCGTCCTCGTAGGATCCGTCCACGCCGGCGTCACGCCAGAACCCGAGCAGGGCTTCGGCGGCGGCGAGGTCTTCCGGGTCGAGCACAGCAGCCATGCGATTTCCGTGACGCCGGTCGCGGCGAAACTTGACCGACCCAACGTCAGCTTCGGATATAGCCGCCGCAACGCAGCGGCGCGAGCCGCCGATTCCGAAAGGTCCGCGATGTCCGACACGGCGCCCGAACGCGAAGCCATGGAATACGATGTCGTGATCGTCGGCGCGGGGCCCGCGGGCCTGGCCGCCGCCATCCGACTCAAGCAGCTCGCCGCCGAGACCGGCCGCGACGTTTCCGTAGCGGTGCTGGAGAAGGGCTCGGAGGTCGGCGCCCACATCCTGTCGGGCGCGGTGATCGATCCGGTGGGGTTGAACGAACTGATCCCCGACTGGAAGGAGCGCGGCGCGCCGCTGGAGACCCCAGTCACCAAGGACAAATTCGTGGTCCTCGGACCCCAGGGCTCGCTGGACATCACCTGGCTGCCCCAGCCGGAATTCCTGAAGAACCACGGCTGCTACATCGCCTCGCTGGCCAACGTCACCCGCTGGATGGCCACGGAAGCCGAGGCCATGGGGGTCGAGGTCTATCCCGGCATGGCGGCCTCGGAGGTCGTGTTCGACGACAAGGGCGCGGTGAAGGGCGTTGTCGCCGGCGTGTTCGGCGTTGCCCGCGACGGCCACCACAAACCGGACTACCAGCCGGGCATCGAGCTGCACGGCAAATACACCTTGCTGGGCGAAGGCGTGCGCGGATCGCTGTCCAAGGCCCTGATCGCCAGGTTCGGCCTGCAGGAGGGCCGCGATCCCCAGAAGTACGGCATCGGCATCAAGGAGCTGTGGCAGGTCACGCCCGACAGGTTCCAGCCGGGCCTGGCCCAGCACACCATGGGCTGGCCGCTGGACAATTCGACCGGCGGCGGCTCGTTCATGTACCACTTCGGCGACCACTACGTGGCCATCGGGTTCGTGGTGCACCTGAACTACAGGAACCCCTATCTGTCGCCCTTCGACGAGTTCCAGCGCTTCAAGCAGCACCCGATCATCCGCCCCGTGCTCGAGGGCGGACGGCGCATCGCCTATGGCGCGCGCGCCATCACCGAGGGCGGCTTCCAGTCGGTGCCCAAGCTGGCCTTCCCGGGCGGCGCCCTGATCGGCTGTTCGGCCGGCTTCGTGAACGTCCCGCGCATCAAGGGCAGCCACAACGCCATCTCGACCGGCAAGATGGCCGCCGAGGCCGCCTTCGAGGCTTTGGGCGCGGGCCGCGAACGCGACGTTCTGGTGGGCTATGAGGAGGCCTACAAGACCTCGCGGGTGGCCAGGGAGCTCCACAAGGTCCGCAACATGAAGCCGCTGTGGTCGAAGCTCGGCACCCGGCTCGGCATCCTGGTCGGCGGCGTGGACATGACCCTGACCAACCTGTTCGGCGGCTGGTCGCCGTTCGGCACCGTCCACCACGGCAAGACCGACGCGGAGGCCACCGAGCCGGCCGCGAAGCACAAGCCGATCGCCTATCCCAAGCCCGACGGGGTGATCAGCTTCGACAAGCTGTCCTCGGTGTTCCTGTCCAACACCAACCACGAGGAGGATCAGCCGATCCACCTCAAGCTCATCGATCCGAGCATCCCGATCCGCGTGAACCTGCCCGAGTACGCCGAACCGGCCCAGCGCTACTGCCCGGCGGCGGTTTATGAGGTGCTGCGCAACGAGGACGGGTCGAACCCGCGCTTCCAGATCAACGCCCAGAACTGCGTCCACTGCAAAACCTGCGACATCAAGGACCCGTCGCAGAACATCGTGTGGACCACGCCCGAAGGCGGCGGCGGGCCGAACTATCCGAACATGTGAGCGACTCTCGTTCGGGTTGCGAAAGGGCTTCGGGCCTCGTCGTCGAGCGTGGTAGTCACGCCCTGGGCGACGGGGGCGACGGTGGACAGTGCGAGCATCCAGGAACGGCTGAAGCGCGCGGCGCCATGGTTCGCCGTGGCCGTGTTCGTGGCCGTCTTGCTTGGTCTCTACATCTACGTCTTCGCGGGTGATGCGCCCCGACGGCTCTTCGACTTCGCCGGTTGGCAGCGCTGGTGGAACGACAACCCGCGCAACGGGCTCGTCGCGATCATCGGGTTGGTCCTGGCCTCGATCTCAGTGGCGATTGGGGTCTATCAGGTCCTGATTGACCGGACAGTCGTGAGGGAGGGTGAGCGGACGCGTGAAACTGTCGCCGCTGACGGCGAGAAAACACGAGACAGCCTCGAAATCGCGACGGCGAAGATGACGACCGAAATTCTCTCCGCCATTCACAATGCGCAACGTGGGGAGGCCGCCGAGCCGCCCCCCGAGGTCGGTCGCGATCAGGTCGTTGCAGCCGAGGCCTTGGCTGAACGTGGCGGCGAACCAGCCCGGTTGATCGCCAGGGGGCAGGTCGCGGAAGGCCTAGACGCGCTCCGTGCGGAGATCGAGGCTGAGGATGAGTCGATTGCGAACGTGCGCGCGGCACGCTGGCGCGAGCTCGGCGCCCTTGCCTATTCCGTCAGCGTCCAGCGGGCGATCGAAGCTTATGAGGAGGCATCGGGTCTCGACTCGTCGGATTTCTGGACATGGGTCCACCTAGCCCGGCTCTATCAGGCCGCGGGTCAGACACCCGATGCAGAACGCGTTGCGCGGTTGGCGCTGGCGACCAGCTCAAAGGCAAGGGATCGGTCGGTCGCGCTGAACGAAATCGGCGACGTGCTGAGAGCGCGCAACGACCTGACGGGTGCGTCGGATGCCTACCAGGAGAGTCTGGAGATTGCTCGAAAGCTGGTGGCGGAAGACCCGACCCAGGAGGAGCGGGCGCGCGACGTATCAGTGAGCCTGGATCGTATTGGAGACGCCCTAAGTGCGCGTAATGACTCGGCCGGGGCGCTCGAAGCCTATCGGGAGGGTCTTGATATTGCACGCACGCTGGCGGTCGCTGACCCGATCCATGCGGGGCGGGCGCGCGACGTTTCGGTGAGTTTGAATAAGCTCGGCGACGTGCTGAGGGCGCGCAACGACCTGACGGGGGCGTTGGAGGCCTATCAAGAAGGTCTGGAGATTGCTCGAAAGGTGGCGGAGGCGGACCCGAACCATGCGGAGCGCGCGCGCGACGTATCAGTGAGTTTGGACCGTGTCGGCGACGTGTTGAATGCTCGCAACGAACTGACGGGTGCCTTGGAGGCCTACGAGGAGGCCTTGGCCATACGGCGAGAGCTGGCGGCGGCGGACCCGAGTCACGCGGAGCGGGCTCGGGACATTTCGGTGAGCTTGAACAAGATCGGAGACGTGCTCAGTGCGCGCAATGACCTGACGGGTGCGCTGGACGTCTATCAGGAGGGGCTGGCCATACGGCGAAAGCTGGCGACGGCGGACCCGAGTCACGCGGAGCGGGCGCGCGACATGTCGGTGAGTCTGGACCGTGTCGGCGACGTGCTGAGAGCACGCAACGACCTGACGGGTGCGTTGGAGGCCTATGAGGAGGCCTTGGCCATACGGCGAGAGCTGGCAGCGGCGAATCCGACGCACGCGGAGCGGGCGCGAGATGTTTCATTGGGTTTGGACCGGATCGGTGATGTTCTGCGCGCGCGCGGCGACTTGACGGGTGCGCTGGAGGTCCATCGGGAGGGACTGAAGATTGCTCGAAGGCTAGCAGCGGCGGATCCCACCCATGCAGATCGGGCGCGCGACCTGTCTGTGAGCCTGGCTCTGATCGGTGACGTACTGAGCGGGAGCAACGATCTAACGGGCGCGATGGAGGCCTATCACGAGGGGCTGGACATACAGCGAAGGCTGGCGGCAGCGGACCCGACGAACGCAAGTCGGAGCATGGACGTGGCTGTCAGCCTGGCCAAGCTCGCGCAGATTGCTGAAGCAAGTGGAGACCTTCGGGCGGCCGCGTCTCGCTTCGCCGAAGCGCGAGACCTATTCATGGCGCTGTCCAATGCTGCGCCGGACTATCATCAACTTAGTCGGATGGCCGAAGCCGCCACGGAAGATGCTGCCCGTCTCAGCGTCCGTCCCTCAGCTACGCCTTAGCGTGCGCCGTTTCCGAGTTCCGAGGAGTAGGCTATCAATAGTCAGGGCCTAACTGTTCCCGCCGCCGCGCCTGTGAGGCCTTCGATGTTTCGTCCAGTATCGCTTTTCGCCCTCGCCCTGGCGGCAGGCTTCCTCGCGACCCCACTCGCCGCCCTCGCCCAGAACGTCGACCGTTCCGTGATCGCACCGTCGCAGGACGAGCCCTCGCTGTACGGTTCGTTCCTGGCCGGGCGCAGCGCGCTGCAGAACGGCGACAGCCGCGACGGCGCCGCCCTTCTGAAGCAGGCCGCCGAGGACGGATCGGGCATCACCGTGGTGCGTGAGCGCGCCTTTACCGCCGCGCTCGTGGCGGGGGACATCACCTCGGCCTCGCGCCTGGCGCCCAGCTCGCCGCCGTCCGCGGCCGCCATCAGCTCGCTCGGACGGGTCACCGTCGCCGTCGAGTCCATCGCCACCCGGCGCGGCGCCGCGGCGGACAAGGCCCTGGCCGGCGCCCCGATCAGCATGCCCCATCGCTCCATCGCCATGCTGCTGCGCCCGTGGACGGCGGCGGCGGCCGGCGACTGGGACCGGGCGGTGGCCCACCACGAGGCTGAGGGCGACCGTCTGGTCGAGATTCTGGATCAGTCCAGCCGCGCCGTGCTGCTGGAGGAACGCCGCCGCTACGACGAGGCCGAAGTGCTCTACAAGGGCCTGGCCACCGATCCCGTGGCCGCCTCCCTGTTCCAGCTGACCTACGGCGAATTCCTGGAGCGGCGCGGCCGCACCCGCGAGGCCATCGCCCTGTACGACCAGGTCCTGGCCCAGCCCGGCTTCCACGACGCGGTCATCGTCGCTGCCCGCGAGCGGGCACTTCGCCATGGCGCCCCGCCGCCGGTCGCGGACCTGAAGCACGGCGCGGCCCAGATCGTCACCTATGCCGCCGCCTCCATGTCGGCCCAGCGTCAAGCCGAGATCGCCCTGATCTACACCCAGCTCGCGCTGCGGCTCGATCCCAACCTCGCCCAGGCCTGGGTGCTGGCCGGCGACGCCTTCGTGACCCTGCGCGACGACAAGGCCGCGCGCGCCGCCTGGGCCCACGTCTCGCCCAGCTCCCGCTATGCGGTGGATGCGCTCACCCGCACCGCCTACAGCCTGCAGCGCACGGGCGACCTGGACGGCGCGATCCGCATCGCGCGCGACGCGCTCAAGGCTGGGCCGACCGATCTGCAGGCCCATCTGGTGCTGGCCGACCTGTTGCGCACCGCCCAGCGCTATCCCGAGGCGCTTGCGACCCTCGACCGGCTGGTCGGCCTGGGCGGCGGCGCCGACTGGCGGGTGCTCTACATGCGCGCCGACACGCGCGAACATCTGGACCGCTGGCCCGAGGCCGAGGCCGACCTGAAGGAAGCCCTGCGCATCAGCCCCAACGAGCCGGAGGTGCTGAACTACCTCGGCTTCCAGTGGATCGACCGCGGCCAGGACATCAAGGGCGGCCTGCAACTGGTCGAGAAGGCGGTGGTGGGGCGTCCCAACTCCGGCGCCATGCAGGACTCCCTCGGCTGGGCGCACTACAAGCTCGGCGACTACGACAAGGCCGTCGAGGTGCTGGAGGCCGCGGTGGCGCTGGACGCCGCCGACGCCTCGATCAACGATCACCTGGGCGACGCCTACTGGATGAGCGGCCGCCGCGACGAGGCCGGATACCAATGGCGCCGGGTCCTGACCCTGTCGCCGGACGCCCGGCTGAAGGCCGCGGCCGAAGCCAAGCTGAAGGACGGTCTGGGAGCGCGCTCCGCCGTGGCCACGGGCGGGAAGTGAGCTCGGCCTTCGCTCCGGCCAAGGTCAATCTCTACCTCCACGTCGGCGGCGCGGACGCCGACGGCTATCACCCGATCTCGAGCCTCGTCGTCTTCGCCAACGTCGGCGACCGCCTGGGCCTGTCGCCGTCCGACAGCCTGGAGCTGAAGCTCGACGGCCCGTTCGCGGGCGACGCCGGGCCTCTGGAGGACAATCTGGTGATCCGCGCCCTGCGCGCGCTGGAGCGGGCGATGGGCGCCGGCTTCCCGCCGATGCGGCTGCTGCTGGACAAGCAGCTGCCGGTCGCCGCGGGCCTGGGGGGCGGTTCCGCCGACGCGGGCGCGACCCTGCGGCTGCTGACGCGGGCCTTCGACCTGCCCATCCATCCCGAGACCCTGGCCGAGATCGCCTCGGGCATCGGCGCCGACGGACCGATGTGCCTGCGCTCCGAGCCGGTCGTGGCCGAGGGCAGGGGGGAACGGCTGACGCCGGCGCCGGACCTGCCGGAACTGCACGCGGTGCTGGTCAATCCGGGCGTCGCCTCGCCCACGGGCCCGGTCTACCGGGCCTACGACGCGATGGGTGCGCCCGGCCGGGCCGATCGCCCGCGCCTTCCCGACGCCTTCGAGTCGGCGCAGGAGCTGGCCGCAGTCTTGGCCCGCTGCCGCAATGATCTGGAGGCGCCGGCGGTCGCGCTGGCGCCCGGGATCGGCGATGCGCTCGAGCGGCTGCGTGACGCGCCCGAAACCCTGCTGGCGCGCATGTCCGGATCGGGCGCCACCTGCTTCGCCCTGTGTTCGGGAGAGATGGAGGCGCAAAGCCTTGCCGGGCGACTGGCCGGCGAACGGCCGGACTGGTGGGTGCGGGCGTGCGAACTGGGCGGACCCTGGTGATCACCTCGGGCCGGAACCAGCTTGGCCGCTGAGGGGTTCGATCTCCGGATGTTTCTGGAGGACTTCCCCATGATCCGCATCGTTTCCGCTTTCGCCGCCCTCGCCATCGCCGTCCCGGCCTTCGCCCAGACGCCGCCGCCCATCCCCGTCTCCTCGCCCGGCGGCGGCGACCGCGAGATGGCCGGCCAGGCCAGGGACAATCCGCCGCCGTCGGCAGGTTCCGGCCAGCTGTGGACCAGGACCAACACCATCACCGGCGCCAATGGCGCCACCGGCCAGATGACCATCGTGGCCAATCCTCCGATCCCGGACACGGCGGAGAACCGCGCCCGTTACGGCGGGCCGATGTCTGGCCATCGCCTGAAGAAACCCGAGCCGCCGGTCGGAAAATAGGGAAACCCGCGCGCCTCAGGGGCGTTTCCCTCGCGTTACTCACCGCAGTCGGGGTTGGCGCATGGAGCACAGACGATGCGTATCGAAACACTTCTGATCGGGACCGCCTCCCTGACCCTGATCGCCGGCGCGGCCATGGCCCAGTCGACGACCACCACCGGCACGCCCCCGCCGCAAAGCCCGATGGCCACGCCCAATTCGATGGGCGCCACGCCGGCCACCACCGACCCGTCCAACTACCCGCCCGCCCCTGTGACGACCGACACGACCATGACGGCGCCGTCCACTGACACCACCACCCTGCCGACGCGGATGTACACGACCTCCTCGGGCGTGAATGTCCAGGTCATCTCCAACGGCCCGGTGCCGGACACGCCGGAGAACCGCGCCAAGTACGGCCAGCCGCTCAGCCACGCGGGCAAGAAGACCGCGCCCGCCGGCAACTGATTTCCACCATCTCTTCGACTTGATAGCTCAGTCGGCGGGCCCTATGGTCCGCCGACTTTTTTGCGCTTGCGAAAAGCCCGAAATCCCAGAGCTGACGTGTCCGAAGAGCCCTTATCGTTTCAGGACCTGATCCTGACGCTGCACCGCTATTGGAGCGATCAGGGCTGCCTGATCCTGCAGCCCTATGACGTGGAGGTGGGGGCAGGGACCCTGCATCCCGCGACCGTCCTGCGCGCGCTGGGTCCCAAGCGCTGGTGGGCGGCCTACGTCCAGCCCTCGCGTCGCCCAGCGGACGGCCGCTTCGGCGAGAATCCCAACCGGCTGCAGCACTACTACCAGTACCAGGTGATCCTGAAACCGAACCCGGACAATCTCCAGGACCTGTACCTGGGCTCGCTCCGGGCCATCGGTATCGACCCGATGCTGCACGACATCCGCTTCGTCGAGGACGACTGGGAAAACCCGACCGTGGGCGCCTGGGGCCTGGGCTGGGAGGTCTGGTGCGACGGCATGGAGGTCACCCAGTACACCTACTTCCAGCAGGTGGGCGGGCTCGACGTCTTCCCGGTGGCGGGCGAGCTGACCTACGGCCTGGAGCGCCTGGCCATGTACGTCCAGGGCGTGGACAACGTCTACGACCTGAAATTCAACAAGGCCGGAGTGAAGTACGGCGAGGTCTTCCTGGAGAACGAACGCGAGTTCTCCGCCTTCAACTTCGAGGGCGTCGAGGTCGAGACCGTCAAGCGCCAGTTCGAGGACATGGAACGCCAGGTGCCGCGCATCCTGGCCATGAAGGGCCCCCAGGGGCAGGCCCTGGTGCTGCCGGCCTACGACCACGTTTTGAAGGCCAGCCACCTGTTCAACCTGATGGACGCGAGCGGCGCGATCGCCGTGGCCGAGCGGCAGAGCTACATCGGCCGCATCCGCGACCTCTGTAAAATGTGCGCCGAGGCGTGGGTCGCCGGGCCTGGGGGTGAGGCGTGAGGACCTTTGTGATCGCTCTGGCGGTGCTGTTGGGCGCCGGTTCCGCCCAGGCGCAAGAGAGCCAGGCGCAGCCGGGCGAGTTTCAGGACCGCGTCGAGATGGTGTCGGGCAAGGACGCGGCGATGAACGCCGCGATCGCCTCCGCGCGCGCCAACCTGCCGACCTTCTGGAAGCGTTTCGAGCAACGGGGGCCGCAAGGTTTCCTGCTCAAGGTGGCCCTGCCGACCGCCCATGGCGGAACCGAGCACATCTGGGTCGACAACATCCGGCGCAAGGATGGGGTGATCACCGCCGAGATCGGCGACGATCCGGATGACCTGCCGGACCTCAAGCTCGGCTCACAGATCACCGTGGATCCCGCGAGCATCAGCGACTGGGGCTACCCCGGGGCGGACGGCCGCCGCTACGGCATGTTCACCACCCGCGTGCTGCTGCATACCCTGACCCCTTCGGAACAGGCGCAGATCCAGGCGGTGCTGCAGCCTGAACCGCTCGAGACGGGGGTCCGCTGACGTGCCCCAGCTGCTGCTCGAACTGTTCTGCGAAGAGATTCCCGCCCGCATGCAGGCCAACGCCGCGCGCGATCTGGAGCGGATGTTCGCCGAGAAGCTGAAAGACGCCGGCCTTGCGGCCGAGAGCCTGAAGAGCTTCGCCGGACCACGCCGCCTGACCCTGATGGCCGAAGGCCTGCCTTCTGCTCAGGAAGACCGGGTCGAGGAACGCAAGGGCCCGCGCGCCAATGCGCCGGAGCAGGCGCTGGAAGGCTTCCTGCGCTCCACGGGCCTCACCCGCGACCAGTTGGTCGAGCGTGACGGCGTGCTGTTCGCCTCCATCGCCAAGGCCGGGCGCCCGACGCCCGAGATCGTGGCGGAGGCGCTGGAAGGCATCATCCGAGGCTTCCCCTGGCCCAAGTCGATGACCTGGGGCAGCGGAAGCCTGCGCTGGGTGCGGCCGCTCAAGCGCATCGTTCTGCTGTTCGACGGCCAGGTGGTCCCCTTCGCCATCGAGGGCGTTGAGGCGGGCGACCGCACCGAGGGCCACCGTTTCATGGGCTCGGGCGAGTCTTTCACGGTGAAGGATTTCGCGAGCTACCAGAGCGGCTTGCGCGATCATTATGTGGTTCTGGATCAGGCTGAGCGCCGCCAGATGATCCGCGATCGGGCCGAGGCGATCTGCGCCAGGGCCGGGCTCGAACTGGTCGACGATCAGGGGCTGCTGGACGAGGTCTCGGGCCTCGCTGAGTGGCCGACCCCGATCCTGGGCGACATGGACCCGTCCTTCCTGGACCTGCCGGCCGAGGTGATCCGCACCTCCATGCGCACGCACCAGAAGTATTTCGCGGTGCGCGATCCCAAGACCGGGGGCCTGGCGCCCCACTTCCTGGTGGTCGCCAACATCGAGGCCATCGACGGCGGCAAGGCCGTGGCCCAGGGCAACGCCCGGGTGCTGTCGGCGCGGCTGAACGATGCGCGTTTCTTCTGGGACGAGGACAACAAGGCCGGCAACTTCGAGCGCTGGCTGAAGAAGCTTGAGGGCGTGACCTTCCACGCCAAGCTCGGGACTATGGCGCAGCGGGTGGAGCGCATCAGCACCCTGGCGCGCGACCTCGCGCCCTTGGTCGGCGCCGACCCGGACAAAGCGGCGGAGGCGGGACGTCTGGCCAAGGCCGATCTGGCCTCGGGCATGGTCGGCGAATTCCCTGAGCTCCAGGGCGTCATGGGCGGCTACTACGCCCGTGCCGCCGCGATGGACGCCGAAATCGCCGACGCCGTGCGCGACCACTACAAGCCGCAGGGGCCGGGCGACACGGTTCCGGGCGCGCCGGTCACACTGGCGGTGGCCCTGGCTGAGAAGCTTGACACCCTGACCGGCTTCTTCTCGATCGATGAGAAGCCGACCGGCTCGCGTGACCCTTACGCCCTGCGCCGCGCCGCTCTGGGCGTGATCCGCATCGCGCTGGAGAACGGCAAGCGCTTCGGCCTGCGCGACATCGTGGGCCGCGCCGCTTTCAAGCTGAACATCGACGACATGGCGGCCTTTTTCGCCGACCGCCTGAAGGTGACCCTGCGCGACGAGGGCAAGCGCCACGACCTCGTCGATGCGGTTTTCGCCCTGGGTGACGACGATCTGGTCCGGATCGTGGCCCGCGTTTCCGCCCTCGACGGCTTCCTCGGAACCGACGACGGCAAGACCTTGTTGGCCGGCTACAAGCGCGCGGTGAACATCCTCAAGGCCGAGGCCAAGAAGAACCCGGACGAGACCTACGACGGCGCGGCCGACCCGGCCCTGTTCTCCGAGACGGAGGAAAAGGCTCTGCACGCGGCCCTGACGACAACGCTTTCGGCGCTCGGGCCTCAGCTCGACAAGGAAGACTTCGTGGCCGCCATGGGCACGCTGTCCGGCCTGCGCGCTCCGGTGGACGCCTTCTTCGACAAGGTGCTGGTCAACGATCCCGACCCGGCCGTGCGGATGAACCGGCTGCGGCTGCTGTCGGCGATCCGGGACGCGGCTAACCGGGTGGCGGACTTTTCCTTGATCGGCGGCTGAGCGGGCGCGCCGATCCCTGCTTTGATCTACCCCGCGGCGCAGGCTATGACGCGCCGCAACATAATTCGGTTTGTCACAGGGTTCGGACTGACATGTCGGTCGATGCGATGACGAAGACGCGCTGGGTCTATTCCTTCGGCGGGGGCGGCGCGGACGGCGATGCGTCGATGAAGGACCTGCTGGGCGGCAAGGGCGCCAACCTGGCGGAGATGTCGTCGCTGGGCCTGCCGGTCCCTCCCGGCTTCACCATCACCACCTCGGCCTGCGTCTGGTACTACGCCAACGGCAAGGCCTATCCGGCCGAACTGGACGCTCAGGTCCGCGAGGGCCTGGCCAAGGTCGAAAAGCAGACCGGCAAGGCCTTCGGCGATCCCAAGAACCCGCTGCTGGTCTCGGTGCGCTCCGGGGCCCGGGCATCCATGCCCGGCATGATGGACACGGTGCTGAACCTCGGCCTGAACGACGCCACGGTCGAGGGCCTGGCCACGCTTTCGGGCGACCGCCGCTTCGCCTTCGACAGCTATCGCCGCTTCATCCAGATGTACTCCAACGTCGTGCTGGACCTGGACCACCACACCTTCGAGGAGATCCTGGACGACCACAAGGATCGCCTGGGCGTCGACGTCGACACCGCGCTCACCGCCTCGGACTGGGAGCGGGTGGTCGCTGACTACAAGCAGGCCGTGGCCGACGAACTGGGCCGGCCGTTCCCGCAGGACCCGGCCGAGCAGCTGTGGGGCGCGGTGGGCGCCGTCTTCGCCAGCTGGATGAACGACCGGGCCAAGTTCTACCGTCGCATGCACGACATCCCCGAGAGCTGGGGCACCGCCGTGAACGTCCAGTCCATGGTGTTCGGCAACATGGGCGAGACCTCGGCCACGGGCGTCGCCTTCACCCGCAATCCTTCCACCGGCGAGAACCGTCTCTACGGCGAGTTCCTGTTCAACGCCCAGGGCGAGGATGTGGTCGCGGGCCTTCGGACGCCCCAGTCCCTGACCAAGGCCGGCCGCGAGGAGATGGGCGAGCGCTCACCCTCGATGGAAGAGGCGATGCCGGAGGTGTTCGCCCAGTTCAAGGCGGTCGTCGAGCGGCTCGAGAAGCACTACCGCGACATGCAGGACATCGAGTTCACCGTCGAACGCGGCGCGCTCTACATGCTGCAGACCCGTAACGGCAAACGCACCGCCAAGGCCGCGCTGAAGGTCGCCGTCGACCTGGCCAACGAGGGCCTGATCACCCAGGAGGAGGCCGTCGGCCGCGTCGAGCCGGCGTCGCTCGACCAGCTGCTGCACCCGACCATCGATCCGTCCGCGACGCGGGATGTGATCGCCGCCGGCCTGCCGGCCTCGCCCGGCGCGGCCACCGGAAAGATCGTGTTCGACTCCGACGAGGCCGAGCGCATGGGCGCGTCGGGCGAAGCGGTGATCCTCGTCCGCGAAGAGACCAGTCCCGAGGACATCCACGGCATGCACGCCGCGCGCGGCATCGTCACCGCCCGGGGCGGCATGACCAGCCACGCCGCTGTGGTCGCCCGCGGCATGGGCCGGCCCTGCGTCTCCGGCGCCGGCGAGATCCAGATCAGCGAACGGGCCGGGGAGTTCCGGGCCCGCGGCCGCACCTTCCGCGCCGGTGAAGTCATCACCATCGACGGCTCCAAGGGCGAGATCCTGGCCGGCGCGGTCAAGATGGTGGAGCCGGAGCTGTCCGGCGACTTCGGGACCCTGATGACCTGGGCCGACAAGGTGCGCCGCCTGAAGGTGCGCGCCAACGCCGAGACTCCGCTGGACGCCAGGACGGCCCGCGGCTTCGGCGCCGAGGGCATCGGCCTGTGCCGCACCGAACACATGTTCTTCGACACCGACCGGATCGCCGCCGTGCGCGAGATGATCCTGGCCGACGACGAGCAGGGGCGCCGCAAGGCCCTGGCCAAGATTCTGCCCATGCAGAAGGCCGACTTCGTCGAGCTGTTCGAGATCATGGACGGCCTGCCGGTGACCATCCGCCTGCTGGACCCGCCGCTGCACGAGTTCCTGCCCCACGGCGAGGAGGACCTGAAGGCGGTCGCGGCCTCCACCGGCCTGTCCTCCGAAAAGCTGCTGCGCCGGGCGCGCGAACTGAGCGAGACCAACCCCATGCTGGGCTGGCGCGGGTGCCGGCTGGGCGTGACCTATCCCGAGATCTACGAGATGCAGGTCCGCGCCATCGTCGAGGCCGCCTGCGAGGCCAAGAAGGCGGGCAGGACCCCGCTGCCCGAGATCATGCATCCGCTGGTGGCCACGGCCCCGGAGATGAGGATCCTGCGCGAACTGACCGACCGGGTCGCGGCCCAGGTCTGCGAGGAGCAGGGCATCAAGCTCGACTATCTGGTCGGCACCATGATCGAGCTGCCGCGCGCGGCCCTGAAGGCCGATCAGTTGGCTGAGAACGCCGAGTTCTTCTCCTTCGGCACCAACGATCTGACCCAGACCACCTATGGCATCAGCCGCGACGACTCGGGCAAGTTCCTGGGCGCCTATATCGAGAAGGGCGTGTTCGAGAAGGATCCGTTCGTCACCCTCGACCAGGACGGCGTCGGCGACCTGATCAGGATCGCCGTCGAGCGGGGCCGCAAGACCCGGCCCAACGTCAAGCTCGGCATCTGTGGCGAGCACGGCGGCGACCCGGCTTCGATCCAGTTCTGCGAGAGCGTCGGCCTGGATTACGTGTCCTGCTCGCCCTACCGCGTGCCGATCGCCCGCCTCGCGGCGGCCCAGGCGGCGCTGAAAGCAAAAAGCTAGAGTCCTTCCCCCCTCGAGGGGGGAAGGTGGGCCCGCCAGGGCTCGGATGGGGGGCGGCGTAGCGGCCTGCCGTTCCTGCTGCGCCCCGCTCCGCTCTGTCGCCGGTATTCCGTCAACGATGGCGCGGCCCCCCATCCGGCTCCTCGCGTCGCCACCTTCCCCCTCGAGGGGGGAAGGACTGTGTGTTCAGCGCGCTCGCAGAGACGAAAGGAACCAGACTCAGCGGCCGGTCGGCGCGGCCGCGATCTCCTGCGCCACCCGGGCGTACTGGCCCAGGAACAGGTGATCGGCCGGCAGTGAGCGCGGCTTGATATATTTGGTGTCCATCCGCGGACAGGCGGCGCCGCCGTCGTCCAGCCCGTAGATGCAGACCACCGGCAGCGATCCCAGCGCCTTGATCGCGGGCTCCACCGGACGCGCATCGAAGCTGTCCAGGTCGAACAGGGTCCAGGGATGCATGGCCAGTTCCGCCTTGTCGCCGGGCGCCACCAGCGCCAGGGCCTGGACCTTGGCGCGGGCTGAGGGGGTCAGCTCCTTCAGCACCAGGGCGGCCGCGTCGGCGCCGAAGGAATAACCCGCCACGATCACCCGTTGGCGGCCCCAGGCGGTGCTGTAGCGCTCGATCAGGGCCGACAGGTCGGCGCCGGCCTCAGCGCCCGTGCGCGGCTTGTGGAAATAGCGCAGGGTGTCGAGCACCACCACCGGATAGCCCCGCGCCGCCAACTCGGCCGTGAAGCCCTTGTCCCCGACCTGCCAGCCGTTGTCGCCGGTGAAGAAGACCACCAGGCTGTCGCCCGGCTTGCCGGCGTTGACCTCCACCAGGGGCAGGGCGGCCAGACGTGGATCGGACTTGGCGACCGCCGCCGGCGCAAGGACCGGATCACGGGCCAGGACGATCTGCAGCGCGCCCCAGACCACGCCGACACCCAGCAGGGAAAGGGCGAGGACGCCGAAGACCAGCGGCCGCCAGGGCAGGGCGCGTCCCTCCCGCTGCTTGGAGCGGTAACGCTTGGACTGCCACTCGATCATTCCCCGGCCTCCACCGGCATGTTGTCGATCAGACGGGTGGCCCCGATCCGAACCGCGGCCAGCACCCGCGCAGGCCCGTCGACGGGGCCGGCAAAGACGCCGAGATCGTCTACGCGCCGGATCGCCACATAATCCACCTTGTCGAACCCCGCCTGCAGCAAGGCTGCGGTCGCATCCTGCTCGACGCCTGCGACGGGTTCGGACGCACCGGCCCGCGTCGCCGCTGTCTTGAGCACCCGGTTCAACTGCCCCGCCACCTTCCGCTGCGCCGGATCGAGGTAAGCGTTGCGGGAACTGAGCGCCAGCCCGTCGGCCTCGCGCACGGTGGGCCCCGCCACGATTTCGGTGGGTATGTTCAGGTCCCGCACCATCCGGCGGATGACCAGCAGCTGCTGGTAGTCCTTCTCGCCGAACGCGGCGACGTCGGCCTGGACCTGGTTCAGCAGCTTGGAGACCACCAGGGCCACGCCCCCGAACATCTGCGGCCGGAAGGCGCCCTCCAGGTCCTGCGACACGCCGCCGACCGTGACCGTTGTGGAAAAGCCGGGCGGATACATCTCGCCGGCCTGGGGCGCGAACAGCAGATCGCAGCCGGCGCCGGCCAGCAGCCGCGCGTCCTCTGCCTCCTGGCGGGGATAGCGGTCCAGATCCTCGGTCGGGGCGAACTGGGTCGGATTGACGAACAGACTGACCACCACGCGGTCGGCTCGCGCCTTGGCCATGCGCACCAGGGAGAGGTGGCCTTCGTGCAGGGCGCCCATGGTCGGGACGAACCCGACCCTCAAGCCCGCCCCGCGCCAGGCGCGAACCTCGGCCCGCAACTCAACCAGAGTGCGACCGATTGGCACAGAACCGGGATTCCGCATGGTTTTCGCCGTGTTAGGGATGTCTCTCAACCGCCCCGAAAGAGAGCCGGTTGTAGTTTCGGGCTTATGGACCGCAGAAGCGTTTTTCGTCTAGCCGCCGTCTTGACCGCAAGCCTCGGCCTGAACGGCTGCAGCCTGCAGAACGACGGCCACATGTTCCAGCGTTGGGCCGACGCCGTCGCCGCCATTCCGGTGGAAGACCCTGGCGCGCCCGTGGCCGCCACGCCCGCCGCGGCGCCGGTCGCTGACACCCGCCAGCCGCTTTCGGTCCAGGTGGTCGACGCCATCGACATGCCCAGCGCCCGCGCCGCCGGCCTGCGCTCGGCCCTGCATCTCGTGGAGGCCTCGGTCCAGTCGGAGGGCGAGCGGGTCGGTCTGCGCCCCGCCCTCAGCGCCCTCAAGGACACCACCGCCAAGGTTGGCGCCGCTGCGCCCCGCGCCGTGCAGCTGGCCGCCTTCTCGAGCGACGCCGCCGCGCGTCAGGCCTGGGGCGCGCTCAAGTCCGCCCATCCCGACCTGGTCAATGGCGTCCAGGCCCGCTTCGAACACGCCGACCTCGGCGCGCGGGGCGTGTGGGTGCGTCTGAAAGCCTATCCCGTCGCCTCCGCCGACCAGGCCCGCAAGCTGTGCGCGGCCATCGGCGCCAAGGGCTGCGCCGCCTCGGCCTGAAGTCTCGCCGTATTGCCGCCAAGCTTGTTGGTCTTCCTGTCGCGGGCTGACCTGTCGCGTTGACGTAGGCGGCCGGGCGGTATGACCTGCGGCAAGGCCCGAGAATCGGGCGGGAGTGGGGCTATGTCTCGAGCGCGTACCATCGTCATCGGCAATGAGAAGGGCGGGGCGGGCAAGTCCACCATCGCCATCCACCTGGCTGTGGCCCTGGCGGGCCAGGGCGGGGCAGGGGTCGGGGTGATCGATCTCGATCTGCGCCAGCGTTCGCTCGGCCGCTTCCTGGAAAACCGCAAGGCCTGGCTCGAGGCCAACCAGCAGGACGCGCCTTCGCCTGTGGAGTACGCGCTCGGCGCCGACGCCTCGGATTTCGACGCCGTCTTTGCGGGGGCGCGCTCGGAACGCGACTACGTCGTCGTCGACACGCCCGGGGGAGACACGCCCCTGTCGCGCGCCGCCCACGCGGCGGCCGACCTGATCGTCACCCCCATGAACGACAGCTTCGTGGACTTCGACCTGCTGGGCCAGGTCGATCCGGTGACGCTGGATCTGGTCAAGCCCTCGATCTACAGCGAGACCGTCTGGGAATCGCGCAAGCTGCGCGCGGCGCGCGAAGGGCGCACCATCGACTGGGTGGTGCTCAACAACCGCCTGGCCGTGACCGAGGCCCGCAACCGCAAGCGCCTGGATGAACGCATCGCCGCGCTCAGCCGCCGGGTCGGCTTCCGCGTGGGACCGGGCCTGCGCGACCGGGTGATCTACCGCGAGCTCTTCCCCTTCGGCCTGACCGTGGCGGACCTGTCGCCCGGCATCCGGCCTGTGTCGGTTTCGCTGGCGCACATCGCGGCGCGCCAGGAACTGCGCTCCCTGCTCGCGGCCCTGAACCTGGCCGATCTCAGCGAAGCAGCGGCCTGAATCCAGTTCGTGAAATGGGCCGGGCTTGGGGCTAGACAGGCCCCATGCGCTACCTGCTGATCGCCGCGTTCGTGTTCGCCGTCCTCGTCTGGCTGGGCCGGAGCGGGAAGGGGGGCGAGCGCCGGGATTGGCGGGTGGCGTCCACCATCCTGTCAATGGCGGCCCTGGCCGGATCGGTGATCTCCGGCGCCAAGGGCATGTGGCTGCTTTCGGCCGGGCTTCTGGTCGCTTCCGCCCTGCTGGGCGCGGATTTCCGCCGGCGAGGCGGACCGGCGCCGGTTCGCGCGCCTGATCTGGGGGAGGCGGAAGCCCGCTCGATCCTGGGTGTGGAGGCCGGCGCCTCGCGCCAGGAAATCCAGGCGGCCTACACGCGCCTGATGCGCTCGGTGCATCCCGATGCGGGCGGGACTTCAGGGCTTGCCGCCCAGCTCAACGCCGCCCGCGACCGCCTTCTGGGCAAGGGCTGAGGCTCAGTCCTTCATCATCACGCAGGGCAGGTGATGGGCTTTCAGCGCGTGGCAGGCGTCAATGGCGGCGGCCCTTGTGAGCCCCTCGAACCGGGTGCGATACCACCCGTCCGCCGTGATGACCTTTCCCTCCGCCTCCGCGAAGTGCGTGCGAAACCGCTCCGTGGTTTCCTTTAGCCAATCGCGCGCCTCGCCCCTTGCCCGAAACGAGCCGACCTGAACGAGCCATATGGCGCTCGGGTCTTTTTTTTTTGCGCGCGCTCGCCTTGACGAGCCGGGCCGGAACCTCCGCGTGCCTTATGGCCGCGGGCGTCACCCGTGGCTCAACCGAGGCGGACGGCAATTCCTGTCCGAGCTGGGCGTAGGCCACCGCGCCAGGCGCGGTCGAGGCGGCGGGCTTTTCAAAATAGTTCTGGGCCACGGTGATCATCTCGCCGTTGGCGCGCCGGCGCATCACGTCAAAGCCGGTGTCCAGCAGTTCTTCCACGTGGGCGTCGCGCGCCCGGGTCGAAGGGCCACCCATGACCACCGCGATCAGGCGCTTGTTGTCGCGCACCGCCGAGGCCGCCAGGTTGAAGCCCGAGGCGTTGGTGTAGCCCGTCTTGATCCCGTCCACGCCCGGCATCTTGAACAGCAGGCCGTTGTGGTTCTTCAGGTTCTGGCCTTCGAAGGCCCAGATTCTGGTCGAGAAGTATGGATAGAACTGCGGGAAGTCGCGCATCACCGCGCGCGACAGGATGGCGATGTCCCGCGCGCTGGACAATTGGCGCGAGTCGGGCAGGCCCGAGGCGTTGACGAAGCGCGAGTTGGTCATGCCCAGCTCGTGGGCCTTCAGCGTCATCATCGCGGCGAACCGCGACTCGGTGCCGCCCAGGCGCTCGGCCATGGCCACCGCCATGTCGTTGGCCGACTTCACGCAGATGGCGCGGATGGCGTCCTCGACCGTGATGCGCCGGCCGGCCGGCACGCCCAGCTTCGACGGCGCCTGCGCCGCGGCGTGGGGCGAGACCAGGATGGTGTCGGTCAGCTTCAGCTTGCCGGTCTGCAGCGCCTCGAAGGCGAGGTACAGGGTCATGATCTTGGTGATCGACGCGGGGTAGCGCTGGCTGTCCGCCCGCTTGGCGTAAAGGACTTCGCCGGTCTTGGCGTCGATGACGATCGCGGCGTACTTGGCGTCGCTGAACGGCGCCTGGGCCAGGGCCGGCGTGGGGGCCACAGCGGGAGCCGCGGCGACAAGGCTACCGAACGCGATCAGGAATGCGAAAGCGAGGCGGCGGGCGCGAGCGATCATAAGTCCGTCCGTCGTACAGAAATTTACTCGAACGCCCCCACAGCGACGCCCGAGGTCGGGTTTAACATGGGAGCACCATGGTTTCTCCAGGGTAAACGGGTTGTGAATATGGCGTCCGCCGGGACGCATGGTCGCGGCCGGCGGAGCCATATCCGCTAGGGCTTTTGTGCGCCCGGATTCCAAAAATGGTGCAGTGCACAAAAATGCCTTGACGCATGCTGCAACTGCACATATGTTGCACCGCACAATAGAGACGCGGCTCCATAACCCCCAACCGCCGCGCCGGGGACCCCCGGGCCCCGCACGACCACAGGAGAGATGATTATGGAAAACGGCGCTGAAGCCATCAAGACGACCGTCGATCGCGCCACCGCGGCCGGTCAGCAAGCCTTCCGCGAAACCGTCGAGAAGTCGATCGGCGCCCTGGGCGAGTTCAACGCCCAAGGCAAGCGTAACCTCGAAGCCGCCGTCGAGTCGGTGACCGCCGCCACCCGCGGCGCCGAAACCCTCGGCGCCCAGGCGATGGCCTTCTCCAAGAAGAGCTGGGAAGACGGCGTCTCCGTCGCCCAGTCGCTCGGCACGGCCAAGACCATGCAGGAAGTCGTGGAAATCCAGACCAACTGGGCCAAGTCCGCGCTCGAAACCTACATGGCCGAAGCGACCCGCTGGTCGGACACCGTGTCCGGCTCGGTGAAGGACACCTTCAAGCCTCTGAACGAGCGCGTTACCGCGACCGTCGAAAAGTTCCAGTCCGCTCGCTGATCTCTCCCTCCCTCCCTGACTAGCGAGTGTTGATGGGCCCGGAACCGCAAGGTTCCGGGCCTTTTCGCATGCGTGGCTTCGCAAACCCTCACGGGCCGGTCCGGTGGCGTGGCGCGAACTGGGTTAACCGGATCGAAGGCCGGGGATGCGACGTTAAGGTTGGAAGGGCGTCCATCAGAGCCCTTCCAAATGTGCGCGTTCGGCTTATCTAATTAGGAGTTCGGGCTCTCAGCCCACGAGTCGGGGAATTGTTCGGTGACCGAGCGGAAGCAAGGTGATCAAGGCGGCGTCGGATCGGCGGTCGTCACGCAGGTAAAGCCCAAGACGGCCAAGCCGTCGCTTTATCGCGTGCTGATCCTGAATGACGACTACACCCCGATGGAATTCGTCGTTTACGTCCTGGAGCGGTTCTTCAACAAATCCCGCGAGGACGCGACGCGCATCATGCTCCACGTGCACCAGCACGGCGTGGGGGTGTGCGGTGTGTTCACATACGAAGTGGCCGAGACCAAGGTGGCGCAGGTGATCGACACCGCGCGCCGTCATCAGCACCCGCTGCAGTGCACCATGGAAAAGGATTAGGAGCTTTCAGTGCCTTCCTTCTCGCGCCACCTTGAAGAGACCCTGCATCGCGCCGTCGGCTACGCCAACGACCGCAAGCACGAGTACGCCACGCTCGAGCACCTGCTGCTCGCCCTGGCGGACGACCCGGAGGCGGCCGCGGTCATGCGCGCCTGCAACGTCGACCTGACGCTGCTGAAGAAGTCGCTGACCACCTACGTCGACACCGAGCTGAAGTCCCTGGTGGTCGACGACGGCGAGGACGCCAAGCCGACCGCCGGCTTCCAGCGCGTGATCCAGCGCGCGGTCATCCACGTGCAGTCCTCGGGCCGCGACGAGGTCACCGGCGCCAATGTGCTGGTCGCTGTCTTCTCCGAGCGCGAAAGCCACGCCGCCTACTTCCTGCAGGAGCAGGAGATGACCCGCTACGACGCGGTCAACTTCATCGCCCACGGCATCGCCAAGAAGGCGGGCGCCTCGGAGCCGCGTCCGGTCAAGGGCGCCACCGAGGAGCCGGACGAGCGCTCGTCCCAGTCGTCATCGAGCAAGCCCGGCGCCGGCGAGGCGCTGGAGGCCTACTGCGTCGACCTCAACGAGAAGGCGCGCGACGGCAAGGTCGACCCGCTGATCGGGCGCATGGCCGAGGTCGAACGCTGCATCCAGATCCTGTGCCGCCGCACCAAGAACAATCCGCTCCTGGTGGGCGACCCCGGCGTGGGCAAGACCGCGATCGCGGAAGGCCTGGCCCGCAAGATCGTCACCGGCGACGTGCCCGACGTCCTGGCCGAAGCGACCATCTTCTCGCTGGACATGGGCTCGCTGCTGGCCGGCACCCGCTACCGCGGCGACTTCGAGGAGCGGGTCAAGCAGGTGGTCAAGGAACTGGAGGTCCACCCCAACGCCATCCTGTTCATCGACGAGATCCACACGGTGATCGGCGCGGGGGCCACCTCGGGCGGCGCCATGGACGCCTCGAACCTGCTGAAGCCGGCCCTGGCGTCGGGCACGCTTCGCTGCATGGGTTCAACGACTTACAAGGAGTTCCGTCAGCACTTTGAGAAGGATCGGGCCCTGGTCCGGCGCTTCCAGAAGATCGACGTGAACGAGCCCACCATCGAGGACACCATCAAGATCCTCCGGGGTCTGAAGAGCTACTATGAGACCTTCCACAAGCTCCGCTACACCGACGCGGCCATCAAGTCGGCGGTGGAGCTGTCGGCCAAGTACATCACTGACCGCAAGCTGCCGGACAAGGCGATCGACGTGATCGACGAGGCGGGCGCCGGCCAGATGCTGCTGGCCGAGGGCAAGCGTAAGAAGGTCATCGGCGCCAAGGAAGTCGAGGCCGTGGTCGCCAAGATCGCACGCATTCCTCCGAAGTCGGTCTCCAAGTCCGACACCGAGGCGCTGCGCAGCCTGGAGGCGGACCTGCGCCGCACCGTGTTCGGCCAGGAAGACGCCATCAACCAGCTGTCCGCCTCGATGAAGCTGGCCCGCGCGGGCCTGCGCGACCCGCAGAAGCCGATCGGCTGCTATCTGTTCTCCGGTCCCACCGGCGTCGGCAAGACCGAGGTGGCCAAGCAACTGGCCTCCACCCTCGGCATCGAACTGCTGCGCTTCGACATGAGCGAATACATGGAGCGCCACACGGTCAGCCGGCTGATCGGGGCGCCTCCCGGCTACGTCGGCCACGACCAGGGCGGGCTGCTCACCGACGCGGTGGACCAGCATCCGCACGCAGTGGTGCTGCTCGACGAAATCGAGAAGGCCCACCAGGACGTCTACAACATCCTGCTGCAGGTCATGGACCACGGTTCGCTCACCGATGCGGTGGGCAAGAAGGTCGACTTCAGGAATGTGATCCTGATCATGACCACCAATGCCGGCGCCGCCGACAACGCCAAGGCCTCCATCGGCTTCGGCCGCGGCAAGGTCGAGGGCGAGGACGACAAGGCGATCAAACGCCTGTTCGCCCCGGAATTCCGCAATCGCCTGGACTCGGTGGTGGCCTTCAGGCCGCTGACCTCCGAGATCATCCGCGAGGTGGTGCAGAAGTTCGTGATGCAGCTCGAGGCCCAGCTGGCCGACCGCCACGTCACCATCGAACTGACCGACGAGGCGGCCGACTGGGTGGCCAAGAACGGCTTCGACGAGCTCTACGGCGCCCGCCCGCTCGCCCGCGTCATCCAGGAGCACATCAAGAAGCCCCTGGCCGACGAGATCCTGTTCGGACGCCTGGTCCGCGGCGGTCACGTCAAGGTCGCGCTGGAGGACGGCAAGATCGTCTTCAAGTTCGACTCCGCCGGCGCGACCTCGGAAGCCACCTCGGACGACGAGACCGAGACGGTGTGACGCTGTCTCGATTGTAAGTTAGCGTGAGGCCGCTCCGGTGACGGGGCGGTCTTTTTGCTGGGGGCGTCGACGTGTTTCTGAGCATATTGCTCGCGCTTGCCGCAGAGCCGGCCGCAACGACGCCGACCGTGAAGCCAGCCCCCCGTCCGTCAGTGATCGTCAACCCTCAGTGGACGGCGCGCCCACCAGACAGCGAACTTCAACGGTTCTATCCGATCGCCGCGCTGGAACTCGGCATGCCCGGGCGTGGCATCGCCGAGTGCGAGGTCATGGTGGACGGGACGCTGGCGAACTGCTCAGTGGTGGCCGAGCGCCCGGCGGGCGCCGGGTTCGGACCGGCGACCGTTCGCGTGGCGCCTCGATTCAAGATGGCGCCGCCCATGCTGGACGGCCACCCTGTCTCCGGGGTTCGGGTCCAGGTCCCATTGCGCTGGAGAGTGAATGACGAGAACGCGCCGCTTTCGGTCGCCGACCTCGGTCCGAGACCAAGCCTGAACGTAGGCATCGCCGAATACTCCGACGATCTGCGGTCCTTGGCGCTCGAGCTCGACGCCGGCCACAGCGCCTGCGCCGAACGGGGCGTGTTCTCGCGTGGTGTCGAGCAGGGCTATTCCTTCAGGCAGATGGCGCCCTTGCGACGGGAGACCGCGACGGCAGGCCCGGTCGTCGAACGATTGCTGGTGTTGGGATGCGACGTGGCGACCCCGATCGACCTCGTGGTGTGGCGCGACGCATCGAAGACGCTCCAGGTGATACAGGCGCCGCCGGAGTTGTCTCGCGAGTTGGCCAGTAAGGACAGAACGCGGCCGCCTGCGATGTACGTCAACTACCCTGAGCAATCGATTCCGCCGCCGCCGGCCTCTTCACGGGCGGTCCGCGACGAGGGGCTGATCTCGGCGCCGCAATGGTCGACGAGAATTACCTACGAGCAGCTGCTTCACGTCTATCCTGTGCAAGCTATGATCTATGCCGTGGAGGGACAAACCGTGACCGATTGCGCGGTAAGCGCTTCCGGCGTTCTGGACAGCTGCGTGCCGGTTTGGGAAGCGCCAGCCGGATTCGGATTTGGCTCGGCCGCCCTGAAGCTTGCCCCCAAGTTCCGACTGCAACCGCCAGGCGACGCACCCTTGACCGCGGCGTCCCATGTCCACGTCGTCCTGGGCTGGCGGTTGCCACTCCCCTGGTTGGTCCGGTCCCGATCGTGAGGGCGCCAAAGCCATGATCGCGCTCGCGCTTGCGTTGCTGGTCGACGCGCCCGGGCCCCATCCCGAGGTCGTGATCGCCGCCGACTGGCTGCGCATGCCCAAGCCGGACGATTTCAACCGCTTCTATCCCGCCCGGGCGCTGGAGGAGGGCGTCGAAGGGGAGGCGACCATGAATTGCAAGGTGCGCCCAGACGGAACCCTCACCCTGTGCCGGATCGTCAGGGAGGCGCCGGCAGGGAAGGGGTTCGGCGCCGCCACCCTGAAGCTTGCGTCCCGCTACCAGATGACGACGACGACCCGGGACGGCTTTCCGGTGGCGGACGCGCAGATCACGATCCCCGTTCGCTGGCGCCTGAACTGACAGGGCGGTAGCGGCCTGCTCGCCGCCGCGATACGATCATGACAGGCGCTCTTCGGAGCGCTTCATTTTCGTAAGGAGCTGTCTCTTGTTGGCCATCACCATAGCTCTCGCCCTGACGGGCGCTCCTGACGTCAGCACCGGCGCCTACACGCTTGTGCCCGCCGTCCAGGCCGCCAAGTTCTATCCCAAGGACGCCCTCGGCAAGGGCCAGAGCGGTCATGTGGTGGTCAACTGCCTCCTGGGCGAGGATATGGAGTTCCGTGACTGCAGGGTGATCTCGGAGGATCCGGTCGGCCAGGGCTTCGGCAAGGCGTCGCTGAAGGCCCTGTCCCTGACCCACCTGAAGACCGTGCCCGGCGGCCCAGGGGCCCAGAGCCGGGTGCAGATTCCGTTCGACTGGACCGCGCAGTAGTCCACAGCGGGGGGCGGTGGCCCGGGACCCGATCGGCGTCTATGCTCCAGCCTGACGCGCTGCTTCGCAAAGGGCCTTCGTGCTGACCATCCTCGCCATGCTGGCCTTGGCCGGCGACCCGCAGACCCATGCCGCCAGGATTGCGCCGGCGCCTCCGGCGCGGCGCAAGGCGCATCGCCCCGCCCACAAGACCCAGGCGCCGGGTTCGGCGATCCATGCATCGGAATGGGAGCGGACCCCGACCGGCGAGGAACTGGGCCGGCTCTTTCCCCGGAGCGCGCTGAAGGAGGGGATCGAGGGCCGCACGGTCATGGAGTGCGTGGTCACTGACACCGGCGCCCTCAGCCTCTGCGTCATCGCGAGCGAATACCCGCTCGGCCGCGGCTTCGGCGACGCCTCCCTGAAGTCCGCGCCGCTGTTCCGGCTGAAGACGACCCAGGCCGACGGCAAGGGCGTGGGCGGCTCGCGGGTGCGGATTCCCCTGACCTGGGCCCTGCACTGAGGCGACCGCCACGACACTCAGGGTGTGACAACCGTCCGCCTGCCGCCTAGGTTGGGCGCGGGGGGAAGGTCATGATCGCGGCGCTGCTTCTGTTGATGATGCAATCCGGCCCGCCGCCGGTCGCCGTGGCGCCGCCCGCGCCGCCTGCGCCGCGACCGTTGGTGATTACCAATCCGCAGTGGATCCGAAAGCCGAACGGGGACGACCTGACCGGCTACTATCCCACCTCGGCGCTCGAGCGCGGGGTGGAAGGCCATACCGTGGTCGAGTGCGTGGTCACCGAGGACGGCCTGCTGGCCGCCTGCCGGGTGATCAGCGAGGAGCCGGCTGGAGAGGGTTTCGGCGCCGCCGGCGTCCAGGCCGCCAGCCTGTTCAGGATGCGACCGCAAACCGTCAATGGCGTGCCGGTCAGCGGCGCCCGGGTGCGGGTTCCCCTGACCTGGCGGGTTGTCGCCGATGACCCGGCGCCGACCGGCGTCGCCGGTCTCACGGTTCCCAAGGCCGTGCTGGATCGCGGGATCACCGCCGAGGCCTATGGCGCGCGCGTGCGGACTGAGGCGATCGACGGCGACTTCGGCACGGCCTTCCTGCGTTGCGACGACGCGGCGGCGGTGACGGCGGAGACGCGGCCTCTTACCACGGAGCGGTTCCCCGGGGCCGTGGGCCAGCCGGCTTTCCTTGAGCGGGTGGTGCTGCATGGCTGCTGGCGCGACAGCCCCCAGTCGGTCGTGACCTGGCTCGACGCGCGCGGCGGGCTCAACGCCTTCCCCATGCCCGCGGGCGCAAGCCGGGCAGGGCCCGGGCTCACCGCGAGGATCCGGGCCGATCTCGCCGCCGACCTGGCCGCCTCGCCCCCGACGCCGGGGTGCGCCGCGACGATGGCGGTGGGCGAGGTGACCCTGGCCGCCGGCCCGGACCGCCTGGGCCGCTGGAAGGAGTTGTGGCCGGTGAAGTCGTGCGGCCGGTCCCTGCTTTTCGAAGTGACGCTGGCGCCGGGACGCCCGCGTGGCGAGGTGCTCGACAAGGTCCGGCGGCTGCCTGACCCGCCCAAACGGAGCGAACATTCATGATCGCCGTGCTCACCCTGTTGCTTGCCGCGGATCCGCCGCCGCCGCCGCCGCCCGTGGTGTTCCAGGCGGTCACGAAGCAGGACCGCGTCGAATATACGGGGCCGCCGATGATCGTCCCGTCGCCGTCCCCGCCGCCTCAGCCCCGCCCCTCGGTGATCACCGCTCCGAGCTGGATTCGAAAGCCGAATGGGGACGACCTCAGCCGCTTTTACCCGCCAGCGGCCCTGGAACGGGGCGTGGAGGGCCGCGCCGTTGTCGACTGTCTCGTCACCAACGAGGGTTTGCTGACCGATTGCACCGTGGTCATGGAGGAGCCGGCGGGCATGCAGTTCGGCGCGGCCACCCTGCGGGTCACGTCGCGCTTCAAGATGCGCCCCACGGCGGCTGACGGGACTCCTGTGGGCGGCGCCCATGTCCGGCTTCCGATGAACTGGCGGATCGCCGGCGGACCTGCCGAGCCGCCGCCTCCGACGGTCGAAGGTCTGGTTCCGCCTGCGGACTTCGCCAACCGGAGCGTCAGCGCGCAGAGCTATGGCGAGAGGGTGCGCGGCGCCGCGGTCGCCGGCGCCGTCACCGCGGGAGTTCCGGTCTGCGGGGGCGCCGTCCGCTCGCTGGAATCGCGCTCCCTGGTGGGCGAATGGGGCCCGGTCTTCGCGGGCCAACCCGCCTATCTCGAGCGGGTTCGGGTCGAGGCCTGCGGGCACGACAGCACCCAGGCCGTGGTGATCTATCTCGACCGCGACAGCCGGCTGACGACCTTCGCCATGCCGCCTGGCGAGAGCCGCGCAGGCCCGGGGCTGACCGCCGAGGTGCTCGCCGATATCGACCGCAACCTTCACGGCGCCTGGAGCAAGCCGATCTGCCCCGAGGTTGGGCCGCCGCGGATCGGAACGGTCGTCCTGACCAGCGCACCGGATCGCAAGGGCCGCTGGAGCGAGCGCTGGCCGGTGATGTTCTGCGCCGAGCCGGTGAGCTTCGAGGTCACCTTCACCCCGGGGCGGCGCCCCGGCGAGGCGACGATCCGGCTTCGGCGCCAGCGGCCCTGAGGGCGGATCGGACGGCCGGGCGGAACCGGCGAGGCGGAAAGGGCTTAGACCCTCATGTCCCTGCGCCCCCTGTATTCCGCCTCCGCCCTGCTGATCCTCGCCGCCTGCGGCCAGGACGCCTCCCAGCCCGCCGCAAAGGCCGCCGCGCCCGTCGCCGCGGCGCCCGCGCTGCCGCCCCAGGCCCTGTCGATCAATGCGGCCGTCTTCAGCCCACCGCCGCCTGTGCCGCCGCAACCGGCCGGCGCCGCCACAGGTCAGGACTGGCCCCCGACCGCCGCTCAGTCCGCGACCGCGCCGCCGGAACTGGCCGGCGGCGACGCCGCCACGATCAAGGCCGAGGTGCTTCTCGCCCGGGCGCACTTCTCGCCGGGCGTCATCGACGGCAAGCCGGGCGACAATCTGCGCCGCGCCATCTCGACCTATGAGGCGGCCCACAATCTGCCGGTCGACGGCAAGCTCGACGCAGCGGTCTGGCAGGCGCTGAACGCGGACACCGCGCCGGTGATCAGCCGCTACACGATCAGTTCCGATGATGTGAAGGGACCCTTCATCCCCGCGGTGCCGGACAAGATGGAAGACATGGCCGCCCTGCCGGCGATGGCCTTCACCAGCCCGCGCGAACTGCTGGCCGAGAAGTTCCACATGGGCGAGGGCCTGCTGCAGGCGCTGAACCCCGGGGTCGACTTCACCCAGGCGGGCGTCTCCATCGTGGTCGCGGACCTCGGGCCAAGCGACCTGCCGGCTGCCGTCACCCGCGTCGAGGTCGATCGCGCCCACGGTCAGGTGCGCGCCTTCGGGGCCGACGGCCAGCTGCTGGCCAGCTATCCCGCCACGATCGGGTCAACCGACCGGCCCAGTCCCTCGGGGACCTGGAAGGTCAAGGGTGTGGCCCGCAATCCGCCCTACGAGTACGACCCGGCCCGCCTGACCTTCGGCAAGATCGGCCACAAGCTGGAGGTCAAGCCGGGGCCAAACAATCCGGTGGGCGCCGTCTGGATCGATCTCAGCAAGGACACCTACGGCATTCACGGCACGCCCGACCCCGGGAAGATCGGCAAAGCCCAGAGCCACGGCTGCGTGCGCCTGAACAACTCGGACGCGTTGCAGCTGGCCGCCGCGGTCAAGCCGGGCACGGTGGTCGCCTTCCTCGCGGGCAAGGGCCGCGCGCGCGCCGGTTGAGGCTGGTTCGCGCCTCAAGCGCCTGCACTGGACAGCTGTGCCGTAAACCGCGACGGTGGGGCCATGGTCCGAGCCGCCCTGATGTCCGCCGGCGCGATGTCCTTCCTGGCGGTGCTGACCGCGGGAACCGGGTCCGGCGACGCCGTGCCGCCTGCGCCGGTCCACGCATCGGTCGCGCTGGCGCCCATCCCCCTGCCGGCGCCCGCACAGGCGGTCAACACAGCGGCGCTCAAGACCGGCGAGGCCGCTCCGGCCGCAGCCACCACCGACCCCGCCGCGCCGGACCCGCTGTTGATCCGGGCGGAAATCCTGCTGGCGCGCGCTCATTTCTCCGCCGGCGCGGTCACCGGCCTGGACCGTCCCTCGTTGCAGGCCGCCCTTTCGGCCTGGCAGTCCGCGCGTGGATTGACCCCGACCGGAACCCTGAACCTGGCCAGCTGGCTGCTGCTCAGCGCCGACGCGGCGCCGGTGCTGCGCGCCTACACCCTTACCCGCGCGGATATGACCGGGCCGTTCGGACGGGCGCCGGCCTATGCCGACAGCCTCGAAGGTCTGGCCGAGAAGTTTCACATGAGCCGGGCGACGCTCAGCGCCCTGAACCCGGGCGCGGACCTGACCCAGGCGGGGACGGTGATCGCGGTCGCCGACACCGGGCCGGCGGCGCTGGGCGCCGTGGTCACCCGCGTCGAGGTCGACAAGGGGCTGAAGGTCGTGCGCGCCTATGAGGCAAGCGGACGGCTGGTGGCCCTCTATCCGACCACGGTGGGCAGTCCCGACACGCCGAGCCCCAGCGGGGTGGTGCGCGTCCTGAGCGTCACGCCCAGGCCCTACTACGTCCATCTCCGCTCGCGGGTGAGTTTCGGCGGCGGGCGCAGCTACAACATCGCGCCGGGACCCAACAATCCGGTGGGCCTGGTCTGGATCGAGCTCTCGAGGGCGACCTACGGCATCCATGGCACCCCCGATCCCGAGAAGATCGGCGGCGAGGCGGCGTCGCACGGCTGCGTGCGCCTGACCAACTGGGACGCCCAACAGCTGGGCGCCGCCGTGCGGCCCGGAACCGAGGTTCGCTTCATCGAGGCCGGCTCCGCGAGCTAGGCGCCCGGCGCCACGGGTCTCAGGAAGGTCCGTTCCTCCCGCAGGATCAGCCGTTCGGCCTCCGCAAAGCGGAAGTTGGCCATGGCGTCCGCATCGGCGCGCAGGCGGGCGCGATAGGCCTCGTAGTCGGCGAGGCTCGCGAACGAAATCATCGCCAGCGCCACGTCGTTGCTGCCCTCGTGCGGCATGAAATAGCCGATCAGATCGCCGCCGCAGGCCGGGATGATGCGGAGCCAAGCCCGGGCGTAGGCCTCGAAGGCGTCGCGCTTGAAGGGATCGATCTGGTAGCGGATGCAGCAGGTGACGGTCATGAGCAGGCTCCGGAAACGGGAGCCGCAGTCTCGCGCGCCCGATCGGCATGACGTTTCAGCCATGGCTTGAGCATCCGCCCTCCGGCCGGTGTAGCGTGGCGCCATGAACGATGTGGCGACCATGGCGGGCCTGCTGGCCGATCCGGTGCGCGCAGCCCTGGTGCTGGCCCTGATGGACGGGCGCGCCTGGACGGCGGGAGAGCTGGCGGCGAGCGCCGGCGCCTCGCCGCAGCTGACCAGCCACCATCTCGTCCGTCTGGTTGAAGGCGGCGTGGTGACCGTGCGGCCCCAGGGCCGGCATCGCTATCACCGGCTGGCCACGCCCGAGGTGGCGCGCGCGGTCGAGGCCCTGTCCGCCGCCGGAGCGGCCCTGCCGAGCCTGAGACCGCGGGGTGTGCGCGCGCCGGAGGCTTTGCGCTTCGCGCGCAGCTGTTACGATCACCTGGCCGGCGCGCTCGGCGTGGCCGTGGGCGAGCGGGCGCGGGCGCTGGAGCTGGTCGGGGAGGGCGGGGGCGTCACCGAGGCCGGGCGAAATCTGCTGGCGGAACTGGGCGCGAGCGTGGACCAGGGCGCCTGTTGCCGGCCCTGTCTCGACTGGACCGAACGGCGCGACCACCTGGCGGGCGGCTTTGCCGACGCCCTGCTGGCCGGGATGCTGGAACGGCGCCTGTTGCTCCGCTCATCGACGCCGCGCGGGCTGGAGCTCAGCGGACCGGGTCAGGCCTGGTTGCGATCGGCCCTGTCGCTGGATGCGGCCGCGCTCAGAGCTTCGCCCTGATCTTTTCGGCGAGGGCTTCAAGTTCGGCGGCGTCCGCCATGCCGCCCTCGCCGTGCCGCCGCAGCGCCTCGCCCTCGTAGCGGGGGATGACGTGGAAATGCAGGTGGAAGACGCTCTGGCCCGCGGGCGCGCCGTTGAACTGGGTGACCACGATACCGTCCGGGTTCAAGGCGGCGCGGACCGCCTGCGCCAGCTTCTGGGTGGCGCCGATCAGCCGGCCCAGGGTCTTGGGCTCGGCCTCAAGCAGGTTGCGGGCTTCCGAGGTCTTGGAGATCACCAGGGCGTGGCCGCGCGACTGGGGAAAGACGTCCATAAAAGCCAGGACCTGGTCGTCCTCGAACAGCTTCACGGAAGGAATCTCGCCCCGCACGATCCTGGCGAAGATGTTGTCCCGGTCGTAGGCCCCGTCGAGGCTCATGGCTTGCCGTCCCGTCTGTTTGACGCGACTGTCCTACAGAGACTGGGCTCAGGGGAAAAGCCATGGCCGACAAGCATTCGGGCGCCAGCGCAATGACCGACACCATGACGCCGCGCCAGCAGAAGTGGTTCGCGACGGTGAAGGCCAATTTCGAGGCCAAGACCGGCAAGACCCTGGCCGAATGGGTGGCCATCGCCAGGACCTGCCCCCACGAAAAGCCGCGCGCGCGCTCCGACTGGCTGCGCGAGCACCACGGTCTGGGGGTCAACCACGCCGCCTTCGTGCTGTCGGAGGCGTTCCCGTCGGCCGATCCGAGCTGGGACGACCCCGTCGCGCTCCGGTCGGCGCTGTGGAAGGATCCGGCCTCGCTGGCCATTCTCGAGGCCGTCGAGAAGCAAGCCGCTACGTTCGCCAATGTCGTTTCGGGTCAGCGCAAGGGCTACACCGCCTTTTCCAAGGACGTGCAGTTCGCCGCCATGCGGCCGCTCAAGGGCGGCAAGGCGCTGCTGGGCCTGAAGCTCGACCCATCGGTGTCCGCTCGCCTGGCGCCGTCGGTGCGTAAGGAGAGCTGGTCCGAACGGCTCAGCGCCATCGTGGAGCTGAACGATCCCGGTGAGGTCGACGCCGCATTGAAAGACCTGTTCGCCCAGGCCTACGCCCGGGGTTAGCCGGCCAGGGTCTTCAGGCCGTCGGCCAGCATCAGCAGGCCGATGATGATCGCCACGGCGCCCAGTGCAATCTGCAGCGGGCGGCCCAGGGCCTTCTTCGGGGAGTCGCTCATGATCGTGGTCCTCAAGGGTGCGCCGCGAGCGCGGCCGATGAGGCGATGATCAGGCCGAACGCGGGGCCTCGTCTGTGAACCAGGTCACTCCCGGAACGGCGACAGCTCGGCTTCCATCATCTCGATGTCGCGCTCCACCGCGGGCCGCTCCGCGTCGAGATAGCGCGCGACCGCCGCTCGGAAGCCCTCGTCCGCGATCCAGTGGGCCGAATGCACTGCCGCCGGCAGATAGCCGCGCGCGATCTTGTGCTCGCCCTGGGCGCCAGCCTCGACCCGTTGCAGGCCATGGCGGATGGCCCAGTCGATGGCCTGGTAGTAGCAGAGCTCGAAATGCAGGAAGGGGACGTGTTCGATGGCGCCCCACTGGCGTCCGTACAGGGTGTCGCGGCTGACGAAGTTGAGAGCGCCGGCGATCCAGCGCCCCTCGCGCCGGGCCATAAACAGCACGATCTTCTCCGCCATCCGCTCCCCGACCAGCGAGAAGAACCGGCGGTTCAGGTAGGGTCGGCCCCACTTGCGCGAGCCCGTGTCCATGTAGAATTCGAAGAAGGCGTCCCAGTGCTCTTTGGTGATTTCCGCGCCGGTCAGGGCCACGATCTCGACCGCCGCTAGAGCCTCGCGCCGCTCGCGCCGGATGGTCTTGCGCCGCCCCGAGGACAGGGCGGCCAGGAAGTCGTCGAAGCTCGCGTAGCCGGCGTTGCTCCACCAGTACTGCACGTCCTCGCGCAGCAGCAGGCCCGCGTCGCCCAGCCGGCGCCACTGGTCAGCGGTCGCGAAGTTGATGTGCAGGGACGAAATTCCCATTCGCTCGGCCAGGGTCAGGGCTCCGGCGGTGAGCAGGTGCTCGGCCTCGTCGCGGTCGACATCGGCGCGGGCCATCAGTCGCGGACCGGTCGCCGGGGTGAAGGGCGCCGCGCAGAGGAGCTTGGGATAGTAGCGCCCGCCGGCCTCCTCATAGGCCTTGGCCCAGCTGTGATCGAAGACGTATTCCCCCTGGCTGTGGGCCTTGGCATAGAGCGGCATCACGGCCGCGATGCGGCCCGCTTCGTCCTCGATGCTCAGATGCCGGGGCCCCCAGCCGGTGCGCTCGACCGCCGATCCGGACTCCTCGCAGGCGTCGAGAAAGTCGAAACACATGAAAGGGTTGTCGGCATAAGCTGGATTTTCGGCGCAAGTGTCCCAGGCTTCGCGTCCCACCTCCGCGATGCGGCTGTAGATGCGGACGGCGGGCTTGAGCTTCGGGGCGGGGGGAGGAGCGGACACTGACGCCTATCGGCCGCTTCCGGCGGAAGCTGTCAAGCGCCGTACGGCGGGCGCGGAATGGCCATGTGCGCGGCCTTGAGCGCCGCGGACCATTGCTGGCCGAGGTCGTGGAAATAGGGGTCCGAGCCTTCGATCCGATGGGTGACGATCGCCGCCGCCGGATCCCTCGGCATCACCAGCAGATCGATCGGCAGGCCCACCGCCAGGTTCGAGCGCATGGTCGAGTCGAAGGAGATCAGGCCGATCTTCACCGCATCCCACAGCTCGCTGCGGAAAGTGATCGCCCGGTCCAGGATGGGCTTGCCGTACTTGCACTCGCCGATCTGCAGATAGGGCGCATCCACACTGCATTCGATGAAGTTGCCGGCGTTGTAGAACATGTACAGGCCCAGCGGCCCGTCGCCGATGCGTCCGCCCAGCAGCAGGGTGACGTCGTAGTTGACGCTCGCCGCCTCCATGGATGGCGCCACATCCCGACGCACCTCGCGCACTGCATGGCCGACCAGTTGGGCGGCGCGGAACAGGGTGGGGCAGGAGACCAGGGTCTCGCGCTCGCCGGTGTCGGGGTTGAGCAGGCCCTCGCGGAGCAGGCTGATGGCGGATTGGGTGACCGACAGGTTGCCGGCGGTGGCGATGGCCAACTCGCCGCCGTGCTCCGGCTCGTAGAGGTGAAGCTTGCGGTAGGTCGAAATGTTGTCGAGCCCGGCGTTGGTGCGGGTGTCGGCGATCATCGCCAGCCCGCCCTCCACCAGGAAACCCACGCAGTACGTCATGGCCGTGGACCTTGGTCGATTCGGCTCATGCCTGCGACTGTCCTGCGTGCGACGGATTGGCGAGATCCTCGACGCTGAGCCGAACCTTCATCCGCTCGCCCCCGCCGCCATAGACCGCGCCGCGGACCGGCGCCGCGCCGAGGTAGTCCAGGCCCACCGCGACGCGGACGTAAGCTTCGGTCGGGGAAATCCCGTTGGCGGGGTCGAAGCCGACCCAGCCGAAGCCGGCGACGTAGGCTTCGGCCCAGGCGTGGCTCGCCTCCTGCACCGCCATGTCCTGGCGCGCGAGGTGGCCGGAAACGTAGCGCGCCGGGATGTCGAGGCTGCGTGCGGCGGTGATGAAGACGTGGGACATGTCCTGACAGACCCCCCGCCGCAGGGCGAAGGCCTCCTGGGCGGAGGAGCCGGAGTGGGTGGCCACCGTGTCGAAGGCGATGTCGCGGAACACCCCCGCCAGCAGGCCGTGCAGGCGTTCCAGCGGGCTGTTTCCGACGGCGACGTCGCGGGCGAAGGCGGCCAGTTCCGGGTCAGGGCGGGTCAGCGGGGTCTCCCGCAGCCACAGTTCCAGCGGAACGGTCTCCGGGGCGCCGCGGATCACACCGGCGGTGTCGGTGGTCTCGACCTCGCCGGTCACCTCCAGGCGGATGGCCTCGACGCGGCCTTCGGTCTCCAGGGTGTGGACGATATTGCCGAACACATCGTCGGCCGGGGTCAGGCGCACGTCCGCGTCGCAGTCCACCCGCCAGTTCAGCACGTGCTGGCCGTCGTGGTTGCGCGGCGTCAGGCGCAGGTGCTGCAGCACCCGGGCGGGCCGGTCGTAGGCGTAGGACGTGGTGTGGCGGACGCGGATGCGCATGTCAGGACAGGTACTGTTCGGCGATGGCCTCGCCCAGGCGGGCGTTGTCGGCCAGGAAGCGGGTGATGAACTCGTGCAGGCCCGACTGGAAGATGCCGTCGATCCTGGCGCCCGAAAGCCGGTTCATCTGGGCTGAGGCCAGGCGCTGGCTCTTGCCGCGCCGGCCATAGTGATTGGCCAGCAGGTCGAGGAACTGCACGATCATCTCCTGGCACCGGGCCAGCGAGCGCGGCATCTCCCGGTTCAGGATCAGCATGTCGGCGATCAGCCAGGGCTTGAGGCTGTCGCGGTAGAGCCAGCGGTAGGCGGTCAAGGCCGAGACCTCGCGCAGCAGGGTGGTCCACTGGAAGTAGTCCAATCCGCCGCCGACCTGCTCATCGGCGGGCAGCAGCAGGTGGTATTTCACATCCAGCAGCCGCGCGGTGTTGTCGGCCCGCTCGACCTCCGCGCCAAGCCTGAGGAACCAGTTGGAATCGTTCCTGAGCATGGTCCGCTGCACGGCGCCGTCGTAGGTCAGGGAGACGGTCTTCACCCACTCTAGGAAGTTGGCGTAGGCCAGCCGGTCGCCGCGGCCGGTCTCGAAGCGCTGCAGCTCGTTGAAGGCGGCGTTGATGGTCTCCCACACCTCGACCGTCAGGGCCGTGCGGATCGAACGCGCATTGTTGCGCGCCGAGGTCAGGCAGCAGGCGATCGACGACGGATTGTCGGTGTCGAAGCCCAGGAAGTCGCGCACCGCGTCCTCGTCCGCCGCGCCATAGATGGCGTGGAAGGCGCGACTGACGCCGGAGGAGGCGATGGCCGAATCCCAGGCCTGGTGATCCACGCCGGCGCGCGAGGGCAGGGCGGCCAGGCGCCCGGCGGCGTCCAGGATGCGCGCCAGGAAATCGGCGCGCTCCATGTAGCGGCCCATCCAGAACAGGTTCTCGGCGGTGCGGGACAGCATCTCAGGCGCGCCTAGTCATCCAGCACCCAGGTGTCCTTGGTGCCGCCGCCCTGGCTGGAATTGACCACGAGAGAACCTTCGGTGAGCGCCACGCGCGTCAGGCCGCCGGGCGTGACCCTTACCCCATCTGCGCCGGTCAGAACGAAGGGGCGAAGGTCTATATGGCGGGGAAGGACGCCCTTGTCGGTGACCGTGGGGCAGGTGGAGAGCGCCAGCGTCGGCTGGGCGATGTAGCTCTCCGGCCGGGCCTCGATCTGTTTGCGGTAGGCCTCGATCTCGGCGCGGGTGGAGGCGGGGCCGATCAGCATGCCGTAGCCACCGGAGCCGTCGACCTGCTTGACCACCAGATCCTTCAGGTGCGCCAGCACATGGGCCAGGTCGTCCGGTTCGCGGCAGCGCCAGGTCGGCACGTTCTGCAGCAGGGGCTCCTCGCCGGTGTAGAAGCGCACGATCTCGGGCATGTAGCTGTAGACGGCCTTGTCGTCGGCCACGCCAGTGCCCACCGCATTGGCCAGGGTCACATTGCCCGCGGCGTAGGCGTCCATCAGGCCGGGCACCCCGATGGCGGTGTCGGGACGGAAGACCAGGGGATCGAGAAAGTCGTCGTCGGTGCGCCGGTAGATGACGTCGACCTGGCGCGGTCCTTCGGTGGTGCGCATGAACACCCTGGCGTCGCGCACGAACAGGTCGGTGGCTTCCACCAGCTCCACGCCCGCCTTGTCGGCCAGGAACGAGTGCTCGTAGTAGGCCGAATTGTACGGCCCCGGAGTCAGCACCACCACGCAGGGGTCGCGGCTACCGCTCGGCGCCACCGAGGCCAGGGTCGCGCGCAGCAGATCCGGATAGGTCTCCACCGGCGCGATGTAGTGCTCGTGGAACATGTCCGGGAACAGCCGCATCATCATCTCGCGGTTCTCGAGCATGTAGCTGACGCCGGACGGGGTGCGGGCGTTGTCTTCCAGCACCTGGAAGCCCTCGGGGCCCGTGCGCACCAGGTCTATGCCGGCCACATGCACCCAGACATTCGCCGGTGGGACCCGCCCGATCATCTCGGGCCGGTAGCCGGGATTGCGCAGCACCAGATCGGTGGGGACCACGCCGGCCTTCAGGATCTCGCCCGGGCCGTAGACGTCCGCCAGGAAGGCGTTCAGCGCGCCCACCCGCTGCACCAGGCCGCGCTCCAGCGCTAGCCACTCCTTGCGGTCGATGATCCGCGGGATGATGTCGAAGGGGATCAGCCGTTCGGCGGACTCGCTGTCGCCATAGACCGCGAAGGTGATGCCGATACGCCGAAAGAACAGTTCGGCCTGGCGTCGGCGGGCGTCGAGGAGGTCGGGAGGCGCGTTCTCCAGCCAGTCCGCCACACGGCGGTAGGCGGGTCTGACCGCTTCGGCGCCGCCCTCTTCGGGGAAGCCCCACATCTCGTCGAATGCGGCCATGCGACCTCTTGATCGCCCCGAGCTTGGCTCAGGACGTCACGGCGGCGCAACAGTTATTTCGCAAGTGCGAAATGGAGCCTTCGGCGCGTCCTCAGCGGACCTCGACCACCGCGTCGACTTCCACCGCGAAGTTCAGCGGCAGCTTGTAGACGCCCACCGCCGCGCGGGCGTGGCGCCCGGCGTCGCCCAGCACCTCGGCCATCAGGTCCGAGCAGCCGTTGATCACCTTGGGAACGTCGTAGAAATCCGGCCCCGCCTGGACGAAACCGCCCAGCTTGACGATGCGCACCACGCGGTCGAGGTCGCCGGTGGCGGCCTTCAGCTGGGCCAGGATCGAGATGCCGCACAGCCGCGCGGCCTTCTGGGCGGTCTCCAGGTCGACGTCGACGCCGACCGTTCCCTTGATGCCGCCGTTGGCGTCGTTGGACACCTGGCCGGAGACATGGACCAGATTGCCGGTCTGGACAAAGCCCACATAGGTGGCGATCGGCGCCGCGGGCGCGGGCAGTTCGATACCGAGTTCGGCGAGGCGGGCTTCGATCTTGGACATGTCGGGGGCTCTCCAGTGCGTGGGGGCTCATACAATCGCCACGCGCCGGGCGGAAGCGTCCCACGCCAAGAATTCGACCAATCCAGGCGGGAGCACAGGATGGCGGTCGCCGTGGTGTCGGCATAGGCTCGGCCGATGGACATGATCCCCGCCTTGCTGGTGCTGGCCTTCTCAGCCGCCCTGTTTCTGGGCGCCCTGTTCGCTTTGACGGGCGGTCGCCGACCCTCGACCCTATCCCAGGACGAGGATCTCGCGCTCGGGGACCAACCCAAAGGTGAGCCGGCGCCGCCGAAGACGCTCAAGGAGTGGCTGACTGAGGCCTTTTGGGTCGCGCTGGGCGTCGCGGTTCTGGTGGGTCTCCGGTTCGTGCCAGTGCAGACCGCCTGGACGGTGGAAGTGCTTGGACGGCCGTACGCCCTCACCATTCCGCAGGTCGCGATCCTGATTTTGCTCCCGGTCGCTCTGATCCAGGTTGTCCTCACAGGGTTGCGGCAACGGATGTCGCTCTGGAAGTGGCTGGGGATGCTGGCGCCGATCGCCGCATTCGCCATCCTGCTCCTTCGCCGCTAGCGCTTCAGCCCGCGCCCGGTCGTCACCGCGCCCTTGCCGAAACGCGACCTCAGGCCGTCCAGCGCCGTCTCGGCCTTCAACGCCCTGGCCTCATCGCCGCCGAAGAGGTCGCTGCCGCCGGGCTCGCCCTCGACCAGTTCCGCCATGCCGATGCCGATCAGGCGAAACGGCCGGCCGTTGGCTTCCTTCTTCAGCAGTTCCCGCCCGCAGGCGAACAGGGTCTTGGCCGTCTGGGTCGGCATCGGCAGGGTGCGCCGGCGGGTGAACAGCTTGAAGTCCGCGGTGCGGAGCTTCAACACCACCACCCGAGCGGACACCCCGTCCTTGCGGGCCTTGGCCGCCAGCTTGTCGCAGAGCGGCCAGAGCACGTCCTCCAGGTCGCCGAGGCGGGTCAGGTCCTCGTTGAAGGTGGTCTCCGCGCTCATGCCCTTGCGCTCGGACTCCGGGTCGACCGGGCGGAAGTCTTCGCCGCGCGCCAACCTGGCCAGCCTCAGCCCGTGTTCGCCGTAGCGCTGGGCCAGGGCCTTGTCCCCGGCCCCGTCGAGGTCGCCGACCGTGGCGTAGCCGTCCGAGGCCAGGGACCTGGCGAAGGCCGGCCCCACGCCCGGGATGATCGACACCGGCCGCGTCGAAAGGAACGCCCGCGCCTCCGCGGCCCCGATCACCGAAAACCCGCGCGGCTTGTCGAGCTCCGAGGCCACCTTGGCCAGGAACTTGTTGGGCGCCAGGCCGAAGGACACCGTCAGGCCGGTCTCCGCCTCGATCTCGCGCTGGACGCGGATCAGCTGCAGCGCCGCGGGGCCGTGGTTCAGCCGCTCGGTGCCCGACAGGTCCATCCAGGCCTCGTCCAGCGACAGGGTCTGCACCAGCGGCGTCAGCGCGCGGAGCTTCTCGAAGATGCGGCGGCTTTCGAAGACGTACTTGGTGAAGTCCGGTTTGATCACCACGACCTGCGGACAGGCCTTCAGAGCCTTGAACATCGGCATGGCCGAGCGCAGGCCGTACTGGCGCGCGACGTAGCAGG
>CAYSNW010000012.1:0-76119 GCA_964432415.1 uncultured Caulobacteraceae bacterium
CCCGGCGACCAAGTCCGGCGCCACGGCCACGCCGGCGGCCCCCGCCGCCGACGCCGCCAAGAAGACCGACGCGCCCGCGCCCAAGAAGTAGGCGAAGGCCCAACCCCCATCCACGGGTTGCCACAGCGCCGCCCGCGTCCGACCATGGGCGCGGGGGGATGAGGCATGGATTCCTGGTTAGGCCTGGCGGCCATACGGGCGAACTGGCAGCGGCCCTCGCTGCTCGCGACCCTCATCGGTAACCTGGTTCCCGCCTTCTGCGTGGTCGTGTTCGGCTGGGACGCCGGCGCCCTGCTCGTCCTCTACTGGCTCGAGAACGTGGTCGTGGGCGTGGTCAATCTGTTCAAGATGATCGTCGGCGCCCTCGTCCGCGGCGAGTGGGGAGGCCTGTTCCTGATCCCCTTCTACAGCTTCCACTACGGCCTGTTCTGCCTGGGGCACGGCGCCTTCGTCTTCCTGCTGTTCGCCACCCGCATGCTGCAGACCGACAGCCTGGAGCTGGATCATCCCCGTGAGCTGATCGCGAGCCTGCTGGACCGCTATCCGGGCCTGGTCTGGAACGCGGTCGCCATCTCGCTCTCCCACCTGATCGGCTTCGGGGAATGGCTGTTCCGGGCCGGCTGGCGCGGCGGCGACCTGGGAACCCAGATGGCGGAGCCCTACAACCGCGTCATTGTGCTGCACCTGACCATCATGGCGGGTGTCTTCGCCCTGACCCTGACCCACAGCCCGGTCTGGGCCATCGTGCTGCTGGGTCTGTTCAAGACCGGATACGAGGTGCGCTCGAAGGCGGAGCGTCTGGAAAGGGACAGCGCGCGCCGGGTGGCGCTGGACGGCGCCGGGGCCAAGGCCGCCTGATCAGGGCCGCCTGAATCGGGTGGGTTCGCCCGCGCCCTCGGCGCGCTTGCGCTCGATCACGGCGGCGAGCGGCTCGATGGTCACCTGCATGTGGAAGACGTTGGCGTGGATCAGCCGCGTCGCGTCCGCCATCACCCCGACGTGGCCGTCCCAGAACACCAGGTCGCCGCGGCGGAGGCCTGCGTAGCCGTCACCGGGCTCGATCGGGTCGCCGGCCTGAAGCTCCTGCTGGTCGGCGTCGCGCGGGCAGGCCCGCCCGCAGGCGAAGAAGGCCTGCTGCACCAGGCCCGAGCAGTCGACGCCCGTGCTCTCGCGCGCGCCCCACTGGTAGGGCGAACCCAGATGCCGCTCAGCCACCGCCGCCGGATCGGTTTCGAAGCTCAGGAGGTCGGCCAGGTGGGTGTCGGGCACCCAGCCGGCGCGGGCGACACGGGCATAGCCCTCGGCCCGCTCCTCGACCGTAACCATGGCGTTCAGGGTCAGCATGGTTGGCGGCGCGGCGCGGAAATCGGGCTCAGGCAGGGCGAAGGTGCGGATGGCCGAGACACGGTGGGTCGGGGTCAGGACCGGGCCGGCGAGCTTGCCCGCCTCCACCCAGCCGACATAGCCGCCACGACGCGCGCGGCCCCAGAGCCAGCCGTCCTGCTCGTCCAGCGCCTCGAACAGCTCGCCGAACAGCACCTGGTCGAACTGCTCGCCATGGTGGCCCGGCTCGCGCCGCAGCGGGGCGGCCGGAACCACGCCCTGCAGGGTCTCGGGCCGGCGATAACGCTCGGCGCGCACGACGCCTTCGAGCGCCTGGTCGGCCAGGTCGTCTCGCGCCAGGGTCGTGCGGGGGTCGAACGCGGTCAAGGCTGACGAGGTCTCCGGGGAGCGGAGCACCCGTCCTACAGGACGGAGACGAAAAGCCCGTTAACGGGCGGGGGCGATCGGCGCGAAGCGCAAGAAAGGATTCAACCACGAAGCTCACGAAGGGCACGAAGAAGAGGCGCGCCCCTCTTCGTGTTCTTCGTGGCCTTCGTGGTGAAAAAGGCAGGACGCGCTACGCGCGAAGGATCCCGTCCCTCAATGCCCCGCCACGATCTCGAAGGTCAGGGGCCGTCCCGCGGGCGAGACGCCGCTCCATTTGTCGCCGGCCTTCTTTCCATCGGTCTGCAGGGCGACGCAGACCTCGGGCATGGTCACCTCGGGCTCGGGCGAGAAGGCCTGGCAGATCCTGCCCGTGGCCTCCTCCAGCCGCCAGTGGCCACTGACCGGGTGGCCGCGCACGACCGCCGTGACCTCGCCGCCCCGGTCGTAGGCGTAGGTCGAGGTCGCGCCGTTGGCGGCGGTGACCTTGAGCGTATTGCCGAACAGGCCGTCCATCGACCCGGCCAGGGCCGGGCTCGCGGCGAGCATCAGAAGGGCGGCCAGGGCCGCGCGGGCGATCATGGGCGCAAGCTTGGCCATGGGGCCGCGGGTGTCAACCGGCCGCTGGGTAGGCGTCGGTCAGGTAGCCGAAGACCGCGCGGATGGTCTGGGCTTCCGCCCCTACCGGCCAGCCCGCCCGCCCACGCGGGTTCCAGGCGAAGACGTCGAAGTGCGCCCAGGCGCCCGAGGTCGGGGCGAAGCGTTGCAGGAACAGGGCGGCGGTCACCGATCCGGCCTGGGCCCAGTCGGCGGAATCGTTGCGCACGTCGGCGATCTCGCTGTCGACCGCCTCGCGGTAGCCGGCCCACAGCGGCATGCGCCAGAAGGGGTCGGCCACCGCCCCCGACCAGGCCAGCAGCCGTTCCGCCAGGGTCTCGTCGGCGGTGTAGAAGGGCGGCAGCTCCGGGCCCAGGGCCACCCGCGCGGCGCCGGTCAGGGTGGCGAAATCCAGGGTCAGGTCGGGGTTCAGCTCGCCCGCGCGGGCCAGGGCGTCGGCCAGGATCAGCCGCCCCTCCGCGTCGGTGTTGCCGATCTCGATGGTCAGGCCCTTGCGGCTGCTCAGCACGTCGCCCGGACGGAAGGCGTCGCCCGAAATGGCGTTCTCCACCGCCGGGATCAGCACGGCCAGCCGCACCCTCAGCCCGGCCTGCATGATCATGCGCCCCAGCGCGAGCGCGTGGGCGGCGCCGCCCATGTCCTTCTTCATCTGGCGCATGCCCGAGGCCGGCTTGATGTCGAGCCCGCCGGAGTCGAACACCACGCCCTTGCCGACCAGGGCCACCAGCGGCAGGTCGCTCTCACCCGCGTTCCACTGGATTTCGATCATCCGTGGCGCGCGGGCCGCCGTGGCCGCCCGACCGACCGCATGCACCGCCGGATAGCCCTGCTCCAGCAGGGCGTCGCCGGTGACCACCGTGATCTTGGCGCCATGGGCCTGGGCGATCTCGCGCGCGATGGTCTCGATCTGCAGCGGCCCCATGTCGGAGGCCGGGGTGTTGATCATGTCGCGGGCGAGCGCGCAGCTCGAGGCGATCAGCCTGACCTGATCGAGGTCGCAGCCCGTGGGCGCTACCAGCCGCGGCGCGGGCCTGGCCTCGCGCGGTTTGTAGCGGTCGAAGCCGTAGCTCCCCAGCGCCCAGCCGAGCGCGATCAGGTCGGGGGCGATGATCGTGTCGGGGACGTCGGTCTGGAAGTCGCCGGGCGGCAGGCGCCCGGGCAGGCTGCGCGCCGCCATCGGATCGGCCGGGTCGCCGCCCAGACCCCACATCACCGCCTTCAGCGTGCCGTCCGCGTTGGGGACGAACAGCAGCTCACCGCGCTTGCCCTTGAACTTCTGGGTCGCGGCCAGGGCGGTCTCGACCGGGCCGAGGCTGGTCGCCCCCGCGATATCGCAGCCCATCAGCGCAATCGGGGCGTCGGACCGGGGGATCAGGATGTCGTGCATGGGGTGTCCAGCTTAACCGCTCTTAACCGTTCCTTGAGATCGAAGGCGGACTCTGCCGTCCAAGACTTCAGGAGCATGGACGCCATGTCGCGCAAGCTCGCCCTCACCGCAACCGCCCTTGTCGCTGTCCTCGCCGTCGCGTCCCAGGCTCAGGCCTGGCCGTTCGGCAAGAAGGACGCCGCCCCGGCCGCCCAGCCCGCGGCCAAGGCCGACGCCAAGACGCCTGCCGCCGCCGCGCCGATCGCGCCGCGCAAGGCGACTGCGACCGAGCGCCAGGAAGCCGCTCACCTCGAGCCGCTGGCCCGCGCCGCCTTCTGGGCCCGCGAGGTCGACGTCGATCCCCAGGACGCCGAGGCGGGGGTGAAATTTTCTCAGGCCCTGCGCAATCTGTCGCGCAACGACGAGGCTGCGGCCGCCGCCGACCGGGTGCTGATCATGCATCCCGACAACACCGACGCCATGCTCGAGCTGGCCCGCGCCCACATCGCCCGCGGCCAGGGCTTCTACGCCATCGAGCCCGCCCAGCACGCCCAGGCCCTGGCGCCGAAGGACTGGCGGCCCCTGTCGCTGCTCGGCGTGGCCTATGAGCAGCTCGGCCGCACCGAGGAGGCCCGCGCGGCCTGGACCAGCGCGCTTGCCCTGTCGCCCGACAATCCGGCGGTGCTGACCAACTTCGCCATGTCCTACGCCGCCGCCGGCCGCGCCGACCAGGCCGAGCCCATGCTGCGCAAGGCCGTGGCCCAGCCCGGCGCCACCATCCAGACCCGCCAGGACCTTGCCCTGGTGCTCGGCCTCAACGGCAAGACCGCCGAGGCCGAACAGCTGATCCGCCACGACCTGCCGCCCGAGCTGGCCGAAAGGAACGTCGCCTGGATCCGCACCCAGGTCGCCCACCAGACTGCCGCGGCGGCCGCCAACCCGGGCCGGACGTGGAGCGCCGTCGAGGCCAGCGGCGGGACGAACTGAGGGGCGAACGCTCCCTCTCCGTTTGGGCTCGTCACGGACCGGAGCCACGCCGACCTGACCTCACCCTCCCCTATGGCCGTCATCCTCGGGGCCGCGCAGCGGAACCCCCAGCCCGCGCCGCAGGCGCGGGCGTTCTTCGCGAGGATCGACAAATCGTTGTCGATCCTATGCTGGCGCATCGCGCCAGCCGCTCATCACCCCAACAGCGAATCTTCGGTGAAGCTGGGCGCCCTACGCAGCGTTGACGTGGGGAGCTGTTGGCTCCTCGGGTCTACGGCCGCTGCGCGGCCTCCGCTCCGAGGATGACGGACATAGCGAGAGGGAGTGCGCCTGAGGCGCTCGCCCGCCCTATTTGTTCATGTCCTGCACCTTGATGATCGCGGGACCCAGGATCACCACGAACAGCACGGGCAGGAAGAACAGGATCATCGGCACGGTCAGCTGGGCCGGCAGCGCGGCGGCCTTCTTTTCGGCCGCGGCCAGGCGCAGGTCGCGGTTTTCCTTGGCCATGACGCGCAAGGCGTTGCCGAGCGGCGTGCCGTATTTCTCCGCCTGGATCATGGCGGTGGCCACCGACTTCACGCCCGGGTGGTTGTTGCGCTTGGCCAGGCCCTCGTAGGCCTGGCGCCGCTCGGGCAGGTAGCTGAGCTCGGCGGTGAGCAGCGACAGCTCCTCGGCCAGCTCGATGGAGCGGCCCCCGATCTCCACCGAGACCTTCTGGATCGCCGCCTCGATCGACATGCCCGACTCCACGCAGATCAAGAGCAGGTCCAGCGCGTCCGGAAACGCCTGCATGATCGAGGCGCGGCGCTTGGACGCCACGTTGGAGACGTAGATGTTGGGGGCATAGAAGCCGATCACGAAGGCGCCGAAGATGGCGTAGAGCTTGGATGTGCCCTGAAGCGCCGCGGTGTTGATCAGATAGACGTAGACGCCCGCCGCCACCGCGAAGGCGAAGGGCATGATGAAGCGGAAGAAGTAGAAGGTGGTCACCGGCTTGGGTCCGCGGAAGCCGGCCTGGGCCAGCTTGTCCACCACCTTGGGATCCTCCAGCAGGGTCTTCAGGTTCAGCCGCTCGACCACCTTCTTGTAGAAGCCGGTGTCGGTCTGGCGGATGCCGCCGTCCTTGCTCATGGCCTGGCGGGAACGGCGCTTCAGCTCCTCGCGGCGCAGCGCCACCGACTTCATGCGCTTGTCGAGGTTCTGGCCGCTCAGCATCGGGCCGGCGATGGTCACGATGGTCGCGAAGGTGACCAGGGCCACGAAGGCGGTCAGCACATTGTCCGGATTGGTCAGGAGGCGGGCGAAGTTCACGGTCCTGCCCACTAGATCTTGAACGAGATCATTTTTTTCATGACGAAGATGCCGCAGGACATCCAGAAGGCGGAGCCCATCAGCATCAGGTGTCCCCGGTCGTCGGTGAACATCAGCGCCATGTAGGACGGCGTGGTCAGGGACACGAGCAGCATCACCGCCGGCGGCAGTGAGCCGATGATCCCGGCGGACGCCGTGGCTTCCGAAGACATGGCCTTGATCTTCTCGCGCATCAGCCGGCGCGAGCGCAGCACGGTGGACAGGTTGCCCAAGGCCTCGGCCAGGTTGCCCCCGGTCTTGGCCTGGATGCCCAGCACGATGCAGAAGAAGCGCAGCTCCGGCGTCGGCATGCGCTCGTACATCTTCTCCAGCGCCTGCTCGAGGGTGACCCCCATGGCGACGTTTTCCACCAGACGCTGGAATTCAGGACCCAGGGGGGCGCCGAATTCCCTGCCGATGATCTTGAAGCAGTCGTTGACCGGCAGGCCCGACTTGATGCCGCGCACGATGACGTCCACGGCGTTGGGGAACTCCAGAGTAAACTTCTTGACCCGGCGCCCCGCCAGGAAGCCCAGCACCCATTGCGGCAGGCCGAAGCCGCCGCAGAAGCCGACCCCCAGCACAACCAGCGGCTTCTGGCCCATGAACATGGCCACCGCGGCGATGGTCAGGCCGACCACCACGCTGGTGATCCAGAAGGTGCGCGCGGAAATGGTCAGGCCGGCCTGGCGCAGCTTGGCCGCCACGGTGACGCGGGCCTTGCGGTCCTTCCGCTCGACTTCCTTGAGCTGGATCATGATCTGCTTGCGCCGGGTCTCGGCGGTCGCGGTCGGGCTGACCTTGGCGCGGGCGCGCTTGGTTTCGTTCGGGCTGGTGAAGCTCTGGGCGCGCTTGACCGCCTTGTCGCTGGAGGACGATCCGCCCACCAGCACGAAACCCAATCCCGCGATGGTGACGAAGCCCAGGACGGCGATGATGATCGTCAGCACTGTCGATTACTCCGACGAATCAAGGGCTTCGGCCAGCTCACGCTCAAGGCCGTAGTAGCGGGCGCGGTCCCAGAAACGCGGGCGCGCGATGCCGGTGGAGCAGTGGCGGCCCAGCACCCGGCCGTCCTTGTCCTCGCCCTGGATCTCGTAGAGGAACAGGTCCTGGGTGATGATGACCTCGCCCTCCAGCCCCACCACCTCGGTGATGTGGGTGATGCGGCGCGAGCCGTCCCTCAGGCGCGCGGCCTGGATGATCACGTCGATGGAGCCCACGATCATCTCGCGGATGGTCTTGGACGGCAGGCCGTAGCCGCCCATGGTGATCATCGATTCCAGACGGCTGATGGCTTCGCGCGGCGAGTTGGCGTGCAGGGTGCCCATCGAGCCGTCGTGGCCGGTGTTCATGGCCTGCAGCAGGTCGAAGGCCTCGGGTCCGCGCACTTCGCCCACGATGATCCGCTCGGGACGCATCCGCAGGCAGTTCTTGACCAGATCGCGCATGGTGATCTGGCCCTGGCCTTCCAGGTTCGGAGGCCGGGTCTCCAGACGTACCACGTGGGGCTGCTGCAGCTGCAGTTCGGCCGCGTCTTCGCAGGTGATCACCCGCTCGGTCGGGTCGATGAAGGCGGTCATGGTGTTGAGCAGGGTGGTCTTGCCCGAGCCGGTGCCGCCGGAGATCAGCACGTTGCAGCGGCTGGCGCCGATCACGCCCAGCACGCGCGCGCCCTCGGGACTGATGGAGGCCCACTCCACCAGATTGCGCATGGTCAGCTTGTCGCGCTTGAACTTCCGGATGGTGAGGGTAGGACCATCCAGGGCCAGCGGCGGGGCGATGACGTTGACGCGCGACCCGTCCGCCAGGCGCGCGTCGCAGATCGGCGAGCTTTCGTCGACCCTGCGGCCGACCTGGCTGACGATCCGCTGACAGATGTTCATCAGCTGCTGGTTGTCGCGGAAGCGGATGTTGGTCAGCTGCACCTTGCCGCTGACTTCGATGAACACCCGGTTGGCGCCGTTGACCATGATGTCGGCGATGTCGTCGCGCGCCAGCAGCGGCTCCAGCGGTCCGTAGCCCAGCACATCGTTGATGATATCCTGGACCAGGTGCTCCTGCTCGGCCACCGACATGGAGACGTTCTTGATCGCCACCAGCTCGGCGACGATGTCGCGGATCTCCTCGGCCGCCGCCTTGGGCTCCAGCTGCGCCAGCTGGGCCAGGTCGATGGTGTTCAGCAGCGCGTTGAAGATCAGCGTCTTGGTGGCGTGGTAGTAGTCGCTCTGTTCCCGGACGATCTCGGTGACCTGCTGCGCCTGGCGCAGCTGTTCCAGGCCCGCGGTCTGCTTGGGACCGCCCTTGTTGACGTTATCGGTGTAGGACTTCTGCGAGGCGTTGACGCCGTTCAGGCGGTCGGTCGCCGACTGCGGGGCGGCCTGCTTGGGCGCCAGGGCGTCGAGCTTGGTGTGCGAAGCGGTCTTGGGCAGGGCCTCGCCGGCCGGTTCCGGCGCCTGGGACGCAGGCGCGGGCGCCGCGGCGGGTCTGACGCCCGCCGGGGGTTGAGGTCCGCCTCCAGCTCCAGTCCGCTTGCCAAACACGCCGCTGACCGTCCCCTAGCGCTTGAACAGCTTGGCGAGGAACGACTCGCCGCCCGAGGCCGCCTTCTTGGGCGCCGGCAGGGACAGGACCTCGCGGTTGGCGACAATCTGGGCCAGGTGGTTGAAGCCTTCCGCCGACTTCGACTTGGCGCCCACCTCGCTGATCATCTGGCCGTTGTTCGAGGCCTGGCCGAACAGCTTGGCGTCGAAGGGCAGGACCAGGGCCGGGGTGATCCCCAGCGCATTGGTGAAGTCCTTCAGCGGAATCTCGGGCCGGCCCGGCAGGCCGACCTGGTTCAGCACCAGCCGCGGCGGCGCGTCGTTGGGACGGGCGGCCTTGGCCAGGTCGATCATGTTCTTGGCGTTGCGCAAGCTGGCCAGGTCGGGGGTGGCCACCACCACCACCTCGTCGGCGCCGATCACCATGCGCCGGACCCAGGCGTTCCACTGGTGCGGCAGGTCCAGCACCACGAAGGGCGCCGTGGTGCGGATCTTCTGGGCGACCTCCTCGAAGGCCTCCGGCGAGACGTCCCAGTCGCTGTCCAGGGTCGCGGGCGCGGCGAACAGGGAAAGGTTGTCGGTGCAGCGCGCCATCATGCGGTCGAGCAACACCGGGTCCAGCCGCTCGGGCTGGGACAGGGCGTCGGCCACTCCGGTCAGGGGGTCCTGGTTGAAGTCCAGGCCCGCCGTGCCGAAGGGCAGGTCGAAGTCGACGATCACCGTCTGGGACGCCATCTTCTCCGACAGGGCGTAGGCGGTGTTGTGGGCGATGGTCGAGGACCCCACCCCGCCGCGGGCGCCGATGAAGGCGATGGTGCGGCCCACGAACGGGGCGTGCGGATCGTTGAACAGCGACCCGATGGCCCCGATCAGCTGAAGCGGCTGGATCGGCGCGACCAGGTATTCGCTGACGCCGCGGCGCATCAGTTCGCGGTAGAGGCCGATGTCGTTGGCGGCGCCGATGACCACCACCTTGGTGCCGGCGTCGCAGCACTCCGCCAGCCGGTCCAGCTCGGCGATCAGGTGCGGACCCGGCGCGGCGCTCTCGACGATGATCAGGGCCGGGGTCGGCTCGCTCAGATAGACGTCCAGCGCCGTGGCCAGGCCGCCCAGGCGCACCACCGTCGTGGCGCGCGACAGGCGCCGGTCCTGGGCCGCGTTCTGGGCGGCTTCGGCGGTGTCGGTGCGCTCGGCGAAAACATGGATGCCGATGCGCGGGACCGAGACTTCTCCGAGCGCCGCCTCGGCGCCGGCGATCAGGGCGCCCACGGGATTGAAGGGCGCGGGCGAGGTGAACTGAAGCGAAGAGCCGCCCGTCTGGGCGGCCCGCACGGTGGGCAGGGTTTCGACGCGGCTCTCCTCGAGCGCCGGATCGTCCAGGGGCTCGAACGGCTCATTGGCCTCGGCCTCGAGGTCGAACGCGGCCTCCCCGGGGAAGTCGAGGTCGTCGTCGAGACTGAAGTCATCCGTAAACCGATGTTCGGCCATGCCGAGCGCCTTGTTCATTCCGTCCGTACCCGCACCAAAGCTCACTGTTGAACGACCGCGTCGGACACCTTGGCGGCGCCCGTATCGCTCTTGGTCGCTGTAGGCTCACCCTTGCGGTACTTGTCCATGACCACGCCGCGGCGGCCCGCGTCGGCGGGATCCATCCCGTGCGGGTGGTCGATGTCCGCCGGATTGGCGATCATCGCCGCCAGGTTGGCGCTCACCGCGCAGCCGAGGTTGGCCTGCGACTGGTTGTTGCGCGTGGCGCCCAGATTGGTCCACGCCTTGCCGCACTGGGGGATCACCGCCTCGAAGCCGTCGTAGGCCACCAGCACCGGGGCGCCGGGCTTGTCGGCGTGGTAGGCGGCGACCCGCACCATGTCGGGCGACACGCCCGACTGCTGCAGCACCGCCTTGGCGGCCCAGGCGGTGCGGCTGGCGGCCTCGCCGCCGTCCTCCGGCGCGCTGATCGAGATCTGGCCGCCGGCGTTGTCGCTCCAGGTGTGGGCGAACTGGGTCAGGACCCCGCGCTGGTTGTCGGAAAGGCCGGCCGCGTGCGGGGCGAGGGCCACCTGCTCGGGCCGAGCCACCGCCTTCAGCGGATAGCGGTCGATCGGGGTGATCGGATCGGGCCCCTTGCCGCCGGCGGCGGTGGTGCAGGCGGCCGCGCCCAGCATCAGGACCGCGACCAGGGAAGCTCGGATGGGAAAGCGGTTCATGACCTCGGTCCTCACTCGATCACGTAGCCGACCGGGCCCTGCCAGGAGGGCGCGGCGGGGGCGGCGGCCTGGCCCTGGGCGGAACCGCGCGGGGCGGCGCCCTTGCCCGGGCCGTAGCTCTTGTTCAGGCGGCCGAAGAGAATGGTGTCGGCGTCCGAGGCGATCTGCAGGCCGTCGACCGGGGTCTGCAGCTTGTCGGGGCTGGTCGGCTTGACGATGTAGGCCTCGGCGATGATCACCAGCTCGGTCTCGCCCGACAGGTAGTCGCGCGAGCGGAACAGGGCGCCCAGCACCGGCAGCTGGTTGATGCCCGGCAGGCCGTCGATGTTCTGCTTGGTCTGTTCCTTGATCAGCCCGGCCAGCATGATGGCCCCGCCGGAGGGCAGCTCCACCGTCGAGGACGCGCGCCGCACGGCGAGCGAAGGGATGGTCAGGGTCGAGTTGAACTTCAGGGCGCCGTCGTTGGACAGCTCCGAGACCTCGGTGGAGACCTTCAGCGAGATGCGGCCGTTGGACAGCACCACGGGGGTGAAGTTCAGGCCGATGCCGAACTTCTTGAAGCTGACGGTGACGTTGCCGTTCTGGTCCAGGCCCGTGGGCACAGGGAACTCGCCGCCGGCCAGGAAGTCGGCGCTTTCGCCCGAGACCGCCGCCAGGTTCGGCTCCGCGAGGGTGCGGGCCAGACCCGTGCGTTCGAAGGCCTGCATCATGGCCTGGGCCTTGTTCAGGCCCGGGCTGCCGGCGGTGTTGATCTGCGAGGCCGTGTCGGCGTTGGCCGCGACCGAACTGTCGCGCGCGACCTGGTAGCAGGTCGAGGTGACGCCGGGGGCGCAGGGAACGGTCAGGGCCGGCTGCTTGGTGGTGTCGAGGTTGTAGCCGCCGTTGAAGGAGCCGAGGAAGCCCGAGTTGATCCCGAAGGTCGGGTTGGAGCCCAGCAGATACTGCGGCTCGCCCACCTGGTTCAGGATCGCGGAGGTGTTGAAGCCCAGCTGCTTGATGATGGTGCGCTGCATCTCCACCACGCGCACGCGGATCATCACCTGGTCGCCGCCGCGCAGCGTCAGCATGTTGATCACCTGCTCGGGCTTGGCCACGAACCGTTCGGCGATCTTCTGGACGTGGTCGCTCTCCAGCGCGTTGGCCACGGAGCCCGTGAGCACCAGGCTGTCGTTGACCGGCTCGACGTGCACCTCCGAGCCCGGGACGATGCGGCGCAGCGTGTCTTCAAGCGCGCCCGTCGGCTGGTCGACGCGGATGTCGAGGCTGAGGATCTGGCGTCCGGAGGCGTCGAAGAACACCGCGTCGGTCTGGCCCGGCGCGACGCCGAGCAGATAGACCCGCCGGGGTGTGCGCAGCACCGCGTCGGCCACCTGGGGATTGGAGACCAGCACGTCGCGCGCGTCGACCGGCAGGTCCACGATGGCGGACTTGCCGCGCGGCAGGGACAGGGGCCGCGCCGTCGAACCGGCCGCGCCGAGCTCGACCTTGACCGTCGATTGCGCCGGGGCGGCGGACGCGCCGAGCAGGCCGGCGACAGCGGCCAGGGCCGCGAGCGTCGTCTTCATACGGAAACTCACCACCGTCATTGTCTCACCGCCACTTCGGTGGCTTCGCCGTTGCGGAACACCCGCACCGCCGTCATCGGCGGCGCGGCGCCGGCCTGGGCGACGCGGCGGGCGGCGGCGACGCGGCCGGAGGGCTCGCCGACATCCGCGTAGGAGCGCAGCACCAGGGACAGGTCGCCCTGGGCCTTGGCCAGGGCCAGGGCCTCGGCGTCCTCGGCCCCGACCTGCAGGGTCGCGGTCGCGCCCACCACCGTGGTTTCGTTCTTGTCGGGCTGGGTCACCTGATCGACCGCCAGCACCTTGACGTTCCTCAGCACCGTGGAGCTGGCGAAGCCGGCGCCGCCCTCGCGCTGCATCTGGCGCGACAGGATCACGTCGACCCGGTCGCCGGGCAGGATGAAGCCGCCGGCGGCGGTCTCCACCTTCACCGCCACGGCCATGGCGCGCATGCCGGGAGGCAGGACCACCGCGAGGTAGCCGCTCTGGCCGGCGCGCACGAGCTTGCGCTCGACCATGGGCTCGCCCTTGAGGATCGGTTCGCGCACCACCGCGCCCAGGAAGGCCGCCTTGGGTCCGCCGTCGGCGAGGTTGGCCACGGTGCGGGTGACGGTGGCGACTGTCTGGGAGGTGGCCTTGGCGGCGTCGGGCTTCGAGCCCGTCTGGGCGGCCAGCTTGTCGAGCTTGGTCGCGCCCGGCGCCTTGCCGGCGTCGGCCTTGACCGGTCCGGGGGCGAGCGCGGGCGGCGGCAGGGCCGAGCCGTCGGTGACGAAGGCCGGATTGACCGCGTCGATCGGCCACTCCTGCCAGTCCATGTCCTCGGGTCCGAGGCGTTCGCCGATCTTCAGGTCGCGCTTGGCGACCAGGACCTTGGCCATGGGCTTGACGTGGACCACGGGGGCGGCCGCCACGGCGGTGGAGGTCGGCTTGCCGGAGAGCGCCCCGCGCACGATCACGGCCAGGGCGATGGCGGCCACCGCCGCCACGGCGAGGACGATGATGCGGATTGGCTTCATCTGGGCGGGTCTCCCCTGAACCGAACTGAACTCTGCGAAGCGGCGCGCCGGTCGACCCGGCGCGCGGAGCGCACTTCGCCTCAGGTTTCAGGGTGGTCCAGAGGTGTTAACGCAGGCCTAAGCGGGGCCTCAGAATTCTTAGAAAAGCCCTGTGAATCCCGTCATCAGGGCGCTTTCCGGAAAGGCGGCCAGGGCGCCGCAGCAGATGGCCACCCCATAGGGGATGTCGCCACGCGGCTCGAGCAGGCGTCCGACCCAGCGCGGGGCCCCCAGAACATAGACCTGACCCCAGTAGCGGGCCAGCAGCAGGGCCATGGCGAACACCCCGCCGGCGACCGCGGTCCAGAACAGGAAGGCGGTTCCTCCGGCGACCCCCAGCCACAGGCCGGCGGCGGCCATGACCTTGGCGTCGCCGCCCCCGATCCAGCGCAGGGCGAACATCACCGCGCCCACCACCAGGCCCGCGAAGCCCACGGCGAGACAGCCCAGGACCGTGCTCAACGGCAGGCCGGCCAGCAGGGCCGCCGGGAAGAAGGCCAGGATCAGGATAGCGGAGATGCGGTTGGGGATGGTCATGGTGGTCAGGTCGGACAGGGCGGCCGCGATCATCATGGCCGGGAAGATGCAGAGCATCAGTCCTGTGGCCGTCTGGATCATCGGGAGCCTCCGTCGCGTGGAGGCGCCATAGTGGGGCGGGCGGGTAAACTTACCGTTGCTTCGCCGTTCGTGGCCGAAACGAAAAAAGGGCCGCGGCGTTTCCCGCCGCGGCCCTTCCTGTCGCCGGTCGTGATCGGGTCCGGACTTACTGGACCGCGGTGGAGACCGCGGTGAACTTGGTGTTGAGGTTGCCGCCCAGCGCCTGCAGGGCGCCGATGATGACGACGGCGATGAGGGCTGCGATCAGGCCATATTCAATGGCGGTGGCGCCCGACTCGTCTTTCAGAAGGCGATGCACAAACTTGGCCATGGTGTTCTCCCTTGCCCGACCGTTGCTTCAATCCAGGTCCGCACCCGTTCTGCACGGTCGACCCCAAAACGCAGGTTCAATTTCCTACGCCTGAGTTAACCTCTGGTGAACACATTCAGCGATTTTGGAAGTTTGTTGGTATACGGGCATTTATACTAATATTTTACTTACCAAATCTGACGTTCTCGACGTGACGTCCAGATAGACCAAGGGCCGCGGTGGTCTCCCACCGCGGCCCCGGCCGTACGCTTACTGAAGAGACGGCTTACGTAAGCGCCGTCGACACCGCGGTGAACTTGGTCTTCAGGTTGCCGCCGAGCGCCTGCAGGGCGCCGATGATGACGACGGCGATCAGAGCCGCGATCAGGCCGTATTCGATGGCCGTGGCGCCCGACTCGTCTTTCATGAAGCGGTTGATGAACTTCGACATGGTCTTCTCCTCTAAGTCGTTCCAAGCAGTTAGGGATCTATGTCCCGACACCCCGGGGCAGAGCCTGACTGCTTGCTCGAACCCCAATCACACGAGAACAATGGCCCGGGTCTCGTTAATTTGAGGTGAACATCAAAAATAATACTTCGACTATTCTATGGTGTACGGAAATTTACTCTAAACACGCGTTAACCAAGGCATAGATTCCCGTTATTTCCATGGGTTTTCAGAGAGCGCGGCGGCTCTCTTCAGTTGTTATTAAGCTCTTGGCGGCAGCTTGCTCCTCACGCGCGCTCGCGCAGAGTCACAGACACAAGGATCAGAGCCCATGCTGTCCACCCGGGCCCGCCTTTCGCTTCTCGCCGCCGCGGCCGCCCTGGCCGTCGCCGGCCAGGCCTTCGCCTCCCCGCGCCTGACCGTGGCCATCGACCATGCCGAGCGCCTGATGGTGGCGCGCCCCGCGGGCTCGGTCATCGTCGGCAACCCGGCGGTGGCCGACGTCACCGTCGTCGACGGCCGCACCCTCTACGTCACCGGCAAGGGCTACGGCGTCAGCCAGGTGATCGTGCTCGACCCGCTCGGACGCACGGTCTGGCAGGGCGACGTGGTGGTCACCGCCCCGGTCGACGGCCAGGTTTCGGTCTATCGCGGCGGCCAGGCCACCGAGATGGCCTGCTCCACCATCTGCGCGCCCAACGCGCGTCAGACCGCCCGGGCGGCGGGCGCCGGCGGCGCTTCCTCCAGCGGGTCGGGCGGCAGCGCCCCGCCCCTGACGCCGATGACCGCCTCCGTCCAGGGCGGCACGGCCCAGGTCGCGTCGCGGCCCCCGAGCTGAGCATGGCCGCCTTCCTCGCCCGACTCCGGCGGTTCGGACGCGCGCGGGGCGGCTCGGCGTCAGTCGAGTTCGCCATGCTCGCCATCCCGTTCCTGACCATGCTGATGGCCGTGCTCGAGCTCGGCCTGGTGTTCATGATCTCGCTCACCCTGGACGATGCGACCGTGGGCGCGGCGCGGGCCATCCGCACCGGCCAGCTGCAGAACGCGGGCGGCGCCAGCGCGGCGACCTTCAAGGCCGCCATCTGCGGCCGCATGACCTGGATCCAGAACAACTGCCTGGCCAATCTGAGCGTGGACGTGCGCACCTACACCCAGTTCTCCACCGCCGCCCCACCCAACCCGATCACCGCGGGCGTGTTCAATCCGGCGGTCCTGGCCTTCCAGCCGGGGGTCGCCCAGGACATCGTGGTGGTGCGCTCCTACTACCAGTGGAAGCTGTTCACGCCCTTCCTGAACCAGGCCCTGTCCAAGCTGAACGGCGGCACCGCCGTGATCACGGCGACCTCGGCGTTCCGCAACGAGCCCTATTCATGAACCGGATTCTGAAGATCCTGTTCGGCCCGGCCCAGAACCTGGCCCAACGCTTCGCCCGCGCCCGCGAGGGCGTCTCGGCGGTGGAGTTCGCCCTGCTGGCTCCGGTGATGATCTGCCTCTACTTCGGCATGACCGAGCTCAGCCAGGCCTTCATGGCCCAGCGCCGCGTCGAGCACACCGCCTCGGCCATCGCCGACCTGGTGGCCCAGAGCCAGAGCGTGGACACCAATGCGCTGAACGAGATCTTCACCGTGGGCAAGCTGGTGATGTCGCCGTTCTCGACCACGCCCATGACCCAGCGCATCACCAGCGTCACGGCCAGTTCCACGGGCGTGCCCAAGGTGGACTGGAGCGTCGCCAACGGCGGGGCGGTGGCGCTCACCGCCGGCTCGACGGTCACCCTGCCCGCCAACCTGATCGCGGCCAACGAGAGCGTGATCATGTCGGACGTGACCTACGACTACACCTCGGTCGGCAACTACATTCTGAACATGACCCTGCACTTCAAGCAGACCTACTATCTGCGGCCCCGGATCGTGGACAAGGTCGCCAAGACCTGAGCTAGCCGGTCTCCGCCAGCGTGCGGGCCAGGATCTCCACCCCCGGATGCGGCGCCACCGAGCGCCCGTCGAAGCTGGCCACCGCGCGCACGCCGATCAGGCTGTTGGTCAGGAACAGGCCCTTGCCGGCCGACAGCGACCCCAGGCCGAAGCGGCCCTCCTCGACGCGGGTGAACTCGCCGGCCGCCGCCAGGACCCGGCCCCGCATGATCCCGTCCAGCACCCCGCACTCCAGCGCCGGCGTGCACAGGCGCGCGCCCTCGAACCAGAACACATTCGCGGCCGCCGCCGAGGCCACCTCGCCCAGGGTGTTGAGCATCACCGCCTCGTCCGCGCCGGCCGCCCTCGCCTCGCGCCGGGCCAGCACACTGTCGAGATAGGCCAGGGTCTTCAGCCGCGAGGTCGGGGAGCTCTCGTTGCGGCGCACCGAGGACAGCGCCAGCCGCGCCGGACCGGCCGGCGCCGGGGCCGGGTAGGCCGAGACCAGCAGTTCGGGGACCACGGGATCGGGCCGGTCGAGGCCCCTCCCCCCCGCGCCGGCCGTCCAGGTCAGGCGCACGGCGGCGCGTTCGTCCTCGAGGCCGGCTTCGGCGACGGCGGCCAAGGCGGCCGTTCTCAACCGCGGCTCACCGGGATCGGGCAGGCCCAGCACGCGGCAACCGCGCGCGAGCCGCTCGGCGTGGGCCTCGAACGCTGCCAGGGCGCCCCGCGACCACAGCACGGTCTCGAACAGGCCGTCACCCAGCAGCAGGCCGCGGTCGCGGCTCCAGTCGCTCATGGCGCGGGCCCGGTCAGCGCGCGCCGCAGACCGGATATCTTGGCCTCGGTCTCCAGCCGCTCCTGCTCCGGGTCGCTGTCGGCCACGATCCCGGCTCCGGCGAGCGCGCGGAACCGCCAGCCCTCCGCGTCGCGGACAAAAGCGGCGGTGCGGATCAGCACGCTGGAGTCCAGCGCCCCGTCGAACCCCGCCCAGAACAGTGAGCCGCACCAGGGGCCGCGCGGGCCCTCGTGGCCGGCGATCACGCGCATGGCCTGGACCTTGGGCGCTCCGGTGATCGAGCCCGGCGGAAAGGCGGCCCGGAGCAGGTCGGCAGCGTCGCGGCCCTGGGCCAGCTGGCCGGTGACGGTGGAGACCAGGTGATGCACGGAGGGATAGGTCTCCACCCCGAACAGTTCGGCGACCCTGACCTCGCCGGGGGCGCAGACCCGCGCCAGGTCGTTGCGCATCAGGTCCACGATCATCAGGTTCTCGGCCCGGTCCTTGGCGCTGGCCAGCAGCTCCTGCGCCAGGCGCCGGTCCTCCGCCGCGTCGGCGCCGCGGGGACGGGTGCCCTTGATCGGCCGGGTCTCCACCGCGCGCGCGTCCGCCGCCACCTTCAGGAAGCGCTCGGGCGAGTGGGAGACCAGCGCCAGGCCGTCCAGCGCCAGCCAGGCGGAAAAGGGCGCGGGGCTGGAGCGCGCCAGCCGCGCCGCCGCGTCGAAGGGCGTGCGGCCCGCCGCCAGACGCCCGGTCCAGGCGCGCGCGATATTGGCCTGGAAGATCTCGCCCTCGCCGATGCGCCGCACCACATCGGCCACCGCCGCCTCATAGGCCTCGGGCGGGGCGAAGGGTGTGAAGGCCTCCGCGAGCGGGTCCTCCCCGTCCTGCGCTCCCGGATCGAGATCCAACCAGGCGGCAGCGCGCTCCGCCGCGGTCCGGGCCGAGGCCTCGTCCTCGCCGCGTCCCACGGCCAGCACCTGGCGGGCCTCATGGTCGAAGGCCAGCAGGGCCGGGTAGCGCAGCAGCACCAGATCCGGCCAGTCCGGGTCGCGGCTGAGCTCCAGCGGCTCCAGCCGGTCGGCGTATTCGTAGGCGATCAGCCCGACCACTCCGCCCTGGAACGGCGGGCCGTCCGGGCGCCCGGCGCTGCGTGGCCCGAGCATCGCGCGCAGCAGGTCCAGACCATCGCGCGGATCGGCGGGGTCGAGCCGTTCCAGCCGGTCGGGCTCGCTCGCCAGGTAGGACCAGCGGCCCTGGGCGCCGCCGTCGGAGAGCAGCAGCAGGCTGCCCGGCCGATCGCTGAGCGCGCGCGCGGCCTCGACCGGATCGCGCCACGCCAGGATCTGAAGCGCGCTCGCCTGCATGGCCTCCTCGCCGCCGGCCCATCCCGGCGTGTCACGCCATGGTGATTAGAACGGGCGCGAGGGAAGGACCACAGTCGAAAGCACGGATGGAGCTCCAACCCTTGCGCGTCCGCCGCCCGCGTGGCTCACGCCGGCGCGGCGGACGCGAACTTTTTCGGCCCTCAAGCCAGCAGCCGCGCCCGGATCCGCTCCGCCAGGGCCGCGTCCACCCCCAGAACCTCGCCGAGGTAGCCGTCCAGCGACCCGTTGCGGGCCTCAATCGAGGCGAAGGCGGCCTCCAGGAACTCCGGCGTCACCCCCAGGAAGGCCCGCACCGCCTCGTGCGAGGCCTTGGTCCCGTACATCCGCTCGATCCGCTCGGCGACCTCGGGCGCGCGCTGCTCCAGCCGCACCGCGGTGTTGGTCAGGAGGTAGTCTTCCAGAAGGTCCGCCTCCCGCACGCCGGCGACATGGTGGGTCAGGGCGGCCAGCAGGCCGGTGCGGTCCTTGCCGGCGGCGCAGTGGATTAGGACGGCCCCGTCTGCCTCCGCCAGGGCCTGGAAGTAGCGGCGGTACAGGCCCACGATCCGTTCGTCGTAGGGCATGTCCCGGTAGGTCGCGATCATGAAGTCGCGCACGCTCGAGGGCGTCAGGTCGGTGGTGCGCAGGAAGGCCATGTGCGGCGGCTCGGCCCGCTCGGTGTCGTCGCTTTCGATCACCTGGCCGGAAAAGCCGGGATGCCGGCGCGAGGGCTGCTCGTGCCGCTCGCCCGAGCGGCGCAGGTCGACGACGACCGCCACGCCCAACGCCTGAAGACGATCCAGGTCCGCGGCGGTCGCCCGCGCATGATGGCCCGAGCGCAGCAGCCGGCCGGGCCTGAGCCTCAGCCCCGAGGCGGTGGCGTAGTCGCCATAGTCGCGGACGTTCTCGATGGCGTCGAAGGCATGGATTCGCTGGCTCATGCCGTCCTGATAGCCGCCGGCGATGTCAGAGGCGAGACGGGCCTCAGCCGGAATCGCCGACCAGCTTGCTCATGGCCTCGAGGTATTTGACGAAGGCCTGGCGCCCCGGCTCGGTCAGGCCGACGCGGGTCAGGGGCTTGCGGTTGACGAAGCTCTTGTCGACGGCGACGTAGCCGGCCTCCTCCAGCTTGCGCAGATGCACCGACAGATTGCCGTCGGTGACCTGCAGGCGGGCTTTCAGCGTGTTGAAGTCCGCGCACTCGACGCTGGACAGCAGCGCCATGATCCCGAGCCGCACGCGCCCGTGGATGACCTCGTCGATGTCCTCGATGTCGAACCCGTCCACCGGCCCGCTCACACCACGTCCGAGGGTTCCTGGCGCATCATCATGAGGCCGGGAACCACCGAACAGGCCAGCAGGCAGCCGGCGTAGACCAGGAACAGGTGCGGGCTGTCGACGAAACAGCCGACCACGACCGCGCTGGCCCAGGCGAGGATCGCGACCGCCCGCATCCAGACCTTGCCGGTCATGCCCGCCTGCACCATCCAGCCCGTGCCCCACAGCGCCAGGATGGCGGAGGGAAACAGGAAGGAGGCCGCGCCGGAATGGGTGCGCCAGATGATCGCGGCGATGGAGAGACCCAGGGTGAAGATCGCTCCCCCCGACGCGCTCCAGACCGCGCGCGAGGCGCGGTTGGCGGCCGAACGGGCCCCGGGCTGGGCGCGGATGCGGCCCGACAGGATGGCGAGGACCACCATGAACAGGGCGGTGGCGCCCAGCCAGATGAAGAGGACCTGCAGGCCGGTGATATTCAGCACCCGGATCACCGCCAGCCAGTGGATGATGGCGGCCAGGCTGAAGATCACGCCGGAGCTGACCAGGATGGCGCCGCCAAGAATCGGCGCCTGGCTGCCCTCCTGGGCCAGGGCCTTCATGTAGGCGATGTCGTCTTTGAGCGACTGCATCTGGTCGTCGGTCATGGGCTCGCTTCCCCGTTGTCGGCTCCTTGTAGCGAGTTCACTTTGGATTGTAAAGTGCTTTTCGCAGGAGTCGCCGAGCAGAGATCAGCATGAACCGATTCCCTCTTCGCCTTCCCCACACCCTCGACGCCAAAAGCACATCGTTCCTTCCCCCCTCGAGGGGGAAGGTGGCGACGCAAGGAGCCGGATTGGGGGCCGCGCGACATTGAGCGGCGTAACGCCGGCCAGCTCGGGGGCCAGACGGAACCTGTGCGCCGCCCCTTCCGGGCCCCTGGCGGGGCCCACCTTCCCCCTCGAGGGGGAAAGGGGTCCGGGGGGCGTTCCGACTTAGCGGAACGGCGGCTCGTCGAAGGCGCGGAGCTTGCGCGAGTGCAGGCGAGAGCCCTCCTGGCGCAGCACGTCGACCGCGGCGATGCCGATCTGGATGTGCTCCGAGATCGCCCGCTCATAGAAGCGGTTGGCCTGGCCCGGCAGCTTGATCTCGCCGTGCAGGGGCTTGTCCGACACGCACAGCAGGGTCCCGTAGGGCACCCGGAAGCGGTAGCCCTGGGCGGCGATGGTCGCCGACTCCATGTCGATGGCCACCGCCCGGGACTGGGAGAACCTCAGCGCCGAGAGCGAGTAGCGGAGCTCCCAGTTGCGGTCGTCGGTGGTGACCACCGTGCCGGTACGCAGGCGCCGCTTGAGCGTATCGGGGTCCTCGCCGGTGACGATCTCGGCCGCCCGGTTCATGGCCAGCTGCACTTCCGCGATCGGCGGGATCGGGATCTCGGGCGGCAGGATGTCGTCCAGCACGTGGTCGTCGCGCAGATAGGCGTGGGCCAGGACATAGTCGCCGATCATCTGGCTGGGCCGGAGCCCGCCGCAGTGGCCGACCATCAGCCAGGCGTGGGGCCGAAGCACCGCCAGGTGGTCGCAGATGTTCTTGGCGTTGGACGGCCCCACCCCGATGTTGACCAGGGTCACGCCCTGACGCCCCGGGGCGGTCAGGTGGTAGGCCGGCATCTGGTGGCGGCGCCAGGCGCCGTCCATGACCGCGCGTTCCGGATCGGCGGTCTCGGCGGTGACCACCACGCCCCCGGCACAGGACAGCGTCTCGTAGGGACCGCCCTTGCGCAGCTGTTCGCAGCCCCAGCGCACGAACTCGTCGACATAGCGGTGGTAGTTGGTGAACAGCACATAGGACTGCACGTGCTCGGCCGGGGTGCCGGTGTAGTGCTTCAGCCGCGCGAGCGAGAAGTCGGTGCGCAGGCCGTCGAACAGGGCCAGGGGGCTGGCGATGCCGAAGCTGGGGTCGAGCACCCCGTCGGCCACCTCGTCGCCGATGGCGGCCAGTTCCGTGGTCGGAAACCAGCGGGCGATCTCGGCGGAGGGGACATTGTCGAGCGCCACGCCCTCGGCCCCGTCGAGCACGTAGGGGAACGGCATTTCCTGGTCGGAAGGGCCGACGTCGAAGGTCGCGCCATAATCCCGCTCCAGCAGCTCGAGCTGTTCCAGCAGATAGTCGCGGAACAGGTCGGGGCGGGTGACAGTGGTGACATAGACCCCCGGGCGCGACAGGCGCGCGAAGGCCCGGTTGATCCTGGGCGGCGGCGTGTCGGCCAGCCAGGTCAGGGTCAGCTGGGGATAGGAGAAGGCGCCGTCGGCGCGGGCCTGGGGATCGGGTTTTTCGCCGCGATCCAGGAAGGCGCGGAGCGCTTCGCGAAGGTTGGAGACGGACTGGGCGTAGAGGGCGCAGAGGCGGTCCACCACCGCCGGGGCTTGGGTCTTGCTTTTCATGCAGGGCTTATAACGACGGTTGGCAAGCGTTGCGAGAGGCGGGTTCCATCGCGGAACCCGGCCAAGGCGGCGCCGTTACGGGAGCAGGCCCCATGCCGCGTGGGCCGCCTGGAGACCCGGATGACCACCATGCCCCTGCCGTTCCTGATGAACCGGGCGGCCGGACTGGTGTCGCTGGCGCTGGCGCTCAGCGGCCTGTGGTTCGTCGCCGAATGGGCCCACTCGGAATTCCGCAGCCTGTTCTGGCTGACGGCGGGCGCCTTGTTGATCGCCATAGCCGTTTTCGGCCGTCTGCTGGTGCTGATGGGCGTTCCCCGCGGCTCCGACGCGGAGAAGGAGCCCGTGATCGGCCAGACCGATTCGGTCACCGGCTCGGCCGGCGCGCGGCTCTGCGTGGAGGCCTTCGGTCCCACCACGGGCCCCGTCGTGGTCCTGACCCCCGGCTGGGGCCTGGATCGCCGGGTCTGGTGCGGCGTCGTGCGCCAGCTGGCGCGGCGCTGGCGGGTGCTGATCTGGGACCTGCCCGGCGTGGGCGAATCGGGGCGCCCCTTCGACGGAGAATATTCGCTCGAGCGGCTGTCGGAAGACCTGCGCGCGGTGCTGCAGCTGGCGCCGGGCCGTCCGGTCCTGCTGGTCGGCCATTCCACCGGCGCCCTGATCACCCTCGAACTCTGCCGGCGCCATCCCGAACTGATCGGCCGCCGCATCGCCGGGCTGGCCCTGCTCAACGGCTGCGAACTCGATCCGGTGAACAGCGCCGCGGACCGCAGCCTGATGAAGGCCCTGCGTGAGCCGCTGATCGAACCGTTCCTGCGCCTGAGCCTCTGGCTTTCGCCCCTGGTCCAGGCCGGGGCCTGGGCCTCGCACCTGAACGGCCTGTCGCACCTGATCCTGCGCGCCACCACCTTCGGCGAAAGCGTTTCGCGCTGCACGCTCGACAATCTGAGCTGGGTCACGGCCCGCAGCGCGCCCAGCGTGCAGGCCAAAGGCGCCCGGGCCATGCTGGAGGCCGACCTCACCGGCACGGTCGAAGGCCTGGAGATTCCCGTGCTGCTGATGGCCGGCGGCTGCGACCTGCTGGTGCGCGCCGACGAGGTCAAGGCGGCGGCCGGGACCAACCCCCTGGCTCGATACATCCTCGTGCCCGACGTGGGACACGCGGGACCGCTGGAGCAGCCGGAGGTCTATGAGGAGGCGCTGGAGCGCCACGCCGAGATGGTGTTCGACCGTGAACGCCGCAGCCGTTCCAACCACGCCGAGGTCCTGGCGCGCAGCCGCGACATCCCCGGGCCGCCGCCGGAACCGATATCCTGGCGTGACACGCCGCCGGTCGACACCGAGGTCGAGGACAAGCCTAAGGAACCCGCGCGTTCCGCTCGGATGCTCAGCCGGCCGCGCGCCTGACCTGGGCTTCCGCGCCCGCGTGGGCGAGCAGGAAACGCGAGACGTCGCCCAGCACCGGGACCGAGCCGCGGAACAGGGTCGAGAGCGCCAGCACGATCTTCACATGGCCGACGCCGGGATAGAGCTTCAGCTCCGCCTGGCCGCCGCGCGCGGTGACCGCCTTGGAAAGCGCGATCGAGTTCCTGGGCCGGACCGTGGTGTCCGCGTCGCCGGTGGCTAGCAGCAGCGGCGGGGCGTCGCCGCGCGCGAAGGTGATCGGTTGGGTCATCTTGGGATCGGGCGCCTGGCCGAAGGCGTTGACCGAGGCCGGCACGTCGAAAGGGTAGAAGTCGTAGGGTCCAGCCAGGCCCGCCGCCGCCCGGATGGAGTCGGCCGGGGCGCCAGCGCGCTTCAGGTACTCGGTGTCCAGCGCCAGCATCACCGCGATATAGGCGCCTGCGGAATGGCCGGCGGTGACCAGCCGCTCCGGGTCGCCGCCGTTGGCGGCCGCGATCTCGCGCACCTTGGCGATGGCTGAGGCCCCGTCGTCGAGGAAGGCCGGAAAATGCACCTCCGGGACCAGGCGATAGTCGGGCATGGCCACCAGGAAACCCTTGGCGGCGAAGGCGCGGCCCACCCAGCGGTAGTAGGCCTTGGTCCCGGTGTCCCAGCCTCCGCCGTAGAAGAAGACCAGGACCGGGAGCGGACCTGAGCCCGTGGGGCGCGCCGGGGCGTAGAGATCGAGCTTCTGGCGCGGGTCCGGGCCGTAGGCGATGTCGCGCGCCACCATGCGGCCGTCGCCGTCCTGGGGCGCCAGCCGGTCGAACATGGCCAGCGGATTGAGGATGGCGGCGAAGGCGGCCGTGCCGGTGGTGACGAGGCCGCGGCGGCTCATGGTCTGGGTGTCCGTCTCTGAAGGCGCCATGGCGACAATACGCACACGCCGGCGCTTCGGATCAATGCGCGGCCCCGGACCCGCCCGCCAGCAGGCTGGCGCAGTCCACGTCCTTGGCCCCGCCGGGGGTGAGGAACGGCAGGATCGCCGCCAGCGGATTGATCGCCGTGGCCGCCAGCGCCGCCACCCCGCCCTGTTCCACGACGGAGCTCTTGTCCACGCCGGGCTTGGGATTGAGCAGGGTGCCCGTCACCGTGATCGGGCCCCAGAGCCTGAGCAGGCGCGGCTTCTTGGACTTGCCCTGCAGTCTCAGGTTCAGCCGCTCGGAGCCCAGATCGACCGTGCCGGACCCCTGCGAGACCACCACCCCGGTGTCGATCACCATGCGCCGGACCCTCATGGTCCCGCCGCTGACGTCGAAGTCGGCGGCCGCGCAGCGCAGCTCGGTCTTGTGCTGGTCCTTGGACAGCAGCAGCGACAGGCCGCGGCCGACATTGATGCCCAGAAGCTCCGCCAGGGCCTGGCGGACCTCGCCGTGCGGCACGGTGAGGGACACGGTCCCGCCGGCGCCTGCGGCGGTCTCGCGCACCGACATGCCGGAACCTTTCAGGCGGAAATGGCCGTCGACCATGCCGCTCATCGGCGGCGCGCCGCCGATGGCCGGGATAAAGGACTCCAGGGCGTAGTTGGACAGCTTCAGGTCCAGGTCCGTGTGCGGCATGGCCTGGCGCCCGTCGATCTTGACCGAGCCCGCCAGCACCCCGCGCGCGAAGCCGAAGGTCAGGGGATCGACCGTGAGCAGGCCGTGGTCGAGCTTGACTCGCATGCGCACCGCCGACAGCCGCATGCGGTTGGCCTGGACCGCGGTCGCGCGGAAGCCGACGTCGGCGTCCATGGCGCGCAGGCGCGAAACGTCGAGCCTGGCGTCCGGCAGCAGGCGGCCCTGGACCGCCATCACGTGAGCCTCGATCTTCTGGGCGGGAGAGGCGGGCCCGCCCTTGCGCGCGGCCGGCGCGCCGCCCAGCACGGTGGCGAGGTCGGCCCAGTCCAGCGAGCGCGAGACCAGGTCCGCCTGCAGCAGCGGCCGGTCCTTGGGCTTGGACACGGTGACCTCGCCCGCCAGGTCCGAGCGGCCCACCCGGCCGGCGAAATGGCTGTAGCGATAGACGCTGCCGTCGCGGCTGAAGTCGCCGCTGGCGTGGTAGGGCGGGGTGTTGGGGAAGGTCAGGCCGGTGATCTCGTAAAGGTCGGCCAGGTCGTCGCCCGTTCCGCTCAGGCGCGCGTGGTAGCGGCCGAAGTCGAAGGGCTTGTCGATCACGCCCGTGGCGCTGATGTGGGTCGGGCCCGCGCGCATGTCGGCGTCGAAGTGATAGGGCTGGTCCCGGCGCACGTCGATCAGCGGCCCGCCGCTGATGCGCAGCACGAAGGCATGGCTGTTGATCGTGCCGTCGCCGCTGAGCAGGAAGCGCCCGCGCCCGGAGCCCGGCTCGTCCTCGTTGGTCTGGACCGTGGCGACCAGATGCAGCCGACGGCGCACGTCGGTCATGTCGATATGGCCGTCGCGCACGATCAGATGCTGGATCGGCGGCAGCCTGGTCGGCTTGTGCTTGCCCTTCGGGTCGAAGTCCCAGTTGGCCCGGCCCTGAGCGTCCTTCACCATCTTCAGGTCGGGCCGCTGGATTTCCACCAGCGGCATGTCCACCCGCCCGGTCAGCAGCGGCATCAGCCGGACCTTGACGTGGACGCTGTCGATCCTGCCGAAGTCCCCCTTGGGGGCCCAGTCGGGATTTCCGATGCGCAGGCCCGTGACCGTGGCCTCCGGCGTCCAGGTCAAGAGATGCACCTTCAGGTGCCCGTCGATGCGCACCTCCCGGTGCAACCGTCCGGTGGCGTAGTCGGCGATCGGTCCGCGGAAGCGGTCCCAGTCCCACAGCGCGATGACCACGATGATCACAAGGATCAGCAGCCCGAGCACCGCCCCGGTCCAGATCATCACCTTGCGTGAAAGGCCGGAGCGGGCCGCCGCGGTTCCGTCCGGCAGGATCTCGACGTCCTCCGGCGGCGGCGGTTCGGAGCGGGCCCGCCAGCCCGAAGCCAGCCGCAGGCGGGCGCGATTCCACTCGCTGCGGCCCCGCGCCGTCAGTTCGCGGGCGCGCGACTTGAACTCGGACCAGCGGGGCACAGGACGCACGGAAAACACCTCTCGAGGGTCTTCAACGCGCGAGGATGGGGTTTGGAGCCGTCAGCGGGGGTTGGCGGGGGTGTTGGAGACCTCTTCCGGCGTGGTCCAGTCACGCAGGCTCGCCAGGGCCTCGGTCCGCGCCTCGCCCTGCCAGGTCCGCACATGGCCGCAGCCGTGCAGCACCCGCATTGCCTTGGGCTGCAAGGCCGCCGCATAGAGCCTTTGCCCCTCCGTCAGCGGAATCACCGCGTCCTGGTCGCAGTGCAGGATCAGCACGGGGGCATGCACCCGTTTGATCGCCGCCTCGGAATCGTAGCGGTCCAGGATCAGCCAGCGCACCGGCGCCCAGGGCTGACCCAGCTCCGCCAGGCGCGTCATGGAGGCGTAGGGGGAATCCAGGAGGATGCCGCCGACCTCCCGGCGTCTCGCCGCCAGCTGGACCGCCAGGCCTGTCCCCAGGCTCTCGCCGAACACCGCGACCGGATGGGATCGGCTTTGCCGGGCCAGGATCCAGTTCAGCGCCGCCTCGGCGTCGCGGTTCAGTCCCGCCTCGGTCGGCTTGCCGGTCGAGCCGCCATAGCCGCGCCAGTCGATGGCCAGCACGCCCAGGCCGCTGTCGGCCAGATCATGCAGGCGCGGCGCCCGGCCTGCGAGGTTTCCCGCATTTCCGTGAAGGTACAGCACCACGCCGGACCCCGGCGCCGGCGCCTTCCACCAGCCGACCAGATGTTCTGAGTCAGCCGTGTCGATCTGCACCCGCTGGAATCCGGGCGCGCCGGCGGCCGCCGGTTCGACCACCCGCCTGTCGGGGTAATAGATGTAGGCGCGCTGGTTGAAGCCCAGCCAGGCCACCGCCACGATCCAGGCCAGCAGCACCAGGCCGAGCGCGATCGCCGCGAAGCGCCCGACCGCGCTGCGGATCACAGCCCTATTCCGCCGGTTCGGGCTGGCGGCGGCTCATCAGCTTGTCGAACTCGCCCCAGACGCCTTCCGGGCCGTGCCACTGACCCGTGGTCGCGGCCTTGGAGTATTCGGTCGAGCGGGCCTCGAAGAAGTTGGCGTGCTCCACGCCCGACAGCAGCGACTGCAGCCAGGGCAGCGGGTTTTCCTTCACGCCGTAGACTTCCGGCAGCTCCAGCTGGCGCAGGCGCCAGTCGGCGATGAAGCGGATGTAGGCCTTGATGTCGGCGGGCGTCATGCCCTGCACCTCGCCGGCCTCGAAGGCCAGGTCGATGAACTTGTCCTCCAGCCCCACCACCGTCTGGCAGCAGTCGACGATGTCGGCCGCGACCGACTTGGTCACCGCGCCGGTCTCCTTGTTGAAGGCGTGGTAGAGCTTGATGATCCCCTCGCAGTGCAGGCTCTCGTCGCGCACCGACCAGCTGACGATCTGGCCCATGCCCTTCATCTTGTTGAAGCGCGGGAAGTTCATCAGCATCGCAAAGGACGCGAACAGCTGCAGCCCTTCGGTGAAGCCGCCGAACATGGCCAGCGTGCGGGCGATGTCCGCGTTCGTCTCAACGCCGAACTGCTGCATATAATCGTGCTTGGCCTTCATCGCGTCGTATTCGAGGAAGGCGGCGAACTCGCTCTCCGGCATGCCGATGGTCTCGAGCAGCAGGGCGTAGGCGGCGATGTGGATGGTCTCCATGTTCGCGAACGAGGAGAGCATCATCTTCACTTCGGTCGGTTTGAAGACCCGGCCGTAGCGCTCCATGTAGTTGTCCGCGACCTCGATGTCCGACTGGGTGAAGAAGCGGAAGATCTGGGTCAGCAGGTTGCGCTCGCCGTCGTTGAGCTTGGCCGCCCAGTCCTTGCAGTCCTCGCCCAGCGGCACCTCTTCGGGCATCCAGTGGACCTGCTGCTGCTTCTTCCACATGTCGTAGGCCCAGGGGTATCGGAAGGGCTTGTACGAGTGGGAGGGCGTCAGCAGGCCGGGAGCGGAGCGGATACGGGAAGCGGTCATGGCACGGTCCGGGCTTGATCGAATCTGACGACCTCCAACAGATACCCCCGCGGTTAACGGGACGCTACGTCTAGGTGGTCGCAGGGGCGGATCATCAACATCTTGTGTCGATCTGGGGATAAGAGATGACTGAGGCCTATCGGGTGTATGGCGGACCGGGCTCCGGATCGGTGGCGGTCGAGGCCGCCATGACCCTGCTGAAGCTCCCCTACCGGACCCTGGACGCCGCCTCCTGGTGCGGGCCTGAGGCCAAGGCCCTGGCCGACCAGGTCAATCCGCTTGGGCAGGTGCCGACCGTGGAATTTCCCGATGGTCGCCTGATGACCGAAAGCGCGGCGATCCTGATCTGGCTCGCCGACGCCCATCCCGGGGCCGGCCTGGCGCCCAAGCCCGACGCGCCGGAACGCTCCGACTACCTGCGCTGGATGGTCTATGTGCCGGCCAACATCTACGCCATGTACCTGCTGCGCGACGAACCCGCCGCCTGGGCGGACGGCAAGGCGGACCAGGACGCCCTGAAGACGCGCGCCGCCGAGCGGATCAAGCGCTGCTGGGGCGTAATCGAGGCCTGGGCCGCAGCGCAAGGCCCGCGCCCCTGGCTGCTGGGCGAGCGCATGAGCCTGCTGGACGTCTACCTCACCGTCGTCTCGCGCTGGACCCCGCGGCGGCGCTGGTTCGCCGAGGCCTGCCCGACGCTGAACGCCATCGTGCGCAAGGTCGACGCCCTTCCGGAGCTGCAGGCCTTCTGGGCCGAGCGGTTCCCGTTCAGCGAGGGCTGGGAGGGGTGACGCGGGCTCCCGGGCGCGCTAACTGCGGCCCATGAGCGAACAGTTCGCCTACACCGCCGACGCCGAGGGGCCGCCGCGCCTGAGGTTCTACATCTACCAGACCGGCGCCGGTCCGGACGGCCGGCCGCTGTGGATGTTCACCGTCGACGAATACGACGCGCTCGGGCGCTCCAGCCCACTGGCGGAGCGGATCGAGCCGAGCTTCAAGGACATCATGGCCGCGCCGGCGGAGTTCACCTCCGAGATCCTGGAGTGGCGCACCATGTCCGGCGGCGAGCCGGTGGACCTGCACGCCATCGCCGCGCGGATGGCCTAACCCGCGACCGGGACGACCTCGCCGCTGATCTCGCCATCGTTGACCGTGTTGCTGTGGATGTTCAGCACCACGCGCCCGGCCTGCATGGCCGCCACGAAATCCTCGAACGAGGTGGTGGAGTTCAGCTTCGCCGCCCCGTCGGCGTAGGCGTAGTCCTTGACGCTCAGCCGAAAGCCCGCCGCGGTCTCGCTGTAGCCCGGGCCGAAGGGAAACGGCAGCAGCAGGGCCGAGCTCGACGGGTCGGAATGGTCGTGCGAGCCGTAGATGTGCAGGTGCACCGGCCCGATCGGGGCGAAGGCCAGCTTGCTCCACAGGTCGGTGGTCTTCATGCCCTTCACGTCCATGGTCATGGCCACGGTGTGGGCGTCGGTGTCGATGGTGATCTCGGCCTCGCCGGTCGCCTTCGACCCGGTCATGGTCGGCATGCGGTCGCCGCGCAGCTCGGCCCTGTAGTGCAGTTCCTTCGCCTGCGCGGGCGCGGCGGCGAGCAGGAGCAGGGCCACGCCGGCGGCGGCCAATCGGATCAGCATGGGACGGTTTCCTCTTGGCGCGGCGTCGCGCGGACCCGGAAACCTTTCCGAGGCCCGCCCGGCTTGGCAATCCCGCTTCATCGCATTCGCGAACCCCGCACCGGGTTTGCGACGAACGACCTGGCCGCGCGAGACTAATCCTCCAGGATCCGGCTGGTCTTCTTCGTGTCGCGCATGGCCAGATAGGTCAGCAGCGAGGCGGCGATCACCACCGTCACATAGATGAAGAAGCCGCTCTCCTGGCCCCGGTCCTTGAACCACAGGGCGACGTATTCCGCCGTGCCGCCGAACAGGGCGTTGGCGACGGCGTAGGGCAGGGCCACGCCCAGGCCGCGGATTTCGGAGGGGAACAGCTCGGCCTTCACCACCGCATTGATCGAGGTGTAGAGGCTGACCACCAGCAGCGCGCAGAGCACCAGTTCAAACGCCGTGGTCGCGTCATGGACCTTCGCAAGCGTCGTCAGGATCGGCCAGGTCATCGCCGTTCCCAGCACCCCGAAGGCGATCAGCAGCGGCTTTCGCCCCACCTTGTCCGACACCCAGCCGTAGAGCGGCTGCACCGCCATCATGACCAGGAGTCCCAGGGTCGAGATCTGGGTGGCGCTCTCCTTGGAGAATCCCGCCGTATTGGCCAGGAACTTCTGCATGTAGATGGTGAAGGTATAGAAGGCGAGCGTGCCCCCGGCGGTCAGGCCTATGACCGTCAGCGTCTCCTTGGGATGACGCACGAACAGCCACATCGTACGGCCACGCTCCTGGTGCTGCACCGCCTTGTAGGACGGCGTCTCGTCGATGCGGGTCCGGAGCCAGAACACCGAAATCGCGAGCAGGGCCCCCACCACGAAGGGAATGCGCCAGCCCCAGGCCTGCAGCTCCGGCTTGGTCAGGGTCGCCTGCAGAACCAGCAGCAGCGCCTGGGCGACCAGCTGGCCCGAGATCAGGGTCATGTACTGCAGGCTCGACCACATGCCCCGGTGCTTCCGGCCGGCCATCTCCGACAGATAGGTCGAGGAGGCGCCGTACTCGCCGCCCAGGCTCAGGCCCTGGATCAGCCGCGCCGCCACCAGGAGCCAGGTCGCCGCCACCCCGATGTCGGCATAGCCGGGCAGGATCGCGATCAGCAGCGAGCCGAAGCACATCAGCGCCACCGACAGGGTCAGCGACGCCTTGCGCCCCGCCCGGTCGGCGTAGACCCCCATCACCCAGGCGCCCAGCGGCCGGGCGAAGAAGCCCACCGCGAACACCCCGGCGGTCTCCATCAGCTGCTTGGTCGTGCCGCCCGGCGCGAAGAAGACCTTGGAGAAGTACAGGCCGAAGGCGGAATAGGCGTACCAGTCGAACCACTCGACCAGGTTGCCGGCGGAGCCGCCGAAGATCGATCTCAGGCGCGAAAACCCGCCCGGGCCTGTGGCGCTTGCCGCATCGGCGCTCATGATCGCTCCCCTGCCTCGTGAGCGGGGAGCTTAGGGAGGAACGTCGCCTCGGGCCAGCGCCTCAGGCGGCCTTGACCGCCTCGGCCTCGTCCGCGCCGGGCGCATAGAGCGCCAGGGCCTCGATCAGCTTCTCGCGGCGGATGGGCTTCGGCAGATGGCCGTCCATGCCGGCCTTGACGCAGGCCTCCACGTCGGCCGAGGCGGTGTCGGCGGTCATGGCCACGATCGGGGTCCGGGCCGCGGCGCCGCCCAACGCCCGGATGGCCGCGGTCGCCGCCAGGCCGTCCATGCCGGGCATGTGCACGTCCATGAACACCAGGTCGAAGCTCTCGTTCTTCAGGGCCTCGACCGCGCCTGAGCCATCGCTGCGGGTCGACACCAGGCAGCCGGCGGCGATCAGCATCAGGCTGGCCACCTCGCGGTTGACCGGGTGGTCGTCGACCACCAGCACCTTGAGCCCGGCCACGTCGGATTCCGCGGCCGCTTCGGCCTTGGGCGCCGCCTCGGCGCGCGGCAGGGTGACCTCGAACCAGAATTCCGATCCGCCGGTCTCCGCCGGTCGGTAGCCGATGGCGCCGTCCATGACCTCGATCAGCCGGCGCGAAATGGCCAGGCCCAGGCCCGAGCCGCCGAACTCGCGTGCGGTAGTGCTGTCGACCTGGGAGAAAACCTGGAACAGCCGGTCGACCCGGTTGGCGGGCACGCCCACCCCGGTGTCGGTGACCCTGACGGTCAGCACGTCGCCCTCGTCGTCCTCGCGGCGGTCCACGCTCAGGCGCACCTCGCCGATCGAGGTGAACTTCACCGCATTGCCGATCAGGTTGAGCGCCACCTGGGCCAGGCGGCTGTCGTCGCCGATGTGACGCAGGCCCTCGATCTCGTCGAGGTCGAGCGCCAGGTCGAGGCCCTTGGCCTCCGCCGTCCCGCGCACCAGATCCGCCGCCCCGGTCAGGACGTCGGCCAGCGCGAAGGGCCTGGGCGCCAGCTCGATCCGTCCGGCCTCCAGCCGCGACAGGTCCAGCACGTCGTTGACCAGCGACAGCAGCACGTCGCAGGAGCCGCCCATCATCTCGACCTGGCGGCGCAGGTCCGCGGGCAGGTCCTCGCGCCGGCCGATGATCTGGACGAAGCCCAGCAGGCCGTTCAGCGGGGTGCGGATCTCGTGGCTCATCACCGCCAGGAACTGGGTCTTGGCGCGGGTGGCGCTTTCGGCGGCCGCCTTGGCGGCGCGGGCCTCGCGCACCTTCAGCGCCAGGGCCTCGCGGTCGCGGCGGCGGTCCGCCAGGAAGCTCGCGGCCGGCAGCATCGAGACCAGCATGGCGGTCAGGTAGAACTGCAGGATCAGGGCGCGGCGCGCGGCCTCGACTCCGGGGAGCATGTTCAGCGGCCCATGCCCGGCCAGGGTGAAGGGCACGGCGATGGCCGCGATCAGGGACAGGGCCACGCTGGTCCAGGTCGGGCCCAGCCGGATGGTGAGCAGCAGCAACAGCGGAAACTGGAGGAAGATGACCGGCATCACCTCCTGGGAGAAGACCAGGGCCGCGGCCAGGGCCACGGCGCCCAGCAGGACGGCGCGCTCGACCGGACCCGCAGCGCAGTCGCGCGCGTAGCGGCGCGGACGGACGGCCAGCAGGGTCATGGGCACGGTCAGGATCAGGCCCAGGCTGTCGGCGGAGAACCAGCCCCACCAGGTCGCCAGGAAGGGCTGGCCAAAGCGGAAGGCGAACAGGGCGGACCCGGCCGCCGTGATCACAGCCACGGAGGGCACGACGGCGACCAGAATGAAGCGGAAGAAGCGCACCGGCCGCACCATGTTCAGCGCTGCGCCGCAGAGGCGGCGGGTCAGCAGGGCGACGAGGCCCGCCTCCAGCAGGCCGAAGACGGCGTAGTCCACATTTCGCTCGATCCCCGCACCCAGCGCGGCCTTGATCGCGAGGTCGGCGGCGAAGCAGGCCAGGACCGTGGGACCCACCAGCCGGCGGGGCAGCAGCAGGATGGCCGCCACCATCAGTCCGCTGGCGGGCCAGATCGTGGCCACGCCCTGGTGATTGCAGGTCCAGTGGATGGCGCCGGCGATGCTGGCGGCGAACAGGACGGTCAGGCCGGCGGCGAAGGCGACGCCACGCGCCGGTTGGGCGTCACGGGTCAGCCGCCAGAAGGGTATGCGCATGCGCCGGGACTCCGGGTTTCGGGAGCCACCTTGGGTGTAGAACCCTAAAATACGGTGTTCGCTCGAACCCGTTCGCCGAAAAATCAGCCGCCCGGTTTGAACGACAGGGTGAAGGCCACCATCGACGAATGGGTGTCCACATCCACCGAGCGGATGTTGTCCAGCCGGACCTTGCGGTCGACGTAGCCGAAGGAGGCCTGCAGGTCGCCCTTGCGCCAGGCCACACCCGCCTGCCGGTCACCGATGAAGGCGCCGTCGTCGGTGGACATGCCCGAGCGCCGCCAGCCGTTGTCGCCCTTGAGGAAATTGTAGCCGATCGCCCGGCCGCTGGCCTCCGCGTACAGGTACCAGCGGCCCATGCCGCCGAACGCCGCGCCGTTCTGCACGCCGAAGCGCGACAGGCCGCTGTCCTGCCGGGCCTTGCCGAAGATGAGGGTGGCGCCGGCCTCGGCCGATCCGCCGGCGCTGGTCATGCCCAAACCCGCGTGGGGGGTCACGTCGAAGGCGTATTCGCCGCTCTTCAGCCTGAGCGCCGAAGGCCAGCCGCGGGTGTAGCTCACGTCGTAGGCCTCGTTGTCCGTCACCGCATGGCCATCGAGCCGGAGCGGCGCGCCCGAGGCGCCGTAGATCGGCCCGCCGGAGGTCACCCGCAGCCGATCCACCGACCCGCCGGCGCCGTCGAACCACAGCTCGCGCGAGGCGTAGGCCACCGGGCCCTGGGGGGTCTGGTAGACCACGGGTCCGAAGGACAGGTCTTCGTCGTAGCGCGCGCCGGCCAGGCTCGGGGTCTTCAGGCCCTCGTCCCAGCTGGGGACCGGGGCGGAGGCCGCGAAGGCGGCCGTGTCCGACTTGGGGGGAACGTATTTCCAGTCTTCGGCGCCGGCCACAGCCGGCAGGAGGGCCGCGAACGCCGCGCCCGAGGCCAATCCGATCGTCAGCTTTCGCAGAACGCGCACCAACCCGCCTCCGAACTGTCGTTAACCCATTCAGATCACGACAGTTTTTACAGACCCACTATGCTGCGGGCCTAACGTACGGCGTCCTTGCAAGTTCCGCGCCCAAATGGCTGCGTCACTGGCAGGCCAGGCACTCCTCGTAGTCGGTGCGCGCGGCGCCCGACATGTCGACCTTCTCGGCCGTCTCGCCCCCGGCGAAGGAGGCCCGCTGCACCGACTTGGAGCGCAGGTAGTAGAGCGACTTCACGCCGCGCTCCCACGCCGTCCAGTGCAGCATGTGCAGGTCCCACTTATCCACGTCGCCGGGCAGGAAGACGTTGAGCGACTGCGACTGGCAGACCTCCGGCGTTCGGTCCGCCGCCAGCTCCACGACCCAGCGCTGGTCCAGCTCGAAGGCGGTTTTGAACACGTCTTTCTCGTCCTGGCTCAGGAAATCCAGGTGCTGGACCGAGCCCTCGTTCTCCAGGATCGAGGACCAGACCTCGGTGGTGTCCTTGCCCTTTTCGCCCAGGATCTTCTCCAGGTAGGGGTTCTTGACCGCGAACGAGCCCGAGAGGGTCTTGTGGGTGTAGATGTTGGCCGGGATCGGCTCGATGCCGGCGGAGGTCCCGCCGCAGATGATCGAGATCGACGCCGTCGGCGCGATCGCCAGCTTGTGGGAGAAGCGCTCCATCACGCCCTTCTCGGCGGCGTCCGGGCAGGGTCCGCGCTCCTCGGCCAGCACGCGGCTGGCCTTGTCGGCCTCGCGCCGCAGGCTTCTGAAGATGCGCATGTTCCAGGACTTGGCCATGGCGCTCTCGAAGGGCACGCCCTGCGCCTGCAGGAAGCTGTGGAAGCCCATCAGCCCCAGGCCCACCGAGCGCTCGCGCCGGGCGGAATAGATCGCGTCCGCCATCTCCGGCGGGGCGCGCTGGATGAAGTCCTCCAGCACATTGTCGAGGAAGCGCATGACATCCTCGATGAAGGTCGGGTGCTCGCGCCACTCCAGGTACTTCTCGGCGTTGACCGAGGACAGGCAGCAGACCGCGGTGCGCTCGCGCCCGGTGTGGTCGGGGCCCGAGTGCAGCATGATCTCGGAGCAGAGGTTCGACTGGGTGACCTTCAGGCCCAGGTCGCGCTGGAAGTCGGGCATGGCCCGGTTCACCGCGTCGGAGAAGATCAGGTAGGGCTCGCCGGTCTGCAGCCGGATCTCCAGGATCTTCTGCCACAGCGAGCGGGCGTCGACGAAGCGGACGACTTCGGTGGTCTTGGGGCTCCTTAAGCCAAACTGGGCCCCGTCGCGCACGGCCTCCATGAACTCGTCGGTGATGTTGATGCCGTGGTGGAGGTTCAGGCTCTTGCGGTTGAAGTCGCCCGAGGGTTTGCGGATTTCGAGGAACTCCTCGATCTCGGGGTGGTGCACGTCCAGGTACACGGCCGCCGAACCGCGGCGTAAGGAGCCCTGGCTGATCGCAAGCGTGAGGGAGTCCATCACCCGGATGAAGGGGATGATGCCCGAGGTCTGGCCCGCGCCCTTGACCTTCTCGCCGATGGAGCGGACCCGGCCCCAGTAGGTGCCGATGCCGCCGCCGTTGGAGGCCAGCGCCACGTTCTCGTTCCAGACGTCTACGATCGACTCCAGGCTGTCTCCCACCGAATTCAGGAAGCAGGAGATCGGCAGGCCGCGGTCGGCGCCGCCGTTGGACAGCACCGGGGTGGCCGGCATGAACCACAGCATGGAGATGTAGTCGTAGACCCGCTGGGCGTGCTCGGCGTCGTCGGCGTAGGCCGTGGCCACCCGGGCGAACATGTCCTGGTAGCTCTCGCCGGCCAGCAGGTAGCGGTCCTCCAGCGTGGTCTTGCCGAACTCGGTCAACAGGGCGTCGCGCGAGCGATCGACCTCGACCTTGCGGACCAGTTTTAGCTGCGGCGTGGCCTGACCCTGGCCCTGCATACGCGCACCCGAAACGAGGCTTTCCTGCTTAACTGCTTCAGACCCAGCCATGACTGACTTACTCTTCCCCAGACCCGTTGCCAAACAAGGCGTTTTTGCCTCCAGACCCCACATATGGTGTCTCGAAGCGCCCCGAAGCCCAGCATATGGGGACATAGGGTTAAGGAGCGGTCAATACGAACAAACCCTCGAACCTGTCGAAAAACCTGTGGACGGCGACCGACTCACGGCTGCTCATGGCTTCAGCCGTGCGACCGGCGCATCAAAGAATTGTGACCATGGTTGGAACTCCGCCCCACCCGCCCCGTTCGCCTGACTTGAGCACTCCCGCCCCCCGCGACCGATTGTCCGGGCTCGCGCAATTCGCGCGGTCCGAGGCCTCGCCCCTGGCCGCCCTCGGCGTGCTGGCGGCCGGTCTGTTCATCTTCGTGCGTCTGGTCACCGAGGTGATCAAGGAGGGCGAGGGCCGCAATTTCGACCAGGCCGTGCTCGAGGCCCTGCGCGTCCCCGGCCATCCGCATCAGCCCATCGGCCCGCCCTGGCTGGAGATGGCGGCCGTCGACCTGACCTCCCTGGGCTCGGTGGCGGTGCTGGTGCTGCTGGCCCTGGTGGTGGTCGTCTTCCTGCTGATCCGCCGCCGGCCCTCGGCCGCGCTCCTGATCGTCGTGTCCCTCGGCGGTGGCATGATCGTGACCACCCTGCTCAAGAACGCTTACGGCCGCGAACGGCCCCCCGAGATTTACCGCGCCGTGGAGGTGGTCCGCGCCAGCTTCCCCAGCGGCCACGCCATGCTGACCGCCGCGACCTTCCTGACCCTGGGCGCGCTGATCGCCCGCGCCCTGCCCCAGCGCCGCCAGAAGGTCTACGTCCTGTCGGTGGCGGTGTTCCTGACCCTGCTGGTGGGCCTGACCCGCATCTACCTCGGCGTCCACTGGACCACCGACGTGCTCGCCGGCTGGAGCGTGGGCGCCGCCTGGGCCATGGCCTGCTGGCTGGGTTCGTTCAGCTGGGAGAAGTTCACCGACCGCCAGCTCGAGGCGCCGACGGAAAAGCCACGGCCGCGCTAGAGCCGGAAGCCGATCAGCCCCGCCACGAACAGGCCGTAGCCCAGCGCCATGGCCGCCAGGAAGCCGCGCGACATCCGCCCGGTGCGGAACCCCACGAACAGCAGCGCGATCGCCACAGCCGTCACCGCGCCGGCCAGGACCAGCGAGCGGTCCAGCAGCCAGGGCGTGAAGAACAGGCCGAAGGCGGTGGGGATGGTCGCCTGGATCATCATGGCGCCGGAAATGTTGGCCAGCGCCAGGCGGACCTTGCCCTGGCGGATCCAGATGATGGCGTTGAGCGTCTCCGGAAGCTCGGTGGCGATGGGGCTGATCAGCAGGGCCAGCAGCTGGGGCGGCAGGCCGAGCCGGGGGCCCAGCGCATCGATCTGGCCCACGAACAGGCGCGAGGCGAAGTAGATCACCACCACCGCGAGGCCGGTCTGCAGCAGGGCGAGACCCGTCGGGGCGACCGCGGCCTTCGGCGCGAGCTTCAGGGGCTCGAGCGCCTCCTCCTCGACCTCCTCCCCGCCGTCACGGGTCTCCTTCCAGACGTAGGCCGCGTAGGCGGCCAGGAACATCAGACCCAGCCACGGCTTCCAGGCGAACAGCACCAGGCCGAGGCCGAGCTTCACCGCGAAGATGGCCAGGAACCAGCCCTGGTCGCGGCTGAGATGGCGGAAGGCATGGCGGTCCGCCGCATTGGGCCAGGGCCGGCGCGTCATGAACAGGGCCCAGCCGACGATGGCGTAGGCGATGGTCGCCAGGACCAGCGGCCCGCCCAGGGCCGCCCCCACCCCGATCGCCTTCTGGGCGGGGCTGGCCCCGAAGGCCACGGCGACGAATGTGACCACGCTTTCGGGCAGGGCCGTGCCGAAGGCCGCCAGGATGGTGCCCGTCGCCTTCTCCCCCATCGCGTAGCGGCGGCCGATCCACTCCACGCCGTTCACGAAGTACTCGCAGGCGAGGTAGATCACCGCCGCCGAGCCGAGCAGCAGCACGATGGGAAGCAACAGGTCTTGCATGGCGGGGCTCTTGCGGCCGCGCGCCTGCGCGCGTCAAGCGCGGATGATCCCCTATCGCTGCAGCGGCACGCCGACGATGGCCTTCAGCACCCAGCGGTCCTCGGTGGCCCGGGTCAGGCCCCGGCCCACCCCCAGGTTCAGGTCGAAGCCGCGCCAGCTGGTGTCGGCGACAGCGTAGATCACGTGATCCAGGTCGCCGTAGCGCCCGCCCAGATGGTCCGCGTCGCCCAGCCCGTCATAGGTCTCGATCCCGAGGTTGAAGTCCTTCTTCACCGCCCAGCTGACCTTGATGTCCTGCTCGATGCTGACCGGGCCCCTGGCCGGGCCCGACACCGCCCAGTCGAAGTTGGTGTTGCCCGCCACCGTCCAGCGTCCCCTGCGCCAGCCGTAGATGGCCTTCAGCTCCGCGTTCCAGGGATTGATGTCCAGGTGGCGCTGGACCTTGCCGATCTCGAAATTGGCCCCCCACCACCAGTCCTGATGCTCGGTCTTCGGCGCGATGAACTTCAGCCGAAGCTTCTCGCCGTCAACGCGGTAGGCGCCGTGGCTGTCGAGCGTGGTCAGCACATAGGCGCCGAGCTCCAGGTTGTCGGTCAAGCCCAGGGCGAACTCGGGCGTGAACCGGTAGGTCCCGCGCGGCGTCTCCTCGCCCGCATAGGCCGGGATGCGGCGGCCCTCGGCCACATAGTTGTTGTGCAGGTCCAGCCCGAACTCTCCGGGCTTGCCCATCTCATCCATATAGACCTGGATTTCCTCGGGCGCGGCGAAGGCCGGCGCCGCGGCGGCGGCCAGCACAAGGCCGCCCAGGATCCGCGTCAGAAACAATCGCGCCACTGCCCGCTCCGCCCGCCCAGAACCGTCGCGGAAGCTGTCGCGAAATCCGGCGCGGCGCCACTGAATAGTTTTTCAGTTTTGCCGGTCCCGCCTCACGCGGTCCGGTTCACCGTCAGCCCCAGCTCGGCGATCATGGCCTGGCGGATCTCGAACTTCTGGATCTTGCCGGTCACCGTCATGGGGAAGGCCTCGACGAAGCGGATGTAGCGCGGGATCTTGTAGTGGGCGATCTGGCCGCGGCAGAACTCGCGGATCTCATCCTCCAGCGCCTCGTGGCCGGAGCGGAGCTTGATCCAGGCGCACAGCTCCTCGCCGAAGCGCTCGTCGGGCAGGCCCACGATCTGGGCGTCCTCGATCTTGGGGTGGGTGAACAGGAACTCCTCGATCTCGCGCGGATAGACGTTCTCGCCGCCGCGGATGATCATGTCCTTCAGCCGCCCGGTGATGTTGCAGTAGCCCTCCTGATCCAGGGTCGCGAGGTCGCCGGTGGCCATCCAGCCGTCCTTCAGCACCTCGTCGGTCTTGGCCTGGTCGTCCCAGTAGCCCAGCATCACCGAATAGCCCTTGGTGCACAGCTCGCCCGGCTCGCCGCGCGGAACCATCAGCCCGTCGGGGCCCACGATCTTGACATCGACATGCGGCTGCACCCGCCCGACCGAGGACACCCGCCGCTCCAGCGGATCGTCCGTGGCGCTCTGGAAGCTGATCGGACTGGTCTCGGTCATGCCGTAGCCGATGGTCATCTCCGTGGCGCCCAGCCGGCCAATGACCTTCTTCATCACCTCGATCGGACAGGGGGCCCCGGCCATGATCCCGGTGCGCATGGCGCCGACGTCGAAGCGCGCGAACCCCGGGTGCTCCAGCACCGCGATGAACATGGTCGGCACGCCGTAGAGCCCGGTGCAGCGCTCGGCCTCCAGCGCCTTCAGGACCGCCTCCGCCTCGAAGCCGGCGGAGGGATAGACCATGGTCGTGCCGTGGTTGATGCAGGCCAGGTTGCCCATGACCATGCCGAAGCAGTGGTAGAGCGGCACCGGGATGCACAGCCGGTCGTCCGGCGTCAGCTTCAGGGCGTGGCCCACGAACAGGCCGTTGTTCAGGATGTTCCGGTGCGACAGGGTCGCGCCCTTGGGCAGGCCGGTGGTGCCCGAGGTGAACTGGATGTTGATGGCGTCGCGGTTGGACAGGCCCGCGCCCACCTCGGCCAGGCGCGCCAGGCCCTGCGGCGTCGCCAGGCCATAGAGCTCCTCGAACTCCAGGAAGTTGGCCCGGGGCCGCCCCCCGATCTTGATCAGGCGCTTCAGGTGGGGGAGCACCCTGGAGCTCAGCTCCGGCGGGACCGAGGCGCCCAGGTCCGGCGCCGCCTCCTCGATCATCGCCGGATAGTCGCTGGTCTTGAACCGCCCGGCGCAGATCAGGGCCTTCACCCCGACCTTGTTCAGGGTGAACACCAGCTCGTGCGCCCGGTAGGCGGGATTGATGTTGACCAGGATCAGCCCGGCCTTGGCGGTGGCGAACTGGGTGACCAGCCACTCCGCGCAGTTGGGCGCCCAGATGCCCACCCGGTCGCCCGGCTCAAGCCCCAGCGCCAGCAACGCCGCCCCAACCTGATCGACCCGGCGTCCGAGCTCGGCCCAGCTCCAGCGGATGTCCTGGTGGACGGAGACCACCGCCTCCCGGTCCGCCCAGCGTTCGACCGCCTGGTCGAAGGCCTGCCCGATGGTGTCCTCACGCAGCGGCGGATGGTCCGCGCCGCGCACGTGGCTCAGCGACTGTTCCATGGCGCGATACTGCGCCGCTGGCGGCCGGACGTCTAGAACGGGCTCTTCGACCTCGGCGCCTTGTCCTTGCCGTCGTTGGCCACGCGCGAGGACGGGTCGCTGGGCGCGCTCAGCAGCAGGGCTGAGCCGCTGTTCAGCATCGGCGCGGCCTCGACCGCGCGGCCGGGGGTTCCGACCAGGGTGGCCATGGGCAGGCCCTGTTCGGCGGCGAAGCCGTCGGCGACATAGCCGATCGAGTTCCTGGTCCCGCGCACCGTGGCCGCGACGCCCGCGTCGCCCTGGCTCATGACCCCGACCTTCCACTTGGAGGGATCGGCGCCGGCCGGGCCGCTGCGCGAGGCCAGCATGGCCACGAAGGTCCTGGAGGCGGCGCTGTCGGGCGACTGCTGAACCACCGCGATCGGCTCGTGCGGCAGGGCCACGCCCGGGTTCAGCCGCGCGATCTGCGGCGCGTCCCACATGGCGATGTCGCCGCGGTAGATGCGGGCCAGCACCGTGCGGCTGAGCTTGAGCTGGCCGGGGGCCAGGCCCTCGACATTGGCGACCGGAACCACGGACGCCGCGGCGGATGACGAGGCCAGGGCCGTCGGGCGGCCGTGGGCCTGCCGGTCGGCGGCGGCCAGCTTGAGGTCGGGCCCCAGGTTGGCCATCCGGTCCTGCGCGCCCGGCTGGTTCATCGGATGCGCCAGGGCCTCGGCCAGGCTTTGGGCGAGCGCCGGCGCGGCGCCGAAGCCCAGGGTCAGGGCGGCCGCGGCCGCCATCAGGATTGTTCTAGCCACCGGCCTTCACCGTGCGCAGATATTGCTGGAAAACGCCGATCCCGCCGATGAAGGTCCGGATCGACTCGTTCAGGCCATTGGTGTCCAGGCCGGGCGAGATCTGGACGTCCATCTCGACCACGACGTTGCGGCTGGGGTCGGCATAGCCTCGCAGCCAGCGGTGGCTGCGGTTCCAGCGGTTCATGATCACCGCGGTGGAGGCGTCGTCCGCGGTCAGGCCGCCGTCGAAGCGGATGCCGTAGAAGTACTGGAGCGAGGCGCAGCGGCTGTCCTTGCAGTCGGCCAGGAACACCACCAGCGTCTGGTCGCCGCCCTTGACGATCACGGCGTTGATCGAGGCGTCGATGGTGGCGTCCAGCCCGCCCGACTTCAGCCAGGCCTGGGCGTCCTCCAGGGTCATGCCCCCCGCCGGCAGCGGCGCCGCCTGGGCCGTTCCCGCCGCCAGGGCCAGCGCCGCCAGCCCTGCCGCGGCGGCCATCGCCGCCCGTCTAATGGTTTTCATGGATCCCCCCGGTACACGAGGAACGACCGTATCAGTGGATCGTGGAATCGCAAAAAAGAACGGTGAGGATTCAGGAACTGCCGGCGAGCCTGTGGCTCCCGGCGCGCGGTCTTCAACCGGCAGGCAAATTATGTCCCGCCGGAGTACGTTGCGGCGCGCGCGTCCGCGCCGTCAGAGATTCAGCAGCGCCGGGTCCCCGCCCTGGGCGGCGATATTGACGCTGACCGCGCGTTCGCTGGCGTAGCGCAGCAGGGCGTTGGGTCCGCCGGCCTTGGGGCCGGTGCCGCTCAGGCCCTCGCCGCCGAAGGGCTGCACGCCGACCACCGCCCCGATGATCGAACGGTTGACGTAGACGTTGCCGGCCGGGACCAGGCGCTTGACCTCCTCGGCGAAGGCCTCGATGCGGCTGTGCACCCCCAGCGTCAGGCCATAGCCGCGCGCCGCGAGCCGACCGGCCACCTCGCCCAGGTCCGCCGGGTCGTAGCGGTAGATGTGCAGGACGGGGCCGAACACCTCGCGCTCCAGGAAGTCGGGCGAGGGGATTTCGGCGATGGTCGGGGCGAAGAACATGCCCTTCTGGCCCCAGGCGCCCGGATCGAGGCGGGTCAGGATCTTCGCCTCCGTCTCCAGCCGCTTCACGTGGGCTTCCAGCGCCGTGCGCGCCTCCTCGTCGATCACCGGACCGACGTCGGTGGAGGGATCGGAGGGATCGCCGATCACCAGGGTCTTCAGCGCCCCGGTCAGGCCCTCGATCAGGCCCTCGGCGGAGTCCTTGGGCACATAGAGGATGCGAAGCGCCGAGCAGCGCTGGCCGGCGGAGCCGATGGCCGAGAGGATCACGTCGTCGATCACCTGTTCGCGCAGCGCCGTGGTGTCGACGAACATGCCGTTCAGGCCGCCGGTTTCGGCGATGAAGGGGACGATGGCGCCGCGGCGGGCGGCCAGCGTCTGGTTGATCTTCCAGGCGGTGTCGGTGCCGCCGGTGAAGGCCACGCCGTCGATTTCCGGGTGGCCCGTCAGCATGGCGCCCACGGTCTCGCCGCGCCCGGGCAGCAGAGCCAGCAGCCGCGCGTCCAGGCCCGCCTTGTGGAACAGGCGCACGGCCTCGGCCGCGATCAGCGGGGTCTGTTCGGCCGGCTTGGCCATGACCGCATTGCCGGCGGCCAGCGCCGCGGCGATCTGGCCGGTGAAGATGGCCAGCGGGAAGTTCCAGGGGCTGATGCAGACGAAGACGCCGCGGCCGTGCATCTCCAGCTGGTTGGTCTCGCCGACCGGGCCGGTCAGCATCTCGGGACCCGCGAACTGCTTTTCGGCGAGATGGGCGTAGTAGCGGCAGAAGTCGACCGCCTCGCGCACCTCGGCCACGCCGTCGTTCAGCGTCTTGCCGCCCTCGCGCGCCAGCAGGGCCACCAGCCGGTCGATCTCGGCCTCGAGCGCATCGCCCATGGCGCGCAGCACCTTCGCCCGCGCCGGCCCGCCGGAGCGGTCCCAGCCGATCTGGGCGGCCTGGGCCAGGGTGATGGCCTCCCGGACGTCGGCCTCGGTGGCCTCGGCGACTTCGCCCAGGGTGCGCGAGCCGTCGACGGGGCTGGCCACCGGCAGGGCGCCTGACCCCTTCTTCAGCTTGCCGCCCACGATCGGCCCGGCCCGCAGGCGGTCGTCGTCGATGGCCTGCACGGCTTTCGCGATGCGCGCGCGGTCTTCGGCCCGGGTGAAGTCCAGGCCTTGCGAGTTCTGGCGGGAGGATCCGTACATGTTCAGGGGCGTCGCGATCTTGGGGTGGGGGCCGGGGTTCAGTTCGACGGCGGCGATGGGATCACTGACCACGTCGGCGGCCGGGACGCGGTCGTCGAGCAGGGCGTGGACGAAGGAGGTGTTGGCGCCGTTTTCCAACAGGCGGCGCACCAGATAGGGCAGCAGGTCCTCATGGCCGCCCACCGGCGCATAGGCGCGCACGATCAGGCCGCCGTAGCGGGTCTCCGCGGCCCGGTAGAGCGCCTCGCCCATGCCGTGCAGGCGCTGGTGCTCGATCGAGACCCCCGCCTCCTTCGCCATGTGGCGCACCGCCGCCAGCGTATGGGCGTTGTGGGTGGCGAACTGGGGATAGAGGTGCGGGGCCGCGCCGATCAGCTCGCGCGCGCAGACCAGGTAGGACAGGTCGGTGGAAGGCTTGGTGGTGAACACCGGATAGTCGGGACGGCCCGCCACCTGGGCGCGCTTGATCTCCGAGTCCCAGTAGGCGCCCTTGACCAGGCGCACCATCAGCCGCCGCCCCGAGCGGCGCGACAGGTCGGCGAGGCGTGCGATCACCTCGCGGCCGCGCTTCTGGTAGGCCTGGACCACGACGCCGAGGCCGGTCCAGTCGCCGAGCTCGGTCTCGTGCGCCAGCCGGTCGATCAGCTTCAGCGACAGGGTCAGCCGGTCGGCTTCTTCCGCGTCGATGGCGTAGTTCAGGTCGTACTTGGCCGCGATCAGAGCCAGGCGCTTGATGCGGGGATAGAGCTCGTCCCAGACCCGCGCCTCCTGCGTCGCGTCATAGCGGGGGCAGAGCGCCGACAGCTTGACCGAGACCCCGTGGCCAGTTTCGGGACCGGAGCCGCCCTTGTTCTTTCCGACCGTCTCGATGGCCTGGGCGTAGAGCTTCTCATACCGCGCCGCGTCGGCGTCGGTGCGCGCGCCCTCGCCCAGCATGTCGAAGGAGCAGAGGAACCCCTCCTTCTTCGCCCGCTTCAGCGCCGCGTCGATGCTGCGGCCGAGGACGAACTGCTCGCCCATGATGCGCACGGCGGCGGCCACCGCCTGGCGGATGACCGGCTCGCCCACCCGGTTGGCGATGCGGGTGATGAAGCCGGCCAGGTCGCGCTTGGCCTGCTCGTCCACATCGACGACGCGGCCGGTGAGCATCAGCCCGAGGGTCGAGGCGTTGACGAACAGGCTGTCGGACTTGCCGAAGTGCGACGCCCAGTCGGCCGAGCCGATCTTCTCCGCGATCAGCCGGTCGCGGGTCTCCTCGTCGGGCGTACGCAGCAGGGCCTCGGCCAGGCACATCAGGGCCAGGCCCTCGCGGGTGCCGAGCGAAAACTCCTGCAGGAAGCTCTCCACCACGCCCTGGCGTTCGGTCTGGCCGCGCGCGTCGCGCACCAGGGCCTCGGCCTCGGTCACGACCTGGACGCGTTCGTCGGGCGACAGGGCCTTGGCCGCCAGCAGGCCGCGCACGACCGCCGCTTCATCGGCGAACTTGCCGTCGTCGAGACTTTCCCAGCAGTCGGGAACAGGAAGGGGCTTGCTCATGCGGCCTGGAATATGGGTGCGGGAGGACATCGTCGGTATACCGTGTCCTGTGCCATATTTTCTTGGTTTTTTCCGCCACAATGGCGAATATCCTTCCGATTACAGACCTGTTCCGTGAAGGATATTTCCGTGGAAGACACCGACCGCAAGCTCCTGCGCGAGCTCCAGCGCGACGGCCGCATCACCAACCAGGAACTGGCCAGGCGCTGCCACATCTCGCCGGCCGCCTGTTTCGAGCGGGTCAAGCGCCTGCGCGAAAAGGGCTTCATCACCGGCTACGCCGCCCTGCTCGATCCGGCCAAGCTCGGCCTGTCGCTGATGATCTTCGTGGAGGTCCACCTGGACCGCACCACGGAAGAGACCTTCGAACGCTTCGCCCAGCACGTGCGCCGCGCGCCCGAGGTTCTGGAGTGCCACATGGTGGCGGGCGGCTTCGACTACCTGATCAAGGCCCGCGTCAAGGACATGGCCGCCTACCGCGCCTTCCTCGGCGAAACCCTGGTCGCCATGCCGGGCGTGCGCGAGACCCGCACCTACGCCGTCCTGGAGGAGGTGAAGAACACGCTTGAGCTGCCGTTGTGACGTGGCGAGGGAAGCAAGGAAGTTTGTCCACGGAATACACGGAAGGACACGGAAGCCCGCGCGAAGCCTTTGCGCGAAGCGCATTCTGATTTGAATGCCGGCTGCGCCGGGGAGCCTCAGGCTTCTTTCCGTGTCCTTCCGTGTATTCCGTGGACAATTCTTTCTTCCCCTTCTCCCCCGGCTCCTCCCCTCGCCTTTCCCCGAAATCGCCCCTATTACGGTTTCCGGACCCAACTTCGAGACCCCCGCACGCATGCGCATTCTTCTGGCGACGGACGCCTGGGAGCCTCAGGTCAACGGGGTGGTGCGCACCCTGACGCGCACGGTGGCGGAGTGCCGGGCCATGGGCCACGAGGTCCTGGTCATCAGCCCCGACCAGTTCAAGACCATCCCCATGCCGACCTACCCCGAGATCCGCCTGGCGCTGGGCGCCTACGAGGAGATCCGGGAGAAGTTCAAGGCCTTCGAGCCGGACGGCATCCACATCGCCACCGAGGGCCCGATCGGCATGGCGGCGCGCCGGCTGTGCATCGAGTGGAAGCTGCCGTTCACGACCAGCTATCACACCAAATATCCCGAATATATCGCCGCCCGTTTCCCGGTGCCCTTGAGCGTCGGCTACGCCTTCATGCGCTGGTTCCACAAGCCGTCGGGCCGGGTGATGGTGGCCACCCCCACCATGCGCAACGACCTGGAGAAGCATGGCTTCCGCAACATCTCGCCCTGGTCGCGCGGCGTCGACACCGAGCTGTTCCGCCCGGACCTGCCGCCGATCTTCGAGGGCATGGAGCGTCCGATCTTCGTCTCCGTGGGCCGCGTGGCGGTGGAGAAGAACATCGAGGCCTTCCTGGAGACCGACCTACCGGGAACCAAGGTGATCGTTGGCGACGGCCCCTCGCGCGCGGAGCTGGAGAAGAAGTACCCGGCCGCCAAGTTCCTGGGCGCCAGGTTCGGCGAGGAGCTGGCCCGCTGCTACGCCGACGCCGACGTCTTCGTCTTTCCCTCGCTGACCGACACCTTCGGCCTGGTGATCCTGGAGGCCATGGCCACCGGCACGCCGGTCGCCGCCTATCCGGCTCCCGGGCCCATCGACATCATTCCCAACTCCAACGCGGGCGTGGTGGACGAGGACCTGGAAAAGGCCTGCCTCGAATGCCTCGACCTGGACCGCAAGAAGGTCCGCGCCTACGCCGAGCTCTATTCCTGGCGGGCGTCTGCGGAAGAGTTCGTGCGCAACCTCCAGCCCTATCCCGAGCCGGAGCGCACGCGCTTCTGGCGGCGGCTGCGCAGGCTGGCGCGGCTGCGGCGCAAGCCGGCGGCCCCAGTCGCGGCGGCCGACCACGACAACCACGCGGCATAGGGCGTAGCGCCCCTTCACTTTCGTTTCGAAGGGATCGGGACCTTCTCCCGCAAGGGGAGAAGGCTGACTTTGGCTGACTCGGGAATGTGTGAGTTCGCGAGGTCCGCGAGCACTGAATGTGCTCAATCCACCCCGTCATCGATCTCCGCCGGGCCCGGTTCGTAGGTCAGGATATCTCCCGGCTGGCACTCCAGTTCGCGGCAGAGCGCGTGCAGGGTCGAAAACCGGATCGCGCGCGCCTTGCCGGTCTTCAGGATCGACAGGTTGGCGAGCGTCACCCCCACCCGGTCGGCGAGTTCGGTCAGCGACATGCGCCGGTCGAGCAGAAGACGGTCGAGCTGGATGCGGATTGGCATGATCGGGGCGCTCAGATGGTCAACTCGGCTTCGCGGCGCAGACGCGCCCCTTCGCGGAACACCTCCGCGAGCACGAAGACGACGAGGACGGCGAACCAGGAGGTCAGATTGACAGAACTCAGCGTCAGGCTGGCCTGTTTTGTCAGGTAGAGCGCAATGGCGAAGTGTCCCATCGCGTCGGTCAGGGTCAGGGCCGCCAGGCCGACGCCGATGGCGCGCAGGCGCGTGACATTGGTGGGATGGAACGGATCGCCCGCGGTCAGGGTCTGGAACAGCTGGCGCAGCCGGTGAACGATGAACAGCACGATGCTGAGCTCGAAGGCGCCGCCGGCGAACCACACCGCGGTGGTCGGGCCGGTCATGTGCGCCTCCACCTCGAAGGAGGGTTCGCGCACCGTGCGGGTGTAGTCGATCTGGACGAAGAGCAGGCCGATGGCGGCCAGGATCAGGGCGCCGATCAGGATCCACAGGATCACATAGACGACGTCGAGGGCGATTTTCAGAAGGCTCGAGACCGAGCCGGGACCCATGGCCCGCATGAAACCTCCCTCGGATATCGGACCTTCCTAAGGGGCCCGTTCGCCACCCCGGCAGACCGGTCTTCGTAGACCGGCGGGCCGCTGGGCAGCGAGAATGCGCGAGATCATCCTAGAGCATGTCAGCAAAAGTGGTCCCACTTTTGCGCCCGGACATGCTCCAGATCATGCGATCAAGCGCGGTATCACATCGCCTGGGCGACGATGGCGACCACGGCGGCCGGCAGGCCGGCGAGCAGGACGGCGTTGACCAGGCTCATGCCGAGCTTGTCCATCCAGGTCGTAGCGTTCATCAGGGTCATAACTATTCTCCGTGAGTTGGATCAGCCTCTGAGGGCTATTGTGCGCTGCAACATTAAATCAGGTTCACTTTCGCGCCTGCAGAACGGTGCAGCTCCGTTCTTGCCGCTTATCAATATGCCTTCGCCGTTTATCGATCAAGGCTCCATATCGTTTTTCGATATTAAACTTTCGCAATGCATTAAAAACTGGTAAGCCGAGAGCAAGGACGAAGCCATGGCCCTGAGCCTCAAATCCGGCGCGCGCCTGGTCGCCGCCACCCACAATCCGGGCAAGGCGCGCGAGATCGCCGAACTGCTGGAGGGCCGCTTCGAGGTGGTGGCCGCGGGCCAGCTCGGCCTGCCCGAACCGGACGAGACCGAGTCCACCTTCGCCGGCAATGCGGTGCTGAAGGCCCGCCACGCGGCCCAGGCCTCGGGCCTGGTCTCGCTGGCCGACGATTCAGGCCTGTCGGTCGGCGCCCTCGACGGCCAGCCCGGCATCTACTCCGCCCGCTGGGCCGGACCGGAGAAGGACTTCGGTTCGGCCATGGACAAGGTGGAGACGCGCCTGATCGAGACCGGCTCGGACGACCGTTTCGCCTGGTTCACCTGCGCGCTCGCCCTGGCCTGGCCGGACGGGCCCTGCGTGGTGGTCGAGGGCCGGGTCGAGGGGACCCTGGTGTTCCCCGGCCGGGGCCTGAACGGCTTCGGCTACGACCCGATCTTCGTCCCCGAAGGCCACAGCCTCACCTTCGGCGAGATGGAGCCGAAGGCCAAGGACGCCATGAGCCACCGGGCGCGGGCCTTTGAAAAGCTCAAGGCGGCGGTCTTCGACTGAACCCCGTGCAGGACCTCGCCCTCTACCTCCACTGGCCCTACTGCGCCCGCATCTGCCCCTACTGCGACTTCAACGTGGTGCGCGCCCGCGGCCGGACAGACGAGGAGACCGCCCTGGTCGAGGCCATGGCCGCCGATATCGCCGAACAGGCGCGACGGATTGGGCGCCGGCGGCTGGTCTCCATCTTCTTCGGCGGCGGCACGCCCTCGCTGCTGGCGCCTGCCGCAGTCGAGCGGCTGATCCGCGCCGCCACCGACGCCTTCGCGCCCGCCGGCGACCTGGAGATCACCCTGGAGGCCAACCCCACGGACGCGGAAGCCGGCCGCTTCGCCGACCTGGCCTCGGCCGGGGTCCAGCGCCTGTCGCTGGGAGTCCAGGCCCTCGACGACGACGCCCTGGCCTTCCTGGGCCGCAACCACGACGCCGCCGAGGCCCGCCGCGCGGCGGGGACCGCCGCCCGCGCCTTCCCGCGCCTGTCCATCGACCTGATCTATGCCCGCCCCGGCCAGACGCCCGACGCCTGGGCCCGCGAACTCCAGGACGCCCTGGCCTGGGGCCCCGAGCACGTCTCGCCCTACCAGCTGACCATCGAGCAAGAGACCGCCTTCGGCCGCGCGGCCCGGCGCGGAAGCCTGGTCCCGCCGGATCCCGAGCTCGCCGCCGACCTGTTCGACGTGACCCAGACGGTTCTGGAGGGCGCCGGCTTCCACGCCTACGAGGTCTCCAACCACGCCCGCGGCGAGGCCGCCCGCTCGCGCCACAACCTGGCGATCTGGAAGGGCGCGGAATACCTGGGCGCCGGCCCCGGGGCGCACGGCCGCATCCAGCTGGACGGCGCTCGCACCGCCACCCGCGCCGAGCCGAAGATCGCCGGCTACATCGCCCGCGTCGGCGAGAGCGGCGTCGGCTTCGCCACGGTCGAGCCCCTCTCCGACCGCGAGGCCGACGAGGAACGCGTCATGCTCGGCCTGCGCATCGACGAGGGCGTCGAGATCGGCCTCGTCGACCCGGATCGTGCGGCCACCCTGATCGACGCCGGCCTGCTGACCCGCAAGGCCGACCGCATCGCCGCCACGCCAGCGGGGCGTCTGGTCCTCGACCGGGTGATCTCGGAGCTGCTGACCTAAGGCCCGAAGGGCCAAGCCTTCCTCTTCGTGTCCTTCGTGGTCTTCGTGGTTATCCCTTCCTTGCTGGCCCCGCCGCAGCCCAACCCGTCCAAAGACTTGAACCACGAAGAACACGAAGGGCACGAAGAGGGAGCCAGACTTCTCCACCCAGCGGCGCGCAGATCAGGACAGCCGCTGCGCGGCGCTCGCCCGGTTGACTGCCCCGGCGCCCCTGTCACCCTGCCCCCATGAGCCTCCCGACCACCGCGCCGCCCCCACGCCCCGTCGAGCCCGGGCTCTATCTGGTGGCGACCCCCATCGGGAACCTGCGCGACATCACCCTGCGCGCCCTGGATGTTCTTGCCGCCGCCGATCTCGTCCTGGCCGAGGACACCCGCGTCTCGGGCCGGCTGCTCTCCGCCTTCGGGCTGAAGAAGAAGATCGAGCGCTACGACGACCACATCGCCGAGGCCATGCGCCCGCGGGTGCTCGACGCCCTGGCCGCGGGACAGGTGGTGGCCCTGGTCTCCGACGCCGGCACGCCCCTGGTCTCCGACCCTGGCTTCCGCCTCGTCGGCGCGGCGTTGGACTCAGGCGCCAAGGTGCATCCCATCCCGGGTCCCTCGGCCCCGCTGGCGGCCCTGACCCTGGCGGGCCTGCCCACCGACCGCTTCCTGTTCGCGGGCTTCACCCCGGCCAAGTCCTCGGCCCGCCGCGCCCTGTTCGAGGAGCTGGCCCCGGTGCGCGCGACGCTGATCTTCTTCGACACCGGGCCGCGCCTGCGCGAGAGCCTCACCGACATGGCGGCCGTCTTCGGCCCCCGCCCCGCCGCGGTCGCCCGCGAACTGACCAAGCTCTACGAGGAGTGCGTGCGCGGCCCCCTCGACCAGTTGGCCGCCCATCCCCGTCTCGAAGCCCCCAAGGGCGAGATCGTGGTGATCGTGGGGCCCGGCGCCGAGGAACAGGCCAGCCCCGGTGACGCGGACACGGCGCTCACCGACGCCCTCGCCCGCCTCGGTCCCGCCGAGGCGGCGTCGGAGGTCTCCAAGGCCCTCGGCCTTCCGCGCAAGGCGCTCTACCGCCGGGCCCTGGAACTGAAGGGCAAGGCGTGAACGACGCCCGCCTCCAGGCTCGCCGCGAGCGCGGCAAGCGCGGCCACCGCGAGGGCCACGGGGCGGAAATCCTGGCCGCCATCCTGCTGATGGCCAAGGGCTACCAGATCCTGGGCTTTCGCCTGAAGACCCGTTTCGGCGAGATCGACCTTCTCGCGCGGCGCGGAAAAACCCTGGCCATCGTCGAGGTCAAGCGCCGCGCCACCTTGGAGCAGGCCCTGCTGGCCATCGGTCCCGACCAACGCGACCGGCTCTGGAATGCGGCGCGAAGCTTGACCGAACGGCGGCCCGCCCTGCGACAACTGGCGCTTCGCCTGGACCTGATCGCACTGGCGCCCGGACGATTTCCGCGACATGTTTCCGACTTGTTTGCCGAAACGGGCTAGGTTCGTCCGCGAGCGGCTGGAGTGAGTGTTCGCCATGACCCGCGATGAGGCGGAACGCGTTCTCGCCACCGCCGGAGAAACGGACGACGCGCAGTTCCCCCTGCTGGACGCCGCCGTGGCCTGCGCCATCCACGACATCCCCTTCCGCGACCCCGCGCCGGTCCGGGCGCTGGCCGAGGCCGCGGCCGCGCGCCTGGCCGAGCGGCTGCAGACCGAATCCCCCGACGAGGCCCTGGCCGAGGCCCTGTCCGGCGACCTGCGCCTGCAGGGCGATCTCCTGACCTTCGACGACCCGGCCAACACCGACATCATCGACGTGGCCGAGCGCCGCCGCGGCCTTTCGGCGACCCTGGGCTTCTTCTACCTGCACGCCGCGCGCAAATGCGGGCTGAAGGCGGACGGGGTCGACTTCCCCAACCACTTCCTGCTGCGCGTCGACACCGACGAGGGGCCGGTGGCGCTCGACCCCTTCAGCCAGGGCCGGCTGGTGCTGCCCTCGGAGCTGACCCGCCGCGCGCTGCGCGCCGGCCTGACGCCCGACGTGGCCGACCGCCTCGACGTCCTGATGGCGCCGGTCAGCGACCGCCAGGTCCTGATCCGCCAGCAGAACCAGCTCTTCGCCCGCGCGGTCGCCTCAGGCGACTTCGACGCCGCGGAGCGTTCGGCCCTGCGCCGCGCCCTGCTCGATCCCAACGACCACCGCCCCTGGCTCGACGTCGCGGCCGCCCGCGAACGCCAGGGCGCGCTTTCCGGCGCGCTGGAAGCCCTGGGCCGCGCCCAGACGCTCGGCGGCGGCGCCTCGGTCATGGCCCGCGCCCAGCGCGAACGGGTGCGGTTGCGGCTGAACTAGGTCTTGGCCAAGGGATTGGTGACGCGAAAAGCGGCCGGCTCGAACGTCGGAGATGGGTGGAAAGCAGATGCGGGTCAGATCCGCGGAAGGGCTTTCAGGTCGGCGTCACAGGCTGCGACGAGCTTTTCCGTGGCGGCACGGTCTCGGGCCGAGACCGCGATCCCCAGATTGTCTTTGGCGACGGCGAGTAGCTGGCGCGTGATGCTGAAGCGGGCCCTTTCATTGATCCGGATCTGGTTGACAACCTTGAGCAGGTCGATCGCCACGACCGGGTTGTCGAGGTGTCCGAAGCGCCCCGCCCAAATCTGGCCGTACAGGTCGAAGTATTGCGCCTGCTCGGAGGCCTCCGAATTTACCAGGCGAAATGCCACGGCATAGTCGCGCGCGCGCTCCGGCGCGAGGTGCTCCGGGATTTGGGCGTCCAGCGCGGCCACCCAGGTTTCTGAACGCCAAGAGTGGCCACTGGACGGCGAACCGTTCCTGTAGAGGCGGGCGATCACCTCAGGCCGGTTCTTGACGATCGCGGCCTCCAGGGCGTCCGCGTAGCGCTGGCCGCAGTTGTTGAGCGCCTGCTGTTCGGCAGCGAAGCTAACGTTTTCCGCGAGCTCGTTGTGCAGCGCCGTCTCGGCGTTCTCGACCTTGTGGTTCCAGTGAAGCGCCTCGACGAACTGCTCGCCCGCCAGGGCTGTCAGTACGCCGATTACGATGATCAGGTATTCCTTCAGGAACTCCCGCAGGTCGTGCCAGGGCTTGGGTTTGTGGATGTCCATGCCGCCCCCAGCAGATCAAGCTTGACCACAAGTTAGGCGGACTCTGCGAAGGTCCGCAATGGGTCGGAAGCGGCCGTCGGCGGGATGCTCCGCAAGCAGACCTTGGCCGTCGGGCGCGCCCGCCCTGAAACTTTCACCCCGGCGAATAACTGCTAAGCTTGAGCTTGTCGGCGGCGCAAATCGCCGGATTGAGAAGTGTCGACTTCGCATCACCGCGAAGACGGAGGTCGGGGGATCTGATGTCGGCTGTGTCTTTGCCCGCGCAGGCTGACCGCAAGGTCACCCTGGTCTGGATGCTGGGAATCTGGACCTTCGCCCTGTTTGGATTTGGGGCTGATTTCGCGCGTTTCATGCACGAGTCGCCGCCGCCGCCACTGGTCCTTACTTTGCACGGCCTGTTCAGCGTGGCGTGGCTGGGGCTGGTGTCGACGCAGGTGGTGTTGGCCGAGACGGCCAATATCCGGCTTCACCGCAGGCTGGGATGGGCGGTGGTCGGGGTTTCGGCGGCGATGATCCCCCTGGGGGTCGTAGCCGCGATGGTGGATATGGCGCGGCAGGTGGGCCATCCCGACTATTCGCCGCAGTTTTTGGGCGAAGAATTCCAGGACATTTTCGCCTTCGCGGTCTGCACGGCCGCTGCGGTGGCGACGCGCAGGAATCGCTCCGAGCACAGCCGCTTCATGGTGCTGGCGGCCGTGGCGCTGGCCGATGTCGGCCCCGGACGCATCGCGACGAACCTGGTCAACGCGGCGCCCGCCAGTCCGCTGGCGGCGTGGGCGACCTACTATTGGGGGACCGCGCTGCTGCTGATCGCCATGCTAGCCTGGGATCTGTTCAAGCACCGGCGGGTGCAGCGCTCGACGATGCTGGGCGCGGCGCTGCTGTGGGGCGGCGAGGCGACCGTTTCGGTGCTCTATTTCAACCCGGCATGGCAAGCGACGATGGCTGGGCTGGTCAAGGCCTGGGGCTGGGCGGGATAGGCTGATCTCAAGCGCCTGAGCGGACCTTCGCCAAGGTCGACTCACCGGTCCGCGGCTGACCGTCGCCAAGGGTAGGAAGCGGTCGCCCTACTTCTCGGAGAGGCATTCGCCTTGCACCTGAGGCAGAGGTTGCCCGGGAGGCAGCCAAACATCCTCCGCAATCTCGTAGTCGAAACCCGGAACCTGGCTCGGAGCAAGGATCAACATGAAGGGTTGATCGGTGTTGCCGACAACGTGCGCGACTTTGTACGCACGGAGGGCCTTCCGTATTGGGACACCGGTCACTGCTCTGAGGACCGTGATGTTCTCGACGAGGACGCTTGCGTCCTGAGATGCTCCCCGAAATCGAACGAGCCGAAACTCCGGATCGCTGACCCGGCCCACGATCACCACGCTTGAACGGTAACAACGAACGCTCGCCGCTTCAGCGTTGGCATCGCCCGCCGCCACGTTCAGCGCTGTGATGGCGCCCAGTCCGAGGGAGATGATTGTCTGCAGCACGACCCACTATGAGACGCGCGTCCGGCGGCGGCAATGGCCGGTCAGCGCCGGTCGCCCTGGGCCAGCAAACGGAACTGTCTGCGTCCGCCTGAGACCCCCACCCTTGAACTGAGCCGCCAAACCCTCGATGTGGGGGCCATACAATTCCCGGAGGGTTCATGGCCTTGCGCGTCGCCGTCCAGATGGACCCGATCGAGTCCGTCAACATCGAGGCGGACACCACCTTCGCCATGGCCATCGAGGCCCAGGCGCGCGGCCACCGGCTGTGGATCCACGGCCCCGACAAGCTGGCGCTGGAGAACGGCCGTGTGCGCGCCCGCGCCCGGCCCATGACGCTCAGGGCCGAAAAGGGAAACCACGCCACCCTGGGCGAGCCGGTGACGCTGGACCTGCACGACGACGTGGACGTCATCCTGCTGCGCCAGGATCCGCCCTTCGACATGGCCTATGTCACCTCGACCTATCTGCTGGAGATGGTCCACCCCGCGACCCTGGTGGTGAACAATCCGGCGGAGGTCCGCAGCGCGCCGGAGAAGCTCTTCGCCCAGCACTTCCCCGACCTGCAGCCCCCGACCCTGATCACCTCCGACATCGAGGCCCTGACCGACTTCCACCAGCGCCACGGCGACGTGGTGCTGAAGCCGCTGCACGGCAACGCCGGCTCCGGGGTGGTCAAGCTCAAGGCCGACGACCCGAACCTGCGCGCGCTGATGGACCTGCACCGGGCGATCCAGCGCGATCCGGTGGTGATCCAGGCCTTCGTCCCCGCCGTGGTGAAGGGGGACAAGCGCATCATCCTGGTCGACGGCGAGGTGGTCGGCGCCATCAACCGCGTGCCGCCCGAGGGCAGCGTCCGCTCCAACCTCGGCGTCGGCGGCTCGGCCCAGCCAGTGGAGCTGTCGGCCCGCGACCGCGAGATCTGCGCCATCGTCGGCCCGGAACTGAGAAAGCGCGGCCTGATCTTCGTCGGCCTCGACGTCATCGGCGGCTACCTGACCGAGATCAACGTCACCTCCCCCACCGGCGCCCAGCAGATGAAGCGGTTCGGATCGGGGGACGCGGCCGCGGCGATGTGGGACGCGATCGAGCGGATCCGGGCTTGAGTCAAGCGGCCGAGAAGACTTGACAAATCGGCAATTGTTCGCTATTTGTTCCGCCAATTCCCGCGATCTTTGACACCGTCGAATCCCGCCCGCGCCGCATGGTCCGGCGCCCGCCGTTATCTACGGTGAATCTACGGTGAAATTACACCTGAAGTGCATCGCAACCGACCAGCCCCGCCACCGATAATACGGTCGATTAACGGTGGTTTTACGGTGTGAGCCGCCCCACCGCCCAGGCCGCCGCGTCCCGCACCTGCTCCGACGGATCGTCCATCAGCCGCCCGGCGGCCCCGGCCAGGGCCGGCTCCCCGGAGTTGCCGATGGCGTAGAGCACATTGCGCACGAACCGGTCGCGGCCGATGCGCTTGACCGGCGACTTGGAGAACAGCGCCCGGAACCCCGCGTCGTCGAGGCCCGCCAGCTCCGCCAGCGCAGGCCGGCGCAGTTCGTCGCGCGCCGCCAGTTTCAGCTCCCGCCCCTCGGCGGCGAACTTGTTCCAGGGGCAGACCGCCAGGCAGTCGTCGCAGCCGTAGATCCGGTTGCCCATGGCCGCCCGGTAGGCTTCCGGCCAGGGCCCGTCGTGCTCGATGGTCAGGTAGGACAGGCACGCCCGCGCATCCAGCTGGTAGGGCGCGGGAAAGGCGTTGGTCGGGCAGACGTCCAGGCAGGCCCGGCAGGAGCCGCAGTGGTCGCTCTCCGGCGCATCCGGTTCGAGCTCGAGGGTAGTCAGGATCGAGCCCAGGAACAGCCAGGAGCCGAACGCGCGCGAAACCAGGTTGGTGTGCTTGCCCTGCCATCCCAGGCCCGAGCGGGCCGCCAGCGGCTTTTCCATCAGGGGCGCGGTGTCGACGAAGACCTTGAGCTCGCCCCCGAAGCTCTCCCCCAGCCAGCGGCCGAGCTGTTTCAGCCGCTTCTTGATCAGGTCGTGGTAGTCGTCGCCGCGGGCATAGACCGAGATATTGGCCGAGGTCCGATCCTTCAGGGCCTCCATCGGATCGGTGTCGGGGCCGTAGTTCAGCCCCAGCACCACCGCCGAGCGGGCGTCCGGCCACATGCCGTTGGGGTGAGCCCGCCGCTCCAGCGTCTCCGCCATCCAGCCCATGGATCCATGGCGGCCCGCGTCCACGAATTCTTCCAGCCGCGCCGAGGCCGGCCAGGCCTCCCTGACCGAGGCGAAGCGGCAGGCGTCGAAACCCAGCGCCAGGGCCTGGGCGCGGATCGTCTCGCGGATTTCCTCGGCGCCGGTCATCGCGGCCTTGAACACCCGGCCCGCAAGCGCGTCCAGCCCCGGACGGCGGGGCTCAGGACATCAGCAGCCGCCGGCGCTGTTCCTGCAGCGCCACCCGACGCTCCACCAGCGGGTTGACCCTGGCGAAGATCGCCTCGACGCTTGCGAGGTCCGCCTTGGGATCGGCGAGCTGACTGGACACCGCCTTCAACACCCCGGCGATCTGCCGCTCCACCTCGGCTCCCTCGCGCAACAGGTCGGCCGCCTGTGGCAAGGCCGCGGCCAGGCGCGTGCCCCGCAAAGCCCGCCAGCGCGGATCGGCGGCGAAACTGTCGGCGTCGCGCTTGATACGGTCGGCTCCGGCGACGACCCGGTCGGAATGCGCCGAAATGCTCGCAGCGACGGCGGCCCGATCGCGCGAAGGATCGCTCAGCAGTTCCAGCAGCTCCTTGGCGGCGAGATTGCTCTCGGTCATGCAGTCGATTTCGTCGCTGTCGAACGGCGGCGCCCCGGCCCGCTGCGCTTCGAGCAGCTCGTTTTCCATCACGATCGCCTTGGCGTGCAGACCCAGGCCGTCCCGTCGAAGCTGGGTGAGGTCCGCCTCCGAGGCGCCGCCGATCGCCGCCAGCCGCACGAGCAGCGGCTCGACCAGCACCGATCCGTGAGCCACCAGGTCCTTGGCCAGGGCCCGGGCGTGCTCCACCCGCGCGCGAAGGTCGCGCGCGTTCTGCAGCTGCTCCGCGCCCTTCGGCAGGGGCAGAACGGGTGAAAGCGCCTTGGCCTGCGCCTCGACCTGCGCCTGCTGGCGCCGGAGGTCGGCGACCGCCGTGGCCAGCTGGGACGGATCGATCCGGGGGCCGAGTTCGCTGGCCTCTACAAGCGTCGCCGAGAGCTCCAGGATCACCCGCTCCTGTGTCTGGATCACCAGGTTCGCCTGAGACATCACCCCGGCGGCGTTCGCCATCCAGGCCTCCTCCGCCGGGACGCGGATCTGCAGCGGGGGCGGCGGGCGGGACCCGTGGCTCGCGTGGGCGGGGGCGGCCTGCGCCGCCCAGGGCGCAAGCACCAGGGCCGCCGCGATCAGCGGTGCAAGTCGACGCATCAGGAATCCCCCCGCCCCCTCGGGCGCGGCGACACCTTAGTGCGCCCGGGCCCCGGAAATCCAGATCATCGCCGGGCGGCGCGGCGCCTACTGGCTGACCATGGAGCGCCGCAGGTTGAACAGTTCGATGCGCCGCCGGCCGAAGGGATAGATGCGGGTGAACTCGTCATGGACGGCCTGCGGGGAGACCGCGGGATCGCCCGCCTTTGCGGCCACGTCCCGAAGCACCCGGGCGATGTCGCGCTCCACCGCCGCGCTTTCCACATAGGACAACAGCACGCGCCTCAGCTTGTCCTCAAGCGGCGAGCCCGCGGCCAGGCGGGGAAGGTAGGACGCCTGCATGGCCTTGGCGTGGCGTTCCATGGCGTCGGCGTCGGCCTCGACCCGGGCCGCTGCCTTGAGGATCAGCGTTCTGCTCGCGGCGCGGTCGTGGGCGGGACCATCGCGTTCGATAAGCTCGATCTCGATCGCCGCCAGGTTGGTCTGAACCGTGGCGTCGAGCAGGTCGACCTGGGGGTGATCCATGCCCTCCATCATCGCGGCCTCGCCCCGGGCCATCACATTCTCGCTGGTCAGGGCGGCGATCATCAGGTCCGGCGCGACCTTCGAGAGCTCGGCGGCCGCCGACGCGTCGCCGCCGGCGGCGCGTTCGATCAGGGCGATGGCCCGCTCCACAAGCGGGGCGCTGCTGCTCACGGCGTCAGCCATCAGCGGCGCCATGCCGGCCATGATCTCCGCGAGCCGGCGCGTCGATGCCTGCCCGGATCCGGCCGAAGGCGGCGCCGGCGGCGGCGTCCGGCGGAAGGTCTCGGCCTCCTGCTGAAGGGCGGCGTAGCGCCCCCGCAGACCCTCGGCCCAGATGTGCGCCTGGGCCGGGTCGAACGGAGACCGGCCCTCCTTGATCGCGTCGGCCGTCAGGCGCAGTTCGCCCAGCACCAGGGCCTGCTCGTGAAGCAGGGCCTGGCCTCTTGCGCCCCACCTGGCGATAGCGCCCAGATAGGCTTCCGTCCCGGACGTCGCCGGGGCGGCGACCTGCGGCGGCTCGGCCGACACGGCGTCGCAAGACGCCGACACCATGGCCGTCGCCGCCAGCACGGCGCAGATCATTCTGTTGAACACGACATTTCCCCCCGCCCCGAAACGGCACCATCCGGCCCATCGGGTCCGGAGTCCACTCCTGCCCTGGCGGGGGCCTCAGAAATCCAGGTCGTGGTAGTGCAGCGCCGGCGCCATGCCCGGCAGGCGGTCCGACAGCAGGGGCCGGAACGAGGGCCGCGACTTGATCTTCATGTACCAGAGCTTGGCGCCCGGGAAGTCGCCCCAGGGCACCTCGCCGAAATAGTCCAGGATCGACAGGTGGGCCGCGGCGATCAGGTCCGCGAGGCTCAGGCGCCGTCCCGCCAGCCAGTCGCCGTCGCCCAGCAGACTCTCCAGGTGCTCCATATGCCGGCGCATGGCCTCGCGCCCGGCCCTGAGCGCCGCCCCGTCGGGGGTGCCGAGGTTGAGCAGCCGCTTTTCCATCTTCTCATGCAGCAGCAGCGCATTGACCTCGAAGTCGAACTTGCGCTCGAACCACTGGATCAGCCGGCGCGCCTCGGCCCGGTTCCTGGCGCTCTTGGGCATCAGCGGCGGCTCGGCCACGCTCTCGTCGGCCCATTCGGTGATGGCGCGGGTCTCGCACAGCACCAGCGGCTCGTCCGGGTCGGCGACCATCAGGACCGGGGTCAGGCCCGAGGGGTTGAGCGCCTCGAATTCGGGATTGGGCTCCCAGTAGCGCACCACCGTCTCGCGGTAGTCCATCTTCTTCTCGCCCAGCGTCAGGCGCGCCAGCCGCGAGGCCGGGTCCATGGGGAAATGGTAGAGGGTGCGCAGGGGCTGGGTCATGAAGGCCGGAAACGGGAACTGGCGGCAAACTGGCCCGGGATGCTTAAGGGGTCGTTTACCGCGTTCGCTTCCGCGCGAAGATTCAGCTTTCGGCGTGGGCGCCCGGCGCGTGGGCGGCCGCGGTCTCGCTGAAGGCGCCGCCGTGGGGCTCGGCCCGGCCGCGCGGGTCGGGGTGGATGATGATGTCGGCGGCCGGGAACTCGGCCAGGATGCGGTTCTCCGCCGCCACCATAATCTCGTGCGCCTCCTCGAGCGTGAAGTCCGGGTCGAGATCGGCGTGCATCTGCATCAGGACGTAGGGCCCCGAAACCCGGGTGCGCAGCTGGTGCACCCCGCTGATGCGCGGATCGGCGGTGGCCAGGGCCACGATGCGGGCACGGGCCTTGGGCTCCAGCCCCTGGTCCATCAGCTGGGCCGAGGCCTCGCGGAACACCCCGATGGCTCCCCAGATCAGCAGGGCGCCGATGATGATGCCGGCGATGGCGTCGGCGTGGGGCTGGTTCAGCCAGACCGCGATCCCGATTCCGCCGAGGCCGACGACATTGGAGGCCACGTCGGTGATGTAGTGCATGCGGTCGGCCGAGACCGCCACCGAGCCGGCGGACTTCAGCGCCCGGGTCTGGGCTGCGACCAGCAGGCCCGTCAGCACGATGGAGAGCGCCATCACCGCCAGCGCCCAGCCGCCCTGGCGCACCGCCTCGGGATGCAGCAGCCGCCAGATGCCTTCGCGGCCGATCAGGGCGCCGGTGGCGAACACCAGTCCGCCCTGGAACAGGGAGGCGAAGCCCTCCGCCTTGCCGTGGCCGAAGCGGTGCTCGGCGTCCGGCGGCTCGGCCGCGTAGCGCACCGCCCAGAAGGTGATCAGCGAGGCGATGAGGTCGAGGCCCGAGTCCGCGAGCGACGACAGCATGGCCACCGAGCCGGACAGGGTCCAGGCGACCGCCTTCATGCCGATCAGCACCACCGCGGTGATCACCGACAGCAGGGTGACCCGGCGGGTGATCGCGGCGCTGTCGGCCGGAGCGGCGGATCCGGGCTGGGCGTGAACGTGGGACATGGAGGGACGGCCTTCGGGGGGAGATGGGCACTCTAGCGGCTGTATGCGCCGTGCGACATCACGGCGTCCTTGCGCCGGGTCAAGTCGCCACGAAAAAGGCGCGTGTTAACCTTATCGGGTCAATCTTGATCATTCGCCACGTCAATGTGTGAGCTTCATGGTCCGCAGCTGGATTGCCCGCAACGAGGTCCTCGACCAGCTCGGGGTCAAGCCCCAGACGCTCTACGCCTACGTCAGCCGTGGCCGCATCGCCTCGCGCGCCGATCCGGAAGACCCCCGCCGCAGCCTCTACGCCGCCGATGACGTGGCCCGCCTGCTGGACCGCTCCGCCAAGCATCCGCGCTCGGGCGGCGGCCCCGCCCCCCAGGCCGGACGGGGCGAGGTCGTGGTGGAGTCGGCGATCACCACCGTCTCGGGCGGGCGGCTCTGGTACCGGGGCGAGGACGCGGTCTCCCTCAGCGACACCGCCACCCTGGAACAGGTGGCCCGCCTGCTCTGGGGGGGAGCGGAAGACCCCTTCGCCGACCAGAAGCCCCGCATCGACGTCAGCTTTCCGGGCGGGCCGCGCTCGCGCGCCTTTTCCGCCCTGGCCCGGCGCGCCGAGGAAGACGCCGCCACGACGGGGCGCAGCGAACAGTCGCTCCGGCGCGAGGCCGCCTCCGCCATCAACGAACTGGTCGACGCCATCTCCGGCGGCGGGCCGCGTCTGTACCTTCACCAGCGCCTGGCGCGGGTCTGGAAGCTGGACGAGAAGGACAGCCAGCTGATCCGCCGCGCCCTGGTGCTGGCCGCCGACAGCGAGCTGAACGCCGCGACCCAGGTGGTGCGGGTCACCGCCTCGACCGGCGCCTCGCTTTCGGCCTGTGCGCTATCGGGGCTGTGCGCGCTGACCGGCCCGGCGCTGGGGGGCAAGCTGGCCCAGGTCTGGAGCCACGTCTCCGACTCCCGCCGCAGCTCCGACGCCCGCACCGCCGCGCGCCAGCGCCTGGCCCAGGGCCTGGAGATCCCGGGCTTCGGCTCGGCCGCCTTCCCCGAGGGCGATCCTCGCGCCAGGGCTCTGATCGAGGCGGCCGGCCTGCCGGAGGACCTGCTCGACATCCTGCGCGTCGGCGAGGGCCTGACCGGCATGGCGCCCAACTTCGACATGGCGCTGGCCCTGATCGCGCGGCATCTGGACCTGCCCCGTGAGGGGCCCTTCATCCTCTACGCCGTGGGCCGCTCCGTGGGCTGGCTGGCCCATGCGCTGGAACAGGCCGCAACGGGCTCGCCGATGCGGGCCAGGTTGCGCTATGTGGGAACTGAGCCGGACATCGGGGGCGCCGGATAGGCCGGGCCCTGCATATCCGTAACTAGCCGGAGTCGCTCCCCATGCCCGATTGGCTGAACGCCATCATCCTCGGCGTCGTCGAGGGTCTGACCGAATTCATTCCGGTCTCCTCCACCGCGATGATGCTGCTGACGGAAAAGGCGCTCGGCCTGCCCGCCGACCACTGGGACACCTTCACGGTGATGATCCAGCTGGGCGCGATCCTGGCGGTGGTGGCGCTGTACTTCCAGCGGCTGTGGTCGGTGATGCTGCGCCTGCCCCACGATCCCGGTGCGCGCCGCTTCGTGCTGACCGTGCTGATCGCCTTCCTGCCGGCCATGGTGCTGGGCGCCCTGCTGCACGACAAGATCGAGGCCCTGTTCAAACAGACCTGGATCATCTGCGCCTCCCTGATCGTGGGCGGGGTGATCCTGCTGATCATCGACCGCTTCCGGCCCGCGCCGATCCGCGAGGACGCCATGCGCCTGCCGGTCGGCACGGCCTTTATGATCGGCCTGTTCCAGTGCCTGGCCATGATCCCGGGCACCTCTCGCTCGGGCGCCACCATCGTGGGCGCCATGCTGAACGGCGTGGAAAAGCGCGCGGCGGCGGAATTCTCCTTCTTCCTGGCCATGCCCACCATGGTCGGCGCCTTCGCTTACGAAGCCTTCAAGAAGCGCGACCAGCTGATGCACATGAACGGAGTGAGCACCATCGCCATAGGCTTCGTGGTCGCCTTCATCAGCGCCGCCTTCGTGGTCAAGACCCTGCTGGACTTCGTGGGCCGCCACGGCTTTGCGCCCTTCGCCTGGCTGCGCATCGCGCTGGGCGCCGGCTGCCTGGCGCTGATCTTCACCCACGTCTGGGCGGCGTAGGTCCGCTCAGCCGTTGACCGGCACCAGCAGCTTCAGGTCGTAGTTGCCCTTCCGCTTGGCCCAGGCGCTGAGCGCGGCCTCGTAGGCGCCGCGCTTGGGGCTGGGCGTCAGGAAGATCGACAGGGTCTTGATCTGGCCGCAACGGGGCGGCTTCGGCCGGCGCGACGGACCCGTGACCGCGTGGCAGGCGTAGTGGACCAGGGCCGCGGCCTCGACCTGGCCGTGGGCGTTCAGGATCACCGCCGCCTTTTCCCGGCACTTGGCGTTGCGGCAGCCGCCGTAGAGCGTGTCGCCGCCGCCCAGCGCCTGCGGGGCGTCGCGCGGGGGACCCAGGCCCTCGCCGATCTGGCCCCAGACCAGGGCGTTGGGCCGGAAATAGTCGCCGCGCAGGTTTCCGAAGGCCTGGGCCGAGGCCTTGGCCAGGCCCGCCGCCCCCATCGGGGCCGCCTCGGCCGGGGCCGCGAGCAGGGCGGTCAGGACAAGGACGGCGCCGGCGCGCATGGCGCTCACGCCGCCGGCAGGATCTCGGCGAACTGGCCGCCGCGCCGGTAGCGCCAGAGATAGGTCGGGAGGATCGCCTCCACCGAGGTCGGCGTGATCCCGAGCGCCTCCAGCCCCTTCGCTCCCGAGGCGACCACATTGTCGCTCTGCAGCAGCAGCACCTGGTCGGAGGTGACCGGCGGCTCAATCCCGGTGACGAAGGCGCCGACGTCGCCCGCCGTGCCGATCAGGCCGGCGATCGACCAGGGTACGGGCACGAGCAGGCGGCCGTGGCCGGTCTCGCGGCAGACCATCTGCATCAGCTGGCGGAAGGAGAACACCTCCGGCCCGCCCAGGTCGAAGTCGGCGCCCGCCGCGGCGGGGTCGCTGAGCGCGGTCGCGACCGCGGAGGCCACGTCGCCCACGAACACCGGCTGGAACCGGGTCTTGCCGCCGCCGATCAGCGGCAGCACCGGCCCCGACGTCGCCATCGAGGCGAAGCGGTTGAAGAAACGGTCTTCGGACCCGAAGACGATGGAGGGGCGAATCACCACCGCCGACGGCACATGCTTGCGCACCGCCACCTCGGCCTCGCCCTTGCTGCTGGCGTATTCGGACGCGGCGTCCGGATGGGCGCCCAGGGCCGACATCTGGACCATGCGCTTGACGCCCCGGGCCGCGGCGGCCTCGGCGACGTTGCGGGCGCCTTCAATGTGGACGCGGCGGAAACGGCGGTTGGCGGTCTGGTAGAGCAGACCTACGAGGTTGACGCAGGCGTCGGCGCCGTCCAGCGCCCGCCCGACGGAATCGGTGTCCAGCACATTGGTCGCCTGCAGCTGGATCTGGCCGACGTCGCCCATGGGCCGCAGACGCTGGGCCAGGTGCGGCCGGCGCACGGCGACCCGGATCCGCCAGCCCTGCTTGGCCAGGACGCGAACCACCTGGGTTCCAACGAAGCCGGAACCGCCGAAAACCGTGACCAAGCCGCTCATGACCTATCCTCGAAGGGCCCCGGGGCCCGCGCCCGGATAGACCATGGCGCGATCCGTCGCAACGGCTTCAAATCTAGGCCGTTGACCCGCCAGAGTCGGCGCCCTATGTGTCGCCGCCTTCGGTCACCCGTGATCGAGCCCAGGTGGCGGAATTGGTAGACGCGCTGGCTTCAGGTGCCAGTGGCTTAACGGCCGTGAAGGTTCGAGTCCTTTCCTGGGCACCACTCTTTTCCAAGAGGGCGCCGCGTCGGTATCGACCGGCGCCTTCTCGCATTGAGGCCTTGCCTCGCAGCCGGTAGGCTTGAGCCGTGACCACACACCTGCACACCGGCGACCTTCCCGACGGCCTCGACCTCGGCCCCGTGGTCGCCATCGATTCCGAGACCATGGGCCTGCGCTTCCGGCGCGACCCGCTGTGCGTGGTGCAGCTGTCGGCCGGCGACGGCGACGCCCATGTGGTGCGCCTGAACCGTCCGGCCTACGACGCGCCGAACCTGAAGCGCCTGCTGGCCGATCCGAAGGTGCTGAAGCTCTTCCACTTCGGCCGCTTTGATATCGCCATGTTCGCCCTGCATCTGGGCGTGGTGACCGCGCCCGTCTACTGCACCAAGATCGCGTCCAAGCTGGCGCGCACCTACACCGACCGCCACGGCCTGAAGGACGTAACGCGCGAACTGTTGGGCGTGGAGATGTCCAAGGCGCAGCAGAGTTCCGACTGGGGTTCGGCCACTCTCAGCCAGGACCAGGTGAACTACGCCGCCTCCGACGTGCTGCACCTGCATGCGCTGAAGGCGAAGCTGGACGTGATCCTGGAGCGCGAAGGCCGCGCCGGTCTCGCCGCCGCCTGTTTCGACTTCCTCCCGACCCGCGCCCAGCTCGACCTGGCCGGCTGGGAAGACTCCGACATCTTCGCCCACAGCTGAGGCGTGCGATGTCCGACGACGCCGTCCACAGCAACGCCATCGAGACCGCCGCCGACGCGGAGCGGGTGGTGCGGGCCATGGAGCAGTGGCGCAGGCGTTCGCGGCTGATCAAATTCTACCGCCGGGCCCTGCCGGTGATGATCGGGCTGGTCCTGCTGTCCCTCTTCGGCTGGATGGGCATCAAGGCGCTGATGGCCAACCTGCCCAACCTGCCGGGGCGCGGCATCCGCATGACCAACCCGCACTTCTACGGCCAGGACGACAAGGGCCAGTCCTTCGTGCTCGGGGCCCGGGAAGCCAGTCGCCCGGCCGGCGTCAACCAGCTGATCCACCTGGACCAGCTGCTGCTCAAGCTTTCGACGGGCCCCAACCACACCCTGCAGATCGAGGCCGCGCGCGGCGTGTTCGACCAGACCGGCCACACCGCCCGGGTCGAGGGCACGGTGAAACTGAGCGACACCGCCTCGGGCTACGCCTTCGTCACCGACCGGGCGCTGATCGACACCCGCACGACCGTGGTGACCGGCGACCGGCCGATCTCGGGCCACGGGCCTATTGGAGAGATCAGCGCTTCGTCCTATGGCATCTATGACCGTGGCGCTCACCTGAGCTTCTCGGGCAATGTGCACACGCGCATCTATCAGACGCGCCGCGGCGGCAGCCCGGCGCAGGGCGGAGGCCGATAATGAAACGCTGGAAAAGCTTTGGGGCGGGCTTTGGCGCGGCGATCCTTTCGGGCGCCATGCTGCTCAGCGTCGGCGGGGCCCAGGCCCAGATCGCGCCCGGTGGCGGGCCGATGGACATCACCGCCGACCGTTTCGACCTGTACGACGCCCAAAAGATGGCCACCTACAAGGGCCGGGTCGAGATCCTGCAGGGCCAGAACCGCATGCGCGCCGACCAGGTGAACGTCTTCTACCGCTCCTCCTCCCCTGCCGCCGGGCCCAAGCCGGCCCCGGGCGCGGCCCCCGCCGGCGCGGTGAGCGACATCGACCACCTGGAAGCCACCGGCAACGTCTATTTCGTCACCCCCACCCAGACCGTGCGCGGCGACAAGGCGGTCTACACCCAGGCCACCGACACCATCCTGGTCACCGGCAATGTGGTGCTGGCCCAGGGCGAGAACGTCATGCGCGGCGAACGGCTGACCGTTCAGGTCAAGGCCGGCACCAGCCAGATGGACGGCGGCCGCGTGCGCGCCCTGGTCTATCCCGACAAGAAACAGTGATCTCTTGCTGCTGAAGTCCCGCTTTTCCGCCAGGCCGCAACCCGACCCCGCCCCCTTGGGCGAGGCGCCCCGGATCGCGCGCGAGGGCCTGTTCGTCGACCGCATCGGCAAGTCGTTCCGCGACCGGGCCGTGGTCAAGAGCGTGTCGCTGAGCCTCAAGCGCGGCGAGGTCGCGGGCCTGCTCGGCCCCAACGGCGCGGGCAAGACCACCTGCTTCTACATGATCACCGGCCTGATCGGGGTCGACTACGGCCACATCTATCTGGACGGCGAGGACATCACCGGCCAGCCCATGTACCAGCGCGCGCGCCTGGGCGTCGGCTACCTGCCGCAGGAAGCCTCGATCTTCCGCGGCATGAGCGTGGCCGAAAACGTCATGGCTGTGGTCGAGCTGCACGAACGCAACCCGGCCAAGGCCAAGGCCGCCGTCGACGGCCTGCTGGACGAGCTGCGCATCTCGCACCTGAAGACCGCCCCGGCCGCCTCGCTCTCGGGCGGTGAACGCCGGCGGGTGGAAATCGCCCGCGCGCTCGCCAGCGAACCCTCCTTCATGCTGCTGGACGAGCCGTTCGCGGGGATCGACCCCCTGGCCATCGCCGACATCCGCGAGGTGATCGGCTACCTCAAGAGCCGCGGCATCGGGGTCCTGATCACCGACCACAACGTGCGCGAGACGCTCGACATCATCGACCGCGCCTCGATCATCCATGGCGGCGAGGTGCTGTTCGAGGGCTCGCCCGACGAGATCCTCGCCGATCCGGAAGTGCGCCGGGTCTATCTGGGCGACACCTTCCAGTAAGGCCCGGCCAGCGGGCGGCCAAAGCGGCCCACGGCCAAGCTCTTCGGCCTACGTTAACCCTTGACCCGCATCTTGCACGCAAGAACCGGGCCAAGAGGAGGGCGACTTGTCGCTCAGTGCGCGTCTCGAGTTGCGGCAGGGCCAGTCCCTGGTGGTCACCCCGCAGCTGCAACAGGCGATCAAGCTCCTGCAGCTATCGAATCTCGAACTCGACGCCTTCGTCGAGGCCGAGCTCGAACGCAATCCGCTGCTGCAACGCGACGAGACCGACCGCCAGCCCGAGGCCTCAGACGAGGCGCCCGCCGCCGAGGCCCCGGCCGAGACCCGCGAACTGGAATTCTCCGGCGAGGACTCCACCGCCGCCAAGGACTCCGTCGACGCCCGCGACGACGACGTCTACGGCGACACCTCGCCGGCCGAGGCCGCGGCCGAGCGCGCCGCCGAACAGGCCCCCGACGCGCCGATGACCGACTGGAGCCGCGCGGGCAAGGGCGGGGTCGAGAGCGACGGCGACATCTACGAACGCGCCTCCCAGCGCGAAAAGACCCTGCACGAGCACCTGAGCGAGCAGGCCTCGATGGCCGGCTTCACACCGGCCGAACACGCCGTGGCCCTGTCCCTGATCGACGGCGTCGACGAGGGGGGTTACCTGCGCGCCTCCACGGCCGAGATCGCCGAGCGCCTCGGCTGTGGCGAGGATCTGGTCGAGCGCGTGCTCCATCGCTGCCAGGGCTTCGAGCCCACCGGGGTGATGGCGCGCAGCGTGCCGGAATGCCTGGCGCTGCAACTGAAGGAAAAGAACCGCTTCGACCCCGCCATGGCGACGCTGGTGGACAACCTCGAGCTGCTGGCCCGGCGCGACCTGTCAGGCCTCCGTCGCGTCTGCGGTGTCGACGAGGACGACCTGCGCGACATGATCGCGGAGCTGAAGGCGCTGACGCCGCGGCCCGGATCGGCCTTCGGCAGCGGCGAGACGGTGCAGACCGTGGTCCCCGATGTCTTCGTGCGTGAAGACCCGGCGGGCGGCTGGCGGGTGGAGCTGAACTCCGACACCCTGCCCCGGCTGCTGATCGACCAGCGCTACCACGCCCGCGTTGCGACCGGCGCGCGCTCGGAGCAGGAAAAGTCCTTCGTCTCCGAATGCATGGCCACCGCCAACTGGCTGGTGAAGAGCCTGGACCAGCGGGCCAAAACCATCATGAAGGTGTCGTCGGAGATCGTGCGCCAGCAGGACGCCTTCCTGGCCTTCGGCGTCGAGCACCTGCGGCCCCTGAACCTGAAGACCGTCGCCGACGCCATCGGCATGCACGAATCCACCGTCAGCCGGGTGACCTCCAACAAGTACGTGGCCACCCCGCGCGGCGTGTTCGAGCTGAAGTTCTTCTTCACCGCCTCGATCAATTCGTCGGACGGCGGCGCCTCCCACTCGGCCGAGGCCGTGCGTCACAAGATCAAGCAGCTGATCGAGGCCGAGCGCGCCGCCGACGACGTGCACTCCGACGACCGGATCGTGGAGATCCTGAAGGAGGCCGGCGTCGATATCGCCCGGCGCACGGTCGCCAAGTACCGCGAGGCGATGCGCATCCCCTCCTCGCTCGAGCGCAAGCGGATGATGCAGGCGAGCTGAACGCTCCCCGCCGCTAGCCGATCGCCTGAACCACCCAGAAGAAGCCGTTCGCCGCCAGCAGCGCCCCCAGGGCGCCCAGGATGATCGAGGCGGTCAGCAGCTTGCGTGAGTTGAGCAGGATGGAGACCGACGCCAGCACCAGGCCCAGCTGGAAGAACATCTCCGCGAGATTGAAATTGTGGTTCTTGTGGTCGAGCACGTCGCGCTCTTCCTCGTAGGCCTTGGCGCGTTCGCTGATCTCGGCCTTGCCGCCGCTCTGGGGATCGCCCGGACGCATGGCCTCGCTGTCGTAGCGTTTGATGGCCTTCTGGTAGTCGGCCAGGCGCTTTTCCTCCGCCGCACGCTGCTCGCCGCCCAGGGACGGCGACTTCAGGTCGACCGCCACCCCGTCGGCGGCGATCTTGTACATGTTCTGCCGCACGTTCTTGGCCTGGTAGTGGGACCAGGTGTCGCTCGCCTGGATGTTCTTGGCGATCATCTCGTCCTTGGCCTGTTCGGCCCCGACGCCGCGGATGGCCATCATCGCCGCGAGGATCGCGACCCAGACCGCCGCGAAGTTCCGGAACGAGTCCTTCTTGTGCTCCTCGTGGCGCTCCTCCTCAATCTCGCTGATCATTTCGGAGGGTTCGTTCGGTTCCATGGCGCTGTCCGGTCAAGGGTTTGCGGTGGGTTGAGCTTTAGCCTCGCGCGTCGATCACGCAAGCGTTTCCAGACCCATCGCGGCGACGCTTGACACCTTCGGGACCTGGGCGCGTTGTAATGGCATGCAAGTCCAAGTCAGCGGCAAGCACGTCGACGTTGGTGATGCGCTACGCTCACGCATCGTCGAAGAACTCTCCGGACAGATCGGCAAGTATTTCGAACGGGGCGGCGGCGCCGATGTCGTCGTCACCCGCGACGGCCACCTGTTCCGGGTCGATTGCCTGGTCACCCTGGCCTCGGGCCAGCAGGTGGTGGGCCACGGCTTCGGGGCCGACGCCCACGGCGCCTTCGACGGCGTCCTGGACAAGATCGAAAAGCGCGTCAGGCGCTACAAGCGAAGGCTCAAGAGCCACAGGGCCACGAACGGGCGCGGGGCCGAAGAGACCGCGCCGGTCACCGTGCTTCGCCCGCTCGAGGACGACGACGGGGACGAGGACGAGGCCACCGTCTTCGCCGACGGCGAATCGTCGCACGACAACGGGATTCCGGCGGCCATGGTCGTGGCCGAAACCGAGCGCGTGATTAAGACCATGACCGTGTCCATGGCCGTGCTGGAACTGGATCTGACCAACTATCCGGTGCTGCTGTTCAGAAACGCCGCGCACGATGGATTGTCTGTGGTATATCGCCGGCCCGACGGGAATATCGGCTGGATCGATCCCGAACGGACCCGTTCAGGGAAACAGCACCAATAGGCGCTACAGTCATCGGAAACCTCTGCGGGTGCGGCGCGTTCTGCCGTCCGCTTGCGATCGAGAATAGGCGCCGGGTCGGGGATTAGATGGATATCGGTGAGTTGTTGCAGCGTGGCGCGATCGCCGCGCGGATCAGCGTAACGACCAAGCGGCAGGCGCTTTCCGCCGCCGCGGACCTCGCGGCCCGCAAGCTGGGCCTCGACGCCGGGACGGTGCTTGACGCCCTGATCGAGCGTGAGAGCCATGGTTCGACGGGCGTCGGCCAGGGCGTAGCCGTGCCCCACGCACGGCTGGACGATCTGGACCGCATGCGCGGCCTGTTTCTCAAGCTCGAGCAGCCCATCGCCTTCGACGCGGTCGATGATCGTCCGGTGGATCTGATTTTCGTGCTGCTTGCCCCGCGTGAGCCGGGGGTCAATCACCTGCAGGCCCTGGCCAAGGTCTCGCGCCTGCTGCGCCAGAAGGATCTGCGCGAGCAGCTTCGCCACGCGCGCACAGCCGACGCGCTCTATGCCCTGCTGGCCCGCCAGGCCCAGCCGAACGCCGCCTGATTTCTGCGAGGGAAGACCGGCGGCCCGGTGAGGGCCGCCGCGGGGTTCAGTGCACCGACACCGGCGCCAGTTCGTGCGCCACAGCCGCTGCCACGGCGGATTCGCGGTCGATCAGCACCGCCAGGCGCGAGCCATCGGCGGAATGGACCGCATAGAGGGTCTGGTTGGGATCGAGCTCAAAGCCCTGCACCGCCTCCACCGGCGTGCCGCCGAGCACTTCCTTGGCCTTCACGGGACGGACATAGACCAGGTCCGGGGCGCCCAGCGCCTTGAAGGCTTCATTCGTAAGCAGCGGTGTCATCAAGACCACCTCCTGAAAAACTCAACGTCTCGAACGGGCCGGGGTTCAGCCGATCGTCCGGATTGGAATCTGGCGCACCTGCCGGGCAGGCTCCGGGCGAACCAGATCGACATGTAGAAGCCCGTGTTCCAGGCTGGCGGCCTCGACCTCCAGCCCGTCGGCCAGGACGAAACTGCGGACGAACCCACGCGCGGCGATGCCGCGATGCAGGAAGGCCCGGTCCTCGCCCTCGCGCTTGCCCTGGACCACCAGCTGGCGGTCCTCGACGCTCACCGACAACTGCTCGGGCGTGAAGCCCGCGACCGCCAGGGTGATCCGCACCCGATCCTCGGCCAAGGCTTCCACATTGTAGGGCGGATAGCTCTCGGCGGCCGCCTTGGCGGCGCGCTCGATCAGGGCTCGGGTGTGTTCGAAACCCAGCAGGAACGGGCTGTCGAACAGGACGGGTCGATTCACGGCGAAGTCCTCGAGACAAAGCGACTCCGGTCCGGATCGGGCCCGCCCTTCGAGAGGCGCGAACCCTCCGGATCACAGTCCTATTTGAGAACCCGTCGCACGGAATTCAATAGGCCGGCTCAGGCCGCGGCCACCGCCGGCGACGGACCGAACACCGCCTTGAGCGCGCCCTTCAGCGCCTCGATCCGCTCGGGATCGGTCAGCTTTCCGCCGCCCGCATCCAGCACATAGAAGGCGTCCACCGCCCGAGCCCCATAGTTGTCGACATGGGCCGAGGAGATGCTCAGGCCGGAGTCCGAAAGCGTGCGCGCCAGCGCCGCCAGCAGGCCGTGCCGGTCGCGCCCCGAAACCTCCACAATGGTGGCCGCGTCGGTGGACTCGTTGTCCACCACCACCAGGGGCGCCAGGTCCAGTCCGTGCGCCCGCCAGCCGCCTTCGCGCGGGGCCTCGCGCGCCTTGGCCTCGCCGCGCGCGGCCTGTTCCAGCTCCCGGCAGGCCTTGTTCAGGGCCGCCAGATGGTGACGCCCGAACGGCGCGCCGGTGGCGTCCTGCAGGTAGAAGACGTCCAGCGCCAGGCCGCCCGTCGAGGTGAACACCCGCGCCCCGATAACGTTGGCGCCCTGGGCCGAGAGGCTGGCGGCCAGGTCGGCGAACAGGCCCTGGCGGTCCCTGGCCGCGATCGACAGTTCCGCGGCGTTGCGGTCATCGCGAAAGCGGGCCTTGGCCGCCGCGCCGCCCTTGGCCGCCAGGCGCGCCAGCTCGGCATGAGCCTTGTGCTCAGCCGGCGTGGTGGCCGCGAAATAGGCGTCCTCCATGGCCTCGACGAAGGCCAGGGCCTGGGGTTCGTCGCGGACCAGGTCCTCTCGCGCCGCCTCGGCCTCGGCTTCGGCGCGCTTCCTGAAATTGGTGGCCGGATCGGCGCCGCGCCCGCCGCGGAAGGCGGCCTCGGTGGCGGCGTAGAGCTCGCGCAGCAGCTGGCCCTTCCAGCCGTTCCAGACCCCGGGTCCGACCGCGCGGATGTCGGCGGTGGTCAGGACCAGCAGCAGACGCAGGCGCTCGGGGTTTTCCACGATACGGGCGAAGGCGGCGACCGTGTCGGGGTCGGTGACGTCGCGTTTCTGGGCGAAGTCGCTCATCACCAGGTGATTGAGCACCAGCCAGGCGGCCATGTCGGCCTGGGCCCGCGGCAGGCCCAGCCGTTCACAGGCGCGCCGGCAGGCGATCTCCCCGTCCAGCTCCTGGCCGCGCGACCCGCCCTTGCCGGTGTCGTGCAGCAGCATGGCCAGGTACAGCGCTTCCTTGTCGGCGATGGCCGGCAGGATCGAGGTGGACAGCGGGTGGTCCTCCTCCAGCCGCCCGTGGGCGATGTCGCTGATGATGCCGATGGCCCGCAGCGTGTGCTCGTCGACGGTATAGGCGTGGTAGCGGTTGAGCTGGGTCTGGCCCGTCACCCGCCCGAATTCCGGGAGGAAGCGGCCCAGCAGGCCCGCATCGTTCATCAGCGAGAGGGTGCGGTAGGGGTTGTTCCCGCGCGCCAGCACGTCGAGGAAGGCCCGCGCGGCCTCCGGATCGCGCCGCAGCTTCGGCGTCACCAGATTGAGCGAGCGCACCACCGCGGTGAAGGTGTCGGGGTTCAGGTCCAGGTCGTAGCGGTCGGCGACCCGGAACAGCCGGATCAGATTGACCGGGTCCTTGTCGAACAGCTTCGGATCGGCCAGCGCCAGGCGGCCATCCTCCTCGATGAAGCCCTCCTCGCCCTTGAGCTTCTTGCGCCTGGGCCGCGCGATCGGCAGGAACCGCGAGAGGCCCTGGGGCGCCTTGGCCCCCTCGGTTTCGAGCTTGGCGCAGAAGGCGCGGGTCAGGCCGCCCACGTCCTTGGCGGTCAGGAAGTAGCGGCGCATGAAACGCTGCACCGCGCTCTCGTCGGCGCGGCCGACATAGCCCATGCGCCGGGCGATCTCGGGCTGGACGTCGAAGCCCATGCGTTCCTCGGCACGCCCCGAGACGAAATGCAGGTGGCAGCGCACCGCCCAGAAGAAGTTGAAGGCCTGCTCCAGCGTGCGCCGCTCCTTGGGCGTCAGCAGGCCCTCTGTCGCCGAAAAGCTGTCGCGGGCCTCGGGGTGCAGGTAGCGTGCGATCCAGAACAGGGTGTGCAGGTCGCGCAGGCCGCCCTTGCCCTCCTTGACGTTGGGTTCGACCAGATAGCGTGAGGTCCCCGCCTTGGCGTGGCGGGCGTCGCGCTCCTCCAGCTTGGCGGCGACGAAGGCCTTGGCCGTGCCCTTCATCACCTCCTTCTCGAAGCGGCGGCGCAGGTCGGCGAACAGGGCCTCGTCCCCGGCCAGGAAGCGGCCCTCCAGCACGGCCGTGCGGATGGTGAAGTCTTCCCGCGCCAGGCGGATGGTCTCCTGGGGTGTGCGCGAGGCGTGGCCGACCTTGAAGCCAAGGTCCCACAGGGCATAGAGCATGAACTCCGTCAGGCTCTCGCCCGAGGCGGTCTCCTTCCAGGGCCGGAGGAACAGCAGGTCCAGGTCCGAATAGGGGGCCAGCACGCCGCGGCCATAGCCGCCGACCGCGATCAGGGCCATGCGTTCGGCCTCGGTCGGATTGGCGCTCTGCACGACGTGGACCCAGGCGTAGTTCCACAGGGCCTGCACCGCCTGGTCGGCGAGACCGGACAGGATCCGCGCGACCGCCACACCCTCAAGGCCGCCCTCGAGCTTGAGCCGGGCCTGGGCGCGGCCCTGGTCGAGCCAGTCCTTGATGGCGGCGACCACGGCGGCGCGGCGGGCGCCTTCGTCAGCGGCGCCGGCGACGGCCGCCTCGAGCGCGGCGT
>CAYSNW010000013.1:0-72528 GCA_964432415.1 uncultured Caulobacteraceae bacterium
GCCTGGCCGCCCAGGCGGGGCGCCGCGCCCTGACCCAGGCGGCGGAAAGCCTGACCGGGGACTGGGAAGACACCCTCAAGGCCGATCATCTGGAGATCGCCGAGTTGTTCGACCAGATCGCCGAGACCCGCCCCGGCGACCGCGCCCGCCGCCGCCGTCTGGCGCGCCGCCTCCGGCAAGTGATGGACCGCCATGCCTTCCAGGAGGAGAACGTGGTCTATCCGGCCTTGCGGCTCGCCGACCCCAACCTGCCGGGAACGCGGCCGATCGAGGCGCACGCCGAGGCCAAGACCCTGTTCTTCGAGATCGAGCGGTTGAGCGAGGACGATCCCCGCTGGCACGCGGACGTGGCGCGTCTGCGCGCCCTCCTGGACGAGCACGTGCGCGAGGAGGAGGACATCCTGTTCCCACGCCTGCGCGCCATCCTGACCGAGGACGAGAACGCGCAATTGACCGTGCAACTGCACCGGTCCGGTGTGAAACTGCCCTGATGAGCGATCCATCCGAGCCTCAGCCTCCCGAGGGCGCCGCGCCCGGCAAGGCCCTGAGCCCAGCCGCCCGGCGGGCCCTGGAAGAAGCCGCCGCCCGCCGCGCCGCGGCGGCCGCCGCAGATCCGGCCACCGAATTCGACGGCCCCAAGGGCCTGGAGCCCACGCGCTACGGCGACTGGGAACGCAAGGGCCTCGCTGTCGATTTCTAGGCGTTCAGGCCTCGCGGCTTGGTTAAGCGTCTCTCCGGAAAGGGGAATCGTGCTCGCCCGGCGAGCGCAGCCTGTGGAAAGGCGCCCGCGATGGGCGCAGCCTCCGTGTCGGGCCGGAGCGGCCGTCTAGCGAGCGACACGAAGGACGCGCCATGGTTCGATCGATCGCCGCCTGCCTCCTCCTCGTGGGGAGCGTCGCCGTCTCGGGGGTTTCGGCGGCCGCCGCTCCGGCTCATCAGCATCGTTTCTGGATCGACCGCTACAGCTCAGGCGCCGAGGCTCACGCCGAAGCGCGCGCGGAGGTCCAGGGCGGAAGCGCCCGGGCCTATGCCCGCGCCGAGGTCAGCCAGGACAGCGAAGACGCGCAGGACGACCGGGACACGCCGCCTGAACGCCGCCACCGCGGACACGACAGCCGGGGCGGACATGGGGATCACGACGGCGGCTATGGGCCGCCGCCGGAGGAAGACATCCAGCTCGACGCCAGCTTCTTCCTGGGAGGCATGACGGGCGGAACCGGGGCCGATCCGGCCTTCACCTCCGGGGGCGGCGGCGGCGGCGCCTTTGTCGAGGCAAGCGCCGGCGCATCGGCCCATGCATCGGCCTTCGCCTCGGCGCGGGCCAGCGTTTCGGTGCGCACGGGCGGCGGACATCCTCACGGACGCCCGCTGTCGCACGGCTGCGGCTGCCGCCGCTAGGGCCTCTGCGCGCCGATCAGCCCCAACGCATCCGGCAAACCCGGTGATGGTGACGCACGTAGCAGACGCGCGTCTGATGGCGATGGCGCCAGCGGCGGTCGCCGTGGCGGTCCGAACGGTCGTCCATGCGGTGGTCCCGCTGGTCGGCGCGCTGGTCCATCCGATGCTCGTCGTGCATGGGACGCTCGCCCACGGGCTGGGCCGAGGCCATAGCTGGCGCAAGCAGGGACGCGGCGGCCACGGCCGCGACGATCAGGGTCTTCATATGCGGTATCTCCACGCGCCTCGCAGGGCGCGTGGCGTCGGAGCCCTAACGGTCCGGCGGGCGGGAGGTTCAAACCAGGGCGAGCGCGGGTCCCATCTCGGCCAGGATCGCCGCGGCCGCCGCGCGGGGATCGCCCGCCGCCGTGATCGGGCGTCCGACCACCAGATGGCTGGCGCCGGCCTTCAGCGCGCCTGACGGCGTCGCGGTCCGGGCCTGGTCATCCTGGGCGGCGCCCGCGGGCCTGACCCCGGGCGTGACCACCAGGAAGTCGGGCCGGCCGGCCTCGCTGGCGATCTGGCGCACACGAGCGGCCTCCAGCGGACTGGCCACCACCCCGTCGACGCCGCAGTCCATGGCCTGGCGCACCCGGCGCTCCACCAGCTCGGCGGCGCGGGCGGCGTAGCCGATCTGGGCCAGGTCTTCGTCGGTCAGGCTGGTCAGCACCGTCACCGCCAGGATCTTGGTGTCGGTCTGGCCCCGGCCGCGCACCGCGGCGCTCATCACCTGGGGCTCGGCGTGGACGGTGAGCAGGTCGCAGCCCCCGTCGGCCACGGCCGCCGCCGCGCCCTCCACCTGGGCGCCGATGTCGTGCAGCTTCCAGTCCTGGAACACCTGCTTGCCGGCGGCGCGGAGCGCATGGGACAGGGCCACGCCGTCGCCGCGCGCCAGCAGGGTCAGCCCGACCTTGTAGAAGCTGACCGCGTCGTCCAGCGCCTCCACCAGGGCCCGCGCATCATCCGAGGAGGCATGGTCGAGCGCGACGATCAGGCGGGGATCAGCGGGCATGGGTTTACTCCGGCTTGCGGCGACGCTCCGGGCGGTTAGGTTGCCGCCGCGTCGTGCGCGTTTTCGAATCTCATGGCTGAGCGGGTCGAATGAACCTCCTGGAACTGGGCGTCAACTCGTTCGTGGCGCTCTTCGCCCTGATCGATCCCATCGGCAACGTGCCGATCTTCGCCGCCGCCACGGCCGGCGCCACCCCGCCCCAGCGACGGCTGGTGGCCTTCTACATCGCCCTGTTCTCGACCCTGTTCCTGGGCTTCTTCTTCTTCACGGGCCTGGGTGTCCTGCAGTTCTTCGGCATTTCGCTGTCGGCCTTCCGCATCGCCGGGGGCGTGCTGCTGTTCCTGCTGGGCCTGGACATGAGCCGCACCGACTACATCGGCTCGTTCTCCGACGGCGACGGCGAGCAGAGCAAGGACACCCGCGCCTGGGCCCGCGCCCGTTTCCAGAACATGGTGGTGCCCTTCGCCATGCCGCTGCTGATCGGTCCGGGCGCCATCTCCACCGCCATCATCCAGTCCAGCGAGGCGCAGAAGTACGGCCCGGCGGGCCTGGCGGTCGGCGCCGCCGCCATCGTGGCCATCGGGATCGCGACGCTGGCCAGCTTCAGCCTGACCGGCCTCATCACCCGCCTGCTCGGTAAGATCGGCATGGCCATTGTCGTGCGGGTGCTGGGCCTGATCCTCTGCGCCATGGCGGTGCAGTTCATCCTGGTCGGCGTCTCGGACGCCACCCATGGCGTGATCACCAACGCGGTCGCCAAGCCCTACGTGCAGCACAAATAGGGACTGGAGCGGACTACAGCCGCCCCAGCCGGCTGGCGTGGCGGGCGGCCAGCTGCAGCGTCCACTCGTCGGGGAAGAGCTTGAGCAGGGCCGCCATCACCTTGTTCGGCGCGCCGGGCACGGCCATGGGCCGGTTGGCCTCGGCCGCCTCGTAGCCCACCTCCGCCACCTCGTCGGCGCCCATCCACACCCACTCGGGAAAGGCCTGGCTGACCTTGGGGCGCGAGCCGTTGACGTCGTGGAATTCGGAATAGGTGTAGCCGGGGCAGAGCGCAGAGACGTGCACCCCCTGCTCGCGGGTCTCCAGGTGCAGGCTCTGGGAGAACTTGATCAGATAGGCCTTGGTCGCGCCGTACAGGGTGTCGCCGGCCGTGGACGGCAGCAGCCCCGCCAGCGAGCAGACGTTGACGATACGCCCGAAGCGCCGATCGATCATGCCGGGCAGCACCCGGTGCGCCAGCTCCGTCGGCGCGATCAGCATGACCTGCAGGAACTTCCTCTGGTCGGCCCAGGCGTTGGGAGCGAAGCCGCTGGGCAGGCTGTAGCCGGCGTTGTTCACCAGGGCGTCGACCACCCGTCCGTTGGCCTCGATCTCGCCGGCCAGCTTTTCCGGCGCGCCCGGGTCGGCCAGGTCGGCGGGCAGGACCAGGGTGTCGACCCCGTGCTTGAGCCGGAGCTCGTCGGCCAGCACCGCCAGCCGCTCGGCGCGGCGTGCGGCCAGGGCCACGTCCCAGCCGTGGGCTGCATAGACCCGGGCAAGCGCTGAACCGATGCCGGCGGAGGCTCCGGTGATCAGGCACAGGCGGCGTTCGGCCACGGGCGGCTCCCCTGCTTCGGCAAGGCGCTGAATCGAGCACGCCGGGGCGGCCGGTTCAAGCCGGGACCGTCTCCATCTCCGCCAGCAGGTCGGCGACGCTGATCCGCCCGAGCCGCTCGGCCGCCGCGGCGCTGGCGGCCTCCAGCGCGCCGGACACCACCCTGGGGATCCGCTCGCCCACCGGACAGCCCCTGGCGCCCGGCGGCGGGCAGCCCAGCTCGGCGCAGCCGTCCACCGCCTTCAGCACCTGATCCAGGCGGATTTCGCTCGCGGGATGCAGCAGCCAGGCCCCGCCGGACGCGCCGGAGCGGGTGCCGATCAGGCCCGCGCGGGCCAGCATGCCGGTGGCGCGGCGCACGACCACAGGATTGGTGGGCATGGAGGCGGCCAGGGCCGCGCTGGACACGGCGCGTTCGGGCGCGTCGGCGCCCCTGTGGGCCAGATAGACCAGGGCGTGGATCGCCACGGGAAAGCGTTGGCTGTCGGACATCGGAACCCCGAAGCTTGACATGGAACCTAGGCCGGTCTCTCGCGCGTTCAAAGGGCTCACTTGATCGGCGACATTGAATGCTGCACCGAAGTGGCGTAATGGCCCCGCCCGATCAGACAGGGGCCGCGCGTCGCGGCGCCCGGAGAATTTGAATGGCTGGGGACACCCCCGGCGCCGAGGCGGTCTCCTCGCCCCACGCGCCCACGGAGCCGAAAGACGGCTCGCCGCTTCCCGATTCCGCCTCGAAGTCCTCACCCCCCGCCCACGGTGACGGGGCGAACGGCGGCCATGCCGGCGCCAAGGGCCACGGCTTCTGGGCCATGGCGCTGGGCTCGGTGGGCGTGGTGTTCGGCGACATCGGGACCAGCCCGATCTACGCCATGCGCGAGGCCCTGTCCCACTCGCGCGGCGGCGGCGGCGAGGCGGCGGTGCTGGGCGTCATCTCCCTGGTGTTCTGGGCCCTGATCCTGGTGGTCACGGTCAAGTACGTCGTCTTCCTGATGCGCGCCGACAACAAGGGCGAGGGCGGGACCCTGGCCCTGATGGCCCTGGCCCAGCACGCCATAGGCCGCAAGACTCGCGCGGTGTTCTTCCTGGGCGTCTGCGGCGCGGCCCTGTTCTACGGCGACGGCATCATCACCCCGGCGGTCTCGGTGCTGTCCGCGGTCGAGGGCCTGAAGATCGCGCCCGGCGTCGGCCATTCCGTGGCGCCCTTCGTGGTGCCGATCGCGGCGGGCATCCTGATCGCCCTGTTCATGATCCAGTCGCGCGGCACGGCCAATGTGGCGCGCTTCTTCGGCCCCATCACCGCGCTCTGGTTCCTGACCATCGCGGGACTGGGCGTCTTCCACATCTCCGACGACTTCAGCATCCTGCGCGCCCTGTCGCCCCACTACGGCGTGCTGTTCCTGATCTCCAACGGCTTCCTGGGCTTCGTGATCCTGGGCAGCGTCTTCCTGGCGGTGACCGGGGCCGAGGCGCTCTACGCCGACATGGGCCACTTCGGGAAGCAGCCGATCCGCACCGCCTGGATCGGGCTGGTGCTGCCGTGCCTGACCCTGAACTACCTGGGCCAGGGCGCTTTCGTGCTCTCCCATCCCCACGCCAGCGTCGATCCGTTCTGGCGCATGGTGCCACCGGTCGCCTACTGGCCGATCCTGGGCCTGGCCACGGCCGCCACCGTCATCGCCAGCCAGGCGGTGATCACCGGCGCCTTCTCCATGACCCAGCAGGCGGTGCAGCTGGGCTTGCTGCCCCGCATCGACATCAAGCGCACCAGCGAGACCCAGGCGGGCCAGATCTTCGTGCCCCAGGTCAACACCCTGCTGATGGTCGGCGTGCTGGTGCTGCTGGTCATGTTCCGCACCTCGTCCAACCTGACCTCGGCCTACGGGATCGCGGTCACCGGCGCCATGTTCGTCGACACCCTGCTGGCCTGGGTGATCCTGCGCCACATGTGGAAGTGGCCGGTGTGGCGGAGCCTCTTGTTGCTGGTGCCGCTCGGCTGCCTGGACGTGGTGTTCATCTCGTCCAACATGCTGAAGATCCCGCAGGGCGCCTGGATGCCGCTGGCGCTGGGCGCCGCCCTGGTCCTGATCATGTGGACCTGGACCACCGGCTCCCAGATCCTGACCGACAAGACCCGGCGCGACTCCATTCCGCTGAACGACCTGATCGACATGCTCAAGGCCCGCCCGCCGCACCGGGCGCCGGGCACCGCCATCTTCCTGACTTCGGACACCGGCGTGGCGCCGGTGGCGCTGATGCACAACCTCAAGCACAACAAGGTGCTGCACGAGAAGAACGTGATCCTGACGGTCAAGACCCTGGATCAGCCCAGGGTGCGCGACGCCGACCGCGTGACGATGGAGACGGTCAATCCGGACTTCAAGCGCATCACCATCGCCTACGGCTTCATGGAATCGCCCAATGTGCCCAAGGCGCTGGGCGTGTGCCGCAAGCAGGGGCTGAAGTTCGACATCATGTCGACCTCCTTCTTCCTGGGCCGCCGCTCGGTGGTGCCCTCGGCCCAGAGCGGCATGCCGCTCTGGCAGGACAAGCTGTTCATCTTCCTGATGAAAAACGCCGCCAACCCGACCGACTTCTTCCACATCCCGCCCGGCCGCGTGGTCGAGCTGGGCGCGCAGGTGACGGTCTAGACCTCCGGAACGTGCTCGAAATAGGTCGTGGCCGTGCTTACCAGCACGCCGAGCATGCGCGTCTCGGTGAAGCCGAAGGCGGCGGTGGGCGAAAGCAGGGTGTAGACCACCTTGATCTTCGCGGTGAAGGTTCCGAAGCGGGTCTTTACCGGCATGCGGGCGTCCCAGATGAACTCCTCTCCGGACTCGCGTCCGCGGCCTTCCAGCTCGGTCTTGGGGTCGCGCGCATAGAAGTGCGCCTCGTCGTCGGTCTCGATCTCCCACTCGGTGGTCGTCGTGGTTCCATCGTCATAGCAGATGGTCTGGAAGGTGCGCGCCGCGCGCGATCCGACCGATCCGCCGCCGGAGGTCTCGAACCGCTTGGCCGTGCGCCCGCGCGCGTCGCGGATGACGCCCCATCCTCGCCATGGCTTGATGAAAAAGGCGTCGGGCCGGAACAGCAGTCTGGGCGGCGGCGGAGCGGGCGAGGTCATGATTCCTTCCAGCTGGTCAGGTAGTTAGGCCCCGACTGACCGGCCCCGCGCAAGCGCAAAAACGGATCGTTTCGCGCCATCGCCCTTGAACCGCGCGCCCTGGCGCCGTTAAAGGCGCGCCTGACATTTCCGCACTGCACAATCGAAAGTTCGCCATGACCGCGCGCCCCAAGATCAACAAGGTGGTCCTCGCCTATTCCGGCGGCCTGGACACCTCGATCATTCTGAAGTGGCTGCAGACCGAATACGGCGCGGAGGTCGTGACCTTCACCGCCGACCTCGGCCAGGGCGAAGAACTGGCCCCCGCGCGGGAAAAGGCGCTGCTGCTGGGCATCAAGCCCGAGAACATCTTCATCGAAGACCTGCGCGAGGAATTCGTGCGCGACTACGTCTTCCCGATGTTCCGCGCCAACGCGCTCTACGAGGGCCTGTACCTGCTGGGCACCTCGATCGCCCGGCCGCTGATCGCCAAGACCCAGATCGACATCGCCAGGAAGACCGGCGCGGACGCCGTCTGTCACGGCGCCACCGGCAAGGGCAACGATCAGGTCCGCTTCGAGCTCGGCTATTATGCGCTGGAGCCCGACATCACCGTCATCGCTCCCTGGCGGGAGTGGGACTACCGCTCGCGCGAGGCCCTGCTGGACTTCGCCGAGAAACACCAGATTCCGATCGCCAAGGACAAGCGCGGCGAGGCGCCCTTCAGCGTCGACGCCAACCTTCTGCACTCCTCCTCGGAAGGAAAGGTGCTGGAGGACCCGGCGGTCGAGGCGCCCGAATTCGTCTACCAGCGCACCATTTCGCCCGAGGCCGCCCCGGACAGGGCGACCGTGATCTCCATGGATTTCGAGGGCGGCGACCCCGTGGCCATCGACGGGGTGCGGATGAGTCCCGCTCAACTGTTGACGAGGTTGAATCAACTGGGTCACGACAACGGTATCGGCCGCCTGGACCTGGTGGAGAACCGCTTCGTGGGCATGAAGTCCCGCGGCGTCTACGAGACCCCGGGCGGCACGATCCTGCTGGCCGCCCACCGCGGCATCGAGTCCATCACCCTGGACCGCGGGGCCGCGCACCTGAAGGACGACCTGATGCCCCGCTATGCGGAGCTGATCTACAACGGCTTCTGGTTCGCCCCGGAGCGCGAAATGCTTCAGGCCCTGATCGACAAGAGCCAGGAGAAGGTCACCGGCCGGGTCCAGGTCAAGCTCTACAAGGGCAATGTCACGGTCATCGGGCGCGAGAGCCCCTACTCGCTCTACGACCAGGAGCTGGTCACCTTCGAGGAGGGCAAGGTCGCCTACGACCACCGCGACGCGGCGGGCTTCATCAAGCTCAACGCCCTGCGCCTGCGGGTCCAGGCCAAGCGCGACCGGCGCGGCGGCTGAGCCAGGCGGGCGCAACCTTACCCATCCTTAAGGTGCGCCCCTGGGAATGTCGGGTCATGGTCCGGCCCCGGGGGAGCATGCCTCAGGGAGGACGCCCATGATTTCGCATACCGTTTTCGGCGCCGCCGCCGTCGCCGCCCTGGCGATCGCCGCCGGTTCCGTCCCCGCCAGCGCCCAGGCGCCGGTGGCTCCGATCGCGCCCGCAGCGCCGGTCGCTCCAGTTGCTCCAGTTGCTCCGGTCGCGCCCGTGGCTCCGGCTCCCGCCGTTCAGGCGGCGGCGGCCGAGGCCGCCGTGGACGCCCGGGTCGACGCCGCCATGGCCCGAGGCGAGGCGAGGGCCGCCGCGCGTCATGCGCGCCATTCGGCCCTGCGAGAGGCCGAGGTCGAACGGATCGTCGCCGACGCCCGCCGCGAGGCCATGCGGGCGCGCGAAGAAGCCAAGCGCGTGCGCATCTCGCAGGTCGACGTCGAGCGAATCCGCAGCCAGGCCCTGGCCCAGGCTCAGCAGGCCCGCGCCCAGGCCAACCGCGCGCGCCTCTCCCAGGCGGAGATCGAGCGCATTCGCGCCCAGGCCATGACCCAGGCCCAGCAGGCCCGCGCCGAGGTCAGCCGGATCCGCGTCACCCAGGTCGACGTCGAGCGCATTCGTGCGCAGGCCATGGCCCAGGCCGCCGACGCCCGGCGCATGGCCGCGGAGATGAAGCCGCGGGTCGAGGAACTCAAGCGCAAGGCCAAGCTGCTGCGCGAGCAGTGCGAGCGCGGCGAGATCAAGTGCGTGATCGTCCGCGGCGACGACTGAGTCCGAGGCGGGCGCGGCCAGGCCGCGCCCGATCCCGCCCCTGGCAGCAGTCAAGCTTGCGTGCTGCCAACCATCTGATTTTACTTCACTTTATCGACACCGCCGCTTGCCGCCGCCTTATGGCCGTGTCAGCCTCCGCTGGCAAGGCTGTAGCGTGAGGTTTGTCGTGCGTGGTGATTTCGAGGCCCAGCTCGGGGGCCAGAGGCTTACGACCGCCCAGATTCTCTACCACCTGCCCGACCATCCGGGCCTGTTGCAGGAGTTCCTGTGGCAGACCCAGGACCGGGCCCCGGATTTTCCCCGCATCCACCGGTTCCTGGACTTCTGGCGCCGCGAGATCGACGCGGTGATCCACTCGGTGCGGGTCTCGCACCTGGGCCTGGTCTCGCCGGCGCGGCTGCGGATCGCCGACCACATCGCGACGCTGAACTAGACCGGGCCTTCAGCGCCGGAACGGGGCCCGCTGAAACGTGTTAAGCCGTGGGGCTGCGCGAGGAGACGTCCGATGAAGAGGGTTCTGATCGCCGCCGCGTCGGCGCTGGCGCTGTCCGCCTGCGCGACGGCCACGCCATACATGCCGCAGACGCCGGGCAACCACGAGGGCTACGCCGAATACAGGGTCGCGTCGGACCGCTGGCGCGTGACCTTCGCCGGCAATTCGGTGACCTCGCGCGATACGGTGGAGATGTACCTGCTGTACCGCGCCGCCGAGCTGACCCTGCAGAACGGCGCCGACTGGTTCGAAACCGTGGACCGCTCCACCCAGCGCGACACCCGCTATGTCGGCACGCCCGATCCGTTCTGGTCGGGCTCGGCCTGGGGTCCCTACTGGCATCCGTCCTGGCGGTTCTACCATCGCGGCGGCTGGAGCCGCTGGGATCCGATGTGGAGCCATGAGCTCGACGTCCAGGAGATCAGCCGCTACGAGGCCGACGCCGAGATCATCATCCATCACGGAACCCGCCCGGCGGGCGAACCGCACGCCTTCAATGCGCGCGAGGTGATCGACAACCTCGGCCCGCGCATCAGGCATCCGGGCGAGGACCGGCGCTAGGAACGGGCCGTTCAGACGAGCCGGACCGGCTTCAGGCGGCGCTTGTTGACGTGGGTCTCGGGCTGGGGGCCCTCGTTCTCGGGGATTTCGCCCTTGAAGTAGAAGCGCTGCCAGGCCTCCTTGACCACCTGCGGGTCGCCCTTCTCCAGACGGCGGTTGAAGGTGCTGCGCTGCACGTTCCAGGCCTCGAACTGGCCCTTGAGCACCGGGTCGCTTTCCAGATGCTTGAGCACCGGATCGACCTGTTCGAGCTTGTGGTGCTCGGTCAGGGTGATGAAGCAGAAGGGCTCGCCCTTGTCGAAATGCACCCGGCCCGGGCGGGTGAAGATCCAGTTCATGGTGAAGGGGAAGGGCAGCCAGTCGGTCTCGATCAGGCCCTGCAACGGCTGGATGCCGTCCTTGATCAGGTTGGGCGCGCCCATGGCCCACACGGCCCAGCCGGGCGGGGTGCGGAACATGTAGCCGGGGTGCATGGTCAGCACGCCGGTGGAGAAGTGCGACTGGGCGAACTGATGGAAATTCGGGTGCGGCCGATCCGGGGTCAGGGTCAGGTCCGTCTGCAGGGCCCCGCCGTTCCACTCGGCGGTGAAGCCCATGGGACAGAGGATCTCCCAGCCCGTGGTGTTGGCCATGGTGAGCGGCAGGCAGCGGTAGGGGTGACGGTTGGAGAAGGCGTCCATCCATTGCCGGTCGGGCCGCCCGGGCACGATCTCGGGGGGGCGGGGAACCATGGGGTAGCACTCGAGCTTCATGCCCTGTCCTGACGTCCTTCGGTCGCGGGCCACGTCGCCCCACGTTGCGGCGGCGGCGGAAGCCGCTAATTCTCCCCTACCCGCAGCGATCCGGCCCCGTCCAGCATGTCCGCGCCCGAGCCTCTTGCCGAACCGACCCCACGCGAGCGCCTTATGGCGCTGCTGGCCACGGTGGACGCCGATCCGGTCACCTTCGAACACCCGGCGGTCTTCACCGTCGCCGAGGGCCCCGAGATCAAGGCCCACATGCCCGGCGCCCACACCAAGAACCTGTTCCTCAAGGACAAGAAGGGCCAGCTCTGGCTGATCTCGGCGCGTCAGGACACGGTGGTCGACCTGAAGCAGCTGCACCGGGTGATCGGGTCGGACCGGCTGTCCTTCGGCAACGCCGAACTGATGGCCGAGACCCTGGGCGTCACCCCGGGTTCGGTCACCGCCTTCGGCCTGATCAACGACCGCGACCGGCGGGTGCGTTTCGTGCTGGACCGCGCGCTTGCCGAGGCCGAGCGGGTGAATTTCCACCCGCTGATCAACACCGCCACCACGGGCGTCACCGCCCCGGGCTTCCGCCGTTTCCTCAAGGCGATCGGCATCGAGCCGATGGTTGTCGACTTCGCCGCCATGGCCGTGGTCGATCCGGCGTCCTGGGACCGGAGTTCGGGCCCCTGAACCCAAACCGATCTTCTCCTTAACGAAACTTAATGGGCGGCGGCGCATCCGCAGGGCCCTCGAAGCGCCTCCTTCTGGCGGGCCCGACGCGCTGCCGGGTCCTCAGTGATGGGGCGCGAGATGACGGATGCGGATCGGGCGATGGCGGGCTGGGTCGGACTGGCCTGCCTGGCGGTCACCCTCGTGCTGCTGGCCGGCGGCGGCGCCGACCATGAATTCCCCGTACGCGTCGTTCAAAGCGCGCCGCTGTGGATCGGCGTGGTGTTCGGGCTGAGGCGCGCGAGCGCGGCGCTCTGGGCCGGCGCGCCTCTGCTGCTCATCTGGGGCGCGCTGGCGGCCGCGACCCTCCTGGCCAACGCCGCGGTCTGGACCTCGCCCCTGCCCGGCGCCCTGTGGCTCTCGGACTGGATGGCCATCGCCATTGCGGTCCCGGTCTTCGCCGGGCTGGTCGCGACCGCCCTCATGCGCGGCGCCGCGCGCACGCCGGCCGGGCCGGTGGTGGCGATCGTGGTGGTGATCCTGCAGCTCGCGGCGATGGCGGCCTCCACCCTTCCCCTGTTCGACCGCGACCTCGGCCTGGTGATCACCTAGGCCGCGCAGGTCGGGGGATCGTCAGTCTCCTCCGACAGGATCAGGGCGTAGCCGTCGGGGTCGCGGAACGAGAACTCGCGCCGGCCATAGAAATAGACCTCCGGTCCCCACTCGATCGTGACCCGGTCGCGCACACGCTCGAACATCGCCAGGGCGTCCTCGACATCGATCGAGATGGTCCCGTGGCCGCAGGGCTCGGGCGCGTCGGCCGGGGGCGTGTAGAACTGCAGCACCACCGCGTCGCGCTCCATCAGCACGAAGGTCGGCGCCTCTGCGGGCCAGGGTTCCGCGGCCTCGAAGCCCAGGACCTCGACGTAAAAGCCAATGGTGCGCGCGATCTCCGACACCGGAAGCCGCGGCGAACAGCTGAGAAAACGGCTCATCGAGCCCCCCAATCGATGCGGCGATGGATTGCGGACGCCGCCGGGTGCGACCATTTTAGCCTTGAACGGGTTATGGTCGCGCGCGCCTTTCGGGCGCCGGCCGCCCACAGTCAAGGACGCCCCATGATCGGAGACACCGCGCTCGCGCCCCAGTCGGGCCTGATCAAGGACGGGACCGACGCCGGCTTCGCGGCCGACGTGCTGGAGGAATCCCGCCGCCAGCCGGTGATCGTCGACTTCTGGGCGACCTGGTGCGGCCCGTGCAAGCAGCTCGGCCCCCTGATCGAGAAGGCGGTCCTGGAGGCCAAGGGCGCGGTCAAGCTGGTCAAGATCGACATCGACAAGCATCCGCGCGTCGCCGGCCAGCTGGGCGTGCAATCGATCCCCACCGTCTACGGCTTCGTCGACGGCAAGCCGGCGGACGGTTTCATGGGCGCCCTGCCGGCCAGCGAGCTGAAGGCCTTTATCGATCGCCTGACCCAGACCGCCGGAGGCTCGGCGCCGGACGGCGCGGCCGACGCCATCGCCAGCCTGCTGGACCTGGCCGCGGAGTCCGTCCGCGTCGGCGACCTCGGCGGCGCGGCCCAGGCCTATGCCCAGGTGCTGCAGGCCGATCCCCAGAACATCAGCGGCCTGGCCGGGCTGTCGCGGGTCTATCTGGCCGGCGGCGAGGTGGAGCAGGCGCGCCAGATCGCGGCCATGATCCCGGCGGAAGCCAATGGCGCCGACGTGCTCAGCCTGCGCGCGGCGCTGGACTTCGCCAAGGACGCGCCCGACGAGACCGCGGAGCTGGAACGGCGCGTGGCCGCCGACCCGACCGACCAGACCGCGCGGCTGGAGCTGGCCAATGCGCTTGCGGGGCTGGGGGAGTTCGCCGAGGCGTCCGAGCACCTGCTGGCCCTGGTGGCGGCGGACCGCGAGTGGAACGATCAGGCGGCGCGCAAGGCGCTGCTCAAGGTGTTCGAGGCGGCCGGCTCCGCCTCCGAAGTGGCCAAGCAGGGCCGCCGCCGGCTGTCGCAAATCCTGTTCAGTTGAGTTGAGGAGCGCCCCATGCCCCAGGGCTATGTCCGCGCCGCCGACCTGCCCCAGGTGATCCCGGTCTTTCCGCTGGACGAGATCCTGCTCCTGCCCCGGGGCCAGCTGCCGCTCAGGATCTTCGAGCCGCGCTACCTCAACATGATCGACGACGTCATGGCCGGCGACCGGGTGGTGGGCATGGTCCAGACCGCCGGCGGCGCCCGCGCCAGGCCCAAACTCGCCCGGGTCGGCTGCGCCGGACGCATCACCAGCTACGCCGAGACCTCCGACGGCTGCTACCTGATCACCCTGACCGGCGTGATCCGCTTTCGGCTGTCGGACGAACTTCCCGTCCAGTCGCCCTACCGCCAGGTCCGCGCCGACTACGCCGAGTTCGAGCCCGACCTGCAGGCGCCGGCCGAGGGCGAGGCCTTCGAGCGCAGCCGCTTCCTGCACGCGCTGAAGACCTACCTGACCCGCCACTCCCTGGACGTGGACTGGGACACCGCCGAGGGCGCCCCGGAAGAGGCCCTGATTAACAGCCTGTCCATGGGCCTGCCCTTCGACGCGGCCGAGAAGCAGGCCCTGATCGAAGCGGCCACCCTGGCCGACCGGCGCGAGGCCCTGATCGCCCTGCTCGAGATCGACGCGGCGGAAACCGAGGGCGGCGAGCCGCATTCCATGCAATGAGACGCCGATGAGCACCGAAACCGACTTCGCCGCCCCGGGCGTCGATCCGCGCCTGCTGGAAATCCTGGTGTGTCCGCTGACCCGCGGGCCGCTGGAATACGACCGGGAAAAGGCCGAGCTGATCAGCCGTTCGGCCAGGCTGGCCTATCCGATCCGCGACGGGGTGCCGATCATGCTGCCGGAAGAGGCGCGCAAGCTGGACGACTGAGACCGGCCGGCCCTTATTTCAGCGCCCGGACGGGCTCTCCGTGAGACCCGTCGGCCCCGGGAAACTCGCACAGGGTCTCCACGGCCTCGAGGCGATCGCCGTGGAAGTCGAGCATCAGGAAGGATGCGGACGGAGCCGGGCAGCCGTGCGGCGCGACATCTTCGGACAGGGCGAAGCGCCAGGCCTGACGCTCGCGCAGGGCCGGGACGGCTCCACAGGCGATCGACGGCGTCGGCTCCGGTGCGCTGACGACTCCGCCGGCGGAAAGATGGGCGGCCGCCGCTCCACAGGCCATGGCGAGGGCCTGGCTGCGCGTCATGCCTACAGTGAAGCCGAGAAAGCGCTCATGGCCGGTGAGGTGCTCGGGCGACGGACGGCCCAGGTCGCAGCCGCTCAGCAGGAGACAGGCCGCCAGGACGAGCCGCCTCACAGGGCTTCGCCCCGGAGCAGCCGCGGCAGGTCACCGACCGCGCCGCCCGCCTCCTGCATGAAGAAGCGCCGGGCCGGGCCGATGCGATTGACCACGGACAGGCCGATCCCCCGCGCCGCGCGCACCAGCGGGATGTCGTTGGAGAACAGCCGGTTGAACACATCGGTCGCCGCCGCCAGCATGGTGTTGTCGAACCGCCGCCAGCGGGCGTAGCGCTCCAGCACCGCCTCGGACCCTATGTCTTCTCCCAGCCGGGAGGCGTCGGCCAGGACCTCGGCCAGGGCGGCGGCGTCCTTCAGACCGAGGTTCAGGCCCTGACCCGCGATCGGGTGCACGCCATGGGCCGCGTCCCCGAGCAGGGCGGCGCGCGGCCCGATCATCCGTTCGGCGAGGCTGAGGTTCAGCGGATAGACGAAGCGCGGCCCCTGCACCTCCAGCGCGCCCAGGAAGTCGCCGAAGCGGCGCTGCAGATGGATGGCGAAGGCCTCCGGCGAGGCCTCGCGCAGGGCGTCCGCGCGGCGGCGCGGCTCGGTCCAGACCAGGCTGGCGCGGTTATCGGTGAGCGGCAGGATGGCGAAGGGGCCGCCGGGCAGGAAGTATTCGTGGGCGATCCCGCCGTGGGGCTCGGCCATGCGCACGGTGGCCACCACCCCGCTCTGGGCGTAGTCCCAGCCCACAACCCCCACGCCCATGGCCTCGCGCACCACCGACCTGCGCCCCTCGGCGCCCACCACCAGCGGCGCAGCGAAACGGCGGCCGTTGGCGAGGGTCACCACCGCAGCGTCAGGTTCGAACGCCACCGCCGCGACGCTGGCCGGGGCCAGGACCGTGATCCCGGCCTCCAGAACGGTTTCCGCCAGGGCCGAGCGGATGCGGCGGTTCTCGATCATCCAGCCCAGCGGCTCGCCGTCGCTGCGGTCGGCGATTTCAGCGGATTCGAAGCGCAGGAAGCCGGGCAGGGGGGCCGAGGCCGCCGCGCCGGGAGAGCGGCCATCGGTGACCAGGATCTCGTCGATGGCGCAGGCATGGGGCCTGAGCCGCTCGCCGGCGCCGAGGGCGCGCCATTGCCGGAATGAGGAATAGGCGATGGCCGAGGCCCGGCCGTCGAAGCTCTCCGCCAGCTGGGCGGAAAAGGGCACGGGATCGATGAGCAGGGGCTTCAGTCCCGCCTGAACCAGGGCGAGGGCGAGGGTCGCGCCGGACATGCCGGCGCCGGCGATGATCACGTCGAAGGAACGGTCCGGCTCAGCGGGGGCGGTCATGGCCCCTTATCCCGCGCCCGGCGCGCGCGGGCAACGCCTCAGGCCAGGTCGTGCAGACCCCCGCCCAGACCCTCCGGGGGCTCGTGCAGCCGGTGGCCGCCGAACACCTTCACGACATGCTGTTCGAAGAACTCCGAGGGGTCCTCGGCGGAGAGAAAGGCGCGATAGACCCGCACCGGCACCGCGTCGAACGACCAGAGGTCGCCGTTGGCCAGTCGAACAAACAGGGCGCGCTTGGCCGGGTCGTGTCCGATCCAGGCCAGGGCGTCGGAATTCAGGCGGGGCATCGGAGAGAACCGTCGGAAGCGTACTGATGAGGACTCGGAAACGGAACCGGACCCCATCGGGTTTCAGCGTGGCCGCAGGCTTTTTCGTAAACCGGTCTTAACCCTCTTGCCGCCATTGCTCACGGGTCGGTTCTTTCAGGGCCCCGGAGCGGCCAGCATGAGTATGTCGAGCGTCGCCGAACTGGTCGGCCAGCGGCTGGTGGAGACCGCGCGCTTCACCTGGCGCGCGCCCCTGCTCGCGCGCTTTCGCGGCGGGCTGACCGCGACCGTCGGCGCGGTGCTGCTGCTGGCCTTCGCCAGCTACGATCCGGCCGATCCGAGCTGGAACACCGCCGCGGCCGGCGCAGCGCACAATCTGATGGGCCGGAGCGGGGCGATCGTCGCCGACCTGTCGCTGCAGTCGCTGGGCCTGGCCGCCTGGCTCGGCGCGGTGATGATGGTGCTGCTCGGCCTCGCGCGCGCCGCCGACCCGGACCCCGACGCCAACCGGCTTCGCCTGCGCCTGAAAGGCCTGATGGCCTGTCTGAGCGTGCTCCTGGCCGCAGCCGCCCTCTCGGCGCCGCAGCCGCCCCGGCTCTGGCCCCTGGCGCGCGGCCTCGGCGGCTTCTGGGGCGCGGGGCTGAACGGGCTTCTGGCCAGCGCGCTCGACTTTCTGCACGCCCCCCATGCCGAGCTGATCTCGGGCCTGCTGTTCGGCGTCGCGGCCGTGGTCGCCCTCGCCTGGGCGCTCAGCGTGCGCCTCGCCGACTTCGGACAGGCCGGCGCCTGGCTGGTCTGGAGCCTGGGGCGGATGGGCCGCCGCCGCGCCGCCCAGCCTGCACCGACCGCCAGCGCCAAGGCCTCTCCGGCACGGCGGGTCTCGAAGCCCCGGGCCGCCCCCGCTCCTCTCGCCGAACCGGACGCCATCTGGGACGAGGACGAGGAGGAGGACGGCGGCTTCACGCCCATCGCCGAGCCGCGGGTGCTGGAGACCAAGCTCAAGACGCCCAAGCCCTCGGGCCGCGAACAGCGCGAGAACCAGGGCGCCTTCGACTTCGTGCAGACCACCGGCTTCCGCCTGCCGGAACTGAACATGCTGGCCAAGCCCACGGCGCGGCCGGCCGCCTTCGACGAAGCCGCTCTGCGCCAGAACGCCCGGCTGCTGGAAAGCGTCCTGGCCGAGTTCGGGGTGCGCGGCGTCATCGACCAGATCCGCCCCGGCCCGGTGGTCACCCTCTACGAACTGGCGCCCGCGCCCGGCGTCAAGCACGCCCGGGTCGTTGCCCTGTCGGACGACATCGCCCGCTCGATGAGCGCGCGCGCCTGCCGCGTCTCGGTGGTCCAGGGCCGCAACGCCATCGGCATCGAACTGCCCAACGCCAAGCGCGAGACCGTCTTCCTGCGCGACCTGCTGGCCTCGGCCGAATACGACAAGACCGGCCACGTCCTGCCCCTGGCGCTGGGCGAGAACATCGGCGGCGAGCCCTATGTCGCGGACCTGGCGCGCATGCCCCACCTGCTGGTGGCCGGGACCACCGGCTCGGGCAAGTCGGTCGGGATCAACGCCATGATCCTGTCGATCCTCTACCGCCTGTCGCCCGACCAGTGCCGCTTCATCATGATCGACCCCAAGATGCTGGAGCTGTCGGTCTACGACGGCATCCCGCACCTGCTGGCGCCGGTGGTCACGGACCCCAAGAAGGCGGTCGTGGCGCTGAAGTGGACCGTGCGCGAGATGGAGGACCGCTACCGGCGCATGTCCAAGATCGGCGTGCGCAACATCGCCTCCTACAACGAGCGCGCCGCCGAGGCGCTGGGCCGGGGCGAGCACTTCGAACGGACGGTGCAGACCGGTTTCGACGAGACCGGGCGCCCCGTCTACGAGTCGGAGAAGATCCGCCCCGAGATGATGCCCTACCTGGTCGTGGTCATGGACGAGATGGCCGACCTGATGCTGGTGGCCGGCAAGGACGTGGAGGGCGCGGTGCAGCGCCTGGCCCAGATGGCGCGCGCCGCCGGCATCCACCTGATCATGGCCACCCAGCGCCCGTCGGTGGACGTCATCACCGGCACCATCAAGGCCAACTTCCCGACCCGGATCAGCTTCCAGGTCACCTCCAAGATCGACAGCCGCACCATCCTGGGCGAGCAGGGCGGCGAACAGCTGCTGGGTCAGGGCGACATGCTCTACATGGCCGGGGGCGGGCGCATCACCCGCCTGCACGGCCCCTTCGTCTCCGATGAGGAGGTGGAGGCCGTCGCCCGCTATCTGCGCGAGCAGGGCCAGCCCCAATACCTGGAGGAGGTCACCGCATCGATCGACGAGGACGGGGAAGACGGCGACGATCCCTTCGGTGGCGGGGGCGGCGGATCGGGCGACGATCTCTACGACCGGGCCGTGGCCGTGGTGACCCGCGACCGCAAGGCGTCGACCTCCTACGTCCAGCGCCGCCTGCAGATCGGCTACAACCGCGCCGCCTCCCTGATCGAGCGTATGGAGAAGGAGGGCGTGGTCAGCCCCGCCAACCACGCCGGCAAGCGCGACATCCTGGCCGGTCCGCCGCCGGTTGTCTGAGGCGCCGCGAGGCTGACCCAATTTGGGGTCAGGTTGGGCTTTTCGCCGAACCCCGGTTAGAGAGGCTCATGATCCTTCGCCGCATCGCCCTGCTGGCCGCCTGCCTGGCGTTCGCCTCCACAGCCCCGACGCTGGCGGCTGCGCCGTCCACGCCCGCGCTCAACGCCGAGGAGCAGGACCTGGTCGGCCGCGCCGCCACCTATCTGCAGGGGCTGAACACCGCCGAGGGCCGCTTCGTGCAGACCGATGCGCGGGGCGGGGTCACCCAGGGCGCCTTCTACCTCAAGCGGCCCGGCCGCATCCGCTTCGAGTACGACCCGCCGGCAGCCAAGCTGGTGGTGGCCGACGGCCGCAACGTCAATGTGTACGATCAACGTCTCAAGAGCTTCAATCGCCTGCCGCTGGGCTTCACCCCGCTGCATGTGTTCCTGGCCAAGGACGTGCGCCTGGACCGCGGCGTGTTCATCGAGCGGGTGGCCCGCGCCGGCGACGGCTTCGAGATCACCGCGCGCGACCCGCACCGGCGCAAGGACGGCGCCATCACCCTGGTCTTCGCCGGCTCGCCCCTGCGCCTGACCGAGTGGACCATCACCGACTCCCAGGGCGGCCGCACCCGGGTGCAGCTGGTCTCGCTCAAACCGGCGCCGTCGCTCGACGACAAGCTGTTCGTCTGGACGGGCCTTCCCGCCCACAAGGGCTGAAACGAATCAGCCTGTGCTCACGCAGAGACAGGCAAGCTTCGCCGCAAAATATGCTTGATCTTTTTTCGGGCGAGTGTCATTTTCACAACAGGCGCTCGACGGCGGTCGAGAGCCTCCCGTGCCGGATCCAATCCCCTCCCGGCGGCGGCGTGAGAGACGATCCTCAATGCGCCCGGCTCGATCCTCCCGAGCCGGGCGTCTTTTTTGCTGTGCGCCTTCAAGGCGGGAAGTTCGACTGATGCGGCTCAGAATCGCCACCTGGAACGTCAATTCGGTCCGGCTCAGGGCCGAACAGGTCGCGCGCTTCGTGGCCGAACAGGCGCCCGACGTCCTGTGCCTGCAGGAGATCAAGTGCCGTGAGGGCGAGTTCCCGGTCCAGGCCTTCGTCGACGCCGGCCTGCCCCACCTGGCGATCAAGGGCCAGAAGGGTTGGCACGGGGTGGCCATCGCCTCGCGCCTGCCGATGAGCGCCGCGCCCACCATCGAGGCCTGCAAGCACGGCCACGCCCGCTGCGTGTCCGGGATCGTCGAGGGGGTGGAGATCCAGAACTTCTACATCCCCGCCGGCGGCGACGTTCCCGACCGCGATCTCAACGACAAGTTCGACCACAAGCTCGACTTCTATGAGCGCCTGACCGCCGAGACCGCGCGGCGCGACCCGAAGGCGCCCCTGGTGATCGCCGGCGACCTGAACGTGGCGCCGGGCGAGAACGACGTCTGGAACCACAGGTACATGTCCAAGGTGGTCAGCCACACGCCCATCGAGGTCGAAGCCATGGAGGCGCTGAAGTCGTCCCTGGGCTTCCTCGACCTGATGCGCGAGGCCGTGCCCGAGCCCCAGAAACTGGCCTCCTGGTGGAGCTACCGCGCCCAGGACTTCCGCCAGTCCAACCGGGGCCTGAGGCTCGACCACCTGTGGGTTTCGCCGGGCCTGAAGGACGCGGCCTTCCGCATGGGCTCGGTCGCCGCGCGCATCCACTACGACGTGCGCGAATGGGAACGGCCGAGCGACCACGCGCCGGTCAGCGCGGACCTGTATCTGTAGCAGTTCGCCGCCGGAGGCGGTCCCTTGATCGCAGCCGGGTGGACGGCGGCCGTTCCGCTGCTGAAGCTTGTCCGGGAGCGCGCGGGGAGGGTCCATGATCGGCCGGGTACTGCTGCTGCTGTTGCTCCTGAGCGCGTCGCCCGGCTTCGCCGCGGACGCCTCAGCGATCACGCTGTCGGGCGGTCTCAAGGCCGGTCCATATGCCGTCGGGTTCAAAGTTGTTCGCGCCTACGACCGGAGCCGGCCGCCCCTCCTGACCGACGAGGCCGGGCGAAGCTTGGCCGCGACGGCGGGCCGGGCGATGCAGATCGCGATCTGGTATCCGGCGGCGGCGCGGGGCCGGCCCCTCACCCTGCGCGACTATGTGCTGCTCAACGGCCTCCAGATCGATTTCAGAGCCCCGGGGCCCGAACGGCGGCGCGCCACCTTGGACATGTTCGCCGCCCGGCTGCGCATGAGGGGAGCCGCGCCGGGGCGCATCGACGCCGTGCTGAACGCCCCAATGCTTTCCTCGAGCGGCGCCCCGCCGGCTCGAGGCCGTTTCCCCCTGGTGATCTATGCCCACGTCGAGCCCTGCCTTAGCGCGGTCACCGCCGAATACCTCGCCAGTCATGGCTATGTGGTGGCGGTGATCCCCTGGAAGGGCAGCTTCGCCTATGAGCTCGACGTCGCCGTGACGGGCGTCGAGACCCAGGCGCGCGATATCGCCTTCGTGGCCGCACATCTTCGCCAGGCGACGATGGTCGATTCGCGCCAGATCGCTGTGATCGGCATGAGCTTCGGCGCCTTGGGGGCGAGCGCGCTTCAGATGCAGGACCACCGCATCGGCGGCATAGTCAGCCTGGACGGCGGGATCGGATCGCCCACCGTTCGCCTGCTACAGGCGGGGCCGTATTACGCTGTCCAGGCCATGAACAGGCCGCTGCTGCACCTCTACGGGCCGGAGGAGGACGGCGTGGACCTCGCTTGGTTCGACGATATCCGCTACGCAGACCGCTTCCTGGTTCCCTTTCCGGGCGCACGTCATGAGGACTTCGTCGCCACGCCCATGCTGGATGTGGCCCTAGGCCTGACGCTGCGTGGCAATCCGCACCAGATGGTGTTCGAGGCGGTCAACCGGGACGCCCTCTCGTTTCTGGAAGGCCCCGTATTCGGGACAGGGCAAGGCTTCGCCCCGCCCCGCCTGGAGCATCGCCTACCCGCCCCCGCCCCACCGACGCTCGCGGATTTGAAGCTCTTGTTCGAACGGAGCGGCGCCGAAGGGATTCAGGCTGAAATCGAGCGGCGGCGGCCAACCGATCCCCAGCCTGTCTCCGCCCAGATCCTGGGAGACCTGACCAGCTGGCTGTTGCAGAAAAAGGATTGGGCCTCGGCCGGCAGTATCGCCGAGCTCCGCCGCGACCTCTATCCGGACTCCGCGACCGCCGTTTTCGTGGTCGGCCTCGTCGCTGAGCGGCGTGGAGACTTGTCGCAAGCCAGGCGCCTGTATGAGGAGGCCGCGGACAAACTGGCCCGGGATTTTGACCCCGGCCTCGATTCTCTGCGCCGGCGACAGATCAGCCGGGCGGCGGGTCGTTCCTGATCACGGCTGAAGCCTGTACCCGCCCGCTTCCGTCAGCAGGATTCTCGCCTGGGCAGGATCGGGCTCGATCTTCTGGCGCAGGCGGTAGACGTGGGTTTCCAGGGTGTGGGTGGTGACCCCCGCGTTGTAGCCCCAGACCTCCGTCAGCAGCTCCTCGCGCGACACCGGCTTGGAGCCGGAGCGGTAGAGGTACTTCAGGATGTTGGTCTCCTTCTCCGTCAGCCGGATCTTCTTGCCGCGCCCGTCGATCAGCAGCTTCCCGGCGGGTCGGAACTCGTAGGGGCCGATACGGAAAACCGCGTCCTCGGACTGTTCGTGGCTGCGCAGGTGGGCGCGGATGCGCGCCAGCAGGACCGCGAAACGGAAGGGCTTGGTGACGTAATCGTTGGCCCCGGAATCCAGCCCCAGGATGGTGTCGGAGTCGGTGTTGGCGGCCGTGAGCATGATCACCGGGGTGCGCACCCCGGAATTCCTCAGCACCCGGCAGACCTCGCGGCCGTCCATGTCGGGCAGATCGACGTCCAGCAGGATCAGGTCCGCCTTCATGTCCTTGCCCATGCGCACGCCCTCGGCGCCGGTGGCGGCCTGGGCGGAGCGGAATTCCTCATGCAGCTCGAGTTGTTCGGCCAGGGCCTCGCGCAGGTCGGAATCGTCGTCGACGATCAGAATGGTTTTCGGTTGGGCCATAGGGGGAAGATGCACCCGTTCTTGGCGTGCGCAAGGGGCGCAGCCGGTTGGTTCGCTTAAATCTCAGGCCCGCGCGCCGAAGATCGCGCTGCCCACCCGCACATTGGTCGCGCCGAAGCGCACGGCGGTCTCGTAGTCGTCGCTCATGCCCATGGACAGGCCCTCCAGGCCGTTGCGCTGGGCGATCTTGCGCAGCAGGGCGAAGTGCATGGCGGGCTCCTCGTCGGCGGGCGGAATGCACATCAGTCCCTCCGGCTCGAGGCTGAATTCGTCTCGGACCCGGGCGATGAAGCCGTCCGCCTCGCCCGGCGCTACCCCGGACTTCTGGGCCTCCTCGCCGGTGTTGACCTGGATATAGAGCCGGGGACAACGGCCGAGCGCCTGCGCTTCCTCGGCGATGGCGCGCGCGAGCTTGTCCCTGTCCAGGGTCTCGATCACGTCGAACAGGGCCATGGCCTCGCGGGTCTTGTTGGACTGCAGCGGCCCGATCAGGCGCAACTCAAGGCCCTCGACGCGGTCGCGGCCGTCGGCCCAGCGTTCGTAGGCCTCCTGCACCCGGTTTTCGCCGAAGCAGCGATGGCCGGCGGCCAGCACCGCCGCCACCTGTTCCCACGGCTGTTGCTTCGAGACCGCCGTCAGGGTCACATCGGCGCCGTCGCGGCCGGCCAGGCGCGCAGCCTTGTCGATACGGCGGCGCACGGCCTCGAGGGCTGAGGCGGGGCCATCCGGGAGCGGGAATGCAGGATCGGACATCGGAGGCGGACCAAGGGGCGCTGTGGCGGATGGCGCAAGCCCTAAACCGCGCCGCGCGACTGGAAAAGCCATTGCCGCCCCTGTTGTTCCTGACGGATCCCGCCCGGACTCCGGATCCGGTCGCCTGCGCAGAGCGGCTGCCCCGGGGTTCAGGGGTTATCCACCGCGCGTTCGGAGACCCGTTCGCAGTCGAGACCAGTCATCGGTTGCGCGAGGTGACCGGCGAAAGAGGCCTCCTGCTGCTGATCGGCGCGGACGCCGACCTCGCCGAAGAGGTGGGCGCGGACGGTGTCCACCTGCCCGAACGCGCGTTGGACCAGACCGAGAGGTTGAGACTGCGCCGACCGGGCTGGCTCCTGACCGGGGCCGCGCACAGCGCGTCGGCGCTTGCGGGCGCCAGGGCGCGCGGTCTGGACGCGGCGCTTTTGTCCCCGGTGTTCGAAAGCTTCAGTCCCTCGGCCGGGGCGCCGCTGGGCGTGACGCGCTTCACGGACCTGGTCCGGAGCGCGGGCCTTCCCGTCTATGCCCTGGGCGGCGTCACCGCCGAAACCGCCGCCGGACTCGCAAACAGCGGCGCCGCGGGCCTGGCCGCGGTCGGGGCGTTCAGCGAAATCTGAGGAATCAGAAGCGGAAGGTGGTCTCGAGCCGCACGCGCGGCTGAGGCTTCTCGTCGGGCGAGACGTGGCTGGGAACCGGGGATCCGGTGTCCAGGTTCACGCTGCCGGAGACCTGCAGGCGGCGGGTCACCTTGAAGGCGACGCCGGCATCGAAGTCCTTGGGTTGGGCGTCGCGCTGGGTCGGCTGGTCGTAGTCGAGCTTGAGGCCCCAGCGGCCCTTGCCGTTCCACTGCAGCGTCTTGTCGCCGGCCGGGGAGGCCCAGGCGTTCTGGTCGATGGTGAAGGCGGGGACCGGCGCGGGCTTGACCCTGGTCTGGGCATAGGCGTCGCTCGCCACACCCGCCAGAGCGAGCGCGCCGATCGTCGCGATCATGCCGAAAACCCGAGACATTTCACCCCAGCCCGTTCGTCCAGTGGATATTTCGCCCGACCTTGAAGTCGAAACTTTGGCGAAAACTCCTGACTCCGCGATTAAGGCACGCTTTCCCGCCCGGTCAACGAAACGATGAAGCGGAGCAATGGTTCCGGCCACGCTTCGCAGGGTCCTGTGGCTCGCGCGACACGCGATTCCCGGCTTTTCGGGCCAAAGGCCGCCGCAAAGCGGCCAAGAAGCCGCGCCAAGCTTCCATTCGACGCCCTTGTCAGGCGCCGTCCCGCGCGTGCTATAGAGCCGGACGGTCCGGGGGAAGCGGGGTCGCCCATTTTCCGAGCGCTCGCTGGCGCTGGACGGTTACTTATCGGAGCCCACATAGATGTCCGTCATTCGCGGCGCCGCGATCGCCCTGATCGCCTCCAGCGTCCTGGTTTCAGCCTGCGGCATGATGCCCGGCCACAAGCCCGACACCACCGCCACCGGAACCAAGGTCTACACCGCCGAGGACGCGGGCTCGAAGAAGGGCTGGTTCGGCCGCAAGTCCGTCAAGAGCGACGGCAAGTCCGAAAACGGCATCGGCGTGAACAGCTATCTGTGGCGCGCCAGCCTGGACACCCTGTCCTTCATGCCCCTGGCCTCGGCCGATCCCTGGGGCGGGGTGATCATCACCGACTGGTATTCCAACCCGGAAAAGCCGGACGAGCGCTTCAAGGCCACCGTCTACATCCTGGACACGCGCCTGCGCGCCGACGCGCTGAACGTGACCATCTCCAAGCAGGTGCGTGACGCCTCGGGCGGCTGGGTCGACGCCCAGGTGGCCGGCTCCACCGAGACGGACATGGAAAACACCATCCTGACCAAGGCGCGCCAGCTGCGCCTGGCCAACGCCGCCAACTGAGTCCTGGCGGGCGCACCGAAGCGCCCGCGTTGGATTTCCACGGCTCGTAAGGCGGATTCCGCTTGGGTTTAGCGTGTTTCAGACGCTAAACGCAGGCCTATGGCCCGTTACAATCCTAAAGAGGTCGAGCCCCGGTGGCGCGCCGCCTGGGACGAGAAATCCGTCTTCCGCACCCGCACGCCCGAAGAGGCGGCCGGCAAGCCGAAGTACTATGTGCTCGAGATGTTTCCCTATCCGTCGGGAAACATCCACATGGGGCACGCCCGCAACTATGTGATGGGCGACGTGGTGGCGCGCTTCAAGCGCGCCCGCGGCTTCAATGTGCTGCATCCCATGGGCTGGGACGCCTTCGGCATGCCGGCGGAGAACGCCGCCATGGAGCGGGGCGTCCATCCCAAGGCCTGGACCTACGAGAACATCGCCGCCATGCGCGGCCAGCTGAAGCTGCTCGGCCTGTCGATCGACTGGGAGCGCGAGTTCGCCACCTGCGATCCCGAGTACTACGGCCGCCAGCAGGCCTGGTTCCTGGACCTGTTCCGCCGCGGCCTGGTCTATCGCAAGGAGAGCGTGGTCAACTGGGATCCGGTCGACCACACCGTGCTGGCCAACGAGCAGGTGATCGACGGGCGCGGCTGGCGCTCCGGCGCCCTGGTCGAAAAGCGCAAGCTGACCCAGTGGTTCTTCCGCATCACCGACTACGCCGACGACCTGCTGGAGAGCCTCGAGACCCTGGACCGCTGGCCGGACAAGGTCCGGATCATGCAGGAAAACTGGATCGGCAAGTCGCGGGGCCTGAAGTTCCGCTTCGCCTTCGCCGGACAGGCGCCGGAGGGCTTCGAAGACGGCGTGGAGGTCTACACCACCCGCCCGGACACCCTCTATGGCGCAGGCTTCGTCGCCATCGCCCCCGACCATCCCCTGGCCGAGCGCCTGGCCGCGGCCGATCCGGCCGTCGCCGCCTTCGTCGCCGAGTGCCGGCGCGGCGGCACTTCGGAGGCCGAGATCGAGGCGGCCGAGAAGAAGGGCCGCGACACCGGGCTCCGGGTCGCCCACCCGTTCGATCCGGACTGGAAGCTGCCGATCTGGATCGCGAACTTCGTGCTGATGGACTACGGCACGGGCGCCATCTTCGGCTGTCCGGCGCACGACCAGCGCGACCTGGATTTTGCGCGCAAGTACGACCTGCCGGTGCGTCCGGTGGTGCTGCCGCCGCATATGGACGCCGCGGCGTTCAATGTTGATCGCGAGGCCTATACCGGCCCGGGAACCTTGTTCAATTCCGGGTTTCTGGATGGAATGGATGTTGATTCCGGGATCGAGGCGGCCATCGCTCGCGTCGAGTCCCAGGGCATGGGCGACGGCGCTACCGTCTACCGGCTGCGCGACTGGGGCGTGTCGCGCCAGCGCTACTGGGGCTGTCCGATCCCGGTCATCCACTGCGAGGCCTGCGGCGCGGTTCCGGTCCCGACCGGGCAGTTGCCGGTCGCCCTGCCGGAGGATGTGACCTTCGACAAGCCGGGCAATCCGCTGCTGCGCCACCCGACCTGGCGGCATGTGAAGTGCCCGTCCTGCGCCGGCCCGGCCGAGCGCGAGACCGATACGCTCGACACCTTCGTCGACAGCTCCTGGTATTTCGCCCGCTTCGCCGCCCCCCATGCCGAGGCGCCGATCGACAAGGCCGCAGCCGACTACTGGCTGCCGGTGGACCAGTACATTGGCGGGGTCGAGCACGCGGTCCTGCACCTGCTCTATGCCCGCTTCATCTCCCGCGCCCTGACCGACGCGGGCGACATGGGGGTGCGCGAGCCGTTCGCGGGCCTGTTCACCCAAGGCATGGTCACCCACGAAACCTATCGGGTGCCCGGCGACCCCAAGGGTTGGGTCGAGCCGACCGACGTGGCGCTGGAAAACGAGGCAGGCAGACGCTCGGCGAAGCGGATCTCCACCGGCGAAGCCCTGGAGATCGGCGACATCGAGAAGATGTCCAAGTCCAAAAAGAACGTCGTGGCGCCCGAGGAAATCCTGGACGCCTACGGGGTGGACGCAGGGCGGCTCTTCGTCCTGTCCGACTCCCCGCCCGAACGCGACGTACAGTGGACCCCCGGCGGGGTCGAGGGCGCCTGGCGCTTCGTCAACCGGGTCTGGGCGGAGTTCGAAGCCCTGGACGGCGCCGACCGGCCGCCCGCCGATCCGGCGGCGGCTGACGCCCTGGCGCGCGCCACCCACAAGGCGATCAAGGCGGTCACCGAAGGGTTCGAAGGCTTCCGCTTCAACTCGGCGATCGCGCGGCTGTACGAATTCGTCAATACAATCAAAGGCTCCGACGTCACCAAGACCGGTACGGCGGCGCGCCGCGAAGCTCTGTCGGCCCTGGCCCGTCTGGTCGCCCCGATCGTGCCGCACCTGGCGGAGGAGTGCTGGCAGGCGCTCGGCGGGGGCGGCATGGCGGTCGACGCCCCCTGGCCGACCTTCGATCCGGCCCTGTCGGCCGACGAGATGCTGACCCTGCCGGTGCAGATCAACGGCAAGCGCCGCGGCGAGGTGGTGGTCAAGCCCGGCCTCGACAACGCCGAGGTGGAAAAGATCGCGCTTTCGGACGACAATGTGCGGCGCCACCTGGAAAACCAGACGGTGCGCAAGGTGATCGTGGTCAAGGACCGCATCGTCAACATCGTGGCTGGATGAACGAGATGACCCGCCCTCCCCTCAAGGCCATGGCCGCGGCCCTGCTGCTGCCCCTGATCGGCGGCTGCGGGTTCACGCCGCTCTATGCGCAACCCACTGTCGGCGCAGGACTTTCCGGCGTTTCGCTGGAAACCCCCGACACCCGCACCGGCTATCTGCTGCGCGAACAGCTGACCGATGCGCTGGGCCTGAAATCCGGCGCCCCGGCGCAGTACCGGCTGAAGGTCCAGGTCAGCGAACGGCGCCGTCCGCGCGGCCTCAATCCGGACGACACGGCCACGCGCTATGAGCTGCGGCTCGACGTCTCCTACACCCTGACCGAAATCAACGGCGGCAAGGTGCTGCTGAAGAAGACCCGCCCGGTGTTCGTCAGCGACAACCAGACCCAGGAGCCCTACGCCAATATCGCGGCCCAGCAAGACAGCCAGCTGCGCGCGGCCACCGAAGCGGCGCAGATGATCAAGACCGACGTGGCCCTGGCCGTCTCCGGACAATGATCCTTTCCAAGCGGCCGGAGGTCGAGCGGTTCCTGGCCCGGCCGGACCCGGCGATCCGCGCCGTGCTGATCCACGGCCGCGACCGGGGCGCGGTGCGCGAACGCGCCGACCAGATCGCCGGCAAGATCAGCCAGACCCCGGACGATCCGTTCGACGTCGCCGTCCTGACCGAGGTGGACGTGGCGGGCGATCCGGCACGGCTGGAAGGTGAGTTGCAGGCCCTGTCGATGATGGGCGGCAAGCGGCTGGTCCGGCTCCGGCTCTCTGCCGAAAAGTCCGCGGTGGACAAGGCGGCGGCCGAGGCCCTGCAGCGTCACGCCGACGGCGAGCTCAATCCGGACGCCTTCTTCCTGATCGAGGCCGGGGCGCTCGGGCGCGAGTCGGCCCTGCGCAAGGCGGCGGAGAAGGCCGGCGCCTGCGCCGCCATCCCCGTCTATGAGGACGAGACCGGCGACATCATCCGCATGATCCGCGAGGGCCTGGCCAAGGATCAGGTCAGCCTGACGGCGGAGGCCATGCAGGTCTTCGCCGCGCGCCTGCCCAAGGAGCGCGGCGTCGCCCGCGCCGAGATCGAGCGGCTGGCCCTGTTCCTCGGCCCCGGCAGCGGACGCACCGCCGGACCGGCCGAGCTGGAGGACCATCTTGGCGTCGAGCCCGAGGCTTCACTGTCCGACGCGGCGGTCGACGCCTTCGGCGGCCGCGGCGCCCTGGCCCAGTCCGCCCTGCGCCGCGCCTTCTCGGAAGGCGAGAGCGGCCCCGGCGCCGTGCGCGCCACCGGCTTCCATCTCGGACGGCTGCGCCGGGTGCTGACGCTCGCCAAGTCCGGCGCCGACATGAAGGAGGCCGCCAAGGCCGCCGGGGTGTTCTGGAAACAGGAGCGCGAGTTCCTGCGCCAGGCCCACGCCTGGTCGCTGCACGAGCTCGACCGCATCCAGCCCGACGTGCTTGAGGCCGACCGCGCCTGCAAAACCTCCGGCTCGCCGGACGCCCTGATCGCCGAGCGGCTGATGCTGTCCATCGCCCAGCGCGCGCGACGCCTCGGCCTCTAGATCGGCGCCGAAAATCCGCGGCCTCTCAGCCGCGCGAGGCCCTGCCCGGATACGGCGCCTGCGCGGATTTTCGCGACAGAGCGAATTTACTTTTCGGAGCTTTGATTTCTAAGGGATTTTGGCGTCGTCTTGCTGCGGTCCGACAGGCCGATGGTCAGCGCCGTGAGAAAATCCACGATCAGCATGGCCACAAAGGTCGCTGCGAACCATCCGAGGCCGGTGACGACCAGCTCGCCCACCGATGCGGCGGCGCCGGCGCGATGGGAGGCCGACCAGACCATCCAGCTCGCGACCACCACGCCGAGGCCGACCGCCCAGGTCAGCGACTTGCGAAGTTTCGGGCTCATGCTCAATGCCGCATCAGCCGGCGGCAGAGATCGTCGAGCTGCTCGAGGCTCTCGTAGACCACCGTCAGTCGCCCGGTCCCGCCGCGGTCGTCGAGCTGGACCTTCAGGCCGAGCACATCGGCCAGGTCCTGCTCCAGCGCCTGGGTGTCGGCGTTCTTCTCACCGCCGCCGCGCGCGGCGCCGCTCGGGCGTTTGGTGCGTCCCGCGACTTGGCGCGCCAGGGCCTCGGTCTGGCGTACGCTCAGGCCCTGGGCGATGACCCGCTCGGCCAGGGCCGTCGGATCCGGCGCCGTGGCCAGCGCCCGCGCGTGGCCAGCGGACAGTTCGCCCGACATCAGCCGCTCGCGCACCCCTTCGGGCAGGGCCAGCAGGCGAAGGGTGTTGGCCACGTGGCTGCGGCTCTTGCCCACCACCTGGGCCACCGCATCCTGGGTGCGCTCGAAGCGCTCCATCAGCGACTGGTAGGCCTGGGCCTCTTCCAGGGCGTTGAGGTCGGCGCGCTGGACGTTCTCGACGATGGCGATCTCGAGCACCTCGACGTCGTCGAGGTCCCGGATCAGCACCGGCACGGCGCGCAGACCCGCGCGCTGGGCGGCGCGCCAACGGCGCTCGCCGGCGACGATCTGGTATTCGCCCGCGTGGTCCGGCGCGGCGCGGACCAGGATCGGCTGCAGCACGCCCTTCTCGCGGATCGAGTTGGCCAGGTCGTTGATGTCGGCTTCGGGGAACTGCTTGCGCGGCTGGTCCGGGTTGCGCCGGATCAGCTCGATCGGAACCTCGTGGGCGCCCAGGGCCGAACGGGCCGCGACCGCCGAGGGTTCGTCCCCCACCGGCGCCTCGGCCGCCGCCTCGCCCAGCAGGGCCGACAGACCCCGGCCCAATCCCCTGTGTCGTTCGCTCATCTCGATATTCGCCTTATGTCACAGGGTTTCAGGCGGCCGCGAGCCGGGCGCGCTCGCGCGCCACCAGCTCCCGGGCCAGGCTCAGGTAGGCCTGGCTGCCCAGGCATTTCAGGTCGTAGATCAGAACCGGCTTGCCGAAGGACGGCGCCTCGGAGACCCGCACGTTGCGGGGGATGATGGTGTCGTAAACCTTGTCGCCGAAATGGGCGCGCACGTCGGCGGCCACCTGGGCGGACAGGGAATTGCGCCGGTCATACATGGTCAGCACCACGCCCTGGATTTCCAGCCGGGGGTTCAGGCTGGAGCGCACCAGCTCGATGGTGCGCATCAGCTGGGTCAGGCCCTCCAGGGCGAAGAACTCGCACTGTAGCGGGACCAGCACCGCGTCGGCCGCGCACATGGCGTTGACAGTCAACAGGTTGAGTGATGGCGGGCAATCAATCAATATATAGGTAAAGCCCGGGTGCGACCGGTCCGACCGCATGAATTCCACGGCGTCGCGCAGGCGGAAGGAGCGCCGGTCGGCCTGGCTGAGCTCGATCTCGATGCCGGACAGGTCGGCGTCGGCGGGCACGATGGACAGCCCCGGCACGGCGGTGTCGACCGAGCAGGCGGCCAGGCCCGCGCCGTCGACGATCACGTCATAGATGGTGGTCCGGCGCGCCGAGCGCGGCACGCCGAGGCCCGTGGAGGCGTTGCCCTGTGGATCCATGTCCACGATCAGGACGCGCTCGCCCACCGCGGCCAGCGCCGTGCCCAGGTTGATGGCCGTCGTGGTCTTGCCCACCCCGCCCTTCTGGTTGGCGACCGCCAGGACGCGCAAGGGCCGTTCATCGTGCACGGGAAAGTCTCCGGATGCGGACCACGCGACCGCGCGGGTCGCTGGCGGAAGGATAGAGATCGGCGTCGAAGCGCCAGGACCTGCGGGCGTCCTCGATCTCGGCCGCCACGCTCTCGCCCTTGAGGAAAAGGCCCATGGCGCCGAGGCGGAACCAGGGTTCGGCGAAGCCCAGCAGCCGGGTCATGGGCGCGCAGGCCCGTGCGGTGACCACCTCGACCGGGATTTTCAGGCTCTCGGCGCGCTCGGCGTGGACTTCGGCAGGCAGATCGAGGGCGGAGACTACCTCGCTCAGGAAGCGGCAGCGCTTCTGCAGGCTGTCGACCAGATGGATGCAGGCGCCCGGTGTATCCTTGAGCAGGATGGCCAGGACCACGCCCGGAAAACCGGCGCCGGCGCCGAGATCGGCCCAGATCCGGGCCTCCGGGGCGAACTTCAGCAGCTGGGCGCTGTCCTGGGCGTGGCGGGACCAGAACTGGGGCAGGGTGGCCGGCCCGACCAGGTTCATTACCGCGTTGGTCTCGGCCACCATGACCCGGAATCGCTCCAGATCGTCCATCCGGGCGTCCGACACGGCGAAATCGCGGGCGAAGTCCTGCGCGCCGTAGTCGGCCAGGGTGTCCAGCGGCGCGGGTTCAGGCCGCACGGGCGCCAAACCTGCGGACATGGGCCAGAAGCGCGGTCAGGGCGCCGGGGGTGACCCCCTCGATGCGCCCAGCCTGGCCCAGCGTCAGGGGCCGGACCGCCGAAAGCTTCTCGCGGCACTCGTTGGACAGGCCCCCGATCGCCGCATAGTCGAGATCGGCGGGCAGGCGCAGGTCCTCCTCGCGATGGAAGGCCGCCGCGTCCGCTGCCTGGCGGTCGAGATAGCCGGCATACAGTGCGTCGATCTCGATCTGCTCCACCGCCTCGCGCGGCCATTCGGCCAGTTCAGGCCAGACGCCAGCGAAGCGTTCGACGCTCGCGCCGGTGTAGGCCAGGAGTTGCAGCAGGGAACGCTTCTGGCCGTCCGGATTGACGGTAAGACCGACCTCGGAGGCCTGTTTCGGCGTCAATGTCATGGCCTGGGCGCGAGCCCGGGCGTGGTCGATCGCCGACTGCTTTTCGCCAAAGCGTGCAAGGCGTTCCGCGCCCACGACGCCGAGGACGCCGCCACGTTGAGTCAACCGTTGATCGGCGTTGTCGGCCCGGAGCGTCAGGCGGAACTCGGCGCGGCTGGTGAACATGCGGTAGGGCTCGGTCACGCCGCGGGTCACCAGGTCGTCGATCATCACTCCGAGGTAGGCTTCATCGCGGGCGAAGGTCACCGCCTCCTGGCCCCCCGCGGCGCGGGCCGCGTTCAGTCCGGCGACCAGGCCCTGGGCTCCCGCCTCTTCATAGCCGGTCGTTCCGTTGATCTGGCCGGCGAGGTAGAGGCCGCCCAGACGCTTGGTCTCCAGCGTCGGGTAGAGCTCACGGGGATCGACATAGTCGTATTCGATGGCGTAGCCGTAGCGGCGCACCTCGACCTGTTCGAGGCCCACGATCGTGCGCAGGAACAGGCCTTGCGTCTCCTCCGACACCGAGGTCGAGATGCCGTTAGGGTAGACGGTGTCGTCGTCCAGGCCCTCGGGCTCCAGAAAGATCTGGTGGCTCGACTTGTCGGCGAAACGCACCACCTTGTCCTCGATCGAGGGGCAGTAGCGCGGGCCGCGCCCAGACAACTTACCGCCGTAGACCGCCGATTCCCCCAGCCGCTCGGCGATGATCCGGTGGGTCTCCGCATTGGTCCAGGTGATGCCGCAGGCGACCTGGGGCGTGGTGATGGCCGGGGTCAGGAAGGAGAAGGGCACAGGCTCGGCGTCGCCAGGCTGCATCTCCAGCCGATCCCAGGCGATGGTCGAGCCGACCAGCCGCGCGGGGGTGCCGGTCTTCAGCCGGCCCATGCGCAAACCCAGGCCGTACAGGCGATCGGACAGGCCGATAGCCGGCGCCTCGCCGACCCGGCCGGCGGCGATCCGGGTGTCGCCCAGGTGGATGACGCCCTTCAGAAAGGTGCCGGTGGTCAGGACTATGCGTGGGGCGGCGTAGACCGCTCCCGACGCGCCAACCACCCCGGTGACCTTGTCGCCCTCGACCCGAAGGTCCTCGACCGCCTCAGCCCGGACTTCAAGGTTCGGATAGTCCAGCAGCTCGGCCTGCATGGCCTCGCGATAGAGCTTGCGGTCGATCTGGGCCCGGGGGCCGCGCACAGCCGGTCCCTTGGAGCGGTTGAGCAGGCGGAACTGGATGCCCGCCCGGTCAGCCAGACGGCCCATCAGGCCGTCCAGGGCGTCGATCTCGCGCACCAGGTGGCCCTTGCCCAGCCCGCCGATGGCCGGATTGCACGACATCTCGCCCAGGGTCTCGATCCGGTGGGTGAGCAGCAGGGTGCGGGCGCCCACGCGCGCCGCGGCGGCCGCGGCTTCACAGCCGGCGTGCCCCCCTCCGATCACGATCACATCCCAGGTCGACATCTGTTGCGGGCCAGGCTTCCGGGCGATGAAAAACGCCCCCGACGGGCGGGGGCGGAACCGATCCGGCTATAGCAGACCGGGGGCGCAGGGTCGACTCGCCTGTCGGGGGATGCGGGGCTGTTTCACGTGAAACATTCACTTGCCGATGCAGAAGCTCGCGAACACCACATCGAGCACATCTTCCATGTCGACGCGCCCGGCGACCCGCTCCAGGGCGCGCGCCGCCAGCCGCAGGTCCTCCGCCGCCAGCTCCGGGCCCAGCTCCAGACCCTGCAGTCCGCGCTCGAAATGGGCCCGGGCCTCGGTCAGCCGCTGCCGGTGCCGCAGTCGGGTCACGGCCGGGAAGTCCGCGCCGGACAGGTCGCCCACAACCCGGTCGGTCAAGCGGCGTTCCAACTCCTCGATCCCAGCCTCCGTGACCGCGCTCAACTCAACCACCCCAAGACCCAGGCGATCCGCCTCGGCCCGGGCCGAGGCGGCGGAAGGCCCCCCCGGGAGGTCCGCCTTGTTCAGGATCAGCAGATCCCCGGGACGCAGCAGGTCCGCCGCCTCCCGCCAGGCCTCGCCGCCGACGGAGCCGTCCACCACCCACAGCCGCATCGCCGCCGCATCCGCGGCCGCCCGGGCCCGTCGCACGCCCTCGGCCTCGATCGCCTCGCCGGTGACTCGCAATCCCGCGGTGTCCGACAGCCAGACCCGATAGCCCTCGAGCTGGAAACTGGCCTCGATCACATCGCGGGTCGTCCCCGCCACCGGGGTCACGATAGCCGCTTCCCGCCGGACCAGGCGATTGAAAAGGCTGGACTTCCCGGCGTTGGGCGCGCCGACGACCGCGACACGGAACCCCTCACGCACCCGCTCGCCCCGATCGGCGCCGGCCAGGGCCCGGTCGATGTCGGCGATCAGGCCCGTGATCACAGGACCGGTCCGGGCGGCGAGCCTGCCGGGCAGGTCGTCATCCGGGAAATCGATTTCCGCCTCAAGCAGGGCCAGGGTCTCCACGAGGGTGGTGCGCCAAGCGCCGTAGCGCCGCCCGAGCGCCCCCTCCAGCTGGTCCAGGGCCTGGCGCCGCTGGGCTTCGGTTTCCGCATCGACCAGATCGGCGATCGCCTCGGCCTGGGTCAGGTCCAGCTTGCCGTGCTCGAAGGCCCGGCGGGTGAACTCACCGGCCTCGGCGGGGCGCAGGCCGATATCCGAAAGAGCCTCGCCGAGCGCCCCCACGACTGCGCGGCCGCCGTGAAGGTGCAGTTCGACACAGTCCTCGCCGGTGTAGCTCCCCGGTCCCGGCATCCACAGCACGAGGGCCTGGTCCAGCTCAGCCCCGCCAACGTCCTTCAATCGGCGCACCGCAGCCTGTCTCGGGGCGGGCCGGCGCCCGGCGGTCAGGCGGTCGAGTGCTTCCCCGGCGGCGGGGCCGGACAGGCGCACCACCGCCACCGCCGCCCGGCCGGGCGCGGTGGCCAAGGCGAAGATGGTGTCGTTCACGCCTTGTCGGAGCCGCTCGCGGAGGTGGCCGCCGCGGTCATCAGCTTGCGGAACTGGTCCTGGGCCTGCATGCCGAAGGCCGTCCAGGTCTTCATCAGTTCATCGGGCTGCAGGGCCGCGATATTGGCGTCCATGCGCGATTTCATCTCGGCCACCAGCTGCTCGTTCAGGGTGGTCACGTCCGGCAGGCCCAGGAAGGCGCGGGCCTCAGCGGGCGTGCACTCGGCCTCGATCTTGACTTTCATCGGCTCGTCCCTGTCCTAACCAGCGCCGCGCCGTCCCGACGCAGCTCGACCCTAACCTACAGGAACACGCGATGCCCAACCAACGCTGGACGATCAAGACCTCCGACGGCGAATTCGGCGCCTATGTCGCAACCCCGGAAGGGCAGGGGCCCTGGCCCGCGGTGGTGGTGATCCAGGAGATCTTCGGGGTGAACCGGTTCGTGCGCGAGGTCGCCGACCGCATGGCGGGCCTGGGTTACGTGGCTGTGGCGCCCGACCTGTTCTGGCGCATCGAGCCGGGCGTCGACATCACCGACCAGACCCCGGAGGAGTGGAAACAGGCCTTCGGCTACTACCAGGCCTTCAACGTCGACAAGGGCGTGGCCGACATCGCCGCAACGATCGCGGCCGCCCGGGCGCGGCCGGACGTGTCCGGCAAGGTCGGGGCGGTCGGCTATTGCCTGGGCGGGCTGCTGGCCTTCCTGACCGCGGCGCGCACCGACGTGGACGCCACCGTCTCCTACTACGGCGGCGGCACCGACGGTCGTCTCGGCGAGGCGGGCGGCATCAGCAAGCCCCTGCTCATCCACCTGGCCGGCCAGGACGAGTACATTCCCGAGGCGGCCCAGGCGAAGATCAAGGAGGCCCTGAAGGGCATGCCCGGCGTCGAGATTCACATCTATCCCGGCCGCGACCACGCCTTCACCCGCACCGGCGGCGCCAACTACGACGCGGCCGACGCCCAGCTGGCCAACGGCCGCACAGCGGCTTTCTTCAAGCGGAACCTCGGCTGATGCGCGCTGTCATCGTCGCCCAGGCCGGCGGGCCGGAGGTCCTGGAGCTCCAGGACATCGAGACGCCGGAACCGGGTCCCGGCCAGATCCGGGTTCGCCACGAAGCCATCGGCCTCAACTTCATCGAGGTCTATCAACGCTCGGGCCTCTACCCGCTGACCTATCCGAGCCGCCTCGGCCAGGAAGCCGCCGGGGTCGTGGAGGCCGTGGGTTCGGGCGTCACCCGCTTCGCGGCGGGCGATCGGGTCGCCTATGCCGGAACCGCCGGATCCTACGCCGACGCCAATCTGGTCCTGGCCGACCGGGCGGTTCGAATCCCGGCGAGGGTCTCCTCTGAGGTCGGCGCCGCCAGCCTCCTAAAGGGCATGACCGCCGAATTCCTGCTGCGGCGAACGTTTCACGTGAAACAGGGCCATCCCGTCCTGGTCCACGCCGCGGCCGGCGGCGTCGGGTCGATCCTGACCCAGTGGGCGAGGGCGCTGGGCGCCATGGTGATCGGCGCCGTCGGATCGGCGGCCAAGGCCGAGATCGCCGCGCGCCAGGGCTGTGACCAGGTGCTGATCTACGGCCAGGACGATATCGCCGAGCGCTGCAAGGCCCTGACCGGCGGAAAGGGCGTCGCCGTCGCCTACGACTCCGTGGGCAAGGACACCTTTGAGGCCTCGCTCTCCAGCCTGGCCCGGCGCGGCATGATGGTCAGCTTCGGCAACGCCTCGGGCCCGGCGCCGGCGATCGAGCCGCTGCGGCTGTCGCGCGGCGGCTCCCTGTTCCTGACCCGTCCGACCCTGTTCGACTACATCGCCTCGACCGAAGAGCTGGACGCCTCGGCCGCCGCCCTGTTCGAGATGATCGGGTCGGGCGCGGTGAAGATCGAGATCGGGCAGCGGTTCGCACTCGCCGATGTCCGCAAGGCCCATGAGGCCCTGACCAGCCGCCAGACCACCGGCTCTACCGTGATCATTCCCTGAGGCCCTGAGCCTCGGAAGCGGGCACGAAAAAGGGGGCGGAAAAACATCCGCCCCCTTCGCCGTCTCTGGTCCGGGCAGAAACCCCTAGGTGTTCATGCTCTGGAAGAATTCGGCGTTGTTCTTGGTCTGGCGCAGCTTGTCGATCAGGAACTCGATGGCGTCCTGGGGACCCATGGGGTTCAGGATGCGGCGAAGCACGTAGGTCTTCTGCAGGATGTCCTTGGGCGTGATCAGCTCTTCCTTGCGGGTGCCGGACTTCAGCACGTCGATGGCCGGGAAGATGCGCTTGTCCGCGACCTTGCGGTCCAGGATGATTTCCGAGTTACCGGTGCCCTTGAACTCTTCGAAGATCACCTCGTCCATGCGCGAGCCGGTGTCGATCAGGGCGGTGGCGATGATGGTCAGGGAGCCGCCTTCCTCGATGTTACGCGCAGCGCCGAAGAAGCGCTTGGGACGCTGCAGGGCGTTGGCGTCCACGCCGCCGGTCAGGACCTTGCCCGAGGACGGCACGGTGGTGTTGTAGGCGCGGCCCAGGCGGGTGACCGAGTCCAGCAGGATCACCACGTCGCGCTTGTGCTCGACCAGGCGCTTGGCCTTTTCGATCACCATCTCGGCCACGGCCACGTGGCGCGTCGCGGGTTCGTCGAAGGTGGAGGAGATCACCTCGCCCTTCACGGTGCGCTGCATATCGGTGACTTCCTCGGGCCGTTCGTCGATGAGCAGCACGATCAGGAAGCATTCCGGGTGGTTGGTCTCGATCGACTTGGCGATGTTCTGCAGCATCACCGTCTTGCCGACCCGCGGCGGCGCCACGATCAGGCAGCGCTGGCCCTTGCCGAGCGGCGTGACGATATCGATGATCCGGCCCGAACGGTCCTTCAGGGTCGGGTCCTCGATCTCCATGCTCAGCCGCTGGTCGGGATAGAGCGGGGTCAGGTTGTCGAAGTGGACCTTGTGGCGGACGTTTTCCGGGTCCTCGAAATTGATCTGGTCGACCTTGACCAGGGCGAAATAGCGTTCGCCCTCGCGGGGGCTGCGCACCGAGCCCTCGACCGTGTCGCCGGTGCGCAGACCGTAGCGGCGGATCTGGGAGGGGGAGACGTAGATGTCGTCGGGGCCGGCCAGGTAGTTGGCTTCCGGGCTGCGCAGGAAGCCGAAGCCGTCCTGCAGCACTTCCAAGGAGCCGGAGCCGGAGATTTCGGTGCCCTCGTCGGCCAGGGCCTTGAGGATGGCGAACATCATGTCCTGCTTGCGCAGGGTGGATGCGTTCTCGATTTCCAGCGCCTCGGCGGTGGCCAAGAGGTCGGTGGGGGACTTGTCCTTCAACTCCTGCAGCGACATGCGCTGGGTCGACAGGATTTCGGCCTCCGGCTCGAAAGCGGATTCGTCAGTCATGGGTAGGTTTCACTCGTCGTGCGACCGGACAGGACATCCGGCCATGGCTTGGTTTGGAGACGCGCCTTGGGTCGCGAATGCGAGGCGCGGGAGGGGAGGGACGACCTCGCCCGGACGGGCGGCGGCGGTTCCTCCTTAAGAGAGGCGACGCAGAGCCTGCGTCTCAGGGGCCACGGGAACCACACGCAGGCGGTGGCGTCAAGCGGACAGGAGGTCCCGCCTCAGCCGCCGAACTCGGTGGTCACCGCCAGCACCATGATGATCGCGGCCAGGAACGGCAGCTCGTTGACCATCCGCCAGAACTTTTCCGGGCGCGTGTTGGCGTGGGCGGCGAAGCGCTTCCTCGCGATCGCCAGATAGTGATGCCAGCCGGTCAGGAAAAGCACCCCCGACAGCTTGGTCAGCATCCAGGGTCGGGTGACGAACGCGCCGATCGGGGCCCAGACGCCGTGGCCATAGCCGCGGCTGCGGATCCAGATCAGGGTCAGTCCCAGAATCCAGGCCACGATCATCGCCGGATTCATGATGATTTGCAGTAACTTACGCTCCATGGTCTGGAACGTCTCGTCCATCTCCGAACCCGGCGTGGCGCGGGTGTGATAGGCGAACAGCCTCGGCAGGTAGAGCAGTCCGGCCATCCAGGCGATCACCGCCAGGATATGCAGGCCCCGGATCAGGTCGTAGTTCATGCGGCGCTCCTGACGGCCGCCCGGCTCGGGCAGCCCGCGTATCCGGCCCCGCACCAGCGCGCGCCGTCGGCCGAGGCGACACAGGCCGGCCGGCTAAGGGTTTCCCGGACCATGCGCGCCAGTCCCTCGATGAACGGCGGCGTGATCCCCAGCGTCGGGACCCGGATGTAGACCCCCATCCCGAGCGAACGGGCCAGCTCGGCATATTCATGGTCCAGTTCGACCAGGGTCTCCACATGTTCGGAGACGAAGGCGATCGGGCAGACGACCACGCCCAGCCCCTCCGCGGCGGCTTCGGTGATGGCTTCGACGGTCGAAGGGCCGATCCATTTCAGCGGCCCCACCCGGCTCTGGTAGCAGACCTTCCAGTCCCAGCCGCCGCCCAGGCGCGCGGCGATGGCCCGAGCGCCCGCCTCAACCTGGCTCTGGTAAGGATCGCCCGCGGCGATGACCTTTTCCGGCAGGCCATGGGCGGAGAACAGCAGGCGCACCCGCTTGGGTTTTCCGGCGCTCGCCCAGGTCGCCTTGATGGCCGAGGCGTAGCCCCCCACGACGCCGGCGTCGTCGGGATAGCAGCAGATCGTCCTGACCTCGCCCGGTCCGCGATAGACCTCGCGCCAGCGTTTGAGCGACGAGGCCGTCGTGGTGGTGGAGAACTGCGGATAGAGCGGCAGCAGCAGAACCTCGTCCGGAGCGAAGGCCTCGACCGCCCGCGCGGCGTCCTCGGTGAAAGGCTTCCAGTGGCGCATGGCGATGAAGACCCGACTCTCCGTCTCGGGCGTCAGCTGCCCTAGCGCCGCTTCCAGGGCCTCGGCCTGGGCCCGGGTCTCGGGCAGGATCGGCGAGCCGCCGCCCATCAGCGCATAGTTGGCCCGCGCCGCCCTGGCCCGGGTGCGCGAGATCAGCGCCGCCAGCGCCAGCCGGACCGGTCCCGGCGCCCCGATGATCGCGGGATCGTTGAACAGGTTGAACAGGAAGGGGCGCACCGCCTCGGGGCCGTCGGGCCCGCCGAGGTTGAAAAGCACCACCGCGACCCGGCGTTTCGCCATCCGCTCAGCGCCCCGTGATCCGCTTCAGCACCCGCTCGACGTGCGGGATCGGCGTGTCAGGCACGATGCCGTGGCCGAGGTTGAACACCCACGGGCCCTGGCCCCAGGCCTCGAACAGGTCCTCCACCCGACGGTCCAGCGCCGCGCCGCCGGCCCTGAGCAGCAGGGGATCGAGCGCGCCCTGGATCGTCTTCGAGGCCTGGATCTCGCGCCCGAGCGCCAGCGGGCAGGAGGTGTCCAGCGCCACCGCCTGGACCGGAACCGCCGCGGCATAGGTCCTGGCGTAGGCCATGGCCCCGCGCGGAAAGCCGATCAAGGGCAGGGTCACGCCCAGCTCGCGCAGGCGGGCGACCAGCTTCCGATGGGGCGCGGTCACCAGGCGGGCGAACAGGTCTTCCGGCAGGCCCTCGGCCCAGGATTCGAACAGCATCAGGGCCTGGGCGCCGGCCTTGGCCTGCATGGCCAGGTAGACGGCGGTGGCTTCGACCATCACCTCGAGCAGGGCGTCGATCCCTTCCGGATCGGCATAGGCGAAGCGCCGCGCGGCGGGCCGGTCCTCGCTCGCCTCGCCGTCCAGCATGTAAGTCATCACCGTCCAGGGGGCGCCGGCGAAGCCGATCAGGGCCCGCTCAGGCTCCAGCGCGGCGCGCACCCGCGACAGGGTTTCGCCCACGTTCTTCAGCGCCTCGCCCGCGTTCGGGACCCGTTCGCGCATCCGCTCGATCGGAGGCAGGGCGCCAAGCCTGGGTCCCTCGCCAACCTCGAAACGAACTTCCTGGCCGAGGGCCTTGGGGATCAGCAGGATGTCGGCGAACACGATGGCCGCATCGAAGGGCAGCCGCCGCATGGGCTGCAGGGTCGCCTCCGCCGCCATCTCGGGATTCAGGCAGAAGGACACGAAGTCCGGCGCCTGGGTCCTGAGCGCCCGGTACTCCGGCAGATAGCGGCCCGCCTGGCGCATGAACCAGACCGGCGGACGCTCGGACCGCTCGCCCTTGAGCACACGAATGAAAAACGGGTCTTCGGCGGAGGGGGGGAGCGGAGCCATGGGCCGGGTCTTAGAGCGTCCTCCCACACCCCCTCAATCCAAAATAAGAGAATCTTGAAAGTTAGAAGGGGTCAGTTGGAGGGGGGCGCCGCGGGGACAACGGCCTTGGTCCGGAGGCTGAGAGCCCTTGGCGCCTGCGGTCATCCAGATGGGGAAGGGCTCGGGACTTATCCTGTGGATGGCGGGGATCGTTAACGAAGTCTTAGGAAAGATTAAGGCTTTCCTAACGAGCTGCGCCGCGTCCTGGGCGCCGTTAACCTCTCGTTAGGACTTTCCCCAGGGCAGCCTGCTGGCATCTGGGGCGCCCAAGGAATCGGGGATGAAAAGGTCGATTGGCGCCCGCTTCCCACGGGTGCGCTTTCAGGCGCGCCGCGCTAAGGAAGTTCTCCACATTCCGTCCCGCCCAAGCCCCCATCCGTCCACCGGGATCCCTCATCCATGTCGCCGACCGGCAGCCCGCGCTTCGCGACCTACTTCCATGTGCACCTGGTCTCCGATTCCACCGGCGAGACCCTGAACGCCATGGCCAAGGCGGTGGTCGCCCGCTTCGACGGGGTGATCCCGATCGAGCACATCTATGCGCTGGTGCGCTCGCACAAGCAGCTGGAGCGGGTGCTGGAGGAGATCGGCGCGGCACCCGGCGTGGTGCTGCACACCATCGTGGACAAGGAGCTGCGCACCGAGCTCGAGGAAGGCTGCCGCCGGCTGGACATGCCGACCATCGCCGCCCTCGATCCCCTGGTGGGCGCCCTGTCGCGCTATCTGGGCGCGGCGCTCTCGACCCGGGTGGGCGCCCAGCACGCGCTGGACCACGACTACTTCAACCGGATGAAGGCGCTGGACTACGCCATCACCCACGACGACGGCCAGAACACCCACGAGCTGGAGGAGGCCGACATCGTCCTGGTCGGCGTCAGCCGCACGTCGAAGACCCCCACCTCCATCTATCTCGCCCACCGCGGCCTGAAGGCCGCCAATGTGCCGCTGGTGCCGGGGACCGAGCCGCCGGCCTCGCTCTACGAGCTGCGCGCGCCGCTGGTGGTGGGTCTGACCGTCTCGCCCGACCGGCTGATCCAGATCCGGCGCAATCGCCTACTCAGCCTGAAGGAAGACCGGGAGTCGACCTATATCGAGAACGATGCGGTGCGCGAGGAGACCATCCGCGCCCGCCGGCTGTTCGAGCGCCAGGGCTGGCCCACCATCGACGTCACCCGCCGCTCGGTCGAGGAGACCGCCGCCGCCGTGCTGAACCTGCTGAACGAAAAGCGCTCGGGCAAGATCGGGGTGCTGGTGTGAGCCGCACCGCCCTGCCCCTGGTCCTGGCCTCGCGCAGCGCCGCCCGCGCGGCGGTGCTGAAAGGCGCGGGCGTGGTCTTCACCGCTGTCGACGCCGGCGTTGACGAGGATGTGCTCAAGCACGGCCTGCTCGGCCGCCACGCCTCGCCGCTGGAGATCGCGCGGGTGCTGGCGGAGGAAAAGGCCAAGGCGGGATCGCTGAAGCACGCGGGGCGGGTCATCGGCGCCGACCAGACTCTCGACCTCGACGGCCGGCTGATCGACAAGGCGCCGGACCTCGCGGCGGCGCGCGCGCGTCTGCTCGAGCTGCGCGGACGGGTCCATCATTTGCACTCGGGCCTGGCGGTGGCGGAGGCGGGGGAAATCTTGCTCAGCCTGGTCGAGAGCGCGCGGTTGAAGGTGCGCGACTTCTCCGACGCCTGGCTGGACGGCTACCTGGAGCGCAACGGCGCGGAGATCCTGGGCTCGGTCGGCTGCTACCAGCTGGAGGGCGAGGGCGCCCAGCTGTTCGAGTCCATCGAGGGCGACTACTTCACCATCCTGGGCCTGCCGCTGTTGTCGCTGCTGGCTTTCCTGCGCCGCGAAGGCGCTGTCACCGCATGAGCGACGACCGCCCCCTGATCACCGGCGCGGCGCGGGTCGGCGGCATTGTCGGCCGGCCGATCGCCCATTCGCTCAGCCCGGTTCTGCACAACGCCTGGATTGCGGCGGCGGGGATCGATGCGGCCTACGTCCCCTTCGCCTGCCCGGACGAGGGCTTCGAGCGCTTCATCCGCGGCCTTCGCGGCGGGACCATCGCGGGACTGAACGTCACCGCCCCCTTCAAGGAACGCGCCCTGGCCCTGGCCGACGAGGCTGACGAGATCGCCCGCGCCGCCGGTTCGGCCAACCTGCTGCTGTTCGACGCGGACGGGGGCATTGAAGCCCGCTCCACCGACGGCTACGGCCTGATCGAGGCCTTCGCGGAACAGGCGCCGGAGTTGGATCTGGCCTCAGGGCCGGTAGCCATCCTGGGCGCCGGCGGGGCCGCCCGTGCGGCCGCGGCCGCCCTGCTCGACCGGGGCGCGCCGGAGGTCCGGGTGCTGAACCGCACCGCGGCCCGGGCGGAGGAGCTGGTCTTCGCCCTGAAGTCCGACGGCCTCACCGCCCATGCCCTCTCCGACGCACCGGCGATCTTCGCCGACACCCGCGCGGTGATCAACGCCGCCGCCGGCGGACCCCTGCCGCCGCTGGAAGCCCTGCCCGAGGACGCCGTGGTCATGGACATGACCTACCGGCCGCTGGACACGGCCCTGATCCTGGCCGCCAAGGCTCGTGGCCTGCGCACGGTTGATGGTCTGTCAATGTTGATCCATCAGGCGCGGCCCTCCTTCGCCGCCATCTTCGGCATCGCCCCGCCGCCCCGGCCCAATGTGCGCATCCGCGCGCTGACGGCCATGGAGCGGGCGGGATGATCGTCGTCGGTCTCACCGGCTCGATCGGCATGGGCAAGTCCGAGACGGCGCGCCTGTTCGCCGAGGCCGGGGCGCCGGTCTGGAACGCCGATCAGGCCGTGCACCAGCTCTACGCAAAAGGCGGAGCAGCTGTGGCGCCCATCCGCGCGGCCTTCCCCGGCGCGGTCTCCGGCGGCGAGGTCGATCGCGCCAGGCTCTCGGCGATGCTGCAGGCCGCCCCCGAAGGGTTCGGCCGGCTGGAGGCCATCGTCCACCCCCTGGTCGCCCACGACCGCACGGAATTCCTGGAACGGGCACGGGCGGATGAGCCGCCGGTGGTGGTGCTGGACGTGCCCCTGCTGTTCGAGACCGGGGCCGACGCCATGGTCGATGTGGTGGTGGTAGCCAGCGCCCCGGAAGCGGTGCAGCGCGAGCGGGTCCTGGCCCGCCCCGGCATGGATCCGGCCAAGTTCGAGGCGATCACGTCCCGCCAGGTCCCCGACGCGATCAAGCGCATCAAGGCCGACTTCATCGTCGACACTTCGAAGGGGATCGGGGACGCCCGCGACCAGGTCGGACGTATCCTCAAGGAATTGAGCGATCCGGGCTATCGGCCGCGCCCCCGGGGTCTGGACCGGCTGCACGAAGCGCCGCAAGACTGAAGCATGGCGCGCGAAATCGTTCTCGACACCGAAACCACAGGCCTCGACTGGGCCAAGGGCCACCGGCTGATCGAAATCGGCTGCGTCGAGATCGAGGACCTGCTGCCCACCGGGCGGACCTTCCACCGGCTGATCCACCCCGAACGCCTGATCGACCCGGACGCCATCCGGGTGCACGGCATCACCGACGACATGGTCAAGGGTAGGCCGCGCTTTCCCGAGCTGGTCGCCGAGCTGATGGACTTCGTCGGCGACGCGCCGATCGTGGCCCACAACGCCGCCTTCGACCGCGGCTTCGTCAATTTCGAGCTGGAGCGCGCCGGCCATCCGGTGCTGCACGAACCACGCTGGATCGACACCCTGCAGCTGGCCCAGAAGCGCTTTCCGGGCATGTACAATTCGCTCGATGCGCTGTGCAAACGCTTCAAGATCTCGCTGGCCGAGCGCGAAAAGCACGGCGCCCTGATCGACGCCCGCCTGCTGGCCTCGGTCTACCTGGAACTGCGCGGCGGCAAGGAGCGGGGCCTGGACCTTACCGTATCGGTCGCTCGCACGGTGGCGGGGCCGGTGGCGGCGGTTCAGGCCTATGGCGCGCGCCCGCGCCCGCTGGCGGCCCACTCCACGGCGGAAGAACGCGAGGCGCACGCCGCCTTCATCGCCAAGGCCCTGAAGGGCAAGGCGATCTGGAACGATCTTCTGAAGGAAGGGTCAGGCGCCCCGGAGGCCGCCTGAGGCCCGGATCAGGCGTTGCCGATCTGGCTCGAGCCTTCGCCCTGGGCGCGGCGGGCGGCGTAGATGGCGCCGAAGTCGATCGGCTCCATCAGGAAGGGCGGGTAGAAGCCGCCGTCAGCCGAGCAGGCCGCGATGATCTGGCGCGCGAACGGGAACAGGTAGCGCGGCGCCTCGACCAGCAGCATGGGCTCCAGCTGATCTTCCGGCACGCCCACCACATGGAACAGGCCGCCGTAGACCAGCTCGACCTGGAACAGGGCGCCGTCGGCGACGCTGGCTTTGACCGAAAGCTGCATGTCGACTTCGAACAGGCCGTCGGCGCGGCCCTTGGCGTTCATCTCCACGCCCAGTTCGATCTCCGGCTTGCCCTCGATGCGCAGGGATTCCGGCGCGCGCGGGTTCTCGAAGGACAGGTCGCGGACGTATTGCGCCAGCACGCGGAAGGCGGGCCCTTCGGGCTCCTGGCCGTTGACGCTCTCGGGTCCGGCGACGTCGGTCATCTCGAAAATCTCCCCACGGCCGCGGCTCGGCGGTCTCTCAATATAGGAGCGGCGCTGCTATCACGCCGCCCCCGGGCGCGCAACGCGGCTGATCGGGCGCAACTTGCGCCTGTCCCTGCGTGCGCGACGCACTATATTGTGCGTCGGGGCGCAACCCCAATGGCGAGACCTCAAGCACCCCCATGTCGCCCGAACTGACTTCCACCCTCTTTACCGTGATCTTCGCCGTCATCGCCGCGGTGGTGCTGTTCCAGCTCTACAACGTGCTCGGCCGTCGCGTCGGTCGCCAGCCTGAGGATGTCGCCGCCGAACGGGCGGCGGCCGGAGAGCCCGAAGCCCCCGAGGTCCGCGACACCGCCCCCGCCGACGCCGGCGGGGTCGCCCAGCTCAAGGCCCGCGAACCGGGCTTCGAGGTCGGCAAGTTCCTCGACGGAGCCCGCCAGGCCTACGAGACCATCGTCAAGGCCTTCGCCGCCGGCGACCGTGATGCGCTGAAGCCCCTGCTGGCCGCGGCCGTCGACCAGTCCTTCGAAGCCGCCATCGCCGCGCGCGAGGCGGAGGGCCGCAGCCAGTCGACCGAATTCCTGCACGGCCCCCGCGCCGATCTCGACCGCATCGAGCTCGACGGCGATTTCGCCCGCGCCCGCGTGCGTTTCCTGGCCGAACTGCGCACCCGCTCCAAGGGGCCCGAGGGCGAGGCGGTGGACGACCGCCGCACGGCCGAGGTCTGGACCTTCGAACGCAAGCTCGGCGACAGCGATCCCAACTGGCTGCTGGCCCGGGTGGAGGCCGCGGAGGCGTGAGCGTCCGCGGTTTCGCCCTGCGCGCCGCCGCGACCCTGGTCCTGCTGATCCCGGCCGCCTGCGCCACCGCCCCGCGCGAACCGGCGCGACCGGGCCTGCCCTCGATCCCGTCCCACGCCATCATTCCCCAGCGGCCCACGGTTCAGCCCGCGCCGCCGCCGGCGCCGATCGTCTCGCCGGCCGCCCTGCCGGGCTGGGCGTCAGAGGATCATCTGGCGGCGCTGAAGGCCTACCGGGCCGGCTGCAGGGCGGCGAACGAACCCGCGGCGGCGCGGACTTGCCAGGCGGCGCACGCGCTCGCGGCGCCCGACGCGGCCGCGGCCCGCGCCTTCTTCGAGCATGAATTCACGGTCGAGACCGTGGGCGAGAACGGCCTGCTCACCGGCTATTTCGCGCCGGAATACGAGGCGCGCATGGCGCCGGACGAGATCTTCTCCGCCCCGGTGCGGCCCAGGCCCCCCGAACTGAAGCGGGGGCCCGACGGCCGCTTCGAACCCTGGCTGGAGCGCGCCGAGATCGAACGCTCCGAAGGCCCGGCCCTGGCTTTCATGCGCCCCGAGGATCTGTTCTTCATGCAGATCCAGGGCTCGGGTTATCTCGACTTTCCCGACGGCCGACGCCTGCGCGCGGCCTACGCCGCCGACAATGGCCGGCCCTTCGTGGGCATCGCCCTGACCCTGACCAGGTCCGGCGCCCTTCCGGCCGGCGCCACCTCGGGCGAGCGCATCCGCGCCTGGCTGGCCGAGCACCGCGGCCCTGAGGCCCAGGCGGTGACCGACACCGATCCGCGCTACATCTTCTTCGCCCTCGGTGAAGACGACGGCGGCCAGCCGGCCGGCGCCGCGGGCGTGCCCCTGCCGCCCGGACGCTCCGGCGCGGTCGACCCGCGCTTCCACGCCTGGGGCGACCTGCTGTGGATCGCCTCCGATGGCGGCGACCTGGACGGCGCCCGGCCGGGCTACCACCGTCTGGTGCTGGCGCTGGACCGCGGCGGCGCCATCCAGGGACCGGCGCGACTCGATCTCTACCTCGGCCGCGGACCCCAGGCGGGTCTGGAGGCCGGACGCATCAAGCAGCCGCTGAGACTCTACCGGCTGAAACCCCGTGATTGAGGCGAACCGCATGCAAGGCCCGATCACCGGCGACCAGACCGCGCGCAACGCCCAGCTGGTGATCGCGGTGATCGCCGCCGGCGCGGCCCTCTACTGGCTGCGCGGCATCCTCGCGCCCTTCAGCCTGGCTGTCTTCCTCGTGATCATGATCGACGGGGTGGGCCGCGCCATCCGCCGCCGCCTGCCCGCGGTCCCGGCCCTGCCGGTCGCCGTTGGCCTGGTCATCGTGCTGTTCGCGGTTTCGGTCCTGATCATCGCCGATGGCTTCGCCAATTTCCGTCACGAACTCGGGGGCCTGCACGCCCGCGTCGACCAGATCATCGCCGACGTCGGGCGTCTGCTGCATCTGGGCCCCACGCCGACCCTGGACCAGCTGATGGGCGGGCTGGATCCGGCGAAGTACCTGCTGCCCGCCGCCTCGGTCGCCCAGGAGCTGTTCGGGGCGGCTTTCTTCGTCCTGATCTACGCGGCCTTCCTGCTGGCCTCCCAGCAGAGCTTCCGCAAGAAGCTGGTGGCCCTGTTCCCGACCCACGACGCGCGCCAGGAGGCCCAGAACATCTTTTCGCGCATCCGCGACGGGGTGGAGGGCTACCTCTGGGTCCAGACCGTCACCAGCCTGATGATTGTGGCCGCGGCCTGGATCGTCATGCGCGCGGTCGGTCTGCAGAACGCCGAGTTCTGGGCCTTCGTGATCCTGCTTTCCGGCTACATCCCGATCATCGGCGGGGCGGTGGCCGGGGTGGCCCCGCCGCTGTTCGCCCTGGTGCAGTTCCAGACCTACTGGCAGGCGGCGGTCCTGTTCGTGGCCCTGCAGGCGATCCTTTTCCTGGTCGGCAACATCATCCTGCCGCGCATGCAGTCGCGCAGCATGAATATCGACACAGTGGTGGTGCTGTTGAGCCTGGCCTTCTGGGGCGCACTCTGGGGCGTGATCGGCGCCTTCCTGTCCACGCCGCTCACGGTGATGGCCATGGCCATCCTGGCGGAGTTCAGGTCCTCGCGCTGGATCGCGGTCCTGCTGTCCGGCGACGGCGAACCCTATCCGGTGGAGCCCCCCGAAACGCCGCTTCCGGGCGGCCCGGACAAGTCGCCGCAGCGCAAACCCCCTGTGGATAAGGGCTCGCGCCGGCGCCGCCCCGCCTGAGACAATTTCCTGGGGCGGCGGACCTTTTTTCCGGGAATGGCGTTCCTATATCAGCCTAGCCGGCGCTCCTCCCCCTGACGCCGGCAGGCGCCCGCCGCTCTACTCCCCCCAAGCTGCGGCGGGGCCGATGACAGGGATCCGCCGTCTCCCCCCACGGCCGATCCTGCACAGAGCCGCCGGACGCCTCCCCGCGTCCGGCGGCTTTTTGTTTGTGACCGGCGCCAGGAGGCAGGATTTTCGCGGGAGGGAGGTAGCGAGGCCGAAGTTTGCCCGGCCTCTGGGTGACTTCTGCAACGGTTTTGCAATTCCAAAACCGCCGGAAACCCATTAGCAGAGCGCCCACGGTTGATCGCGGCGGCGAGCGGTTTAGGCTCCCCCGCGGAATAGTGGGGAATTCGTTCCATGGACGGCGCCGGCGCTCCCGCCTTGACCATCGAGGCTCTCAAGAAGGCATTCGCCCAGGCCCTGGGGCGGCCGGGACCGACGGAGCTGGACAAGCTCGAGCATGCCTTCCTGGAACAGGCGCTGGAGGACTATGTCGCCGACGAGACCCCCGAGCTGTCCGCGGAAGACTTCGCCATCGTCCTGGCCGAGTTCTGGAAGTTCGGCGAAATCCGACAGGGCGGCTCCGAGGCGATGATCCGCCTGCGTCGCGCCCAGGGCGCCGTCGGCCGGCCGCTGGCTTACGATCTTCTGGAGATCGTCCAGGACGACGCCCCCTTCCTGGTCGACAGCGTCATGGGAGAACTGGGCGAGCAGGGCCTGTCGGTGCGGGCCATGTTCCACCCGGTGCTCACGCTCGAGCGCTTCGGCCAGGGCCTGCGCCGGCCCCACGGCGCCACCCACCGCGAATCCACCATCCTGGTGGTGCTGGACCCGATCGCGCCGGAACGCTGGGCGACCGTCGCCGAGGGCATCCGCGCCACCCTGGCCGACGTGCGCATGGCGGTGAAGGACTTCCAGGCCATGGCCGAGCTGATGGGCCGCGCCATCGCCGATCTGGAAAAGGGCGTGCCGGGCCGTCAGCCCGAACAGGTGGCCGAGGACATCGCCTTCCTGAAATGGCTGCAGGCCGACCGCTTCGTCTTCCTGGGCGCGCGCAACTACGACTTCCCGCGCACCGCCGACGGCGCCTACGAAGCCGAGGAACCCCTGCCCCAGATCGAACAGGCGCTGGGCGTGCTGCGCGACGCCAGCCGCCCGGTGCTGCGCCGCGCCCACGAACCCGCGGTCCTGACCAAGCAGATGCGCCGCCAGCTCGACCTGGGCGATCCGGTCACCGTGGCCAAGTCCAACCTGTCCTCGCGCGTGCACCGCCGCTCGCGCATGGATTACGTCGGGGTCCGCCGCTTCGGTTCCGACGGCAAGCCGTCCGGCGAAATCCGCTTCGTCGGCCTGTTCACCGCCGAGGCCTACGACCAGTCCGCCTCCAGCGTGCCCCTGGTGCGCCGCAAGGTCGAGAACGTGCTCAAGCGCGCCGCCTACGCCTCGGGCGGTCACAACGAAAAGCGCCTGCGCAACGTCGTGGAGAACTACCCCCGCGACGAACTCTTCCAGATGACCGAGGACGATCTCCTCCACATCTCCACCGGCATCCTGCACCTGTACGACCGGCCGCGGGTCAAGCTGTTCACCCGCAAGGACCCCTTCGACCGCTTCATCTCGGTGCTGATGTTCGTGCCGCGCGAACGCTACGATTCCGGCGTGCGCGAACGGGCCGGCGAGATCCTGGCCAGGGCCTGGGGCGGACGACTGTCGGCCTACTATCCCCAGCTCTCCGACGCGCCTCTGGTCAGGGTGCACTACATCATCGGCGTCACCCCGGGCGAACACCTGGAGCCGGACCCCGCCGTGGTCGAGCGCGCCGTGGTCGACGCGGCCCGCACCTGGCCCGATCTGTTCCTCAGCGCCGCGCGCCAGAGCGGCGTGGCCGAGGCGGAACTGGGCGGCCTGTCGGGCCGCTGGGCCGAGGCCTTCCCTCTGGGCTACCGCGACCGCTATTCCGTCGAGGAGGCCCTCGTCGACCTGCACGAGATCAATCAGTCCGCCGACGGCCGCGTCTGCGTGCGCGCCTTCCGCACCGGCGAGGACAGCAATCTCCAGTTCCACTTCAAGCTCTACAGCCGCGGCCATGCCGTGCCGCTGGCGGACGTGCTGCCGATCCTGGAGCACATGGGGCTGAAGGCGCTGGAGGAATACGCCTATCCGGTCGCGCCCAAGGGCGAGGAGCCGGTCTGGGTCCACGAGTTCGTGCTGGAGGACCCGCGCGGCGCCAACCTCAGCTTCGACGCGGTCAAGGGCCCTTTCGAGCAGGCCTTCGCCGCCGTCTGGGGCGGCCGCACCGAGAGCGACGGCTTCAACCGCCTGGTCATGGAGCTGGGCATCGACTGGCGCGAGGCCGCCCTGGTGCGTGCGCTCGCCCGCTACCGCCAGCAGTCGGGGCTGGACCCCAGCCAGCTGGTGCAGGAGGAGTCGGTCCGCGACCATCCGGAAGTGACCCGCCTGATCCTGGACCTGTTCCGGACCAAGTTCGACCCGGCCTCGGGCCAGGACATGGCCGCCCGCATGGCGGCCGCCGACGCCCTGTTCAAAAAGATCGTCGCGGCCCTGCAGTCGGTCTCCAGCCTCGACCACGACCGGGTGCTGCGCCGCCTCGCCCTGCTGGTGCAGGCGGTCAAGCGCACCAACTATTTCCAGACCGGCGCCGACGGGGCGCCCAAACCCTACATTTCCTACAAGATCGCCAGCCGCGAGCTGGCCGATCTGCCCCTCCCCATCCCCTACCGCGAGATTTTCGTCTGGGCGCCCTTCGTGGAGGGCGTGCACCTGCGCTTCGGGCCGGTCGCGCGCGGCGGTCTGCGCTGGTCGGACCGGCGCGACGACTTCCGCACCGAGGTCCTGGGCCTGGTCAAGGCGCAGCAGGTCAAGAACGCGGTCATCGTGCCGGTCGGCTCCAAGGGCGGCTTCTACCCCAAGGCCCTGCCGCGCGGCGGTAGCCCCGACGAGGTCCGCGCCGAGGGCGTGCGCGCCTACAAGACCTTCCTGTCGGGCATGCTCGACATCACCGACAATCTCGACGCCGCCGGCAAGGTGGTGCGCCCGGCCCAGGTGATCGCCTGGGACCAGGACGACCCCTACCTGGTCGTGGCCGCCGACAAGGGCACCGCCACCTTCTCCGACATCGCCAACGGGGTGTCGGCCGACTACGGATTCTGGCTGGGCGACGCCTTCGCGTCGGGCGGCTCGGTCGGCTACGACCACAAGGCCATGGGCATCACCGCCCGCGGCGCCTGGGAGGCGGTCAAGCGCCACTTCCGCGAGCTCGGCAAGGACATCCAGTCCGAACCCTTCACCGTGGTCGGCGTCGGCGACATGTCGGGCGACGTGTTCGGCAACGGCATGCTGCTGTCGCGCGCCATCAAGCTGGTGGCCGCCTTCGACCACCGCGACATCTTCCTCGATCCCAACCCCGACCCGGCCCGCTCCTTCGCTGAGCGCGAACGCCTGTTCGCCCTGCCGCGCTCCTCCTGGCAGGACTACGACAAGAGCCTGATCTCCGCCGGCGGCGGGGTCTTCTCCCGCTCGCTCAAGGCCATCCCGCTCTCGGCCGAGATGCGCGCCCTGCTCGATGTCGAGGCGGCCGAACTGGCGCCCGCCGACCTGATCCGCGCCATCCTGAAGGCTCGCTGCGAACTGCTCTATTTCGGCGGCATCGGCACCTATCTGAAGGCCCGCACCGAGACCGACCTGCAGGTGGGCGACAAGGCCAATGACCCGGTGCGCATCAACGCCGACGAACTGCGCGCCCTGGTCGTGGGCGAGGGCGCCAACCTCGGCGTCACCCAGGCTGGCCGCATCGCCTTCGCCCGCGCGGGCGGGCGGATCAACACCGACGCCATCGACAATTCCGCCGGCGTCGACACCTCCGACCACGAGGTGAACATCAAGATCCTGTGCGGCGCGCTGGAGGCCCAGGGCAAGCTGGACCGCGCCGGGCGCAACACGCTGCTGGCCTCCATGACCGACGAGGTCGGCCACCACGTCCTGGCCCACAACTACGACCAGACCCTGGCGCTCAGCCTGCAGGAGGCCTCGGCCGCCGACGACCTGATCTCGCAGGCGCGCTTCATGATGCGCCTCGAGAAGGAAGGAAAGCTGGACCGCCAGGTCGAGGGCCTGCCCTCGCCGGCCGCTATCAATGAACTGGCCGCCGGCAACCTCGGCCTGACCCGCCCCGAACTGGCGGTGCTGACCGCCTACGGCAAGATCGAGCTCAGCCAGGACATCGAGGCGTCCAAGGCGCCCGAAGATCCGTTCTTCGAACAGACCCTGGTCCACTACTTCCCCGAGGCGCTGCGCCGCTACGAGGATCAGATGCGCGGCCACCGCCTGCGCCGCGAGATCATCGCCACGGTCCTGGCCAACGAGATCGTCAACATGACGGGCCCGAGCTTCCCCGCGCGCCTGCGTGCTGGAGCCGAGTGCGACACCACCGCCCTCGTGGTCGCCTTCGAGGCGGCGCGGCGGGTGTTCCGCCTGGACGAGGCCTGGGCGGCGGTCTCCCAGCTCGACCTCAAGATCCCGGCCGCTGCCCAGATCGGCCTGTATCAGGAGATCGCCACGGTCCTGCGGCGACAGACCTTCTGGCTGGCCCGGCGCGTGCGCGGGGCGGCCTCGGTCCGCTCCCTGATCGAAGCCTACCGTCCAGCCGCCGACGCCCTGCGCTCGGAAGGCTCGTCCATGCTCTCGGATTTCGAGCAGGAGGGGGTCAAGGCCCGCACCGAGGCTTTTGTGGCCCGCGGCGCCCCGCGCGATCTGGCTCAGGCGGTGGCGGTGCTCAAGCCGCTCACCTCCACCACCGACGTGGCCGACCTGGCCGGGCGGGTGAACTGGCCCGTGCCCTCGGCGGCGCGGCTCTACCACCAGGTCGGCGCGGTCTACGGCTTCGACCAGCTGCGCTCGGCCGCGGGCTCCCTGGTCACCCGCGATCCCTACGAGCGCATGGCGGTTCGCCGCCTGATCGAGGACTTCCTGACCGAACAGGCCACCCTGACCCAGGCCGTGGCCAAGGGGTCGGACTCCGGCGCGGGCGCCAAGGCGGCGAGCGCGCGTTCGGCCATCGAGGCCTGGAACCAGAACCGCGCCCGTCAGGTCGAGTCCATGCGCCGCACGATCGAGGAGATCGAGCAGTCGGGCTCGGGCTGGAGCTTCGCCAAGTTGACCATCGTCAATTCTGCGCTCAGGGAATTGGCGGCGGGGGTTTAGGCTCCTTCATCCGCAGGCTGACCTTCGGGGGACCATGGCCTTTCGCAAATTCCTGGTGATCGTCGACGACAGCCCCGAGTTTCAGGCCGCTTTGCGCTACGCCTGCCGCCGGGCGCGTTCCACCGGAGGCCGGGTGGCGATGCTTCGGGTGATCGAGCCGCTCGCCAACGACCACTGGGCCGGGGTGCGCGAAGAGCTGGAGCGGGAGCTGCGCCAGGAGGCCGAGGCCCTGCTGCAGAAGCTGGGCATCACCGCCGCCGAACTGTCCGGCTCGCCGCCGGAGTTCCTGATCGAAACCGGCGACACCAAGGGCGCCATCAAGGCCGTGGCCCTTGCCGACCCGGGCATCAAGATCCTGGTCCTGGCCGCCGCCGCCGGCGGCCGCGGGCCGGGTCCGCTGGTCGCGACCCTGGCCAAGGAGGGTGTCGGCTTCGGCCGCAAGCTGCCGGTGACCGTGGTCCCGGGCGACCTGACGGACACCGAGATCGAAGACCTGGCCTGAGGAGGCGACATGCTTGTGATCCTGGCCGCGGCTGCGGCCCTGGCGACGACGGCCGATACCGGGCGGGTCTTCACCGACAAGGAGCTGCTGTTCAGTCACACGCCGAGCTACAGCGACATCCTTACCGACTATCCCGAAAAGGCCTCGTCCCTCGAGAAGGAGGGCACGGCGACGGTCCTGTGCACCATCAGCGCCCAGGGGCGAATGGAGGCCTGTGCGGTGGAGCAGGAAACCCCTGCAGGCTGGGGGTTCGGCAAGGCCACGGTGAAGTTTGTGCACCGCGCAGTGGTGGCGCCTCAGGCCCGAGACGGCTCGCCGACCGCCGGCGCCAGGGTGAGAATGAAGATCGTCTGGCAGATCCGGATGGCTTGAAGCGTCTGCCTGAGCGAGCCTAGGCGGAGAAAGATGTAGGCTTCGCCGCAGACTGCCGGTGAGCGTGGTTCCGGGCGACCTGACCGACACCGGAGTTATCACCTGAAGCCCGGGGGGCGTTAAGCCATGCCGATCGCACTGCTGCTGGCCTTGCTGGCGACGCCGCCGGCCCCATCGGCCGACCCCAACGGGGACCTGATGCCGGTGATCGACAGTCTGGATGTGGTGTTCGTGCACAAGCCCGACGGCAACGCACTGATGGAATATTATCCGCACGACCAGCTTGAGAAGGGTCAGCAGGGCAAGGCCTGGGTCGTTTGCACCGCGACCCCGGAAGGGCGGCTGGTTCGCTGCGCGGTCGAGGCGGAGTATCCGCAGGACGCCGGATTCGGCCCGGCCACGGCCAAGGTCGCCGAGAAATACTGTCGCGTCTCGTTGACGGCCAAGGACGGAACGCCCCTCGGCGGGCGCCGGGTGCGGGTGAAGCTGACCTGGATGATCGGTTCGTGAGGCTGAGCCGCCGCGCCGTCTTGCCGAACCGGCCCGCGAGGTCCATCTGAGCCCTGTCATGTTCATCCAGACCGAACCCACCCCCAATCCCAACACCCTGAAGTTCCTCCCGGGGCGTATCCTGGTCGAGGAGGGCTCCCACGACTTCAAGTCGGCCGAGGCGGCCGAGGCCTCGCCTCTGGCCGCGCGCCTGTTCGCGCTTCCCGGAGTCACCGGAGTCTTCTTCGGCCAGGACTTCCTGACCGTGACCCGCGACGGCGACGGCTCGGCCTGGCCCCAGCTCAAGGCGCCGGTGCTGGCCGCGATCATGGATCACTTCACCTCGGGTGAGCCGGTCCTGGGTTCGGCCCAGACGTCCGGCCAGGACCACGGCGATCAGGTCTATGAGGGCGAAACCGCCCAGGTGGTGGCCGAGATCAAGGAGTTGCTGGACAGCCGTATCCGTCCGGCCGTGGCCCAGGACGGCGGCGATATCCTGTTCGACCGCTTCGAGCCCGACACCGGCATCGTCTGGCTGCACATGCGCGGCGCCTGCTCCGGCTGCCCCTCCTCGGCCGCGACGCTGAAGACCGGGGTCGAGAACATGCTGCGCCACTACGTTCCGGAAGTGACCAGGGTCGAGCAGACGGTTTAGGCTGCCACTTCTTCGGGGCCGATTACCAGCGCGTGTAGGATGCGGCTTCCGGGAGCCAAGCGTGCGCCGGAAAGCACGATAGCGTCCCTGTGTAGCCAACAATCGGAAGGGACAACAGCATCAATGGCGACCCATCCGCCTAGGCTTCCATCGGGGTTGGCGTGGCGATTTGCCGAAACGGGCACCCCGTCTTCGTCGAAGAGTGCGGTTCTCTCACTGTGTTCAAGTCGAGCGCTAGAGGGTCCACTCATCACAACCTCCACGAATCACCGCTCGCTGTAGTAGAATCTTGACCGAATCCCAGGTCAAGTCAGCGGCTGATGACTGCCAAATTAGGCCAAAGAAGGTAAACGACTGCTGAAAGGCACGTTAACACTCCATAGCCGACGGGTACGAACAAGAAGAATGCCCGAAATATAGGGCGGTTCCGATCAATCTCTTCTGCGAGTCTCGAGCGACCGGTTTCGAGATCCTGCAAAAGTCCCTTGAGTCGGGCATCACCCGGCTCGAAAGATCTGGCTACTCGAAGGGCCGCAAGTTCTTGGTCGAATGCTCCCAGCTCCGCAGCTAACACCTCAAGCTTTCTCTGACAAAAGATCGAGAATAGCATATAGACATTAATTGCGCAACAGGCGACCACGACTACTTCAGGTGTGAGTCCCGAGAAATGGGTTTCGAGTATGGTTACAGGTGTGTTGCGCTTCGAAAACATGACAAAAAGTAACAATATGCTCCCGGACACGAATATTGTCCGGAACTGTTCCCGCAGCACGGGGCCATAGTAGAATAATCTTGCGCTGTCAGACATTCTTCGTTGACCGAATGGTGTCCCCACCCACGAGAAAGCGAACTTTGTGGAGGCGTCTAGCGCGGCGACGACCCGTCGATAGCGCGTAAATCTCCTCCTTCAGGTATCTGACCACCCCGGAGACCTCGACGGCGTACCAGCCTGTGAATTTATGTACGAAGGCCCCTGAAATCTCTCTCACCCAAACTCGCTGCTTCGCCTTGGGCAGCACGCGGCATTTGTGCTCGGGGACGTCAGTCTCCTGCTCTGGTTCGCGATGGTCTCGTTTGACCCGCCGAAAAGATCCATCGGTTCGCACCGTTTCGCCGGTATCTCCGTCTACAAATCGCTCACCGTCTGGCACAAACGCAAACACCACAGGCTCTTGAGCTCTTGTCATCAGATGTCCCCATCACCAAGATCCTCACAGTTGCAATGAAAACCACCGCAAACACAAGTGGATCTGGACTGAACAGCGCTAACTTCGAATTGAGCAGTATCGCGTGATCGTCCTCGCCCTCGACACCTCGCTGGAGGCCTGTTCCGTCGCCATCGCCGACCAGGGCCGCGTGCTCGCCGAACGCTCCGAACCCATGCCGCGGGGACATCAGGAGCGGCTTGCGCCCCTGGTCGCCGAGCTGATGGCCGAGGCGGGGATCGGCTTCGAAAAACTGGACCGTATCGGAGTCACCGTCGGGCCGGGCTCGTTCACCGGCCTGCGGGTCGGCCTGGCCTTCGCCAAGGGCCTGGGCTTCGCGCGGGCCATTCCGGTGGTCGGGATCGGGACGCTGGAGGCCCTGGCCGCGGGAGCCGTCGGCCCGGTCGCCGCCGTGATCGATGCGCGGCGCGATCAGGTCTACGTCCAGGGGTTCCGCGACGGCGTCGCGGCCACTTCCCCCGAGGCGCTGGGTGTCCAGGATGCCGCCGACATGTTGATCAAGCTTGATCCATTGGTTCTGATCGGTTCCGGCGCCGCCCTGCTGACGCCCTGGTTTCCCAAGGCCCGCCTCGATCCCCGCGCCGGCGCCGACCCAGCGACGCTCGCCGCCCTGGCGGCGGCCGCGGCGCTGACGCCCGCCAAGCCGCTTTACCTTCGCGCCCCGGACGCCAAACTGCCGGCGTGAGCCCGCGCCCCGCCACGCCTGAAGACATCCCCACCCTCGCCGTCCTGCATGCGGCGAGCTTCGACGCGCCCTGGAGTTCCAGCGAGATCGCGGCTCTGCTGGCCGCCGAGGGCGGCTTCGGCCTGATGACCCCTGACGGATCCGGCTTTCTGCTGGCGCGGGTCGTCGCCGGAGAGGCGGAAATCCTGACCGTGGCGGTCGATCCCGCGGCGCGTCGCGCCGGCTCCGGCCGGGCCCTGGTCGAAGCGGCCGTGGACCTCGCCGCCGCCCGAGGCGCCGGCATGCTGTTCCTGGAGGTGGCGGTGGACAACGCCGCGGCCATCGCGCTCTACCACCGCTGCGGTTTCGCCCGCGCGGGCTTCAGGCCCCGCTACTACCGCCGCGCCGAGGGTCCGGTCGACGCCCTGGTTCTGCGGCGCGACTTAACAGAGCCCCCGCCCCGGCCTATCCTGTGAGCATGGATCGTATCGAGACCCTCTGCGCCGAACGCGGCATGCGCATGACCGACCAGCGGCGCGTGGTCGCCCGTGTCCTGTCCCAGTCCCAGGACCACCCGGACGTGGAGGAGCTGTACCGCCGCGCCTCGGCCATCGATCCGCACATCTCCATCGCCACGGTGTACCGCACGGTGCGCCTGTTCGAGGAGGCCGGGGTGGTCGAGCGCCACGACTTCGGCGACGGCCGCTCCCGCTACGAGGAGGCGACCAACGATCACCACGACCACCTGATCGACACCAAGACCGGACGGGTGATCGAGTTCTTCGACGAGGAGATCGAGGCGCTGAAGACGGCCATCGCCGCGCGCCTCGGCTATCGGCTGATCGGCCACAAGCTGGAGCTATACGGCACGCCGATCGAGGAGAAGGCGGGCTGAAACTTGCGGAACCATGGCGCGGTCCCCATAACCGTCGTCCCTGAAATCCTTGCCGCCATGACCGAACCCCGCACGCCGGACGCGCTGAAGCGCCTCCACATCAAGACCTACGGCTGTCAGATGAACGTATACGACAGCGAGCGCATGGCCGATGTCCTGCGCCCGCTGGGCTATGCGATGTCCGACCGGCCCGAAGGCGCGGACCTGGTGGTTCTCAACACCTGCCACATCCGCGAGAAGGCCGCCGAAAAGGTCTATTCCGAGCTCGGGCGCCTGAAGGTCATGCGCGAGGAAAAGCTGGCCGAGGGCGGCGGTCGCATGACCATCGCGGTGGCCGGCTGCGTCGCCCAGGCCGAGGGCGCGGAGATCATGAACCGCCAGCCGGCCGTCGACCTGGTGGTCGGGCCCCAGGCCTATCACCAGCTGCCCGAGCTGATCGCGCGGGTGGCGCGCTCGCGCGGCGAGCGGCTGGCGGCGGACTTCGCCCCGGACGAAAAATTCGACGGCCTGCCGACCGACCGCGCCGTCTCCGGCCCCACCGCCTTCCTCACCGTCCAGGAGGGCTGCGACAAGTTCTGCACCTTCTGCGTGGTGCCCTATACCCGCGGCGCGGAGTGGTCGCGCCCGGTCTCCGCCATCGTCGACGAAGCCGAACGCCTCGCCGCCAAGGGCGTGCGCGAGGTCACCCTGCTGGGCCAGAACGTCAACGCCTACAACGGCGAAGGCCCCGACGGCGCCCCCTCGACGCTGGCGCGCCTCTGCCGCCGCCTGGCGGAGATCGAGGGCCTGGACCGCATCCGCTACACCACCAGCCATCCCGCCGACATGGGCGAGGACCTGATCGCCGCTCATGGCGAGGTGGACGCGCTGATGCCGTATCTGCACCTGCCGGTGCAGTCCGGATCGGACCGGATCCTGCGGGCCATGAACCGCAAGCACACGGCGGCGAGCTATCTGAAGCTGGTGGAGAAGATCCGCGCGGCGCGACCCGACATCGCGCTTTCCGGCGACTTCATCGTGGGCTTCCCCGGAGAGAGTGAGAAGGATTTCGAGGACACCCTCGCCCTGATCGCCGAAGCCAACTACGCCGCCGCCTTCTCGTTCAAATATTCCGCGCGGCCGGGCACGCCCGCCGCCTCCTTGCCGAACCAGGTCGCGGACGAGGTCTCCGCCGAGCGGCTGGCGCGGCTGCAGGCGCTGATCGAAACCCAGCGCCAGGCCTTCAACGCCTCGGTCGTGGGCCGCACCCTGCCGGTGCTGTTCGAGCGCAAGGGCCGCCACACCGGCCAGGCCGTGGGCCGTTCGCCCTATCTGCAGGGGGTTCACGCCGAGGGCGCGGATCATCTGCTCGGCCGGATCGTTCCGGTTCGCATTGAGGCCAAGGGCCCCAACAGCCTGTCGGGCGCCCTGCTCGAAGCCGTCGCCTGACGAAACGCAAAGCTCATGTCGCCCCGCTCCGAAGAGTTCATGCCCCTGTCCGACGTCGCGGTCCGCGCCGTCTCCGGGCCCAACAGCCGCCACGCCGCCCTGCTCGAGGACGCCTTCAAGGTTCTGATCGAGACGCCCGGCGGCGGCATCGCCGTGCGCGGCGACGCCAAGGGCCGCGCCGGGGCCAAGCGGGCCATCCAGGCGCTGGCCGCCCGGGCGGAAGCCGGGGCCGAGATCGTCGAGGCCGACATCCGCGCCGCGGCGGCCGCCGCCCGCGCGGGCGAAACCGTGCCGCACGCCTCCAACCTGCCGGTGGGCAAGCGTGGCCCGATCGCGCCCAAGACCGCGGCCCAGGCTCGGTACCTCGAGATGTTGGACAGCCGCGAGCTGACCTTCGGCATCGGCCCCGCCGGCACGGGCAAGACCTTCCTGGCCGCCGCCTATGGCGCGACGCTCTTGCTGCGCGGCGCGGTGGACCGGCTGGTCATCACCCGCCCGGCGGTGGAGGCCGGCGAGCGTCTCGGCTTCCTGCCCGGCGACCTGATGGAGAAGGTCGACCCCTACCTCGCTCCGATCTGGGCGGCGCTGGACGACATCCTGGGCCCGGAGGCGGTGCGCCGCCGCCGCGACAAGGGCGAGATCGAGGTCGCGCCCCTGGCCTTCATGCGCGGCCGCACCCTCAGCCACGCCTTCGTCATCGTCGACGAGGCCCAGAACACCTCGCGCCTGCAGATGAAGATGGTGCTTACGCGCCTGGGCGAGGGCGCGCGCATGGCGGTCACCGGCGATCCCTCCCAGGTCGACCTGGTCAACCCGCGCGACTCGGGCCTGTCCCACGCCGTGCGCATCCTGCAGGGCGTCGAGGGCGTGGGCGTGACCACCTTCGACGCGGCCGACGTGGTCCGGCACAAGCTGGTGGAGCGCATCGTGCGCGCCTACGACGCCGACCTGCCCAAGACGCCGGGATGATTGAGGTCGAGGTCGAGGCGGACGCCTGGCTCGAGGCCCTGCCCGACGCGGTCGCCCGCGTGCGCGCTGCCGCCGAGGCGGCGCTGGCCGGCGTCCGGGCCGAACCCGGGCTCGAGGTCACCGTCCTGCTCACCGACGACGCCGAGGTCGCCGGCATGAACGCCGAGTTCCGCGACAAGGCAGGCCCCACCAACGTCCTGTCCTTTCCGGCCCCCGACTTCGCCCGCCCGCACTTGGGCGACATCGCGCTGGCCTTCGAGACCTGCGCCCGCGAGGCCCGCGAACAGGCCAAGAGCCTCGGCGACCACCTTTCCCATCTGGTGGCGCATGGGGTGCTGCATCTATTAGGATGGGACCACATGACCGACGCCGAGGCCGACGCCATGGAGGCGTTGGAACGCACGGTCCTTGCAGGGCTTGGGATCGCTGATCCCTATGCGGCCCAAGACGAGACAGATGGCGAGCGCCGACGGCCCGACTGATTCGACCCGCACGAACCCGCTTCGCGCCCTGTTCGCCCGCCTGGGCGGCCGGGCCGCGTCGCCCGATCCCGTGGCGGCTCCGGGACCTGACACCCCCGTCGACATCGTTGACCAGGCCGAGGCCTTCCAGGACCTGCGCGTCGAGGACGTGATGACTCCCCGCGCCGACATTGTGGCCCTGGACCTCGATACGCCCCTGGAAGAGGTGGTGCGCGTCTTCGTCGAGGCGGAGCACTCGCGCATTCCGATCTACCGCGAGACCCTCGATGACCCCGTGGGCGTGGTCCACATCAAGGACATCGTGCGCCTGATCGCGCCAGACGCCTCGCGCCCCGCCCCGGTCTGGAGCGAGCCGGCCCTGGCGCGCATCCGCCGCGACGCGCTGTATGTGCCGGCCTCCATGCGCGCCGCCGACCTGCTGCTCAAGATGCAGACCTCGCGCCTGCACATGGCGCTGGTCATCGACGAATTCGGCGGCACCGACGGTCTGGTCACCATGGAGGACCTGATCGAGGCCGTGGTCGGCGAGATCGAGGACGAGCACGACGAACACGTCGACGCCTTCGTGGTCGAGCGTCCCGGCGGTGTGGTCGAAGCCGACGCCCGCGCCCCGCTGGAGGAGCTGGAAGCGGTGCTGGGCCACCCCCTGACCCCCGCCGAGGTCGAGGAGGACATCGACACGGTGGGCGGCCTGGTCTCGACCCTGGCGGGACGCGTGCCCCAACGGGGCGAGGTCATCTCCCATCCCGGCGGATGGGACTTCGAAGTGCTGGACGCCGATCCGCGCCGGATCAAGCGCCTGCGCATCCGCCGGGTTGTGGTCGCCGCCCCCGATCCGGACGCCCTGGCCGCCGCCGCCGGCGAAGGCGCAGGCTGATGCGCTGGCAGGGGCTGCTCGCCCGTCTCGCAGGCGCGCTCATCGTCCCGGCGTTCGCCCTGGCGGCCGGCGCCCTGGCCGCCCTGGCCCATCCGCCCTTCGGCTTCTGGCCGGGCCTGATCGGTTTCGCGGGCCTTCTGGCGATCGTCGACGGGACCCAGGGCAAGGGCCGGCTCTGGCGCGCCTTCGGGGCTGGCTGGCTGGCCGGGTTCGCCTATTTCCTGATCGGCTGCTGGTGGGTGGCCGAGGCCTTCATGGTCGACGCCGAGCATCAGGCCTGGATGGCGCCCTTCGCCGCCACCCTGCTGCCCGCGGGCCTGGCCCTGTTCTGGGGCGCGGCCTGCGCGCTCTACCGCCGTATCGCGCCGTCCCACCTGGGCCGGGTCGCGGTGTTCGCCGCGATCTTCTCCCTGTTCGAATGGCTGCGCGGCCACCTCCTGACCGGCTTTCCCTGGAATCTGCCCGGCGAGGCCTGGAAGGCCGGCTCGGCGCCGTCCCAGGTCGCCGCCTACGTGGGCGCCTACGGCCTGACCTTTCTGACCGTCTTCGCCTTCACCGCCTTCGCGCCGCTCATGGGCGAGGGCGTGCGCAAGCGCCGGATCGGCATGGCCGTGGCCGGCGCCCTGGTCATCGCCGGGCTCTGGGTCGTGGGCGTCGCGCGCATTCCGGGGCGGGGGCTGCATCCGACTTCGATCGTGGTCCGCATCGTCCAGCCCGACATCGCCCAGGAGTCCAAATGGACCCCGGACAGCTTCGCCGACATCGTCCACCGCTACCTGAACCTGACCTCGCGGGCCAACGACAAGGACCCCCAGATCATCGTGTGGCCCGAGGGCGCCCTGCCGGCGCCGGCCAATGAGGTCCTGGATCCCGCCCACTGGGTCGAGCCCGCGCTGGAGGCGGCGCTCAAGCCAGGCCAACTGCTGCTGATGGGCAGTTACCGCGCCCAGCCGGGCCAGGGCGGCGACCGCTACTACAACAGTCTCTACGCCATCCGCCGCACGGCGACCGGCCTGAAGGTCGAGGCCGTCTACGACAAGCACCGCCTCGTCCCCTTCGGCGAATATCTGCCGCTGGAGAGCCTGCTGACGCCTCTGGGGGTCAAGAACCTGGCCCACCTCGGCGAGGGGTTCTCGTCGGGCCCGAAGCCGGCGCCGATGCGCCTGTCCGGCTTCCCGACCGCCCAGCCCCTGATCTGCTACGAGGGGCTGTTCCCCGAGCTCGCCGGCAATGGGGCCACGCGCCCGGCCTGGATCGTCAATGTCTCCAATGACGCCTGGTTCGGCCCGACCTCCGGACCGCTGCAGCACCTGAACCTCGCCAGCTACCGCGCCATCGAACAGGGCCTGCCCATCATCCGGGCGACGCCCACCGGCGTATCTGCGGTGGTGGACCCCTGGGGTCGGGTTGTCTACGGCGAGCGGCTGAACCCGCACGAGAGCGGGGTGATCGACGCCTACCTCCCGGCGCCGACGGCCCAGCCGCTGTATTCGCTTGTCGGCGATCTGTTGTTTTGGGTTATGATTGTCCTGGGGCTGGCGCTCGCGGCGCCCCTTCGGCGGTTTTCTGAGACCCTTGCAGGCACATCGCGAGGAAATGAGGTGACAAGCCAGCCGATTTCCTAGAGTCGGCGGGTTGGGGGAACTTGGACAAAGAGTTTGGGAATTCATTGGAATGACTGAAGTGGACCGCTCGCCCAACCCCGTCGACCTGCATGTCGGGGCCCGCGTCCGGATGCGCCGCAAGCTGCTGGGCGTGAGTCAGGAAAAATTGGCCGATGCGCTGGGGCTGACCTTCCAGCAGGTCCAGAAATACGAGCGCGGCGCCAACCGCATCTCGGCTTCGAAGCTGTTCGAGATCGGCCGTTTCCTGCAGGCGCCCCCGGCCTATTTCTTCGAGGGCCTGGCCGACGGCGCCTCCGACAGCGCCGACGAGACCCCGGCCGAACAGTCGATGCACGAGTTCCTGATGACCTCCGAGGGCGTCGAACTGGCCTCGCTGCTGCCCAGGCTCGCGGGCAAGTACCGCCGCCGGGTGCTCGAACTGGTGCGCACCCTGGCCGAGGACGAGGACTGAAGCCGTCCGCATCCGCGGCCCCGTGCAGACGGCGGTTGCGGATATAAAGATGTCTTTATATGTTCCGGCGCTCTCCGGCGTGGGCCGATAAGGTCCGCGCCGGCCACCATCTGACGCGTCCGTGTCGGCCGCCCCATCGAGGGGTCGCAGCCCGGCGCCCTAGTTGCGGGGACCTCGCTTGATCCGGCCGTCTTACATCTTCACCAGCGAAAGCGTGTCCGAGGGCCACCCGGACAAGGTCGCCGACCGCATCTCCGACACCGTCGTCGACGCCTTCCTGGGCGCCGATCCCGAGGCGCGCGTCGCCTGCGAGACCCTGGTCACGACCAACCGCATCGTCATCGCCGGCGAGGTCCGCGGGCCCGACGGCGTGGTCGAGGGGCTGGAGGACAAGATCCGCGCGGCGGTGAAGGACATCGGTTACGCCCAGGAGGGCTTCCACTGGGAGAAGGCCGCCTACGAGTGCTACCTGCACGCCCAGTCCGCCCACATCGCCCAGGGCGTGGACGCGGCGGAAGGCAAGGACGAGGGTGCCGGCGACCAGGGCATCATGTTCGGCTACGCCACCGACGAGACGCCCGAGCTGATGCCGGCCACCCTGCAGTACTCCCACAATGTGCTGCGCCGCCTGGCCGAGGCCCGCCACGCGGGCGAAAAGGCGCTGGAGCCCGACGCCAAGAGCCAGGTCACCCTGCTCTACGAAAACGGCCGCCCGTCGCGGATGCTCAAGCTGGTGGTCTCCCACCAGCACGCCGCCGGCCTGTCGTCCCAGGACGTCCGCGCCGTGATCGAGCCCTATGTCAACGAGGTGTTCGCCGGCACGGGCCTGCTGACGCCCGAGACCGAGTGGATCGTCAATCCGACCGGCGCCTTCGAGATCGGCGGGCCGGACGGCGACGCGGGCCTGACGGGCCGCAAGATCATCGTCGACACCTACGGCGGCGCGGCGCCCCACGGCGGCGGCGCCTTCTCGGGCAAGGACCCGACCAAGGTGGACCGTTCCGCCGCCTACGCCTGCCGCTACCTGGCCAAGAACGTGGTGGCCTCCGGCCTGGCCGCGAAGTGCACCATCCAGGTCTCCTACGCCATCGGCGTGGCGCGCCCCTTGAGCTTCTACGTCGACACCCACGGCACCGGCCAGGTGGACGAGGCGAAGCTGGAGAAGATCCTGCCCGACCTGATCGGCGGCCTGACGCCCCGCGCCATCCGCGAGCACCTGGGCCTCAACCGCCCGATCTACGCCCGCAGCGCCGCCTATGGTCACTTCGGCCGCCAGCCCGACAACGAGGGCGGCTTCGGCTGGGAAAAGACCGATCTGGTGCGCGAGCTGAAGGGCCTGGCCTGAGGGTCGGGAGCCTGAGGTCATGACCACCCCCACCTGGGGTCCGCTCCGCTCCTTCGGACGCATCAAGTCGCGTACGCTCAAGCCGCGCCAGGCGGCCCTGTTCGAGACCCTGCTGCCCACGATCATGGTCCCCGACCCGGTGGCCGGGCCCATCGATCCGCGCGCGTTGATGGCGGGCGCCCGCGAGGTCTGGTTCGAGATCGGCTTCGGTGGCGGCGAGCACATGGCCGAGCAGGCGGCGCGCCATCCCGACGTCCTGGTGATCGGCTGCGAACCGTTCCTGAACGGTGTCGGCTCGGCGCTCCGCCACATCGACGAGCGTGGCCTGAAGAACGTGCGCCTGCACGCCGGCGACGCCCGTGAGGTCCTGGCCGCCTTCCCCGACGCCAGCCTGGAGCGGCTCTACATCCTTTTCCCCGACCCCTGGCCCAAGGCGCGGCACCAGAAGCGCCGCCTGGTCCAGGCCGACACGGCCGCCGAGTTCGCCCGGGCGCTCAAGCCGGGCGGCCGCCTGCGCTTTGTCACCGACTGGAAGGACTACGCGTCCTGGGCGCTGGAGCGCCTGACCCGCGAACCGCGGTTCCGGTGGCTGGCTGAACAGGCGGCCGACTGGCGCGAGGCGCCCGCCGATCACGTGACGACCCGCTACCAGGAGAAGCTGCTGGGCGACACCCAGCCCATCTTCCTGGAGTTCGAGCGGGTCTGAGGCGGCGAAAAGCGGTGGCGCCTGCGCGTGCTCCGGCCTTAAGCTGCGGTCCAGGCGCCTCCGGGGGGAAGACATGAAAACGCTCTTGGCCGCAGTGACGGCCGCCATCGCCATGACGGGCGTCGCGCACGCCCAGGACGGCTCCGACGCCCTCGGCAAGTGCCTGGTCGATTCCTCGACCGGCAAGGACCGGGCCATCTTCACCCAATGGATGTTCATGGCTCTGGCGGCCAATCCGGCGGTGAAGGACCTGACCAACATCCCCGCCGACCGGCGCGATCAGACCGATCGCGAAATGGCCGGCGTTATGAATCGCCTGGTTCTGGTGGACTGCCGCAAGGAGGCGGCCCGGGCGCTCAAGCTGGGCGGTCCGGGCGCGGTTTCAAAGAGTTTCGAGGGTTTCGGCCGGATCGCGGTCACGGACCTGATGGGCGACCGCGACGTGGACGCGGCGCTCGGCCGCTTCAGCCGCTACATCGACCAGAACGGATGGGCGAAGTTCACCAGCGGGGCCGGCGCCGACGGCAAGCCCTGAGATCGGAGACGACCACAATTTTATTGTGGATTTGATCTCGCTCAAAGCGCAGCGAGTGGCTGGACGGCATCGGGGAGGCTCCAACTCAGCGGGGAGCCCCCAAATGTCAGTCCAGGACCTCTTCCTCATCGGCGTCGTCGCCACCTTCGCCACCTTCATGGCGGTGCTGTTGGGTGTCTCCACCTGGGTGAACAGCAAGAAGTGATCGGCCGCAGAGGGCTGAGACGGCAGGGTCGGGGCAGGCCCATGGGTCTGCGTCGGCCTTCGCGCCGTTAGGGGCTGACAAGCCCCTTGCGAAGGTCTATATCCCCCTTCACATCGATCGTTTGCTCTGGATGGAGCTTTCGAGCGGCGGCCGGAAGGCCCGCCGCTTTTTTGTTGGTTTTTCGACGTTGCGCGCCAAGACCGCCGAGGACAGGACACTGCTGGAGATGCTCGACCCCGTGGCCGAAAGCCAGGGCCTGTCGATCGTGCGCCTGCGCCTGATGGGCGGAAACACGCGGCGCCTCCAGGTCATGGCCGAGCGCCCCGACGACCACGACATCGCCATCGAGCAGTGCGCGCGGCTGTCGCGCGCCTTTTCCGAGATCCTGGACGCCGCGGACCCGATCAGCGGCGAATACACCCTGGAAGTCTCCTCCCCCGGCATCGACCGGCCGCTGACCCGGCTGGAGGATTTCGTGACCTGGGAAGGCTACGAGGCCCGCCTCGAACTCGACCGCCTGGCCGACGGCCGCAAGCGGTTCAAGGGGGCTCTGGCCGGGGTCGAGGACGGCAATGTCGCCATCGACCTGGAAGACGACGACGCCACCACCCTGGTCCCCTTCGACTGGATCGTGGAGGCCAAGCTGGTCCTCACCGACGAGCTCCTGAAGAAGGGCGCCGAACAGCGCGCCCTGCGCCTCGCCGCCGAGGCGAACGAAGATCAAACCCAATCCGACCCAGAAGAGGATGAAGCCTGATGGCCTTCACCGGAATCAGCGCCAACCGGCAGGAACTGCTGCAGATCGCCGACGCGGTCGCGCGCGAAAAGAACATCGAGAAGGAGATCGTCATCGCGGCGATCGAGGAGGCCATCCAGAAGGCCGCCCGCTCGCGCTACGGCGCCGAGCACGACATCCGCGCCTCGCTCGATCCCAAGTCCGGCGAGATGACCATCACCCGGGTGGTGACCGTGGTCCCCGATGACGCCGAGATCGAGAACGAATACGCCTTCCAGCGCCTGTCGGACGCCAAGAAGACCGACAAGGACGCCTTCGTCGACAAGGAATACACCGAGGTCCTGCCGCCCTTCGAATTCGGCCGGGTCCAGACCCAGATGGCCCGCCAGGTGGTGACCCACAAGGTCCGCGAGGCCGAGCGCGAGCACCAGTACGAAGAGTTCAAGGATCGCGCCGGCGAGATCGTCAACGGCTCGGTCAAGCGGGTCGAATACGGCAATGTCATCGTCGACCTGGGCCGCGGCGAAGGCGTCATGCGCCGCGACCAGTCCATTCCGCGCGAGATCTTCAACATCGGCGACCGCATCCGCGCCTACATCTACGACGTCCGGCGCGAGACCAAGGGCCCTCAGATCATGCTCAGCCGCGCCCATCCGGGCTTCATGGCCAAGCTGTTCGCCCAGGAAGTGCCCGAGGTCTACGACGGCGTCATCGAGATCCGCGCCGTGGCCCGTGACCCGGGTTCGCGCGCCAAGATGGCGGTGCTGTCCAACGACGGCTCCATCGATCCCGTCGGCGCCTGCGTCGGCATGCGCGGTTCGCGCGTGCAGGCGGTGGTGGCCGAGCTGCAGGGCGAGAAAATCGACATCATCTCCTGGTCCCCGGACGAGGCGACCTTCATCGTCAACGCCCTGGCGCCGGCCGAGGTCTCCAAGGTCGTGCTCGACGAGGAAGACGAGCGGGTCGAGGTGGTGGTGCCCGACGAGCAGCTGTCGCTGGCTATCGGCCGCCGCGGCCAGAACGTGCGCCTGGCCTCCCAGCTGACCGGCTGGCAGATCGACATCATCACCGAGGCCCAGGACAGCGAGCGCCGCCAGCGCGAGTTCGGCGAACGCACCGCCCTGTTCCAGGAAGCCCTGGACGTGGACGAGGTCATCGCCCAGCTGCTGGTCACCGAAGGCTTCGCGACGGTGGAGGACATCGCCTTCGTCGAGGAGCACGAGATCGCCGAGATCGAAGGCTTCGACGAGGAGACCGCCCAGGAGCTGCAGACCCGCGCCCGGGAATTCCTCGACCGCGCCGCCGCCGAGCTGGACGCCAAGCGCAAGAGCTTCGGGGTTGAGGACGGCGTGCTCGAGATCGAGGGCGTCACCCTGCCCATGGCCGTGGCCCTGGGCGAGGGCGGCGTGAAGACGGTCGAGGACCTGGCCGATCTCGCCACCGACGAGCTGCGCGGCGGCTTCGAGTTCCAGAACGGCGAGCGCGTGCGCGTCCCCGGCGTGCTGGAGTCCTTCTCGCTGTCGGTGCCCGACGCCGAGATCCTGATCCTGCGCGCCCGCGTGGCCGCCGGCTGGATCGACGCCTCGGAACTGGAGCCCCCGGCCGAGGAAGAGGTCGAAGGTGAGGGCGAAGAGGGCGAAACCCTCGGCGACTACGTCGAACAGGCCCAGGACGCCTGATCGGGCGCGACCGCATGACCGCCCCCCGCGCCCCCGACATCGCCGGCCCAAACACCGACGGTCACGGGCCGGGGGCGGATCGCCGTCCCTATCACGCGCCCGACCGCGACCGCCGCGACCTGGCCTCGGGCGAGGTCATGGCCGAGGCGCGGATGATCCGCTTCGTCGCCGGGCCGGATGCGACCGTGGTTCCGGACCTGGCGCGCAAGCTCCCGGGCCGAGGCCTGTGGGTCGAGGCGCGGCGAGAAGCGGTGGACATGGTCGCGAAGAGGGGGCTGTTCTCCCGCGCGGCGAAGATGAAACTCAGCGCCCCGGAAGGCCTCTCCGACCTGATCGGCGAGCTGCTGTCCAAGCGCTGCCTGGAACAGCTGGGCCTGGCGCGGCGCGAGGGGACCCTTGCGACCGGCTTCGAGAAGGCCCAAATAGCCATCCGCTCCGGAAAAGCCGCGTGGATCATCGAGGCCGCCGACGGGTCCCCCGACGGCCGGCGCAAGCTGCTTCACACGGCCATGGGCGCGCCCCGGCCGGTCGAGGTCTGCGGGGCGTTTTCCTCGGAACAATTGGGTTTGGCCTTGGGCCTGGATAATGTGATACACGTCGTCCTCCTTGCGGGGCGGCGTGCCGAGCGGTGGACCGAAGAGGTCCGAAAGCTCGCCGGGTTTCGCCCGCTCCTTCCTGAGAGTTGGCGCGAGGAAGCTCGAAACGGGCGGGGCGTCTGACGCCCCGGCCCGATTTGTTTATGGACGACGAGCAGGGCCGGGACCGCAGGTGGTCCCCGGCTGGAAGGCAGTAAAGCGAGCGGATGAGCGACGCGAACGACAACGACGGCAAGCCGGCTGGCGCCCCGCCCGCCGGGAGCACACGAGCCCCCCTCACCCTGAAGCCCCGCGTGGCCGGATCGGTGAGCACGGGCACCGTGCGCCAGAGCTTCAGCCACGGCCGCACCAAGACGGTGGTGGTGGAGACCAAGCGCCGCCGCACCGACATGCCCGGCGCCGGACCAGCCGAACGCCATCCCGCCTTCGACATCAAGCCGCGCCCGCGGCCTGAGGAGCCCGCCGCGCCCAAGCCGGCCGCTCCGCGCGAGTCCCAGCCCGCCGGCGGGCTGTCCGCCGAGGAGATGGAGGCGCGCCGCCGCGCCATCGAGTCCGCCCGCCAGGACCAGGAACGCCGCGACGCCGAACAGCGCAAGCTGGACGCCGCGCACCGCGCCGAGGAAGACGCCCGCCGCGCCGCCGCAGAAGCGGCCTGGGCCGCCGAGGCCGCCAGCCAGCCCGCGCCCGCCGCTCCGACAGCGGCCGCCGCGCCGGCTCCGGAACCAGCCGCGCCGGCTGCCCAGGCCCCCGCGGCAGCTCCGGCTCCCGCC
>CAYSNW010000014.1:0-71573 GCA_964432415.1 uncultured Caulobacteraceae bacterium
CGCCGGCCAGCGCCCCGGCCGCCAGGGCCATGGTGGCGCGCACCGCCGCGACCGCCTCCCCGGTCGTCAGCGCGCCGGCCTCGCGCCAGAGCCTCTCGACGTGTTCGACCAGCAGGCGGGTGGCGGCCCGCTCGGGGGCCAGGAAGGCGCCGTGCACCTCGCGGCCGGCCCAGGCGCCGTCCAACTCGGCGCGGGGGACCACCAGGTTGTAGGTCTCGAACTGCGTGGTGGTGACGTGAAGCGGGCGCGACATGTCGATCAGCCGCGCGGCGCCCGGACGGGTGCGGAAGGTGCGGCCGTCGTAATCGCAGTCCGCCGAACCGGAGATATCGACGATCAGCTGGACCTGGTCGTAGGCGCTGCGGCGGGTCTGGGCCCGGGTTCGGACGAAGGTCTGGGGCACCGAGCGGCATCGGGTCAGGACGGCGGCGCCCAGGTTGTAGCCCTGCACGTGATTTTCGAACCGCTGCTGCGAGGCGGGCGGGATCACCACGTCGAACAGATCGGCCACGGCCGCCCGGTACTGCTCGGCGGCGTCGGGCTGTTCGGCGGCGGACAGGCGCCATTCCAGGCGCTTGGCGAACTTACCGGCCACAGTCTCTCCAGAACGAAATGCCGGACCGGGCCGACGCGACAACGCGATGAATCAGCTGCAGGCGACAGCTTCCCGCAATCCGGCCTGAAGGGCCAAGCGTCAAGCTGTCGCTGGAGCCGGCGCGCGCATGGAAACACTCATTTTACCCAAATAAGCTCAAAAAACGCTCTTCAGAACTAATGCGAGCGGTGGAATGCGAATCTGGATTGTATCCCGCTCAACCTGACCTCGCATGATCTGGCACGGACCGTAGATAGATCGGGCACGCACAGGCAAAGACGCGGTTTCCCAAGCTGAGCCATAATGGCCGTTGGGGGATCATCACCGGCTGTTCCTGGCTTTGCCTGCCGCCGATGGCGGAGGCGCAGGGCAGGCCGCGTCGTCGACGTCCCTTGCAGGCATTGGTCCGGCCCGATGGGCCGGGACGCGGGGGCGGGATTGATGACCACTGTTTCCACCGGCATGCCGGCGCGCGCCGCCTCGGCGCCGCTCGTTCGAGAGCTCGATCAGATCCTTTCCGCTGTGGTTCAGGCCTTCGCCGGCGCACGCGGGTCCGCCCGGCTGCTGCGCAGCCTCGGCGTCATCGCCATGGCCGCAGTCTTCCTGCTCACCCTGGCGCCGCCGAAGGCCCTCGCCTATCCGACAACCTGCAACCACATGAACGCGGCGCTGAGCGGGACCTACACGAACGGAGTCGAGAAAACCGGCGCAAGCGTCTTCGCCGGCGACAGCATCTCCTTTTCCTACACCCTCCAGCCTGGCGCCTCCCTTCACCTCTACGCCGACAGTGAAGACATCGCGACGGTGAGCAACGCCACAGGCTCGCCGGTGACGGGATCGAGCAGCTACACGTTCAGCGTGGCTCAAGGGGACAATGTCTTTGTGGACGCTGTCGGAAGCTCGACCCTCACGGTCAGCGCCAGCTGCGACAGCATCCCGTCGACCCCGACCGTCACCGGCGTCGGGCCGGGCTCCGGCTCCACCTCGGGCGGCACCACCGTCACGATCACGGGATCGAACTTCGCGACCTCCGGAAACGGGGTGTCGGTGAGCTTTGGTGGGGTCTTCGGGTCGGGCGTCCAGGTCTCGAACTCCGGCGTGCTGAGCGTCGTGACGCCCAGCCACGCGGCCGGTCAGGTCGATGTGGTTGTGAACAACATTGGCCCCCCCACCCAGAGCAGCACGGTGAACGCCAGCTCGAAGTTCACCTTCGTCGCGCCGGCGGCCACCACGACCAGCCTGACCAGTTCGGTCAACCCCACGGTCAGCGGCGGGTCCACCACCTTCACCGCCACGGTCACGACCGGATCGGGCACGCCCACCGGCACGGTGGCGTTCAAGGACGGCGGAACTAATATCCCGGGCTGCAGTAGCCAGACCCTGAACGTCGGCAGCGCCCAGGCGACCTGCACGACCAGCGGCTTGAGCGTCGGCAATCACACCATCACCGCCGTCTATTCCGGCTCGTCGAGCTACGCGGGCAGCACCAGCACCAACTTGACCCAGGCGGTCAATTCGCCTGTGCCGACCGTGACGGGGGTCTCGCCGGCCTACAGCAGCACGGCCGGCGGATCGACGGTGACGGTCACCGGGACGAACCTGACGGGCGCCACGGCGGTCCGATTTGGCTCGACCGCGGGCTCGATCGTTTCGGTCAACAGCTCGACCTCGATCAGTGTGAGCGTCCCGGCACACGCAGCGGGGACGGTGGATGTCACGGTCGTCACACCGGCCGGAACCAGCGCCACCTCCTCGGCGGACAGCTTCGCCTATGCCGACGCGCCGACCATCACCTCGATAAGTCCCTCAGCCGGGCCGTCCGCTGGCGGCGACCAGCTCACGATCACCGGCACGGGTTTTTACGGCGTGACGAGCGTCACCTTCGCCGGCTCCGCTGGGTCCAACCTGATCGTCAACAGCCCGACTTCCTTGACGGTCACCACGCCCGCCTCGTCGACCGGCGGCAGTGTGAATGTCGTCGTGAACATCTTCGCCACAGGCGGAAACACCGACGGCAGCGCGATCTACAAATTCCGTGCCCCGCCCACCATCAACGGCCTGGTGACCACTTCCGGATCCACGACCGGGGGCACAAGCGTGGGCATCAGCGGCCGGGACCTGAACCCCGCCAGTTCCGTGACCTTCGGCGGCGTGCCGGCGACCAGCTTCGTGGTCAACAACAGCCTCTCGATCACCGCGGTGGCGCCGGCCCATGTGGCCGGAACCGTGGACGTCGTCGTCACCACCCCGGGCGGCACGACCTCGACCAGTTCGGCCGATCAGTTCACCTACGCCGCCCCGGCCCCGACCGTCACCAGCGTGAGCCCCTCCAGCGGTTCGACCGCGGGGGGCGGCTCGGTCACCCTGACCGGGACGAACCTCACCGGCGCGACTGCCGTCAGCTTCGGCGGAACCAGCGCAACCGGGTTCACGGTCGTCAACGACACCACCGTCACCGCGACAGCGCCCGCGGGTGCGGCCGGGACGGTCGACGTCACGGTCACGACCTCCGGCGGGACCAGCGGCGCCGGCGCCGGAGATCATTATACCTATGTGGCCCCCCTGACCCTGGCGCCGTCCTCGCCGCTGACGGCGGCGACCGTGGGCGCGTCCTATTCCAACACCATTTCGGCCTCGGGCGGGACAGGGCCGTATACCTTCGCGGTGACCTCCGGGGCGCTCCCGGCGGGCCTGACCCTGGCCTCGGGCGGCGGACTCTCCGGTACGCCGACGGCGGGCGGGACCTTCAACTTCACCATCACAGCCACCGACGGGGGAAGCAGCGCCGTGGGCAACCAGGCCTACGCCCTGACCGTCAATGCGCCCACCATCACCGTCGGCCCCAACTTCCCGCCGAACATGCAGGTGGCCACGCCCTATGGCCAGCAGTTCGCCGCCTCGGGCGGTACGGGGCCTTACACCTTCGCGGTGACCTCGGGCTCGATCCCGGCAGGCATGACGCTATCCAGCGATGGGCTCCTGTCGGGCACGGCGACCCAGGGCGGAACCTTCAACTTCACCATCACCGCGACCGACAGCTCCGCGGGCACGGGCCCCTACAGCGGCAGCCACGCCTACACCCTGCTGGCCCAAGCCGCGTCCGTCTCGACCTCGCCCACCACCCTGCCAGACGGCGCCGTGGCCAGCGCCTACAGCCAGAAGGTTTCGGGCACGGGCGGCACGGCGCCCTATGCCTTCCAGATCACCGGCGGCGCGCTTCCGGCCGGCCTCAGCCTGAACGGCACCACCGGCGTGGTCTCCGGCACGCCGACCGCGTCGGGCGCCTTCACGGTCTTCATCGTGGCGACCGACAGCTCCACCGGCACCGGTCCCTTCTTCGGCGGCCGCAGCTACAGCTTCAACATCGCGGCGCCGACGATCGTGGTGGCCCCGGCCAGCCTGCCGAACGGAACGGCCGGCCTTGACTACAGCCAGACCGTCAGCGGCTCCGGCGGAACCTCGCCCTACAGCTTCGCCGTGACCGCGGGCGCCTTGCCGACCGGGCTGAGCCTCGCGTCGAACGGCGCCGTCACCGGCATTCCCACCGAGGTGGGGACGTTCAACTTCACCATCACGGCGACCGACGCCACCACCGGCGCCGGTCCCTACACGGCCAGTCGCGCCTACAGCGTGATCATCGCGTCGCCGAGCATCGTCGTGAACCCGCCCGGCCTGACCGTAGCGACCGACGGCGTGCCCTACAGCCGTACCTTCGTCGCCACCGCGGGGACCGCGCCCTATGCGTTCCGGATCTCGTCCGGCGCCCTGCCCGCCGGGTTGAGCCTGGCGTCGGACGGCTCGTTGAGCGGCACGCCGACTGCGGTGGGCAATTTCAACTTCAGCGTAACGGTCCGTGATTCCACCACGGGCGTCGGCGCTCCCTTCGAAGGCAGCCGCGCCTATACCCTGCAGGTGGGCGAGCCGCCGCTGACGCTCTCGCCCTCCACTCTGGGCGCCGCCACCGTCGGCGCGTCCTACAGCGCGACCCTCACCACCGCCGGGGGCACGGCGCCCTACAGCTATTCGGTCATCCACGGCGCCTTGCCGGCGGGTCTCAGCCTCTCGACGTCCGGCGCGCTCACCGGCACGCCGACCGCGGGCGGGACCTTCAATTTCACCATCGCCAGTGTCGAGAGTTCGACCGGGGCCGGCGCTCCCTTCGCGGTCGATCAGCCCTACACCCTTACCGTCCAGTCGCCGACGGTCTCTGTCGGGCCCTCGAACCTCACGGCGGCCACGGTCGGTACGTCCTACAGCCAGACCATGTCGGCCTCGGGCGGCACGTCCGCCTACAGCTTCGCGGTCACCTCCGGCGCGCTTCCGGCGGGCCTGAGCCTGACCTCGGACGGCACGCTCACCGGCACGCCGACCGCCAGCGGGAACTTCAACTTCACCATCACCGCCACCGACAGCTCCACCGGAACCGGTCCCTACAGCGGCGGCCGCGGCTACCGCCTGAGCGTCAACGGCCCGACCATCACCCTGTCGCCGACCAGCCTCTCGGGCCTGACCCAGAGCGCTTCGACCAACCAGACGATCACCGCCTCGGGCGGCACCGGGCCCTACAGCTTCGCAGTCACCGGCGGGACCCTGCCGGCGGGGCTCAGCCTGTCGAGTGCGGGTGCGCTCACCGGCACGCCCACGGGTTCGGGCGCCTACAGCTTCACCGTCACCGCCACCGACAGCACGACCGGAACCGGCGCGCCCTTCTCCGGCAGCCAGCTCTATGCCGGCACGATCGGCCAGGCGCCGCCGGTGGTCTCGTCCTTCACCGCGACCGGGACCGCCACCTACAACACAGGCGGCGCGCCCACCTTCACCATCGACCTGTCGGCCCACGCCACCAACAGCCCGACCACCTATACGATCAGCCCGATCCCGGGTGTCACCAAGGGCGGCGCGCCCAGCTCGAGCCCGACCGGCGTGATCAGCTACACCCCGGCGGTCGGCTTCCGCGGCAGCGACCAGTTCCGCTTCACCGCCGGCAACGCGGCCGGAACCTCGTCCTCCTCGGCCACCGTGACGGTCAACGTCGGCAACCCGACCCTGACCATCACGCGCAACGGCTCCGGCACGGTGGGCCAGTCGCTGACCGGCGTCAGCGTCACCACCAGCGGCGGCCAGGCGCCCTACAGCTATGTGCTGGCCTCCGGATCGCTGCCGGCCGGCGTCACCCTGAACTCCAACGGAACCCTGAGCGGCACGCCGACGGCGGGCGGGACCTTCACCTTCACGGTCACCGCCACCGACAGCTCCACCGGCACGGGCGCCTTCAGCCAGGCGTCGGGTTCGCTCAGCCTGGTGATCAACGCCCCGACGATCGTCATCTCGCCGTCCAGCCTGGCGGCCATGACCCAGGGGGTGGCCACCAACCAGAGCCTGTCCGGCTCCGGCGGCGTCTCGACCTACAGCTTCCGGGTCACCGGCGGGACCCTGCCAAACGGCCTCAGCCTGTCCAGCGGCGGCGCGCTCACCGGAACGCCCACCAACTCCGGCGCCTACAGCTTCACGGTCACTGCGACCGACAGCTCCACCGGAACCGGTCCCTTCACCGGCAGCCAGGCCTACAGCGGCACGATCGCGCCCGGCATTCCCGTCGCCGGACCCAAGAGCGTCTCGACCGCCTACGGCACGGCCGTGGACATCGACCTTTCCGGCGTCATCACCTCGGTGACGCCCACGGGGGTCAATGTCGCGTCCAGCCCCGGCCACGGCACGGCCTCGGTCACCGGCACGACCACCATCCGCTACACGCCCTCGGGGTACGCCGGGATCGACACCTTCACCTATACGGCCACCGGTCCCGGCGGGACCTCCAGCGCCGCGACGGTGACGGTCACCATCGCACCGCCCTCCATCGACGTGACCCCGCGCGCCCTGCCTTCGGCCACGGTCGGGACGGCTTACAGCGCCAGCATGACCGCCTCGGGCGGCCAGACGCCCTACAGCTATGCGGTGACCTCCGGCGCCCTGCCGGCGGGCCTGACCCTGTCCTCCGCGGGCGTGGTCTCGGGCACGCCCACGGCCGGCGGTGACTTCACCTTCACGGTCACCGCCACCGACAGCACCACCGGCGCGGGCTCGCCCTTCAGTGCGTCTAAGTCCGTCAGCCTGACCGTGCGCACGCCCACGGTCGCCATCGCCCCGGCAACCCTGACGAACGGGACCCAGAACGTCGGCTACAGCCAGAGCGTCTCGGCCTCCGGCGGGACGGCGCCCTACAGCTTCGCGGTCACCTCCGGCGCCCTGCCGGCCGGCCTGACCCTGAGCTCGGGCGGCGCGCTCTCGGGCACGCCCACGGCGGCCGGATCCTTCAGCTTCACCGTCACCGCGACCGACAGCTCCACGGGAACCGGCCCCTACACGGCGGCCAAGGCTTACAGCCTGACCATCGCCGGGCCCCCGACTATCACCGTCAACCCGGCCAGCCTGAACGCGGCCACCGCCGGCAAGCTGTTCAGCCAGATGCTGACCTCTACGGGCGGAACGGGTCCGTATCACTATGCGGTCACGGCCGGGGCTCTGCCGACCGGAACGTCCCTGACCACCAGCGGCCAGATCACGGGCACGCCGACGGCCTCAGGAACCTTCAACTTCACCGTCACCTCGACCGACAGCGCCGGCGCGCCGGGCCCCTACTCGGGCAGCCACGCCTACGCCTGGGTCGTGGCCTCGCCCTCGATCACGGTCAGTCCGTCTTCGCCCGCGGGCGGCACGGTCGGCGTCACCTACAGCCAGACCTTCACCGCCTCCGGCGGCCAGGCGCCCTACGCCTACGCCCTGACCTCCGGAACGCTTCCGGCGGGCCTGACCCTGTCGGCCACCGGCCAACTGAACGGCAAGCCGACGCAGGCCGGCAGCTTCCCGCTGACCATCACGGCCACCGATCACTCGGCCGGGGCCTTCACGGGAACCGACAGCTTCACCCTGGTGATCGCCGCGCCTACGGTCACGATCGGAACCCCGACCTTGCCCAACGCCACGGTGCAGACCGCTTACAGTCAGACGCTCACGGCGTCCGGCGGGACCGGTCCTTACGCCTGGGTGGTCACGGTGGGCACGCTTCCTGACGGTCTGACGCTCTCGACCGGCGGGGTGCTCTCCGGCACGCCGACCACGGTGGGACCGTCGAACTTCACCATCACGGCCACCGACAGCTCGACCGGGACCGGCGCGCCGTTCTCGGCCAGCCAGGCCTACAGCTTCACGGTCGCGCCCAAGCCGGTGACGGTCACCACCGCGTCCGTCCCGTCCGGCAAGGTGGGCGTCGCCTACAGCCAAACCATCGCGGCGGCCGGCGGGGTCGGGCCCTACGCCTTCGACATCAGCGCCGGCGCCCTGCCTCCCGGCCTGAGCATCGCCCCGGACGGCACGCTCTCCGGCGCTCCCACCGCCGCCGGCAGCTACAGCTTCACCGTCCGGGCCACCGACAGCCTGTCGGGAACCGGAACCAAGGCCTTCAGCGTCTCCGTCGCGGCTCCGACCCTGGTGATCACCGGCCGTTCCGGCCTGCCCCAGGCCTACTCGGGGGTGTTCTACTCCACCACGCTCAGCGGCGGCGGCGGCACGGCGCCCTACAGCTTCGCCCTGGCCTCGGGCTCGATCCTGCCCGATGGCATGACGCTGAGCGCCTCGGGCGTCCTGTCCGGGACCCCGACCAAGCCGGCCAGCTTCAACTTCTCGGTCGTCGTGACGGACAGCTCCGGCGCGCCTGGGCCCTACAATGTCACCCGCGGCCTGGCGATCACTGTGGTCGCCGCGCCGGTCCCGACCGCCGCGGCGGCCAGCTCGTCGACCCACGTCAACACGCCGGTGAACATCGATCTCACCAGCTCGGTGGTGGCGGCCAACACCGTCGCGGTCTCCACGGCGGCGGGCCACGGCTCCACGAGTGTCTCCGGTCTGGTGGTCATCTACACGCCCGCCTCCGGTTTCAGCGGGACCGACACCTTCAGCTACACGGCGACCGGCCCCGCTGGGACCTCGGCTCCGGCCGTGGTCACCGTCACGGTCTCGGGTTCCGGCCCGGCCTCGGTGTCCTCGACCCAGGTCAACCTGGTCACCGCCGCCAACTTTACCGCCACCACGCCTGCGCTCACGCCCGTGACCGTCGACGTGACGGCGGGCGGAACCGGCGGACCCTTCACCGGGGCGACGGTGGTCTCGGTCAGCCCGTCCACTTCGGGCGCCGCCGTGGCCGCGGCCACGGGCGTGTCGGGCCACTACGCCATCACCTTCACCCCGAACACGCAGTTCTCGGGGACCTCGGTGGTGACCTTCACCCTGACCTCGGCGGGTGGGACCTCGGCTCCGGCCACCCTGACCGTCACCGTGCAACCGCGCCCCGATCCGTCCCTGGATCCGGACGTGAAGGGCATGATCGGCGGCCAGGGCAATGCGGCGCGCCAGTTCGCCCAGGCCCAGATCTCCAACTTCGACCGCCGGCTGGAGCAGTTGCACGGCGGCCGGGGCGGGGAGGGCGGTTATGCCTCGAAGTCCTCCATGGGCCTCGGCCTCGACTTCGGCGACTACGGCATCGATCAGCGCATGGTCGACAGCCCGGCGGCCCGCATGCGCCAGGAGGAGATGTTCAACCTCGCCGGCCGTGAGTTCGACGACCGCAGGTCCATGGCCCACGCCTCGGCCGACAAGCTCATGGCCTCACCCTCGGGCGAGGGCCGCCAGACCTGGTCGGGCGGGCTCTCGGTCTGGGTGGCGGGCAATATCTCGCTGGGTCAGCGCCACCTGTCCCCGACCCAGTCGGGCCTGAAGTTCGAGACGCAGGGCGTCAGCCTCGGCGTCGACGCTCCGGTCGGCGAACACGCCGTCCTGGGCTTCGGCGGCGGCTGGGGCCACACGGTCGACAAGATCGGAACCCAGGGCACGCGCTCCACCGCCGACAACTGGGTGGGCGCGCTCTACGGCTCCTGGAACCCGGCCTCCAACCTCTACATCGATGGGGTCGTCGGCCGCGGCAGCCTGCGTTACGACAGCCGCCGTCATACCTCAGGCGCCTTCGTCACCGGCGAGCGCGATGGAACCCAGACCTTCGGTTCGATCACCGCGGCCTGGGAACACAAGGGCGACCGGCTGAACCTGTCGCCCTACGCCCGCCTCGACATGGCCGACGCCACCCTCGACGGCTTCACCGAGACCGGCGATCCGATCTGGGCCCTCGTCTTCGGCCAGGAGAAGGTCCGGCTGATGACGGGCACGCTCGGCGCCCACGGCGACTACAGCTTCGACAACGCCAGGGGCCCGATCACGCCCCGCTGGCGGGTGGAGTACCGGCACGACTTCAACAACGCGGAGTCCTCCACCGTGCGCTACGCCGACCTGGTCTCGGGCACGCGCTTCAGCTTCTCTCCGGAACTGGAAGCCCGGGACAACCTGGTCCTCGGCGCAGGCGTCGAGTGGAAGCTCAACAACGGCTGGTCCGTCTCCACCGACTGGGAGGGCCAGGTCGCCAACCAGAACAACACCAACAACCGCTTCCTGCTCCACTTGGGGCGGAAGTTCTGATCCCGGCTCCCTGGAGGCCGTCCTCCAGGGAGCGCCATTTCCGAAAAAACTTGCGCGCAGACGCATGAGCTTGCTCGCCCACCGTGCAATCCCGCGATATGAGTTTGACGTCGAGGGAGGGGCGCCGTGCAGATCGTGCAGACCGACTATTTCGCCGGCCATGTGGGCGAGAGTTTCGATATCGACCTGGGCGGCTCCAGCACCCCCCTGACCCTGGCCCAGGTCCGGCCCCTGCCGGTGCACCCCTTCCCAGGCATGCTGCGCGCGCCCTTCGCCCTGGTCTTCAGGAGCGAGTCCCAGGTGGTGCTGCCGCAGAAGATCTACCGGCTGAACAACTCCGCCCTCGGCAAGCTCGACATCTTCCTGGTCCCGGTCGGGCGCGAGGTCTCGGGCGTGGTCTACGAGGCGGTGTTCAACTGAGCTCGCGGCTCATGGCCAGCGAGGCGCCCTGCGCCATGCCGGCGACAAAGCCGAGCGACTCGTAGAGCTTGCGCGCCCGGGGATTGGTCAGGTTGACGCTGAGCGCGACACGCCTGGCGCCGGCCGATCGCGCCTCGGCGATCACCCATTCCAGCAGATCTCGCCCCACGCCCTTGCCGCGCCGGGCGGCGAGGAACCCGATGTCGATGACCCTGTGTTCCTCGGGGCCGCGATCGAGGTAGAGCCGGCCTGCGGGCTGGCCGTCCGCCTCCACGATCAGGAAGTCGGCGCCCGGAAAACGGGTGACGAAATACTGGTGCTGCAGGGCGAACTGGTTGTCGAGGAAGCGCGCCTTGGCCTCCTCCGGCCAGGGGACCGACGCCATCTCCTCGGCCCGGAAACTCGCGAATAGCGCCCTCAGGAAGGGTAGGTCCTGCGTCGTGGCCCGGCGCAGCGCCAGGCCGCGCCGGGCGAGCCCCCGGGGCAGGGCGGGCGCCGGGAGGTCCGAATGCGGAAAGGCGCCCAAGGACTGGACGCCTATGACGCTGAAGTTGATGCCATCCAACCGGTGCGCTCCCAAGCCGCCGGCGCGATCCTTACCGCGCCTGCCGGCTTCAGGCGATCAGTTGAAGCTCGGGAACACCCCGGTCATGGCGATCGCGAAGGTGACCGCCAGATAGGGCTGCATGTTCGGGTGCGGCTGACCGCCCCCCGCGACCCCGATCATGTTCGGCGCCATGGCCACGTTGGGCGTCGCGCCGGGCAAGAGCGGCAGGGCGTTGTGCGGCAGGCCCAGCGGCGAGCCGGTCGAGGGACTGCCCTGCTGGTTGGCGGTCCCGCGCTGGGTGTAGACCGCCGTGCCGTGGGTATGCTGCGGCATCTGCTGGGTCGTCAGCGTCACCTGGGTCTCGCCGAAGGTCTCGCCGCAGACCCGCGGGGTCAGGCCCTGGCCGGTCCCCTGGTTGCAGCCCGCCCGCGAGGCGAAGTTCGGCAGCTGGAAATTTGTGGTGCCGTTGCCGCCGTACTGGGTGCCCAGCAGCGAAAACAGGGCGGTGTACTGCTGGATCGCGACGGTCTGGCCGCTGGCCATCGCCCAGCCGTAGGGCGCGTAGCTGAATCCGAAGAGCTGGATTTCGCCGAGAAAGGGTGAAGTCATGGCAGTCTCCTAGGAGTTCGCGCCGCGGGGGCTCGCTTCGAGCCTGCCGGCGCCGCGCGGATCTTCAGTTCTGTGACGGGTAGACGCCGGCCCAGGCGATGCAGAGAGACACCGTCTCGGTGGGCATGCAGTTGTCGTGCGGCTGGCTGTTGCCCATCTGGCCGATGGCGGTGGCGGCCAGCGAAGCGACGTTGGTCGGCGGCGTCTGGGTCGGATCGAAGTACCAGACATCGGCCGGGGTGTTTCCCGCCACATTGCCGAACAGCAGGGTCGCGGCCGGCGTGGTCGCGGTCGCCTGGGCCTGGCTGGCGACCATGGCGTGATTGTGCTGGGGCATCTGGTTGGAGTTGAGCGTGACGGTCTCGGAACCGAAGCCCTGGCCGAGCACGCGTGGGGTCAGGCCCTGGCCGTTGCCCTGGTGCATCGGCAACTGGCCGCGCAGGTCGGGCACACCGAAGGTGGTCTGGCCGTCGCCGCCGTAGGTGGTGCCCAGCAGGGCGTACAGGACCTCGTACTGGGCGATCGGCTTCAGGCTGCCGTCGCAGCTGAACCATCCGGTCGGGATCCGGTTGAAGCCGAACATGCGGATTTCGCCGACATAGGGCGTGGTCATGGGATGCTCCTGCTCAAGGGCGCGCGGCTCACGCTCAGTTCCGGGACGGCCAGACGCCCTGCAGGGCGACGTTGAAATTGATCACGCGGGTAGGCTGGATGTTGTTGTGCGGCTGGTTGCCCCCGGTCATGCCCACCGTCTGGTTGGCCAACGGCACCAGATTGCCCCCGGTCACGAACACGGTCTCGGGGCTGCCGCCCTGCACCGCGGCCTGGGCGAACAGCGAATTGGCGGTGATCGGATTGCCCGCGGCCGTGCCAGGACTGGTGTTGGCCTGGAACGGGTGGTTGTGCTGGGGCATCTGGCCGGAGGTCAGCGTCACGGTCTCGGCGCCGCTGACCTGACCGAGGGCCATCGGCGAAGGCTGCCATCCTGGATCGGCGGAGGCGCCCTGGCCCATGGGCGAGCGGCCCATCAGGTTGGGCAGCTGGAAGGTGCTCACCCCGTTGCCGCCGTACACGGTGCCGAACAAGGCGAATAGCGCCTGGTTCTGCGCGATCGACATGGTCTGGCCGTTGGCGAGCGCGAACATCCTCTGCGCGTAACCGAAGCCGGTCATCATGATCTGACCGATGTAAAATTCCGCCATCGCATCACCCGCCGTTCAGGTTGGACATCTGATCGCCCCGGTTGAAGCTTGGCCGCGCGAACCAATCAACCCTCAGGCGATCACGATAATCTGAAGAACGGCGTTCTCCGGGCATAAGCAACAGAAAGTTGTAAGAAAAAAAATTACCCAACCGCGATCGCGGCAAGGTTTCGCCCTGAAGGGCCTTGATCCAGTCGAGGATCGGCGCCACGCCCGCGTCCTCTCGCGCCAGGGCGGAATTTTTCGCCGCACCCAACCCCCACACGTCTCCAGGGCGCATGCCGAAGCGCGGTTTGAAAGCCCGGCTGAAGGGCCGTGACTGGATGAAACGGGGGGGGAGGCGATCCCTGGCACGCACAGTCAAGAAATAAGGCACGGACGGGCACTGACGGCGGCGACAAACGAGGCAATGAATGCGTTGCTGTCGGGACTCGGGTGGGCTACGCTCCACAGGTTGTATTTTTCGGCCGCGCTATCCGGTCGATGATTTGTTAAGCGTTCGCGGCCCTTGTTCTGGCTCTTGGGGTTGTTTGGTGGCGGGCGAGCGCCTGCCATTCGGGGGATTGGCATGACCGTTCTGGCTTCTGTCCGGAGCTACGGCGCTGAGGCGCGTGTGGATCAGGAGGCGGCGCGGCCGCCGCTCTCGATTCAGGGCTTCCTGCTCTATCTCCTCAGTATGCTCGGCATGGCGGGCCGGGACGCGGCGCCGCGACGGCGCACGCGCGCCCCGTCGCGCGGCAAGCTGCTGACCCTGGCGGGCCTGGCGGTCGGCTTCCTGGTCATGGCCGCGCCCCAGGCGGCCTGGGCCCTGCCCCAGTGCAACGTCAGCTTCACGGTGGCGGCGAACTCGAGCTCCAGCACCTACATCCTGAACTCGACGGACCTGGCCAACTGCGATCCGGGCTTCAGCGGCATCAGCCCCGGGGTGCAGACGCCTGCCCTGGGCGGGGCCTACACCCCGTCGGCGGGCGGGAACTACGTCACCCAGTCCACCGCCAGCGACGACCGGATCGACTACCAGCCCAAGGCCGGTTTCCACGGCGTCGAGACCTTCCAGATCTGCGGCGAGCCCGGCACCACGACGTGCGGCACCGTCACCGTCACCGTCACGGCCCCGACTGTCAGCGTCAGCCCGACCAGCCTGACCGCCGGCACGGTGGGCACGGCCTTCAACCAGTCGGTCTCCGGATCGGGCGGCACCGCGCCGTACAGTTTCTCGAAGACGTCTGGTTCGCTTCCGGCGGGGCTGAGTCTGAACACCTCCACCGGCGCGATCACCGGCACGCCGACCGCGGGCGGCACGTTCAACTTCACCATCCAGGCCTCGGACAGCTCGATCAACGCGTCCGGCGGCTCCAGTCCGGTCACGGGCAGCCGCAACTACAACCTGACCATCAACGCCCCGACCATCACGGTGTCGCCGACGACCCTCAGCCACGGCCAGGAGGGGTCCGCCTTTTCCCAGGCGATCACCGCCTCGGGCGGCACCGCGCCGCGCACCTTCGCCGTGACCTCGGGCTCCCTGCCCACCGGCGTCACCCTCTCCAGCGCCGGCTCGCTCTCGGGCACGCCCGCGGCCGGCACGGCCGGGACCTTCAACTTCACCATCACGGCGACTGATAGCTCCACCGGCACCGGCCCCTTCACGGGCTCGCGCGCCTACACCTGGGTCATCGACCAGGGACCGCCGACGGTCACCAGCCTCAGCCCGACCACCGGCGCGACCGCCGGCGGCACGAGCGTTGTCATCACCGGGACGAACTTCACGGGCGCGACCTCGGTCCATTTCGGCGCCAGCAGCGCTTCCTACACGGTCGACAGCAACACCCAGATCACCGCCACCTCGCCCTCGGGCACGGGGACCGTTGATGTCACGGTCACCGCCCCCGCGGGCACCAGCGCGACCAGCGCGTCCGATCAGTTCACCTACGCAGCCGTCACCATCTCGCCGACCACGGTCAGCAGCGGCACGGTGGGCACAGCCTATTCGACCACGGACCTTTCGGCTTCGGGCGGCACAGGGCCCTACACCTTCGCGGTGACCGCCGGCGCCCTGCCGGCGGGGGTGACCCTGTCCAGCGCGGGCGCCTTCTCGGGCACGCCGACGGCGGGCGGCAGCTTCAACTTCACGGTCACGGCCACCGACACAGTGGGCGGCGGCACGGGCGCCCGCGCCTTCAGCCTGACCATCGCGGCCCCGACCATCACGGTGTCACCGACCAGCCTGACGGCCGGAACGGTGGCATCGGCCTTCAGCCAGACGGTCTCGGCCTCGGGCGGCACCTCGGGCTACAGCTTCGCGGTCACCTCCGGCGCCCTGCCGGCGGGCCTCAGCCTGAACAGCTCCACCGGCGCCATCACCGGCACCCCGACGGCGGGCGGCAGCTTCAACTTCACCATCACCGCCACCGACAGCTCAACCGGCACGGGGCCGTACACCGGCAGCCGCGCCTACAGCCTGACCATCAACGCCCCGACGATCACGGTCAGCCCCAACTTCCCGCCGAACATGAACGTGGCCTCGGCCTACAGCCAGACCTTCACGGCCTCGGGCGGGACCTCGACCTACACCTTCGCGGTGACCTCGGGCGCGATCCCGGCGGGCATGACGCTGTCGAGCGCCGGTGTGCTTTCGGGCACGCCGACCGAGGGCGGAACCTTCAACTTCACCATCACGGCGACCGACAGCTCCACGGGCACGGGCCCCTACACCGGCAGCCACGCCTACACCCTGCTGGCCCAGTCCGCGATCGTCTCGACCAGCCCGACCACCCTGCCCAACGGCGCGGTCGCGGCGGCCTACAGCCAGACGGTCTCCGGTACGGGCGGCACCGCGCCCTACACCTTCCAGATCACCGGCGGCGCGCTTCCGGCTGGCCTGAGCCTCAACGCCTCGACCGGCGTGGTCTCCGGCACGCCGACCGCGGCGGGCAGCTTCACGGTCTTCATCGTGGCGACCGACAGCTCGACCGGAACCGGCCCCTTCTTCGGCGGTCGCAGCTACAGCTTCACCATCGCCGCCCCGACGGTGGCGATCTCGCCTTCGTCCCTGACTGCGGCAACGGTCGGTTCGTCGTACAGCGCCTCGGTCTCCGGCTCCGGCGGCACCGCGCCCTACAGCTATGCGGTCACCTCCGGCGCCCTGCCGGCCGGCCTCAGCCTGAACGGCTCGACCGGCGCCATCACCGGCACGCCGACCGCGGGCGGCAGCTTCAGCTTCACCATCACCACGACCGATAGCACCACCGGAACCGGCTCGCCCTTCACCGCCAGCCAGGCCTACAGCTTCACGGTCAATGCGCCGACGATTGCGGTCTCTCCGAGTTCGCTGACGGCGGCCACGGTGGGCACGGCCTACAGCCAGACCATCTCGGCCTCGGGCGGGACCTCGCCCTACAGTTTCGCGGTGACTTCCGGCGCGCTCCCGGCGGGCCTCAGCCTGAACGGCTCGACCGGCGCGCTCAGCGGCACGCCGACCGCGGGCGGATCCTTCAACTTCACCATCACCGCCACCGACAGCTCCAGCGGCACGGGCCCCTACACCGGCAGCCGCGCCTACAGCTTCACGGTCAATGCGCCGACGGTCGTCCTCGGGGGCTCCTCGCTGGCCAGCGCCCAGGTCGGCGTGGCCTTGAGCCAGACGGTCACCGCCTCGGGCGGCACCGCGCCGCGCGCCTTCGCCGTCACCTCCGGCGCCCTGCCGACAGGCGTTAGCCTGAACAGCTCCACCGGCGCCGTCACCGGCACGCCGACGGCGGGCGGAACCTTCAACTTCACCATCACCGCCACCGACAGCTCCACCGGCACGGGCCCCTACACGGGCAGCCACGCCTACAGCATGGTCGTTTCAGCGCCGACGATTTCGCTGGGCGGCCTGCCCTCGGGCACGGTGGCTACGGCCTACAGCCAAAGCATCAGCGCCTCGGGTGGAACCTCGACCTACAGCTTCGCGGTGACGGCGGGCACGCTCCCGACCGGCCTCAGCCTGAACGGCTCGAGCGGCACGCTCAGCGGCACGCCGACGGCGGGCGGGACCTTCAACTTCACGGTCACCGCCACCGACAGCTCCACCGGCACGGGGCCCTACACGGGAAGCCGCGCCTACAGCCTGACCGTCGCCGCGCCGACGATCACAGTTTCGCCCGCCAGCCTGGCGGCGATGACCCAGGGCATCTCCACCAGCCAGACCATCTCGGCCTCGGGTGGCACCTCGGCCTACAGCTTCGCGGTCACCAGCGGCACGCTGCCGAACGGTCTGAGCTTGTCCAGCGGCGGGTCGCTGACCGGCTCGCCCACGGGTTCGGGCGCCTACAGCTTCACCGTCACCGCCACCGACAGCTCCTCCGGAACCGGCCCCTACACCGGCAGCCGCGCCTACAGCGGCACGATCGCGGCGGGCATTCCGACCGCCGGGCCCAAGTCGGTCACCACCGCCTACGGCACGGCTGTCGACATCGACCTGTCGAGCGTGATTACCGGCGTCTCCCCGACCGGCGTCACCGTCGCCACCGGTCCGAGCCACGGCTCGGCCTCGGTGACCGGCACGACCACGATCCACTACACGCCCACCGCCGGCTACGGCGGAGCGGACAGCTTCACCTACACGGCCCAGGGCCCCGGCGGATCTTCCTCGCCGGCGACGGTCTCGATCACCGTCTCCCCGGCGACGATCTCTGTTTCGCCCACGACCCTGCCCAACCCGCAGGTCGGCGCGGCCTACAGCCAGACCGTCTCCGGTTCCGGCGGCGCGACGCCCTACAGCTTCGCGGTCACCGCGGGTTCGCTCCCGACCGGCCTGAGCCTGAACACCTCTACCGGCGCCATCACCGGCACACCGACAATAGCGAGCGGGTTCAGCTTCACCATCACAGCCACGGACAGCTCCACCGGCACTGGCCCCTACACGGGAAGTCGCGCCTACAGCGTCACGACCAGCGCGCCCTCAATCACGCTCAGTCCCTCGTCGCTCAGCAGCGGTGTGGTCGGCTCGCCCTATAGCCAGATCATCTCCGCCTCGGGCGGCACGGCCTCCTACACCTACGCTGTGACCGCGGGTTCCCTGCCCAACGGCGTCACCCTCGCATCCAACGGGACCCTGTCGGGCACGGCGACCCAGGGCGGGACCTTCAACTTCACGGTCACCGCCACTGACAGCTCCGGCGGAACCGGCGCGCCCTTCACCGGCAGCCGCGCCTACAGCCTGACCATGGCGGCGCCGTCCATCAATGTGACGCCGCGCAACCAGCCGGCGGCGACGGTGGCCAGCGCCTATAGCGCCAGCTTCGCCGCCGCCGGCGGCACCGGACCGTACAGCTTCGCCATCACCGGCGGTTCGCTGCCGGCCGGCCTGTCCCTGGCCTCGAACGGCACGCTCTCGGGCACGCCCACGGCGGGCGGGGTCTTCAACTTCACGGTCACCGCCACCGACAGCTCCACCGGCTCGGGCCCCTACACCGGCAGCCAGGCGATCAGCCTGACCGTCCTGGCGCCCACGGTCGCGATCTCGCCGTCATCGCTGCCGGCCGGAACCCAGAACCTCGCCTACAGCCAGAGCGTCTCGGCCTCCGGCGGGACGGCGCCCTACAGCTTCGCGGTCACCTCCGGCGCCCTGCCGGCCGGCCTGACCCTGAGCTCGGGCGGCGCGCTCTCGGGCACGCCCACGGCGGCCGGATCCTTCAGCTTCACCGTCACCGCGACCGACAGCTCCACGGGAACCGGCCCCTACACGGCGGCCAAGGCCTACAGCCTGACCATCGCCGGGCCTCCGACCATCACGGTCAATCCGGCCAGCCTGAACGCCGCGACCGCGGGCCATCTGTTCAGCCAGATGCTGACCTCCACCGGCGGAACCGGTCCGTACCACTATGCGGTCACGGCCGGCGCGCTCCCGGCGGGGACCAGCCTGACCACCAGCGGCCAGATCACCGGCACGCCGACGGCTTCGGGAACCTTTAACTTCACCGTCACCTCGACCGACAGCGCCGGCGCGCCGGGCCCCTATTCGGGCAGCCGCGCCTACGCCTGGGTCGTGGCGGCGCCGTCGATCACGGTCAGCCCGTCCTCGCCGGCGAGCGGCACGGTCGGCGTCAACTACAGCCAGACCTTCACCTCGACCGGAGGCCAGGCGCCCTACACCTACGCCGTGACCTCCGGAACGCTTCCGGCGGGTCTGACGCTCTCGACCGCCGGGGTTCTTTCCGGCAAGTCGACCCAGGCCGGCAGCTTCCCGCTGACCATTACCGCGACCGACCACTCCGCCGGGGCCTTCACCGGGACCGACAGCTTCACCCTGGTGATCGCGGCGCCGACGGTCACCATCGGAACCCCGACCCTGCCCAACGCCACGGTGCAGACCGCCTACAGCCAGACGCTCACCGCGTCGGGCGGAACCGGTCCCTATACCTGGGCGGTCACGGTGGGGACCCTGCCTGACGGCCTGACGCTGTCGACCGGCGGGGTGTTGTCCGGCACGCCGACCACGGTGGGACCGTCGAACTTCACCCTCACGGCCACCGACAGCTCGACCGGAACCGGCGCGCCGTTCACCGCCAGCCAGGCCTACAGCTTCACCGTCAATGCGAAGCCGGTGACCGTCACCACGGCCAGCCTGCCGTCCGGCAAGGTGGGCGTCGCCTACAGCCAGACCATCGCGGCCTCCGGCGGCGTCGGCCCCTACGCCTTCGACGTCAGCGCGGGATCCCTGCCTCCGGGCCTGACCCTGGCGTCGGACGGCACGCTCTCGGGCGCCCCCACAGCCGCGGGCAGCTACAGCTTCACGGCCCGCGCCACCGACAGCCTGTCGGCCACGGGAACCCACGCCTACACCGTGACCATCTCGCCGCCGACGCTTGTGATCGGAGGCCGCACCGGCCTGCCGCAGGCCTACTCGGGCGTGAACTATTCCACCACGCTCACGGCCAGCGGCGGCACCGCGCCCTACAGCTTCGTTCTGGCCTCGGGTTCGGTCCTGCCGGACGGCCTGACGCTGACCTCCGCGGGTGTCATTTCCGGAACCCCCGGCAAGCCGGCCAGCTACAACTTCTCGGTGGTGGTCACCGACAGCTCCGGCGCGCCCGGCCCCTACAGCCTGACCCGTGCGCTCGCGATCTCGGTGATCGCCGCACCGGCGCCGACCGCTGCGGCGGCCAGTTCCTCGACCCACGTCAACACGCCGGTGGCGATCGACCTCTCCGGCTCGGTGGTCGCGGCCAACACCGTCGCCGTCTCCACGGCGGCGGGCCACGGCTCCACCTCCGTCTCGGGCCTGGTGGTGACCTACACTCCGGCTCACGGCTTCAGCGGGACGGACACCTTCAGCTACACCGCCACCGGTCCCGCCGGGACCTCGGCTCCGGCCGTGGTCACCGTCACGGTTTCCGGCGCCGGCCCGGCCTCGGTGTCCCATGAACTGATCCCGCTGGTGACCGCCGCCAACTTCACCGCCACCACGCCCGCCCTGACCCCGGTCACGGTGGATGTGACGGCGGGCGGAACCGGCGGACCCTTCACGGGCGCCACGGTGGTCTCGGTGAGCCCCTCGACCTCGGGGACCGCAGTCGCGGCCGCCACGGGCGTCTCGGGCCACTACGCCATCACCTTCACCCCGAACACGCAGTTCTCGGGGACCTCGGTGGTGACCTTCACCCTGACCTCGGCGGGTGGGACCTCGGCTCCGGCCACCCTGACCGTCACCGTGCAACCGCGCCCCGATCCGTCCCTGGATCCGGACGTGAAGGGCATGATCGGCGGCCAGGGCAATGCGGCGCGCCAGTTCGCCCAGGCCCAGATCTCCAACTTCGACCGCCGTCTCGAGCAGCTGCACGGGGCGAGGCGAGGCGAGGGATCGGGCGGCGGCTACGGCTACGCGCCGAAGTCCTCGCTGGGCCTGAGCTTCGACTTCGGCGACTACGGCATCGACCAGCGCATGCTGGACAGCCCGGCCGAGCGGATGCGCCAGGAAGAGCAGTTCAACCTGGCCGGCCGTGAGTTCTCCGACCGCAAGGCCCTGGCTCACGCCGACACGGGCCGGAGCGCGCCCGCCGACCTGGCCGCCGCATCGCCCTCGGGCGAAGGCCGCCAGACCTTCAGCGGCGGCATGTCGGTCTGGGTCGCGGGCAACATCTCGCTGGGCCAGCGTCACCTCTCGACCACCCAGTCGGGCCTGAAGTTCGAGACGCAGGGCGTCAGCCTCGGTGTCGACGCTCCGGTCGGCGAACACGCCATCGTCGGCGTGGGCGGCGGCTGGGGTCACACGGTCGACAAGATCGGGACCCAGGGCACCCGCTCCACCGCCGACAACTGGGTGGGCGCCCTCTACGGCTCCTGGAACCCGTCGTCGAACCTCTACATCGACGGGGTGCTGGGTCGCGGCAGCCTGCACTACGACAGCCGCCGTCATACCTCAGGCGCCTTCGTCACCGGTGAGCGCGACGGGACCCAGACCTTCGGTTCGATCACCGCGGCCTGGGAACACAACGGCGATCGTCTGCACCTGTCGCCCTACGCCCGCCTCGACATGGCCGACGCCACCCTCCACGGCTTCACCGAAACCGGCGATCCCATCTGGGCCCTCGTCTTTGGCCAGGAGAAGGTCCGCCTGATGACCGGGACCCTGGGCGCTCACGGCGACTATGTCTTCGAGGAGCACTACGGCCGGTTCACCCCGCGCTGGCGCATCGAGTACCGCCACGACTTCAACAACGCGGAGTCCTCGACGGTGCGCTACGCCGACCTGGTCTCGGGAACCAACTTCGTCCTCACCCCGGACCTCGCCACGCGGGACAACCTCGTGATCGGCGCCGGCGGCGAGTGGAAGCTGAGCTCTGGCTGGACCATGTCGCTCGACTGGGAAGGCCAGGTCGCCAACCAGAACGACACCAACAACCGCTTCCTGTTCCACCTGGGCCGGAAGTTCTGATGAAATCGACTCCCCCGGAGCCTGAAAACTCCGGGGGATCGTTCGGTCTCTGGACGGTTGCGGCCGGCCCTCGCTCTCGCTAGTTCCCCACGCGGGCGCCGCTCATCGGCGTGATCGGGAGACGCGGCGTGTTCGAACTGGTCATCGGCGACAAGAACCTCTCCAGTTGGTCGCTCAGGCCCTGGCTCGTCGCGAAGCGCACCGGCGCGCCCTTCACCGAGACCGTCATCCGGCTGGACCAGCCCGACACCACCGCCAACATCCTTCGCTACTCGCCCACTGGGCAGGTGCCGGCCCTGAAGATGGACGGCGAGGCCATCTGGGACTCCATGGCCATCTCGGTCTGGCTGGCCGAGCGCTTTCCCGAGGTCCCCATGTGGCCGGCCGATCCGGTCGCGCGGGCCTACGCGCGCGCCGCGGCGCTCGAGATGCACTCCGGCTTCGCGAGCCTGCGGGGCGAGTGCCCGATGAACCTGGCGCTTCGCACCCACGCCGAGCTGTCGCCCGCGACCCAGAAGAACGTGACGCGGCTGGTCCAGCTGTTCAGCGACATGCGCGGCCGTTTCGGCGCCGGCGGGCCCTATCTGTTCGGCGCCTGGTCGATCGCCGACGCCTTCTACACGCCCGTGGCCACTCGCATCCGCAGTTATGGCATAGCCCTGTCCGACCATGGCGACACCGGCGTGGCGGGCGAGTATGTCGCGACCCTGCTCAAGCAGCCGGATTTCCTGGAGTGGGAAGCCGCCGCCCTGGCCGACGTCGCCGCCGCCTGACCGCCCCGGGGGAAGGGATCGCCCATGAAGGCCCTGGTGTTCGACCGTTTCGGCGGCCCCGAGGTCCTTGAGCCGCGCGAGATCGCCGACCCGGCGCCGGCGCGCGGCGAAGCCCTGGTCCGGTTGCGGGCGATCGGCCTGAACTACGCCGACATCTACCGCCGCCGCGGCGACTACCACCTGGCCGGCGATCCGCCGTGGATCTGCGGCTATGAGGCCGCCGGGGTGATCGAGTCCCTCGGGCCGGACGTGGCCGGCTTTCGCGTGGGCGACCGCGTCGGGTTTGCCGACAGTCCCTTCGCCAACGCCGAGCTGGCCGTGGTGGCGGCCGACAGGCTGATCCCCCTGCCCGAGGCCATAGGCTTCGACGCCGCCGCCGCCAGCCTGCTGCAGGGCCTCACCGCCCAGTACCTGCTCAGCGACAGCCACCCGGTCCAGCCGGGCGAAACCCTGCTGGTCCACGCCGGGGGCGGCGGGGTCGGGCTGTGGCTGTGTGGGATCGGCGCGCTCAAGGGCGCCCGCGTGCTGGTCCTGGCCTCGTCCCAGGCCAAGCGGGACGCGGCGCTCGCCGCCGGCGCCGAAACGGCGATCGGCTACGACGGCTGGGTCGAGGCCGCCCAGGCCTGGTCGGGCGGCGGCGTGGACGTGGTCTATGATTCGGTCGGGACCACCCTGCACGACAGCCTGGCCGCCGCCCGCACCGGCGGGACGGTGGTGTTCTACGGCTTCGCGGGCGGGAACCCGCCGCCGGTCGACGCCCGCGTCCTGATGGACCGCTCCCTGACCCTGACCGGGGGTGATCTGTGGAACGTCCTGACCTCGGCGGAGCAGCGCCGCCGCCGGGCCGCCGAACTGTTCGGCTGGATCGCCTCGGGCCGGATCGAGCCGCGCATCGCCGCCCGTTTCCTGCTTTCCGAAGGGGCGGACGCCCATCGCCTGCTGGAGTCCCGGCAGGTCATCGGCAAGGTGCTGCTGATCCCCACCTAAAGAGGATTGGGTTACATCAGCCCCAGCGTCTTCAGGCTGGCCAGGCCGTCGCGGCCGACCACGATGTGGTCGTGCACCGTGATGTTCAGCGCCCGCGCCGCCGCCACGATCTGGCGGGTCATCTCCACGTCGGCGCCCGAGGGGGTCGGATCGCCGGACGGATGATTGTGCACCAGGATCATGGCGCTGGAGGACAGCTCGAGCGCCCGGCGCACCACCTCGCGCGGATAGACCGGCGCGTGGTCGACCGTCCCCGAACCCAGCCGCTCGTCGGCGATCAGCTGGTTCTTGCGGTCCAGGAACAGCACCCGGAACTGCTCGCGCGGTTCGTGCGCCAGCGAGACCCGCACATAGGCGTTCAGCGCCGACCAGGAGGAGATCACCTCGCGCCGCTTCAACGCCTCGGCGCCCATGCGTTTGGCCGCCTCGTGCAGCAGCCTGAGGTCCAGCGCCAGCTCGGCCGTCACCTTCATGCGCTTGCCATTGGCCTTCGCGACCGCGACCTGCTTCAGGTCCTCGACCGGCGCGGCCAGCACGCCCGACAGCGAGCCGAAGCGCCCGAGCAGCGCCTTGGCCAGCGGCTTGACGTCCTCGCGCGGATTCCAGCGAAACAGGTACAGTTCCAGCAGTTCATAGTCGGGCAGGCTTTCCGGCCCGCCCTGCAGCGCCCGCGCCCGCAACCGTTCCCGGTGGCCGCCGGCGCCGACGGAGACGTCCGCCCCCTCGAACGCCGATCCGTCGAAGGCGACCCCGCCCTGTGCGCCGTCGAACATCGCCGTCCCCTGATCTTCGAGTTCCGGCTTTGTTCTAACTGGAGTCCGCCGCCGCGCCAAGCCCCCCAGGCTCTGCGGCGTCCGGCCCGCGTCAGTCAACACCACGGCGGCCAGGGCGCCGGGCCAGGAGAGAGACGCGCGTGCGTCCGCTGAGCCGACGATGCTGGATTGTTCCGACAAGCCGCCCCGCGCCGCTCTGGTGGAGGCGGCTGCGGTCGGACCGACCCCCGATTTCAACGGTAAGGATATACCTATGGGGCATCGCGACACCCGTTTGGGGCTGGGGTTCCCATTGGGCTGGCGTCGTTTGTTGGTGGCTCCACAACTCTGGGTTCATCGACTAAGCTGCGGGGCGTTGGGCGTAGAAGATATTCTAAGGAACCCCACCGGCAACCCTTTCGGCGGCTCTCACTAGCATCTCAAACTCGGCAAAGGGGGAGTATTCTTCCGTCTTGGAGTGGTGACTGGGGGGCGGCGAGAGCTCTGTCCGTACACCGAAGAGCAGCGACGCTTTGAAATAGCTCGAGCACGTGAACACCATATCTCACTGTTCGGAGTCGGTATGAGGCGTGAACCATTAGTATTTGTCATACTGAACGCGCAAGCATAAAGGCAAATATAGATGAGGTGTAATATGCGAACCATACTGTCGATAATTATCACATTAGCCTTTGCGGGTCTGGCAGAGGCACAGAATCTCGATTCAGTGCCTGCAGTGCTGACCCGATACGCAGATAGGGTTTGGGTTAAGGAGAAGGAACGAGTCTTCTTAGGTGAGGCGGGGTGCTCCAAGGGGGAGACTTGGTCGTTTCTCGCTCGGGCGGTTATAGCGCGGAGAGTTTGTGAGGATCGCAAATTCAGAATTCAACAAGGGCATTGGTCGGTAATAAAGAATGATGTTGGCGACGATATTTTACATATTTCGGGAGTTTCCATTGACATCGACGGTAAATACGATGCGCGCATAGTAAAAAGGGGAGCGGAGGTGTTATTAATACTTGAGAGTGCAGCGACTATAAAGTCGACGAGCATGTCAAATGTGCGAAAGAGGATTGAACTTGTTCTGAGGTAGGGGCGGATCAATGAATGAAGATCGTAAGAGAATTTGGGACATTCGGCTAGGTGTTGTGACGCCAATTATAGCAATCGCATCGCTGTGGGTTGGCTTTTTTCAATTTGAACAGAGTGAAACTGACCACATCCGTCTGCAGCATGAACTGGCGGAGCGAACATCCCGCCTCGAATTTCGGCGCACGCTTTGGTTGGCGAAGGTTAAAGCTTATCAAACCGTTACGGAACTTGCTGGCGCAATATCCGCAGATCCAGAACACGCGCTGCAACCGCATGCCGCGGCTGACCAGTTCATGGTCTCATATTGGGGAGTTATGTATCTAAACGAGGGCCCTGAAGTAGAGCATCAAATGATTCTTCTTGCGGATGAAATCAGGCACATTCGAGGAGGTGAGGGTGACAAGACCCGGCTACGTTTGAAGGCATTGAAGGTTATTTCGGTAATGCGAGCCGAACTGGACTCGACCTGGAGAGTTCTCGAGAAGGAAGAATCCTTTGGACAGAAATAGACAACCGGTCTTCTCGAGACGAACCGTCCTGAGTTCTCTTGCCTTGGCCTTCGGAAGCGGCGACGCTCCCCCCCTATGGGATCCGGCTGCGAACTGGGATCCATACGCTCTCGTGGTAGGCTCCAGGCACTATCTACAGCCGCCAATCAACCGAAATTTGAGAGGATTTGAGGAAATTTCCGCCGCAGATCGTACTGTAGAGAGCGTTACATCTGTACTAACTGATTTGGGCGCGCGGCGTATACTGAGGATAATTTCAACTCAAACTAGCGCAATTTCGAAAGACGATGTATTTAATGGGATAAAACGAGTATTATCCTCAATAGAAGTCGATAGGCCGGCAAATCCTATCGTAATATATTATTTCATTGGTCATGGTGTTTGGAATGGATTGACGTGGGATCATTATAGTATTCCAGGAAATTTGGTATATAATCCGGCTCGCGGCGAGCTTGGCTCGATTGTGTCAAATTCTATGGCGATTTATACTGGAGATGTTCTTGGTGCGTTGCCATGGACAAAAATCCCGGTTCTGTTGCTAATTGACAGCTGTCAAGAAGGGTCTTTTCGGACGCCTAGCAAGAACTTTCCTTGGGAGTCGAACATCTACCCCGCAACGAGGATGGTGTTCTCTTCAATGACGAATAGCTTTTTTGGCGTGCCGGTGGTGCTACCGGGGCGTCCTGGGACTGTTTCGTCGACGGTTGATGACCCGGATGACCCAACCAAGGATGTCGGACCGCTCGCGCGACGTCTGAGCCTTTCCGTACGGCGCATAAGGCAAAAGGGCGAAGTGCTGTCAGTCGGAACGATTGTTGCGGGTTTGGCCGACCCGACGCTCGACGACCAGACGGAGGCAAGCGACGTCTCTCACGCCGGGCCGTGGGATGGCGCCCTCGCGGTACCCCGTCCAGATCGCGCATTCATCCGAGATGCTCGTGCGAAAACGGTGGCGCTGCACGGAACTGGATCGAGCTTGAAGGTCTGCTGCACGACGAAATAGTCGGGCTGGGTCAAATGAAGTTAAAAGGTGGCCTTGGATTTCACATCACCGGCCGGAACAGGCCCTTGGGCGAGGCGGTGAAGATCTCCACCCCCGTCTCGGTCACCCCCACCGAGTGCTCGCACTGGGCCGAGAGCGACTTGTCGCGGGTCACCGCGGTCCAGCCGTCGTTCAGCACCTTCACCTGCGGCTTGCCCAGGTTCACCATCGGCTCGACGGTGAAGAACATGCCGGGCTTCAGCTCCGGCCCCGTGCCCTTGTGGCCGAAGTGCAGGACGTTGGGGTTGTCGTGAAACACCCGCCCCAGGCCGTGGCCGCAGAAGTCGCGCACCACCGAGCAGCGCTGGGCCTCGACGTGCTGCTGGATGGCCCAGCCGATGTCGCCGAAGCGGTTTCCCGGCTTCACCTGCGCCAGGCCCAGTTCGATCGCCTCATAGGTCACGTCGATCAGCCGGCGCGAGCGCGGCGCGATCTCGCCGATCGGGTACATGCGGCTGGTGTCGCCGTGCCAGCCGCCCGCGATCACGGTCACGTCGATGTTGACGATGTCGCCTTCGCGAAGCGCCCGCTCGCCGGGGATGCCGTGGCAGACCACGTGGTTGGGCGAGATGCAGACCGTGTGGTGATAGCCGCGGTAGAACAGGCAGGCGGGCAGGGCCTTGTGGTCCAGCACGAACTCGCGCGCCATCCGGTCGAGGTCCGCGGTCACCGCGCCCGCAACCACGTGCGGCGTCAGCATGTCCAGGCACTCGGCCGCGATGCGCCCGGCCTTGCGCATGCCCTCGAAGTCCTCGGGCGTATGGACCTTGATCCGGTCGGTGCGGACCAGGGCGTCGGAGATCGATTCGAGGGTCTGCATCGGCGGGAACTATCCAGGCGGGAGGTCAGGAGCGGATCGCCAGGTCATGGCGCGGTCGAGGCGGATCGCCTCGGGGCTAAGGTGGCAACCATAGCACAAAACTTCCACCCCCTTCGATGCGGCCTCGCGCAGCGCGGGGCCGTAGGCCTTGTCGATATCGTCGGCGGTGTCGAACACCTGCGCGTCCGTGCGCTGGATCACGAACAGCATCACCGCCCGTTCCCCCGCCTCCACCCGCCGCTCCAGCGCCTTCAGGTGTTTGACCCCGCGCACGGTGACGCAATCGGGAAACTCCGACAGGCCGGGCGTGCGCAGAAAGTGGCTGTTCTTGACCTCGACCCAGGCGCGGGGCCGCCCCGGGTGCTCCAGCAGGATGTCGATGCGGCTGTCGCCGTCGTAGGCGACCTCGCGGCGCAGGGTGTCGTAGCCGGCCAGCTCCGGAATGAAGCCCGCCTGAATAGCCTCCGCCGCCAGCCGGTTGGGATGCATGGTGTTGATGCCGACCAGGCCGCCCGCGACCTCCACCATCTCCAGCGTGTGCTTCAGCTTGCGTTTGGGATCGTCTGCCGGCGAGACCCAGACGACCGAACCCGGGTCCTTCAGCCCCAGCATGGCGCCGGGGTTGGGGCAGTGGGCGGTGGCGAACGGCCCGTCGTCCAACTCCACGTCGGCGAAGAAGCGCTTGTAGCGCTGGACCAGGCGGCCGCGGACCAGGGGGCGGGGGAAGAGCATCCGGCCTAGGTAGGGAAAGCCGCCGCCTCTGGCTACATCGACGCCATATAGGCCGGCATCGACAGGTCGGTGCGGCCCCGGCGCACGGTCATGTAGGCCACCGCCGTCGCCCGGTCGCAGATCACCTCGCGCACCACCGCGATGATCGTCACGGCGCCGACCAGAGCCAGGCAGGGCAGGGACAGGAAGCCCCGCCAGCCCTGGGCGTTCCAGTCGGGCACAGCGTTCCACAGGGCGTCCCAGGGCAGGCTCGCGCCCGCCGGGTCGATCAGCCGCCAGGCGCCCCACAAGGCCGCCGCCGAGGCCGCGGCCCAGATCCCGAGGGTGATCGCGTGCATCACGAACAGTTGGCCGACGTGGCCCTCGGTGAACAGCCAGCTCTTCTGCACCGGGTCCCAGGTGCGGCGGCTGGTCAGGGCCGCGATGTGCACGAAGGTGTGGCGCACGAACACGATCATGCCCACCACCGCCAGCCAGGCGATCGAGGCGCCCATGGCCCAGGTCATGACGGGGCGCGGGATGTGAAAGCCGTCGGACACCTTTCCGGTCGCCATGACGGTGACGAACAGAGCCCCCGCCGGCAGCAACATCCACCAGCGCAGCCGCTGGTTGGTCGGCTGGGTGGAGCGCGCGTAGCCGGACACGGAGCGTCCCAGCACGCCCAGGCCCGCGCTGAGGTAGAAGAAATGCGACTTCTCCGGCGCCATCACCGAGCGATAGGCCGCGCCGTCCAGAATGATCGCCGGGATGCTCAGCACCGCCAGGATCATCACGCCGCCGTAGTAGAGCGCGCCGAAATTGATCAGTCCGATCGCCTTGACGAAGGTCAGCGCCCCCACGGCCGCCGCGGCCAGCGGCACGGTGGCGACCAGCCAGGCCAGCACGACCCAGGGCTTGCCGAACAGCAGGGCGAAGCCGGAAAAGGCGGCGGCGACCGGGTTGAAGTCGGCGACGGCCTCGGTGTCCTCATTGTCCATCTGCGTATCCCCCCGCCACAACCTTAGCAGGAAGCCGAGCGCTGGCGAGAGCCTCTAGGGCGTCGCGGCCGGCGCCAGGCAGGAGGTCTCCTGCCCTTCGAGGTCAAAACTGACGCGTTCGATCACCGGCCCGTATTCGCCCGGTGGGAACTCGGGCCAGCCGCCTTCGCCCGCAATCGCGGCGAAGAAGCTCAGGCTGAAGGGTGAAGCCCTGCGGTCCTTCGGTTCGAACCAGTAGATGCGGCGCTTGTCGATGCCGCTGGCGTAATCCTGGCTGACCCGTACGACCTCGAATATCCGGCCGCCAGGGCGGGTCGCGATCAGCCGCTTGACGTATTTCGGCCGGTTGAAGTCATGCATCACGACCGCGAACGCCCCGCGCGGGGATCTCACGGTCGCCGCGATATAGCCCTCGTTGGGATAGCCGAGGGTCAAGACCTCGCCCGGGGCCAGCCGCAGGTTGAAGCCCGCTCCGCAGAACACGCCCGGCCCGGCATAGGTGGGCGGGCGCCAGCCCATCGGCGGTACGTTGGCCTGCGAGACCGGGGCGGCAGCCAAGAACGCCGCCGCCAGGACCAGCCCTCTCCACATCGTTGCCGCCTCCCCGCTGGGGCGACCCTAGGCCGCCGCTCCGCGGCTGTCAGCCCTCCGCCACCCGCTTCAGCTGCGGCAGCACGAAGGAGCGCCAGCCGCCGTCCAGCATGTCGCGGATGCCGCGGATCTGGTCCGGCTCGAAGCGGTCCCACCCGGAGTGGGTCAGCTCCGCGCGCACGCCGCCGGCTGTCGGGGTCAGGTCGATGCTGACCAGGGTCTTCGGCGTGCCGGGCATGTACCAGCTGAAGGCCAGGCGCCGTCCGGGCTCCAGGGCGGTGACGTCGCACCAGGTCGCGCCGGTGATATCGCCAGCGGCCCGTTTGGCCCCGTCCGGCTGCATGTGGAAGGTCGAGCCCAGCTCCGGCTTGAAGTTCATGCAGCCCAGCCACTGCTCCACCAGGCCGCCCTCGGTCATCACCGTCCAGACCCGCTCCGGCGTGGCCTCGATCTCGATGGCGCAGACGATATCGTCCAGCGTTTTCATGTCTTTCTCTCAGCCAGTTGTTTCAGGGTGTGAAGCTTCGCCGTCCAGAAGCGGTCGAGCCAGGCGCGGGCGTCCTCGAGCGCCGCACGGTCCAGCGCATAGAGGTTCTCCTTGCCCTCGCGCCGGGCGCTGACCAGCCGCACCTCGCCCAGCACCTTCAGATGCCGCGAGATCGCAGGCCGGCTCATGGGAAAGCGTTGCGCCAGCGCGTGCACAGGCAGGGGCCGCTCGCCCAGCGCCTCCAGGATGCCCCGGCGGGTGGGATCGGCCAGGGCGCGGAACACCGCGTCGCGATGCAGATCACGTAACGTCATGGTTACGCGTTATGCGTAACATCTCGGTTACCTGTCAAGCGGCGTTTCGGAGCGTCGGTTTCATCGTATGGGCGCCCGGCCTCGTCGGCGCGCCAGGACGCGCCGGGCCGATTCCGCTAGGGTGAAGCTTCCGCCGAAAGGGATCGATCCATGCTTTCCACAGCCCTCGCGCTGGCCCTCGCCGCCGGCTCACCCGCCGAGGACGCCGCCACGGTCGCGGCGCTGGACACCCGCTACCAGGCCGCGGTCAAGGCCAACGACGCTGCGGCCATGGACGCCATTCTCGACGACCGTTTCGTGCTTGTGGTCGGCACGGGACAGAGCGCCACCAAGGCCGACCTGCTGGAGAGCGCCAGGACCCGGGCGGTGATCTGGGAACACCAGGAAGAAGCCGCCGGCAGCCAGACGGTGCGGGTCTACGGCGACACCGCCGTGGTCACCGCCAAGCTGTGGTTGAAGGGCAGCCGCGGCGGACAGCCCATTGACCGGACCCTTTGGTTCTCCGACACCTATGTGCGCACCGCGACCGGCTGGCGTTACGCCTTCGGCCAGGCTTCGCTTCCCCTGCCTCCCGGCTAAGGAGATCCGCCATGCATGTTCATGTCTTCAAAGGCCCGGGCCGCGTCTTCTGCGTCACCGCCGACCAGGCCGGCGCCAATCTGCCGGCCCGTTTCGGCCCCTGGGAGGTCTTCCGGTCCATCGAGCTGGAGCGGGGCGGGACCCAGCCCGGCCTGAACGTCGAGGAATGCCTCGACGACCTCGAGGCCCACGGCCTGCACCTGACCGACGCCCACGTGCGCATCACCGATCAGGCGCTCGGCTGACGGCCTAGAACAGCGACGCCGACAGGTTGATCGTCAGCCCCAGGATCATGGCGTTGAACATGAAGGCGATCACCCCGTGGCCGGTGGCCAGCCGCCGGATCGCCTTGGACTCGATGTTCACGTCCGCGGTGGCGCAGGCCACCCCGATCACCATCGAGAAGTGCACGAAGTCCCAGTAGTCGGGCGTCTTGTCGCCGCCGGGGAACACCAGGCCGCCGCGATAGGGCAGGTGCGCATGGTGCGGCGGGGGCAGCCGGTCCTTGACCAGGTCCAGCCGCTCCGGCGGATTGGCCGGCATGTAGTAGTCGTGGGCGTAGTGCACCGCGAACACCAGCTGGGTGAAGGTCCAGGACAGGGCCACGGTGACGATCATCACCAGGATGCGGAAATACTGGTACTGGCCCTTGTCCGCCTTGTTCAGGAGCATCTCGGCGCAGACCGCCGCGATGGACGCCACAGCCCCGATCAGGCTGATCCACAAGACCGCCCCGCGCCCCTCGTCCAGCCGGTCCGAGCGTTTGGCCATGGCGTCGGCGTCCACCGACTGGCTCATGAAGCGGAACAGCAGCACGATGGTGACGAACACGCCCGAGTCCCACGACAGCACCGCGCGCGAGGACCAGCGCCAGTCGTAGGGCAGCACGATCATGCCCACGACGAAGATGAAAAAGCCGGTGGCCAGGGACGGCCTCGCCAGCAGCGGACGGATGAGTCGCATAGGGGTCATGGCGGGCAGCATGCCGACTTTTCGGGCGTTCGTCACAACCCTGTCCGCTTCGACGCAGCGGACCTTGCGGGCCGGCGCCCGCCAAGCCTAGGTTCCGCGCCTCGTCCCTCGCGCCTTGTCTCTGATCGGAGCCGCCTCGTGACCGTCCTGACACTACGTTCGATCCTGCTGGCCGGCCTCGCCGCCGCCCTGGTCTGCGCCCCCGCCGAGGCCGCCCCCTGGAACAAAAAGGCGAAACCCAAGGCGCCGCCGCCGGCCGCGGCCGCGCCCCTGCCGCTGGTCGCAACGGCCGTCGAGCTGCGCGACAGGGCCATGCGCGGCGACAATATCGCGCTGGACTTCACCCGCGAGCTGACCACGCGCTTCGGCCCGCGCCCCGCCGGCTCGAAGAACGAGCAGGCCGCGGCCCAGTGGGCCGCCGAACGCATGAAAGCCATGGGCTTCGAAAACGTCCAGATCCAGGAGTTCCCGGTCACCGGCTGGAGCCGAGGCTCCGAGAGCGCCGAACTTCTGCTGCCCGACGGCCGCCGCCAGCCGCTGGTCGCCGTGGCGCTGGGCGAATCCCCGCCCACGCCCGCCGCCGGCATCGAGGCCGAAGTCGTGGTCTTCCCGGACCTGGAGAGCCTCAAGGCCGTCCCCGACGGCTCCCTGGCGGGCAAGATCGCCGTGGTGCTGCGGCCCATGACCCGCATGCAGGACGGCTCGGGCTACGGCCTGATCAGCAACATCCGCGGCGTCGGTCCGGGCGAGGCGGCCAGGAAGGGCGCCATCGCCTTCATGCTGCGCGGCGCCGGCACCGACAGCCATCGCCTGGGCCACACCGGCACCACCCGCTACGTCAACGGCGTGGTCCCGATCCCCGCCTTCGCCCTGTCCAACCCCGACGCCGAGCAGATCGGCCGCCTGGCGGCGCTCGGCCCCGTCAAGGTGAGGCTGTTCTCCTCGGCTTCCTATGTCACCGGGACCCACAGCCAGAACGTCATCGCCGAGATCCGCGGCCGCGAGAAGCCGGACGAGGTGATCCTGCTGGGCGCCCACCTGGACAGCTGGGACCTGGGCACGGGCGCCATCGACGACGGCACGGGCGACGCCATCATCGCCGCGGCCGCCAAGCTGATCCGCGACCTGCCCCAGCGCCCGCGCCGCACCATCCGCGTGGTGTTCTACGGCTCGGAGGAAGTGGCCCAGCCCAACGCCCCCTTCGGCGCCTTCGGCGGCAACGCCTACGCCGCCGCCCGCAAGGGCGAGCTGGCCACCCACATGGCCGCGGGCGAAAGCGATTTCGGCGCCGACCGCATCTATTCGCTCAACCTGCCCCACGGCGGCCCCGGCAGCGACTTTGCAAAGATGGTCGAGCCGGTCCTGACCCCCATCGGGGTGATCACCAAGGCCGACCCGGCCGGCCACGGCGGCACCGATATCGGCCCCAGCGTCGAGGCGGGCGTGCCCGAGTTCGCCCTGAACCAGGACGGCTCGCGCTACTTCGACCTGCACCACACCGCCGACGACACCTTCGACAAGATCGATCCCCAGCAGTTGAACCAGAACGTGGCGGCCTGGACGGCGCTGGTCTGGCTGCTCGCCGACAGTGACGTCGACTTCCGGGCCCTGGCGGCCAAGGCCCCGGCGGCGGCGCACTGACCATGGACCGGCGCGCGCTTCTGGCCGCCTCGGCGGCCCTGGCGAGCGGGGCCTGGGCCGAGCCCGACCGGTTCGGGGACGTGGAACGCTCCACCGGCGGACGCCTGGGCGTCGCGGCGCTCGACACCGGCACGGGGCGGCGCTGGGCCCACCGCGCGGACGAGCGCTTCCCCATGGCCTCGACCTTCAAGTGGCTGGCGGTCAGCCAGGTGCTGAGCCGGGTCGACCGCGGCCGTGAACAGCTCTCGCGCCGGATCCCCTACACGAAGGCCGATCTGCTGGAATACGCCCCGGTGACCGCCGCGCGGGTGGGCGAGGGCGCCATGAGCCTGAACGACCTGTGCGAAGCCGCCATCACCATGAGCGACAACACCGCCGCCAACCTGATCCTGACCACCCTCGGCGGACCCGCCGGCCTGACCCGCTGGATCCGCGGCCTCGGCGATCCCACCACCCGCCTGGACCGCAACGAACCGACGCTCAACGAGGCCGAGCCCGGCGATCCGCGCGACACCACCACGCCCTCGGCCATGCTGGCCGACCTGCGGCGGGTGCTGACCGGTCCGGTGCTCCAGCTCCCCTCACGCCGGCGTCTGCTGGACTGGCTCGCCGCCAACAAGACCGGCGATGACGCCCTGCGTAGGGGCGTGCCGATGGGCTGGCGCGTCGGCGACAAGACGGGCTCGGGGATGCATGGCTCGAGGAACGACGTCGGCATCCTCTGGCCGCCGGCCGGCAAGCCGATCCTGGTCGCGGCCTACATCGCCGGGGCGACGGCCTCCGGCGACGTCCGAAACGTCGCCCTGGCCGGAATCGCAAAAATTCTGACTTACGGGCGATAACTTATCTAAAGCAACGCTTTGGTAGCATTCAGGAGACTACCCACCTCCTGCGGCCGAGATCGAGTAGGGCCGGCGTGATGTGGGGGATGCGTGCGCGTACTAGCACTGTCGGCTGCGGCCTGCGGCCGGGCCTTGCTCGGAACGATCCGGGAGATTCGGTCGATGCCGCAGCGGTTCAACGCCTTTATCCGGAAACTGTCGAGCGGCGACGCCCTCGACCGCTGGACGGGGCTCTAGGCTCCAATCGCCTGTTCATTACCCCTGGTAATGATCCCGCGCGGGGATAATCTCCATCGCAACAGTATCCTAAGGCTTTTCCTTCACTGTGATCCCGTCGCCTGCGGGATGCCCTGATGCTGAAATTCCTGTCGTGTCTGACGGTCGATCACGACTGGCGCCTCGTGCTGGTCGCCGCCGTGGTGTGCGCCACCGCCACCTTCACCGCCATGCGCCTGTACGGTGTCGCCCGGCGCAGCACGGGTTCGCTGCGCCTGGCCTGGTCCGCCTTCACGGGCCTGGCCGCCGGCTGCGGCATCTGGGCGACCCATTTCGTGGCCATGCTGGCCTATGTCCCGCACCTGAAGACCGGCTACGAGCCGGGTGGCACGGTCCTGTCCCTGGTCCTGGCCGTCGCGGTCACCGGCGCCGGCTTCGCGCTCGCCGCCCGCAGCAACCGGCTGGAAGGCCTGTCCCTGGGCGGCGTCTTCCTGGGCGGCGGCATCGCGGTGATGCACTACACCGGCATGGCCGCCTTTCGCACCCAGGGCGACCTGCACTGGAGCGTGACCTACGTCGTGGTCTCGGTCCTGATCAGCGTGCTGATGGCCATCGCCGCCCTGGCGGTCGCCGGCCCGGCCACGCGCCTGCGCGACCACGCTCTCGGCGCAACCCTGTTCACCCTGGCCATCGTCGGCATGCACTTCACCGGCATGAGCGCGGTGACCATCATCCCCGACCCCGCTGTGGCCGTGCCCAACCAGGTGCTGGACCGCGCGATCATGGCCGTGGCGGTCGGCGGTCTCTCCATCCTGATCGTCGCGGCCGCCTTCGGCGCCATGATCATTGAGGCCTGGAGCCGGAAGAACTCGCTGGACCGCCTGCGCGACGCCATCGACGCCATTCCCCAGGCCGTGGCCATCTACGACGACCAGGACCGCTGTGTGATGTGGAACGAGCGCTACGTCGCGCTCAACGCCGAGTGCGCCGGCCTGCTCAAGCCCGGCGTGCGTTTCGCCGAACTGCTCCAGGCGGGTCTGGACGCCGGCCACTACCCTGATGCGGTGGGCCGCGAGCGGGACTGGCTGGCCGAGCGCCTGTGGGCGCGCATGCAGGGCCGCACGGTCGAACAGGCCAACGACGGCGACCGCTGGCTGCGCATCGAGGATCGCCGCATGCTGGACGGCGGCATCATCTCGGTCTGCACCGACCTTACCGATCTCAAGCGCGACGCCATCACCCTCGAACGGGCGCTGGACGAGGCGGAGTCCGCCAACCGGGCCAAGGGCGCCTTCCTGGCCAACATGAGCCATGAAATCCGCACGCCCCTGAACGGCGTGGTTGGGGTCTGCGACGTGCTGGCCCGCACTGGCCTGGATACGCGCCAGTCCGACATGGTCCAGATGATCCAGTCCTCGGCTGTCAGCCTGCAGGTGCTGCTCTCCGACATCCTGGACCTGGCCCGCATCGATTCAGGCCGGGTGGAGCTGCGCTGCGAATCCTTCCGCCTGGACCAGGTCGTGCGCGAGCTGACCGTGCTGCACGCCCCCCAGGGCCGCGCCAAGGGCGTGGCGGTCAAGGCCGAGGTTCCCCGGGACGCCGTCTGGGTGCGGGGCGACGAACTCCGCCTGCGCCAGGTGGTCGGCAACTTCCTGTCCAACGCCCTGAAGTTCACCGAGGCCGGCCAGGTGACCGCCTCCCTGTCCCGTCTCGACGACGGCCGTTGGCGCCTGGCGGTGGCCGATACCGGCATCGGCTTCGATCCCGCGCTCAAGCAGGGCCTGTTCGACCGCTTCCATCAGGCCGATGGTTCGCACACGCGCCAATACGGCGGCGCGGGTCTGGGCCTGGCCATCTGCCGCCAGCTGGCCGAGCTGATGGGCGGCGAGATCGATTGCGACTCCGCGCCGGGGAAGGGCTCGACCTTCGTCCTGACCCTCGCCTTGCCGTCCGTGCGCTCGCCGCATGAGGCCGCGGCCGAGGCGGAAGTCTCCACGCCCGCCCCGGAGACGTCCGCTCAGGAAGCCTCCGCCGAGGAGGCGCTCGCGCTGGAGACCTCCGCCCAGGACTCGCCCTCGCTCAGGGTGCTGCTGGCCGACGACCATCCCACCAATCGCAAGGTGGTGGAGTTGATCCTGGACCAGGCCGGGGTGGAGCTGGTGTCGGTGGAGAATGGCGCCCAGGCGGTCGAGGCCTTCCGTCAGGGGCGCTTCGACGCGGTGCTGATGGACATGCAGATGCCGGTGATGGACGGCCTGGCCGCCACCCGTGCCATCCGCGACTTCGAGCGCGACGGGTCGGGTGGCCACACCCCGGTGATCATGCTGACCGCCAACGCCCTTCCCGAACACGTCGAGGCCGGCCGCGCCGCCGGCGCCGACCGGCACCTGTCCAAGCCCATCGGCGCGCCGGCCCTGATCGCGGCCCTGATCGAAATGACCGAGGACGCCGACCAGGCCCACGCGGCGTAGAGGCGCAAAGAACCCCTTCGCCACGGAGGCGTTAGCCGCTAATCCAGCGGCGAGGCGGGCAGGGCGATGGCGGATTTCGACACCGATGTAGTGGTCATAGGCGCCGGCGCCGTGGGCCTGGCGACGGCTTACGCATTCGCGCGTCGCGGCCGCTCCGTCATCGTGCTCGAACGCGAGCACCGCATCGGCCAGGGGGTCTCCTCGCGCAATTCCGAGGTGATCCACGCGGGCCTCTACTATCCCACCGGTTCTCTCAAGGCGCGCCTGTGCGTCCCGGGCCGCCGCGACCTCTACGCATTCCTGGAAAAGCACCGCGTGCCGTTCGAAAAGTGCGGCAAGCTGGTGGTCGCAACCGCCCCGGACGAGATCGCCGCCATCGAAAAGGTCGCTCGCCAGGCCGAGGTCAACGGGGTGGAGAACGTGCGCTGGCTCAGCCGCGCCGAGGCGGCGGAGCGCGAACCCGAGCTCAGGGCCGAAGTGGTGCTGCTCTCCGCTGAAACAGGCATCTTCGACAGCCACGCCTACATGCTGGCCCTGCAGGGCGAGATCGAGGCTGCGGGTGGGGCGGTGGTGCTCGACACCCCCTTCGAGGGCGCCTCGCCCCTGCCGGACGGCGGCTTCGAGGTCCGCGCCGGCGGCGCCGATCCGACCCGGATCACCACGGGCCGCCTGGTCGTGGCCGCCGGCCTGGGGGCGCAGGGCTGCGCCGGCCTGATCGAGGGCTATCCGGTCGAACGCATCAAGCCGCTGCATCTGGGCAAGGGCAGCTATTTCGTGGTGGCCGGGAAGGCGCCCTTCCACCACCTGGTCTATCCCCCGCCGATCGTCGGGGCGCTTGGCCTGCACTACAAGCGCGACATGGGCGGCCGCGCCCACTTCGGCCCGGACCTGCAATGGGTCGATCACGAAGATTACACGGTCGATCCCGCCCGGGCGGAGTTCTTCTACGAACACGTGCGCCGCTTCTGGCCGGGCCTGCCGGACGGCGCGCTATCGGCCGACTACGCCGGCATCCGCCCCAAGCTCCACGGCCCCGGCGAGCCCCAGCCCGACTTCGACATCGACGGACCCGAGGGCCACGGCGTCGAGGGGCTGGTGGTCATGCTGGGCATCGAGAGCCCAGGCCTGACCTCGTCGCTGGCGATCGGGGATGAGGTCGTGGGGCGCCTGGGGTAACTCCCCTTACTTCGGCTGATAATCCTTCCACCCGATCTGCCAGTAGAAGAACGCCATCTGGTCGGCGACCTCCGCGTCCCTCTGGGCCTTGGTCGAGCCGATTCCGTGGCCCGCGTCGAAGTCCACCCGGAACAGGATGGGCCGCCCGTTCGGATTGGCCGCCTGCAGGCGCGCGGCGAACTTGCCCGGCTGCCAGGGCGCCACGCGCGGGTCGTTCATGCCCGAGGTCAGCAGCACCGCCGGATAGGCCGTGCCGTCCTTCACGTGATGGACCGAATCCATCTCGAACAGCGCCCTGAACCCGGCCTCGGTCCTGGCGCTGCCGTACTCCAGCGCATTGGCCGGGCCGTCGGTGCCGAACTCCGAGCGCAGGGGGTTGGCGTCGCCCACCCCGAAGAACACCACCCGGAACAGGTCCGGCCGCTCGGTCATGGCGCGCCCGACGGTGATGCCGCCGGCGCTGCGTCCCTCGATGGCCAGGGTTTCGGGCCGGCCATAGCCGTGGGTGGTCAGGTACTCGCCCGCCGCGATCAGGTCGCGCCAGGTGTTGGGCTTGGTCGCCATGCGTCCGGCCTGGTGCCAGTCCTCGCCGAACTCGCCGCCGCCGCGCACGTGCGCCACCGCATAGACCCCGCCATCGTCCAGCAGGGCGAAGAAGCGCGAGGCCAGGCCGGGGTTCAGCGGCGCGCCATAGGCCCCGTAGCCGGTCAGCCACACCGGGTGGGAGCCATCGCGCTTGAGCCCCTTGCGGTAGACGATCGACAGCGGGATGGCCGTTCCGTCCCTGGCGGTGACCGTCACTTCTTCGGACGTGTAGGCGCTGAGGTCCTCGCCCCAGGGCGGGGCCAGGTCGGTCAGGGTCGAGGCGGCGCCGTCCGAGCGGAAATACTGCACCGGGCTGACCCAGCCGGTCAGGCCGTACACCAGCCGCGGCGAGGCCGGGTCGGTCGCCACCGCGGTTACCGCCCCCTCGTGCGGCAGAGCCAGATCACTGAGCTTGCCGCTCTTCAGGTCCAGCCGGCGGATGCGCCCCAGCCCGCCGTCCAGGTCGGTGATCACCAGGGCGTCGGCGGTCAGGTTGATGTCCTGGATCACCCGCTGGCCGGCGGGGACCACCACCTTGGCGTGGGCCAGGTCGGGCGCGGCGGCGTCGACCTCCAGCACCTGGTAGCGCGAGGCGCCCTTGAAGCTCTGCAGAAACAGCCGGCGGCCATGGATCTGGAAATTGCTGATCCCGTCCGGGGTGTCGGCGACCAGCCGCCAGTGGGCGCCGCCACGCGCGACCTCATCGATCGGGGCGGTGTACAGGGTCACGGCCGGGTCGGCCCCGTGGGAGACCAGCATCACGGCCCAGGGCGATCCCGCCTGCACCACGGCGACGGGCGTGTCGACCGGCGTCAGCGCCACCGATCCGGCGACCCCTGTCCCGGCCACGGCCCGGTCGCTCTCCGGATCGGTCCCCACCCGGTGCAGGAAGCTGCGCGTGTTCTGGTAGCGCGCCAGCTCGCTGGCGTCGGCCGCCAGCTTGGGCCCGCGGGTGTAGAAGAACCCGGAGCCGTCCGGCAGCCAGCTGGGCGCCCCGAACTCGGCCCGGTCGATGCGTTCGCCGCTGGCCTTGCCGGTGGCGACATCGATGATGTGGATGACGCTGTTCTCGCTGCCGCCCGGCGAGATGCCGTAGGCGACCCGCCGCCCGTCCGGCGACGGCGCATAGTAGTCCAGCGCATAGTGCGGCCCGGTCGTGGGCACGGCGTCCGGATCGACCAGCAGCCGCTCGACGCCTTTGGCGTCGCGGACGTACAGCTTGACGCTGTTCTCGCCGGGATTGCGGCGGCCATAGAAGGCCATGCCGCCGGCGAGCTTGACCGAGCCGACCAACACGCCGCCGCCGGTGTGGGCCGCCACCCGCTGCAGCAGCCGCTCGCGCCCCGGAATGGTGTTCAGCACGCCGCGCGCATGGTCGTCCTCGGCCCGTGCCCAGGCCACGAAGCGCGGCGCCGTGCGGTCCTCCATCCAGCGGTAGGGGTCGGTGACCTTGGTCCCGAAATAGTCGTCCACCACCGGCTCGACGGGCGCGACCGGCGCCGGCGGAATGCTCTGGGCCAGGGCTGAGGTGGCGGCCAGCGCCACCAGCGCGGAAAGGAGGGTGGTCATGCGCATGAATCGATGTTCCCACAGGCGGGCGCGTTCAGCCCCGCCCAACGCAATTCTAGTGCGTTTCCGGCCACGGTTAAATTGCGAGCTGTGCTAGCTTCGCCATGCATCCACCGTTGGGGAGGCCGACGACAATGAAGCCATTCCACAGGCCGCCTGCCGTGGCGGCCCTGCTCTGGCTGGGGGTGAGCGCTCCCGCCCTGGCTCAGGGCCAGGTCGGCTCCCACCTGGCCGCCGGCTCGTCGACGACGACAACCCCGGTCCAGACCTACCAGGGCCCGGCGCCCAGCCTGAAATGCACGCTCTGCGGCATCCCCAGCGCGCCGGTTCCGGCCAAGGCCGCGCAACCGGCCCGCGCCGTCCCGGCCCAGGGCGCGAACGGCGACCCGGCCACGAGCGACGCCGCCGCTTCGGACGGCCAGACCACCGTCGAGGAGGTCGTGGTCACCCCCCGCTCCGACCCGGCCCAGGCCTCGCTCCAGCCTGAGGCTGTTCCGCCGGTGGCGCCCGTCGCGCCCGTGGCCCCGGTTCCTCCGCGTCCCGCCGGGGTCCCGCTGTGGCTGCTCGTCGTCGTGGCGCTCGGTGCGCTGGCCATCGGCTGGGGCCTGGCCAGGCGCGGGCGGGGGTAGGGTCCAGCGTGCGACCCTTCGACGTCAACCGCGCCATCGTCCGCCAGCCCGCCGAAACGGTCGTGGATGGCCTGCGCGCCGGCGACCAGGCGTCCCCGACCTATGGCGGCGTCGCGCGCGAGCACGCCGCCTATGTCGCCGCGCTCATGGCCGCGGGCCTTGAGGTCACCCGGCTCCCTCCGCTCCCGGCCTTTCCCGACTCCGTCTTCGTCGAGGATCCGGCCCTGGTGTTCACGCAAGGCGCGATTCTGCTGAGGCCCGGCGCGCCTTCGCGGGAGGGGGAGGCGGTGGAACTGGAATCGGCCCTGCGCGACGCCTTCGAAACCGTGCTGCCCCTGACCTCCGGCTACGCCGACGGTGGCGACGTGCTGGTGACGTCCGAACGGGTGTTCGTCGGTCTGTCCGGCCGCACCGACCGGACCGGGGCTGCGTGCCTGGTCGAGCTACTGGGGCGCCTGGGACGGCGCGCCGTGGCGGTCGAGACGCCGGCCGGCGTGCTGCATTTCAAGTCCGCCTCGTCCCTGGTCGATGAGGAGACGGTGCTGGCCACGCCGCGCCTGGCCGCGTCCGGCGTGTTCGACGGCCTTCGCCTCCTGCTCACGCCGGAGGGAGAAGACGGCGCCGCCAATGCGCTGCGGCTGAACGATACGGTGCTGATCGCCGCCGGCTATCCGCGGACGCGGGAGATGTTGGAACGACACGGTCTGGAGGTCGTCGCGCTGGAGACGGGCGAGATCGCGAAGATCGATGCGGGGCTGAGCTGCATGTCGCTCCGGTGGCAGGCGGCCGGCTAGGGCGGATTTGTCTTGATTTTTCGACCAATGTTCGCTATATGTTCCAGACTGGTCTGGAGAGAAACGCCGCCGTGCCGAAGTCGATTTCGCCTCTGTCGATGACTGACCCGAAGGGCGCGTCCTGGACCGGGGACGTCACCGATAATACGGTTGATTAACGGTGCGAATACGGTGGGCCGACGCTTCCGAAGGGGACGCCGCGGCGGCGTAAATCACTCCCGAGGTGTCACCGTTTCGCCACGGTCCGCGTCACCACACAGGCCACGGTCGCGGCGACCCCGCTGACGAACATCCCCCACCCCAGGTCGGCCAGGGTCACCGTCGTGGACCACACCTTCAACGTCGCCTGGTTGGTCAGGTCGTAGGTCCCGTAGGCGAACAGGCCGAACAGCACGCCGTTGAGCAGGGCCTTGCTCCAGTCGCCCGCCTTCACCGCCGGCCAGACCGCGAACCAGTTCAGGCCGGTGAGGTACAGGACGTAGAAGGCCACGGCCGGACCGATTCTCAGGCTGTCGCCAAGCAAGGCTCCGATCGCCGGCTGGTACAGCCAGGCGCGGGTGTTGCTCAGCCACAGGAAGTCCATGGCGCAGAAGGCGAGCGCGGTGGCGATCCAGGCGATGGCGGGCCGCACGGAGCTCAGCCCTTTGCGGGCTTGAGCAGATAGTGGCTGACCGCCCACTCGCGCCCGCCGCTGTCGCCGAACAGCCCGGCGGTGGCCAGGAAGAACAGCCGCCAGCGCTGCTCCCACAGCCTGGCGTCCTTGCCGTAGGTCTCCTTCAGGATCGGACGGATCTCGTCGATGCGGCGGTCGAAATTGGCCAGCCAGTCCATCGCGGTGCGGGCATAGTTGGTCCCGTTCCACACCCGGTCGGCCTCGACCTCGAACAGGTCGGGGAACTGCCGCATCAGGTTGTGGCTGGGCATGATGCCGCCGGTGAAGAAGTGCTGGGCGATCCAGTCGGACTTGTCGTTCTGGTCGAAACGATAGGGCGAGGACCGGTGGGTGAAGACATGGATGAAAACGCGCCCCTCCGGCCGTACCCAGGTCCTCACCCGCTCCAGCAGGGCGCGCCAGTTGGACATGTGTTCGAACATCTCCACTGACACGACCCGGTCGAAGCGGTCGGCCGTCTCGAACGCGTTCATGTCGCAGGTGATGACCTTCAGGTTCTTCAGCCCCCGGTCCGCCGCGCGCGCCTCGATGTGGCGCCGCTGGCCGTGCGAGTTGGACACCGCTGTGATCCGCGCATTGGGATAGTGTTGGGCCATCCACAGCGACAGCGATCCCCAGCCGCAGCCCAGCTCCAGGATGTCCTGGCCGTCCTTGAGCCCTGCGAAGGCGCAGGTCTGCTTCAGGGCGTCGGCCTCGGCCTGGCCAAGCGTGTCGGCGCCGTCCTCGTAGAAGCAGCAGCTGTATTTCAGGTGGGGGCCCAGCGCCCGTTCGAAGAAGCCCGCCGGCACCTCATAGTGCTGGCTGTTGGCCGCCTCGACGTGCTCAGCGATGGGCCGGCCGCGCATGTCCTCGGCAAAGCGCGCCTCGATGTCGGCGGGCGGGCTGGCCAGCCGCCGCCGCGCCCCGGCCACCAGCCAGGCCACCGCCTGACGGCGCAGGAAGTCCGGAACCGGCGCGGCCTCGAAGGCCTGCACGGTGGTGGCGAGAAGCGTCATCGACGGAACTCCTTGGGTCTGGAACAGCGTCAGATCGAAATCAGGGTCTTTCCCCCCTCGCGGGGGAAGGTGGCGACGTCAGGAGCCGGATGGGGGGCGGCGCAACCGGCTGGAGCTTGAGAACCGCGCCTGTGAGCGGCTTTGAGGGACCGGGGGGATCGCGCGACCTCGGCCGACGTGACCGCGGCCCCCCATCCGAGCCCTTCGGGCCCACCTTCCCCCTCGTGGAGGGAAGGACGTGAATTCTACGCTTGAACTCATGGACGTCGCCTCGGCGGCAGCGGCACGAAGGCCGAAGTCCGGGCCTGGTAGTCGCGCCAGAGGTCGCCGCGGCTGGCCAGCATGGTGCGTTCCAGCGCGGGAACCCCGGTGCCGAAGCGCAGGATCAGGAACATCACCACCGGCGCGGTCAGCGACCACCAGCTCATCGGGTCGGCGGGGTGGAAGGCGATGGCCGGCCAGGCCAGCCACACGATCCATTCGAAGAAGTAGTTGGGATGCCGCGACCAGGCCCACAGGCCCTGGTCCATCACCTTGCCCTTGTTGGCGGGATCGGCGCGAAAGCGGTTCATCTGGCCGTCGGCGACGGCTTCGCCCCCGACCGCGACCAGCCAGATCAGGGCGGCCATGGCGTCGCGCAGGCTGAGCGACGGCGCCGGATCGCGCGCCGCCAGGATCACCGACACCGACAGGATCGCCGCCGCCGGCACCTGGATCAGGGCGAAGATCAGAAGGTTGCGCTGATAGGCCTTGCCCCACTTCTGGCGCAGGCCCGCATAGCGGGTGTCCTCATGCGGCGACTTCGCTACCCGAAGCGCGATGTAGCCGCCCAGGCGAAGGGCCCAGAGCGCGATCAGCACGGCCACCAGCATCTGGCGCGGGCTCGTCGCGACATCTTCTTCCGGCGGGACCAGGGCGGCGATGGCCAGCAGCCCTCCGGTCCCGAAGGTCCAGAACACGTCGACCCAGCCGGTGTTGCGCGCGGCCGCCTGGAACAGCCAGGCCAGGCCCATGACGCCGGCCATGCCCAGGAACACGCAGCCGATCAGTTCGGGCAGCGCCATCGGCGTCTGAAAGATCATCAGACCCCCGTCAGCGCCGCGACCACCCGGCCCAGCCGGTCGGCGGGCGCGATGCCGCCTTCGGAGGCGATCAGGCAGACGCAGCCGCCGTCGTCCATCTCGGCCGAGGGCTGGTGGGTCAGGTCGCTGTCGCACTCCACGAAGTCGCCGGGGCGGAAGACGGTATCGCCGTCACGCAGGGCGCCGGACAGGACAAGGGTGAACTCAGGCCCGTGGTGGCTGTGCTTGAGCCCCTTCATGCCGCCGGGCACTCGCAGCAGATAGACGCGGTCGCCGTCCTCGGTGTCGATGTCGACGGTCTGGACCCAGGCGCCGGGACCTATCCACCGCCGCCGGCGGAGCTTCAGGCGCTCCGCCAGCGGACGGTGGTCCCGGGGGGTATCCAGCAGGGGGGGGGAGACGGAGCCCCCCCGGGAGTTCAAGGGCTCAAGCGCCGGTTCGGGAGCGGCCTCGGGCCGCTCGATCCGGGCGAGCAGATGGGACAGGGCGTCGTCGGCCATCGCCGTGGGCGCCGCCTCGTCCAGCAGGTCGCCGCCGGCGGCCTCGAACAGGGCGACCGCGCGCCGGCAGGCCGGGCAGCGCTCCAGGTGCGCGGCGATGACGACATCGAAGCCGGGCTTCAACGTTCCGGCCGAATAGGCGGCCAGCACGGCGTCATCGGGATGGTGGGACGCACTCACAACAGATCCTCCAGGCATTCGCGCAGGCGGGCCATGGCCAGCCGGACGCGCGATTTCACCGTGCCCAACGGTATGCCGAGCTCGGTAGCGATCTCGGATTGCGGCTTCTCCTGGAAGAAGGACAGCCGGACCACCCGGGCCTGCTCCTCGGAGAGGGATTTCATGGCCTCACGCACGCGGCTGTCGCGCTCCGCGCCATAGACGATGGCGTCCGGCGGGGCCGAATCGTCGGCCTCCTCGACGTACTCCAGGGTGTAGGCCAGCGCCGAACGCTCGCGCCGGGCGGCGTCGATGCGCAGGTTCCTCGCGATGGTGAAGATCCAGGTCGAGGCGCCGGCGCGGCCGCGGTCGAAATAGGCCGCCTTGCGCCAGACCATCATCAGGGTTTCCTGCGCCAGGTCCTCGGCGGCCGCGGCGTTGGTCCCCAGGCTCAGGAGATAGCTCTTCACCCGCGGCGCGAACTGCTGGAACAGGCCGGCGAAGGCTGAGCGGTCCTGGCTTTCGGCCACGCGCACGATCAGGTCGGCGGGGTCCGGAGCGGCGGCGGTCGAGGATGCGCCCGTCATCTCAGCCTCTACTGGCCGAGGAGCCGAACGGATCAGCCGGCCACGGACCTGGCGCCGGGGGGCGCTGCGGCTGTGGCTCACGATCTCGAAGGCGAAGGCCGTGCTCATGGACGCTGATACGCAAGCTCCGCCGCGCCGGATCACCGGATGCGATTTTCTTTGCGCGATGAGCTTGGCGGTGATCCGCTGTCGTCCGTCCAGCGTAGTGATCGAGCCTGGCGGGAGGGACTATCCGGCGGGCGTTCCGTTTGCCCCGCGTCAGGATGGTCATGACCTCCCAACCCCTCAACATCGCCGTCATCGGCTCCGGCATTTCGGGCATGTCCGCGGCCTGGCTCCTCAGCGAACGCCACAAAGTCACCGTCTATGAAAGCGCCGGACGGATCGGCGGTCACTCCAACACTGTGGACGCCGGATCCGTACCCGTCGATACCGGTTTCATCGTCTTCAACGACGCCACCTACCCCAATCTGATCGCCCTGTTCGACCATCTGGGCGTGCCGACCAAGAAGTCGGACATGTCCTTCGCCGTTTCGCTCGACGACGGCAGGACCGAATATGCCGCCAAGGACCTGCTGGGCTTCCTGGCGCGGCCCTCGAACTTCTTCAGCCCCCGCTTCTGGTCGATGCTGGCGGACCTGGTGCGCTTCTATCACCGCGCGTCCAAGGACATCTCGCCCTCCCAGTCCGAGCTGATCACGCTGGGCGACTATCTCGACGCCGAGGGCTATGGCGAGCCGTTCCAGAACGACCACCTGCTTCCCCAGGCCGCCGCCATCTGGTCCGCCGCTCCGGACAAGATTCGCGACTACCCGGCCTGCGCCTTCGTGCGCTTCTTCGAAAACCACGGCCTGATGAAGTTCGTCGCCCGGCCCCAGTGGCGCACGGTCGACGGCGGCAGCCGCGCCTATGTCGAGCGCCTGACCGCGCGCTACCGCGACCGCACGCGGCTGGGCTGCGGGGTGAAGTCGATCCGCCGCCTGCCCGGTGGCGTCCACGTCCAGGACGTCCACGGCGGGGTCGAGCGATTCGATCAGGTGGTGGTCGCCACCCACGCCGACCAGGCCCTGGCCCTGCTTTCCGACCCGAGCCCGCGCGAGCGCGAACTGCTGGGCGCCTTCCGCTACACCAAGAACTTCGCCGTCCTGCACACAGACCCCAGCCTGATGCCGAAGCGCAAGGCCATGTGGTCCAGCTGGAACTACACCGGGCGCTCCAACGACACCGAGGTCTGTTCGGTCACCTACTGGATGAACCAGCTGCAGGGCCTGAAGACGTATGAGCCCCTGTTCGTCAGCCTCAACCCCTGGCGCGCGCCGGCGCCCGACAAGGTGATCTCCACCGAGCTCTACGAGCACCCCATGTTCGACGCCGCGGCCGTGCGGGCCCAGCGCCAGCTGTGGTCGCTGCAGGGGGTGAACAGCACCTGGTTCTGCGGAGCCCACTTCGGCTCCGGCTTCCACGAGGACGGGCTGCAGTCGGGCCTGGCGGTGGCCGAACAGCTGGGCGGGGTGCGCCGGCCGTGGAGCGTGGCCCACGAGAGCGGCCGCATCTGGCTCGAACCCCCGGCGGTGCTGGAGATCGCGGCCTGATGATCTTCGCCACCGCCCTGTTTCCCGGGATCGTGCGCCATGAGCGGCTGAGGCCCCGTGCTCACCGGCTGAAGTACGGCGTCTTCATGATGCTGTTCGACCTGGACGAGCTCAGCGACCTCAACCGCCGCCTGCGCCTGTTCGGCTGGAACAAGGGCGCCCTGATCAGCTTCTTCGACAAGGACCACGGCGACCGCACCGGCGCGCCGCTGCGCCCCTGGGTCGAGCGCCAGCTCAAGCGCGCCGGGATCGAGCCCGACGGCGGCCCGATCCGGATCCTCGCAATGCCCCGGGTGCTGAACCACGTCTTCAACCCGATCAGCGTCTGGTTCTGCCACGCCCGCTCGGGCGCCCTGGTGGCCATGGTCTATGAGGTCAACAACACCTTCGGCGAGAGCCATAGCTATGTCATCCCGGCCGAGCCGGGCGCCGACGGCAGCGTCGAGCAGGCCTGCGCCAAGGCGCTCTACGTCTCGCCCTTCATGGACATGGACCTGGACTACGCCTTCCGCATCCGCCCGCCCGAGGCGAAGACCTCGGTGGCCATCCTGGTCAAGGACGCTCAGGGGCCGATGCTCACCGCCTCGTTCGCCGGCGACCGGCGCGAGCTCTCCGACGCGGCTCTGTTCCGAACCTGGCTGGCCCACCCGCTGCTCAGCCTCAAGGTCCTGGCCGGCATCCACTGGGAGGCCCTGTTCATCTGGCTCAAGGGCGTCGGCTTCCGCACCAATCCGAAGTTCGCCAAGCCGCCGGCGGTGGCGCCGGCGCAGCGAAACGCCTAAGCAGGAGGCGTCGTCCACCGCACCGGGCCCCGCCTTTCGATGAGCCAGGATCCGCCGCCCTCCAGGGGCCCCAAGCTCACCGCCTACCGGCTCGCGAGCGACAATCCCGTCGAGATCCGCCCCGCGCCGCTCGAGCGCGACTGGATGAACGCCACCAACGAGCGCTTCGCTTACCGCTGCCTGCCGCTGAACATCGCCAACGCCCATGGCTGGGAGTTGATCAATCCGGTCTCCTTCTCCGCCGGCTGGACCGGCGAGAACGGCACCGACGCCATCCTGATCGGCGCTGAGGGCGGCGCGACGGCGCCCGCCGTCAGCCACTTCGGCTACGGCGTCCTGACCTTCCATGTGCCGCTGCTGTTTCGCACCGAGCCCGGCTGGGACCTGATGGTGCAGGGCCCGGTCAACCGGCCCAAGGACGGGGTTTCGGCCCTGGCCGGGGTGGTGGAAACCGACTGGGCGCCCTTCAGCTTCACCATGAACTGGGCCTTCACCCGCCCCGGAACCCTGATCCGCTTCGCCGCGGGCGAGCCCTTCTGCCACCTGTTCCCCGTGCGCCGGGGCGAGCTGGAATCGATGGCGCCGGAGCTGCTCGACATCTCGGTCGAGCCGGAGCTCAAGGCCCAGTACGAGGCCTGGTCGCGCGACCGCGACGGCTTCAACGCCGACCTGCACCGCGCGGGCTCCGCCGCCCAGGCCGAGCGCTGGCAGAAGAACTACTACAAGGGCCTCGACCCCGAAGGCCGCCCCGCGGCCGCCGACGACCACCGCACCCGCGTGCGGCTGAAGCCGTTCAAGAAGGCCTAGACGTGCGGGCTGTCGCCCTGGCCCTGTTCGCCAGTTCCCTCGTCGCCCCTTTGCTTCCTTCCCCCCTCGAGGGGGAAGGCGGGCCCGCCAGGGCTCGGATGGGGGGCGGCGCGACCGAAGCCGCTTCAGCGCCAATCTTCAGGACTCTGCGCGGCCCCCCTTCCGAGGGCTACGCCCCCACCTTCCCTCTCGAGGGGGGAAGGAAACGCGGTTCAACCAAGCACGCGCCATCCTTGAGCGAGCCAAAGCTCATCCACTTCCAGGTCGACATCTCCGCCGGCCATCCCGCCAACGTCATCGTCCCCGACCACGCGCTGGGCGCCGGGATCGACGGCATGGGCAAGGGGGAGGTCAAGGCGCTGTTCACCCCCTGGAACGTGCGCCACATGCGCCAGACGGGCTTCAAGCGCATCACCTACCGCCTGAGGACCGAACTCGGCGGCGAGGCCTGGCACTGGTCCGAGGAGGGCGCGTGGTCGGACCCCGCACGTAAACAGGGCTACTGGGTCGGCGATCCCGGCGCCAAGAGCCGCCCCGACGTCACCTGGGGCTACCGCCTGCCCCGGCGCGGCGACACCATCGACCAGGCCAACAATCACGGCTACTCGCGCCTGGACGACGGCGATCCGGCCAGCTTCTGGAAATCCAATCCGTGGCTCGACCCCCACTTCAGCCACGAGCCCGACACCCAGTGGGTGGTGGTCCAGCTCGACGACCCCGGCGCCATCGACGCCATGCACATCCGCTGGGCCCAGCCCTTCGCCACCCACGTCCAGGTTCAGTACTGGCAGGGCGAGGATGAGTACGACGACCACGGTCGCTGGATCACCTTCCCCAAGGGCGAGATCTCCCAGGACCGCCCCGGCGACGGCGTCGTGCGTCTGGCCGACACCCCGATCCGGACCAGCTTCCTGCGCCTGCTCCTGACCGGCTCCTCCCACACCGCCCCCGAGGGCTCGAGCGACATCCGCGACACCCTGGGCTTTGCGGTGCGCGAACTGCAGGCGGGGACGCTGGATGCGAAGGGCGCGCTGCACGACCTGCTGCGCCACGGCCGCAGCGCCGCGAGCCAGAGCACGATCTGGGTCTCTTCCACCGACCCGTGGCACCGCGCCATCGACCGCGATCCCGAGCTGGAGCAGCCGGGGCTGGACCTGGTCCAGTCCAGTGGCCTGGCCGCGGGGGCGCCCATGATGGTTCCCGTCGGCCTGCTCTACGACAACCCCGACAACGCGGTCGCCGAGATCGAATATCTGAGGCGGCGCGGCTACGCCTTCGACCAGGTCGAACTCGGCGAGGAGCCCGACGGCCAGTACGCCTGGCCGGAGCACTATGGCGGGCTCTATCTCCAGCTCGCCAGGCGTCTGCACGCCCTCGATCCGAACCTCAGGCTCGGCGGCCCCAGCCTTCAGTCCGGTTTTTCCGATCCCTGGCTGGCCTCGCCCGACCGCCGCACCTGGACCCTGCGCCTGACCGACTGGCTGGCGGGTCGCGGAGGCCTGAAGGACCTGCAGTTCTTCACCTTCGAACACTACCCGTTCGATGACCTCTGCGGCGGCATCGAGGGCAAGCTCCGGCGCGAGAACCGGCTGATGGCCGACGTCCTGGCCGAGCTTCACGCCGGCGGCGTATCCGCCTCGACGCCTGTGATGATCAGCGAATACGGCATCTCCGCCTATTCGGGCCGCGCCTCGGCCGAGATGCCGGGCGCCCTGATCAATGCGGACATGGTGGGCGATGTGCTGACCCGCGGCGGGCAGGGGGCCTATCTGTTCGGCTATCCGCCCAACGCCCCGATCAACCAGCGCCGCGCCTGCGCCGGCTGGGGCAATATGATGACCTTCCAGGCCGACGAGAACGGTCAGGCGCGCTGGACCATGCCGGACCTGTGGGGCGCGGCCATGCTGACCGGTGACTGGCTGGGGGAGGGGGCGAAGCCCCACGAGATCTGGCCGGTCCGCTCGGACCAGCCGATCTCAAAGGACATGGGCCCGGTGGTGAGCGCCTATGGGGTGAAGCGCCCGGACGGGACATGGGGGATGTTGCTGATCAATCGGGACGCCAGGGCCGAACGGCGCGTCGAACTCGAGTTTCCCATCAAGGGGCCCCGTTCGGTGGCGCAGTACGGTCCGGCTCAGTTCGAGTGGCATGAAGACCGGCAGCGGAGCCGGCCATTGCGGTCTGACCAGCCCGTACGCTTCACCGCGCCCGCCGGCCGACCGCTGGTCCTGCCGCCCTATTCATTGACGGTCGTGACGGTCGGCTGACCTCAGCCCCAGACGGGGCGGCTCTGGTCGCCGCCGCGGCGGCGCATGGCGACGGTCAGGCCCAGCAGCCCGAGCGAGGCGACGGCATAGGCCAGCGCGATCAGGAAGAAGGTCACCCACACTTCGCGCGCGGCGGCGCCGACGGCGGCGGAGGCGGGGTCGGGGAACTCGAGAAGGGCGCTGAAACGGTCCTGCAGCGCCCCGCGCAGCGCGAACCACTGGTTCAGCAGCGCGATGCATGCGCCGAACCAGAAGAGCAGCGAGGCCGCCACATAGATGCGGCGAATTCGGACAGTCCAGCGCAACGGAAGGCCCCCCTATTGGCCAGAACTCCTTGGACGCTACGCCACTGGAGCCCTGACTCGGCGGGCTGACTGACTATTCAAGACGACGAAGGCGCGCCTGTCTCATACCTGCCGAGACTTGTCCACAGGCGCGCGCGGTCTGTCCCCGCTTTTACAGGTACTTGTCGAACCAGCCGACGATGCGCTCGGCCAGGTCGTTGATGTGTTCCGGCTGACGCAGCCGATGGCCCTCGCCCTCGTAGATCACCAGCGACGTCGGCGTCCCGTTGTCCTTCAGCCCGTGCCAGAACTCCTGGCTCTGGGGCGCCGGGCACTCCACGTCGCGTTCGCCGACGTAGATAAAGGTCGGGGTCTTGGCGTCGCGGATCGAACGGATGGGCGACAGGCGGTCGTAGACCGACGGATCGTCGTAGGCCGAGGCCCCGAAGAAGGGGATCATCCACTGGTCGATGCCGTTTTCGCCATAGTAGCTGACCCAGTTGGCGATCCCGGCGCCGGAGACCGCCGCGTGGAACCGCTGGGAGTGGGTCACCGTCCACATGGTCATGTAGCCGCCGTAGGAGTGGCCGAAGACCCCGAGACGCTTGTCGTCGATGGGCGCTGACTTCTCCACCGCGTCCACGCCCGCCAGGATGTCCTTCAGGTCGCCGCCGCCGAAGTCCTTGATATTGGCGCGGGTGAAGGCCTCGCCCTGGCCGTAGCTGCCGCGCGGGTTGGGCATGAACACCCAGTAGCCGTGTTCCAGCAGGTCGCGGGTGGTGCCGTGGCTGACGAAGTTGGGCATGGCGGCCGAGCTCGGCCCGCCATGAATCTGTACGATCATCGCATAGGTCTTGCCGGCCTCGACCTTGGTCGGCGCCAGCAGCCAGCCCTGCACGTCGTAGCCGTCGCTCTTCCAGGCCACGCTGGTCGCATGGGTGAAGGCGGGAAGGGCGTCATTGTCGTGGGTGATCGCCTTCGGCGCCTTGGGCGCGCCGGCCATCAGCCGCGGTCCATGTTCGAAGTCCTGGGCGCTGAAGGCTGCGGTCTTCGCGTCGGCGCTGAGCGCGATGCGGGCGTCGAAACCCCCGACGCTGGCCGGAGCCGACCAGAGCAGCTGGGGCGCCGCCTTGCCGGCCGGATCGATGCTCATCAGGGCCGTCGAGGCCTGCTTGATCGCGGTGGCGTAAAGCGTCTTGCCGCGCCAGTTCAGCGCCGTGAACGATGCTGCGTAGCCCGGGGTCAGATTGGCCGGTTCGCCGCCCGCGAGGGGCACGGCGTAGACGTCGCCGCCGACCGACATGAAGTCGCTCATCAGCCCGCCGATGAAGACCACCGACTTGCCGTCCGGCGAGACGCGTGGGGAATTGATCTGGACCTTGGGGGAGGCCACGACCCGGAGCTCGCCCGTGGCCGCGTCGACCGCCACCAGCTTGGCCACCCACCAGTTGTTGTCGCCGTTGCCCTTGGCGGCGGTGGCGATGAAGCCCTTGCCGTCCGGGGTCCAGTCGTACTCGTAGATGAAGGTGTCGGCCGGGGAGACCAGCTTCAGCTCGCCGCCCGAAGCCGGGACCAGGGCGATGCGCTGCTCGTCGTTGGTCTCACCGATCTCGCCCACCTGCGGGATGCCGGCCTCGACCGCGCCGGTCATCTTGCGGGCGCCGACGGTCGCCAGGCTGGCCAGCGACTTGCCGTCCGGCGACCAGCGCGGGGCGCCCATCAGTCCGTCGACCGAAGCGACGGTGCGGACCTTTCCGTCCTCTGACACTTGGAGCGCCGCATGGTGGTGGGCCCGGTCGTCGGCGATGAAGGCCAGGGACTTGCCGTCCGGCGAGAAGGCCGGGCGGTCGTAGGTGCAGCCGGGGCAGGGATCGATCTCGGCCAGGATGGCGCCGTCCTTGGTCGCGCGCACCACGATGTGGCCGTGGGGCTTCTTGATCTCCTCGCCGGTCTCGATGGTCTCGATAGAGGCGACCCGGTCGCCCTTGGGCGAAAGCGCCACGTCATCATACTGGCGCACCAGCGGCGGCGGCGAGGCGACCACAGCCGCCGCCATCAGAAGCGAGATCATCGAAGCGTTCCCCAAGCAGTCAGGGGCGCAGGGTTACGCCGGAGCGAAAGAACCGCCAAGAGGCGCCGGGAAGGTTCCTATGCTGCGTGCGATGCGGTAGGAAATGCTGCATTGCAATATCGCTTCGTGTTCGGAGGCGCTCCATCATGATTCACACCGGTCCCCACCTGCAGCAGGCGCGCGAAGCGCTCGGCTGGACCCATGCGGAACTGGCCCGGGCGCTGCGCCTGTCCGGCGGCCCCAAGCAGGGCGAAAAACGCGTGCGCGAGATGGAGGTCGGCATCCGCCAGATCACCGGCCCGGTCACCGTGGCCATGGAGGCCTTCCTGCGCGGCTTCACGCCCCACGACTTCAAGCGCGACGAGCCCTCCGTGGGCTGAGGCCGGCCCCTCGCTCCAGTCTTGCCGAAAATTCACTAGGTCCCGGCGACCGCTCAAATAGGCTGCCGCTTCTGAAAAACGGAGGCGGCGATGACGATCCGGATCTGTGTGGCGCTGCTGGCGCTCGTGATGCTGGCCGCGGCCCCGGCCAAGGCGGCCGAACCCTTCAAACCGGGCCCGGCCAGCGACGGCTTCTTCTACGAGACCCGTTCCGTGACCGACCGCATCCACGTGATCGTCCGTCCCGATCCGGTGCGCATCCCGGCCGAAGGCAATGTCGAGGTGATCGAGCAGTCCGACGGCCTGGTGGTGATCGACGCCGGAGGCACGCCGCTGGGCGGGCGGCGGATCATCGAAAAGATCCGCGCCATCAGCCCCAAGCCCGTGAAGGTGCTGATCTACACCCACTGGCACGGCGACCATCACCTCGGCGCGTCCGCCTTCCGCGCGGCCTGGCCCAAGGTACGCATCATCTCCACCGCTGCGACCAGGGCGGCGATGACCGGGGAGCCGATGAAGTATCTGGCGTCCTTCAAGGACCAACCCGCGGCGATCGCCCGCGCCTCCGCCCGTTTCCAGAACGACCCTGCCATGGACGCCGAGGCGAAGGCGCGCTGGGCGCAGGCGGCGCTGGACGCGCCGCTCACGGCCAGGGCCTATGAGGAGGCGGTCGTTGTGCCGGCGGACGAGACTTTCACCGACCGGCTCGAGCTGCCCGACGCCCGCGCGCCGCTTCAAGTCCTGTTCCTGGGCCGGGCCAATACCGACGGCGACGCCGTGGTCTGGGCGCCGAAGCAGAGGGTGCTGATCACCGGCGACATCGTCGTGGCGCCCTATCCCTACGGCACCGACAGCTATCCGGCCGAGTGGATCGCGGTCCTGAAGAAGCTCAAAGCCTACGACATCAAGTATCTGCTGCCGGGTCACGGCGGGGCCCAGACGGACCGGGCCTATCTGGACCTGCTCATCGCCACCCTCGAGGATCTTCGCGCCGAGGTCGGGCCCCTGGCCAAGGCCGGTGTTCCGCTGGCCGAGGTGCAGAAGCAGGTCACGCTGGAGAAAGAGGCCCGCCAGTTCGGACCCGACAGCGCCTGGATCCGCCAGTTCTTCAACCTGTTCTTCGTCCGCTCGATGGTGACCAACGCCTACAAGGAAGCGCTCGGCCAGCCGATCACCCAGTAAGGACGCCGGCCAGGACCGCGGGATCGATATTGCCGCCGGAGACGATGGCCACGCTGGCCTGGTTCTCGCGCCTGGACGCCGCCGCCAGGGCCGCGGCGCCGGCGCCTTCGGCGATGATGTGATGCTCGCGCGCCAGGGTGCGCAGGGCCGCCTCGATCTCGGCCACCGGCACGACCGCCACTTCATCGACCAGCCACCGCAGCAGGGGCCACATCTCGTCGAGCACCCGGGTCGAGCCCATGCCGTCGATGAAGCTGGGCTCACGGGTCACCGTCACCGGTTCGCCGGCCTGGAACGCCGCGTCCAGCGGCCGGGCGGCCTCGCTCTCCACCGCCACGATCCGGCACTGCGGGCGCACAGCCTTGACCGCCTGTGCGATGCCGCAGGCCAGGCCGCCGCCCCCGATCGGGATGAACACCGTCTCGACGGCTGGCAGGTCCTCCAGCAGCTCCGCCCCGATGGTGGCGGCGCCGGCCATCACCTCCCGGTCCGCCACCGGATGGAAGAAGGCGCCGCCTTCGCCGGTTTCGCGGGTCATCATGATCGTCCACCAGTCGGCGAAGCTGTGGCGGCGGACCTTGGCGCCGAGAGTCCGCAGGGCCCCGACCTTCACCTCCGCGGCGTTGTCCGGGACGTGCACCACGCAGGGCACGCCCAGCCGGGCGGCGGAAGCGGCGATCGATTGGCCGAAATTGCCGGCGCTGGCCGTGACGATGCGCGAGAGGTCCTCGCCGCGCTCACGGCGGGCCTCGACGGCGTTGGTGGCGCCGCGGATCTTGTAGGAGCCGAAGGGCTGCAGCCCCTCGGGCTTGAGCCATACCCCAACCTGGCGGGCCGCCAGCAGCGGCGTGCGCAGGGCCACGCCGCCGATACGGCGCCGTGCGTCGGCGATCTCGGTGGAGGTGAGGGGCGCGTCCAGGGGCTGGGCCATGACCCAGCGTAACCGGTTCAGTTCACGTGGTGGAAGTGCGCTGTGGCCGAGGCGACGGTCACGCCCATGAAGTTGATGGTGGACGAGTTCGACGCCTGGTGCGGTCCGGTCTGCACATAGAGGATCGAGACCGAGCACAGGCGCCGGCCGAGCGGCGTTCCCGCCCGGGTCTTGTAGCGCCACAGGAATCCGTTGCGGGTGGTCTCGCCGATCGCGTCGGTGCCGCTGCGCAGATCGCGCGCCTTCACCTTGCCGCGGGCGCTGGACACGATCTTCCACTCGAACTCGACCACGGCCCCGGAATCGAAGGTCAGGGTCTGTTCCAGAACCAGCGATCCGTCGGCGTCGCGCCGGCCTTTGCCGTGGGATTCGTAGCGGCCCTGGACCATGCCGAAGGCGTCGCAGTGCACGCCGGTGCCCTTCCAGGGGGACACGAAGAAGGTGTCGGGAAGGAATTCGCCGTCCGCCTCGAGGGCCGGACGCGCGGGCGCATTCGTATCTGCGAGGGTGTCGAACATTCAGACATTATGCCGCATCGGGCTGAACGTGCGGTTAAGCCCACGAATTGGCAGGAGAACGCACTTTTTGACGACGCTGCTTTGCGAAAAACTGACGCGCGCCTCTGGGCTATTGCAGGTAAATCCCTACCTGAGCGGAGGCCGATCAACCGGCGCGCCGCCACCCTTTTCTCAACTTTGCGCCCTGTGCGGGCCGGCTTACGGATAAGATGACCGACGTAGCGATCAAGACGGAGGCTCCCACGAGCGCCTTTCACGTCGAGCGGGTGTTGTGGGTGAGGCACTGGACCGACCAGTACTTCTCCTTCGCCATGACCCGCCCCGCCTCCTTCCGCTTCCGTTCGGGCGAGTTCGTGATGATCGGGCTGCCGGGCGAGACCAAGCCGATCCTGCGAGCCTACTCCATCGCCAGTCCAGGCTTCGCCGACGAGCTGGAGTTCCTGTCGATCAAGGTCCAGGACGGGCCCCTGACCTCGCGGCTGCAGAAGATCCAGGTCGGCGACGAGATCCTGATGGGCAAGAAGCCCACCGGCACCCTGGTGCTCGACGCGCTCACCGGTGGGCGCAACCTGTTCCTGATCTCGACCGGCACCGGCCTGGCGCCGTTCCTCAGCCTGATCCGCGATCCGGACACCTGGGCCCGCTTCGAACGGGTGATCGTCTGCCACACGGTGCGCGAGGTCCGCGACCTCTGCTACGCCGGCCTGCTGTCGGGCGGCCTCTACGACGACCCGCTGGTGGGCGACGACGCCCGCGGCCGCTTCGTCTACTACCCGACCGTCACCCGCGAGCCGTTCGAGCGCACGGGCCGCATCACCGACCGCATCCGCTCCGGCGACCTGTTCCGCGACCTCGGCCTGGACCGCGACCGCTTCGATCCGGCCCAGGACCGGGCCATGCTTTGCGGCTCCATGGCCATGATCAAGGAGACCGCCGCGATCCTGGCCGAGCAGGGGATGAAGGAAGGCTCGAACAGCGAACCCGCGGATTTTGTGATCGAACGCGCCTTCGTCGGCTGACAAGGGCCTTGTGAGCGGCGCCCGCGTCCTGTTCCATGCAGGTCGGGGGGCGCGCATGCAGCTGACGGTCAAGGGGTTCGCCAGCGTGGGGGCGCTGATGCTGGTGCTGGCCGCAGGCGCTGCGCTGGCCGACACCCCCGTCGCTCCGACCCGGATCCAGGGCGACCTCGCGATTTCCTGCGGCGCATCGGGTAACGGCACCAAGTGGGGATCGCTGCGTATCAAGGGCGAGAGCTACCCGTTCGGAACGAAGGCACAGCCCTGGACCGTCTGGCCCGACATCGGCGTCTCGGCGCTGGGCGAGCACCTGCTGCTCCTCGACATCCATACCCCCAAGGACAGGACTCTCCAGGACTACGCGGACGAGCCCGCCTACACCCTGCGCATCGGCGATCACTACCGGCTGACCCCGCCCATCGCCCCGCACGACTATGTGCGCGCCCATCGCTCCGACGCCCGTGACGCGGCGCGCGACAAGGCCGAGGCCGAGGGCAAGACCTTCTGCTACCTCGGTGAGTGCTTCATTTCCGATGCCGAGAAGGCTTTCTTCTTCAAGGCCTTCAACGAGACGGCCGCGGCGGGCGGCGACTTGGTCGTCCAGGGGCCGGGCCCGAGCGGTCCGATCGAGGTGGTCTATTCGCTGAAGGGCCTCGACGGCATTCTCGGCCGGCTCGGCGCCTGCGTGAAATAGCAAGGTTCGAAGCCTCGACGCGGGGCGCGGACTCCACTAACCCGTGGCCGATATCCGAACCGCCAGGGGGATCCCATGAAAACCCGCGCCGCCGTGGCCTTCGCGGCCAAGCAGCCGCTCGAAATCGTCGAGGTCGATCTGGAGGGCCCCAGGGCCTTCGAGGTCCTGGTCGAGATCAAGGCCACCGGCATCTGCCACACCGACGCCTACACCCTGGACGGGCTGGATTCGGAGGGCATCTTCCCTTCGATCCTGGGCCATGAGGGCGCCGGCGTGGTGGTCGAGGTCGGGCCCGGCGTGACCTCGGTGGCCGTGGGCGATCACGTGATCCCGCTCTACACGCCCGAATGCCGCCAGTGTAAGTCGTGCCTGTCGCGCAAGACCAACCTGTGCACCGCCATCCGCGCCACCCAGGGCAAGGGCATGATGCCGGACGGCACCTCGCGCTTCTCCTACAAGGGCCAGCCGATCGCCCACTACATGGGATGCTCGACCTTCTCGAATTTCACGGTCCTGCCAGAGATCGCGGTGGCGAAAATCCGTCCCGACGCCCCCTTCGACAAGGCCTGCTACATCGGCTGCGGGGTCACCACCGGGGTCGGCGCGGTGGTCAACACCGCCAAGGTCGAGCCGGGCGCCAACTGCATCGTCTTCGGCCTGGGCGGCATCGGGCTCAACGTCATTCAGGGCCTGAAAATGGCCGGGGCCGACATGATCGTGGGCGTCGACATCAATCCGTCCAAGGAAGAGTGGGGCCGCCGCTTCGGCATGACCCATTTCGTCAATCCCAAGGACGTCTCCGGCGATATCGTGGCCCACCTGGTCGAGCTGACCAAAGGCGGCGCCGACTACACCTTCGACTGCACCGGCAACACCACGGTCATGCGCCAGGCGCTGGAGGCCTGCCATCGCGGCTGGGGCGAGAGCATCATCATCGGGGTGGCCGAGGCCGGCAAGGAGATCGCCACCCGCCCGTTCCAGCTGGTGACGGGGCGCGTCTGGAAAGGCTCGGCCTTCGGCGGCGCGCGAGGGCGCACCGACGTGCCCAAGATCGTAGACTGGTACATGGACGGAAAGATCCAGATCGATCCGATGATCACCCACGTCCTGCCGTTGGACCGGATCAATGAGGCCTTCGACCTGATGCACGCGGGCGAGAGCATTCGCAGCGTCGTGGTCTTCTGATGGGCGAAGGCGTCGTCATCCTGGGCGCCGGCCACGCCGGCGGCACGGCGGCTGCGCTGCTTCGCCAGTACGGCTACGAGGGCGCCATCCATCTGATCGGTGAGGAGCCGATCGCGCCCTACCAGCGCCCGCCCTTGTCCAAGGCCTGGCTCAAGGGCGAGGCCGACGCCGACAGCCTGGCGCTCAAGCCGCTGGAATTCTACGCCGAGCACGCCGTCGATTTCCGCCCCAATATGAGGGGCGTGAGCATCAGCCGCTCGGCGCGCACCGTGACCCTGTCCGACGGCTCGACCCTGGGCTTCGAGCACCTGATCCTGGCCACCGGCGCGCGCGCCATTCCGCTGCCGGTCCCGGGCTCCGATCTGGACGGCGTCCTGTTCCTCCGCACCGCCGCCGACGCCGAGGCGCTGAAGGCGGCGCTTGGCCCAGGCAAGCGGGTCGTCATCATCGGCGGCGGCTATATCGGTCTGGAGGCGGCGGCCTCGTCCCGGGCGCTGGGCGCCGAGGTCGTGGTGGTCGAGCGCGAGGCACGACTGCTGGCCCGGGTGGCCTGCGAGCAGCTGTCGAGCTTCTTCCAGACCTATCACGAGCAGCACCGGGTGCGCTTCATCCTGGGCGCCAGCGCCACGGCCTTCGAAGGCGCCGGCGGCAAGGTCACCGGCGTCACGCTCGACGACGGCCGCCGCCTCGACGCCGATATGGTCCTGGTCGGCGTCGGCGCCCATCCCAACGACGAGATCGCACGCGAGGCGGGGCTGGACACCGTGCGCGGCGTGGTGGTCGACCTGGACGCCCGCACCTGCGACCCCGCGATCTTCGCCATCGGCGACGTCACCCACCGGCCCCTGCCGCTCTACGACCGCATGTTCCGGCTGGAGAGCGTGCCCAATGCCCTGGAGCAGGCCAAGCAGGCGGCCTCCGCCATCGCCGGTCGCCCGCGCCCCCCCGGCGAGGTCCCCTGGTTCTGGTCGGATCAGTACGATCTGAAGCTCCAGATCGCGGGCCTTCCCTTCGACGCCGACCGCATCGTCGTGCGCGGCGATCCGGCTGCCGCGAAGTTCGCGGTCTTCCATCTGAAGGGCGACCAGGTCCAGGCGGTGGAGGCCATCAATTCCCCGCCCGAATTCATGATGGGCCGTATGCTGATCGGCAATCGCAAGCCTGTGGACCTGGCCAGGCTCACGGACCCGGCCGTTTCGATGAAGGAGGTCGGGGCTTGACGCCCCCGCTGTGACACCCCCGGCCCCCGAGGCTCATTTCCTTCCCCGGCGCCTGATCCGCGGCTGGCTCGGCGAGACCTTCGCCGGCGCCCTTTTGGACTACGCCCTGGCCAACGAGGCGCGCTTCATCCCCTCGTCGGTGAGGTCCGGCGCCCGCGGACAACGCGTGGACACGGCGGTGCGCCGCTCCCTGCGCCTGAAGGACCTCGGCGAGCACGCCCGTCCGCTGCTCGGGCTGGTGCGCAGCACCCTTCCGGCCTTCGAGGACGACCTGTGCCGCCTGCCGTCCGGCCCTGAGGACATCGACATCGAACTGGTCGCCCATGGCGATGGGGCCCACTTCCAGGCGCACCGGGACACCCCATCAGGCTCCGGAACCGGAGGCCGGCGCGTGCGGCGCCTGAGCATGGTCAGCTATCTGAACCGCACCCCGCGGGCCTTCAGCGGCGGGGCCCTGCGCTTCTACGCCATGGGGTCGGAGGACACCCAGGACGTCCAGCCCGAGCACGACCTGCTGGTGGCCTTCCCGTCCTGGACCGAGCACAGCGTCGAGCGCGTCAACGTGCCCTCCGGCGCCTTCGCCGACAGCCGTTTCGCGCTGAACATCTGGGTCTACGGCTAGGCGGTGGGATCAGAGGTCGAGGACGGTCACGGTCCGGCCGGCCTCCAGCGCCTCGGCATGGGCGAGCCTTCGGACCAGCACATCGGCCTCCGCCAGCGCCCGCTGGGCGCCGGAGTCCTGGTCGGCCAGGGGTGTCGCCCGGCCATCGCTGATCCAGGCGCGGTGGAAGGTCTCGCGGTCGCCGGTCGCCACTAAGGGGCAGGCCAGGTCCACGGACCGCCACGCCAGGGCTGACATCGGATCGAGCCCGCCCAGGCCCGCCAGCAGCGGCGCCAGGAACAGCCGGCCGGTCACCATGGCTGACGTCGGATTGCCCGGCAGGCCGACCACGAGCCGGCCCTCTGCACGGCCGACCCAGACCGGCTTTCCGGGCTTGATGGCGACCTTGGAAAAGACCAGCTCCAGCCCATCCCCGAACGCCGCGCGGGCGAAGTCGCGCTCTCCGACCGACGCGCCGCCCGTGACCACCACCACATCGGCCTCGGCCAGGGCTTGGGCCGCGCCCGCGCGCAGCCGGTCCAGGTCGTCGGGCAGGCGCCGCCGCCCGAGGCAGACCGCGCCCCAGCGTTCGGCCAAGGCCGCGACCCCGTAGGAAACGCTCTCCGGAATCGAGAAGGCGGTCTCGCCGGCAAGGCCCGGCTCGACCAGTTCGTCGCCGGTGCCGAGCACGACTACTCGCGGCCGGCGCCAGACCACGACCTCCGCCCGGTCGGCGCCGGCGGCCGCGACCATGGCATAGGGATCGAGCATCCGGCCCGCGGGCAGCAGCACCTCGCCGGTCCGGAAATCCGAACCTTCGGCGCGGACGTGGCGCGAGGCCGAGGAGGGCGCGGCGATGGTCGCGACATTTCCTTCGGCGGTGACGTTCTCCTGGATGATCACCCGCTCGGCGCCGGCCGGCAGCGGCGCGCCGGTGAAGATGCGCACGGCCTGGCCGGGTCCGACGGTCCCCGCAAAACCGATTCCGGGGAGCGAGCGGCCGATCACCTCAAGCCGCGTCCCGACCGGTGGTTCGCTTGCCACCGCGTAGCCGTCCATCGAGGAGACCACAGCCCGGGGCGATCCGGTCCGGGCGGTCACCGCCTCGGCCAGCACCCGTCCGGCCGCCCGGTCCAGCGCCACCGTCTCGGCGCCGAGCGGGCGCGCGAGGTCCAGGGTCAACGCGATGGCCTCGTCGAAGGATTTCACGGCTCGGCGGTCCAGTCGCCGCTGCGGCCCCCGGACTTGGTCAGCACCCGGATCTCGCCGATGCGCATGGTCCGGTCCACCGCCTTGAGCATGTCAAACAGGGTGAGGCAGGCCACCGACACGGCGGTCAGGGCCTCCATCTCCACCCCGGTGCGGGCCGTGGTCCGGACCTCGGCGGCGACCCGGAAGCCCGGCAGCCGCTCGTCCTCAGCGATGGTCACCGTGATCTTGGACAGGGGCAGGGGATGGCAGAGCGGGATCAGGTCGGCAGTGCGCTTGGCGGCCATCACCCCGGCCAGCTCGGCGGTGGAGACCACGGCACCCTTGGGCGTGCGGCCCTCACGGACCAGGGCCAGGGTCTCGGCCGCGCAGGTCAGCACGCCCTCGGCCGTCGCGGTGCGCGCGGTCTCGTCCTTGCCGGTGACGTCGACCATGCGCGCGCGCCCGTCGGCGTCGAGGTGGCTGAGCCTGCTCACGCGCAGACGTCCCTGAGCCGGGGCACCTGGCCGGCGAGCGAACAGGGCCGATGGCGGCTGTCCAGTTCCAGGCCCAGCACCAGGTCCCAGGCGTCGCGGCAGGCGCCGGTCGAGCCCGGCAGGCAGAAGACGAAGGTGTCCTCCGCCTGACCCGCGAAGGCGCGCGACTGCAGGGTCGCCACCCCGACCGTGGTCTGGCTGGCCTGGTGAAAGACCACCGAAAAGCCGTCCATCTCTCTGCGGAACATGGGCTTGACCGCCTCGGGTGTGACGTCGCGCGGCGCGAACCCGGTGCCGCCGGTGGTCAGGATCACGTCGATGGAAGGATCCTCGATCCAGCTCCTGAGGTGGGCGCGGATGTCCTCGACCTCGTCCTTCACCATGCCCTGGCCGGCCAGGTTGTGCCCGGCGGCGGTCAGGCGCTGGACCAGCAGAGGCCCGGATTTGTCAGTGTCCTCGTCGCGCGTGTCGGAGATGGTCAGGACCGCGATGTTCAGCGGATGGAAGGTCAGGCTCTGGTCAATTCCGGGCATCGTCAGTCTTTCCAGCGGTCGCGGCGTTGTCGGTCGGTCTCGGTCGGCTCGATCCAGCGGGCCGCGCCGGAAGCGATTTCCCGTTTCCAGAACACAGCCTCGGTCTTCAGTCGATCCATCAGATAGTCGGCGCAGGCGAAGGCCTCGGCCCGGTGCGGCGACGCCGCGGCCACAAACACCATGGCCTCGCCCGGCTCGATCTCCCCGGCGCGGTGCACGACGCTCACGCCGGAGACCTTGAAGCGCTCGAGCCCGGCCTCGGCGATCGCCCGCAGCGAGGCCTCGGTCATGCCGGGATAGTGGTCCAGCACCAGCCGCTCCACCGCCTCGCCGCCGTGGGTGGTCGGGCGCGCCAGGCCGGTGAAGCTGACCACCGCGCCGTCGCCCGGGCGGTTCTCCAGGAAGCCCGCCAGTTCGGCGGCCGGATCCAGGCTTGAGGCTGCGAGGCGGACGTTTGCGCTCACGCGTCAGCCTCCCGACAGGGCCGAGAAGAAGGCGACCTCGTCGCCGGGCCGGACCGTGGCGTCGTCGGTGACGATCTCGCGGTTGACCGCCGCCCGCGCCCCGGCGAGCGCCTCCACGCCGAGCGCGCCGCGAAGGGTCGAGACGGTCACGCCCGCGGGGTCGAGGTCAACCTCGCGTTCGGGCCCGAAGGTGTCCGACACCCGCCCGAAGAAGAGCACGCGAAAGGCGCTCATCCGCCGGTCGTGGCCATGGTGCGGCCGACCGCCGGCGCCGCCCCCCGCCGCTCGATGTGGAAGTCATGGCCCTTGGGCTTGCGCGCGATCGCCTCGCGCACCGCTTCGGCGAGCCCCTCGTCGTCGGCGCCGGCGCGCAGCGGCGCGCGCAGGTCAGTGCTGTCGGCCTGGCCCAGGCACATGAACAGGGTCCCGGTGCAGGTCAGGCGCACCCGGTTGCAGGCCTCGCAGAAATTGTGGGTCAGCGGCGTGATGAAGCCGAGTTTGCCGCCGGTCTCCTCGACCCGGACGTAGCGCGCCGGACCCGGCGTGCGCTCATCCAGTTCGGTCAGGGTCCAGAAGGAGCGCAGTTCGTCGCGGACCCGCCCCAGGGGAAGGAACTGGTCCATGCGGTCCTGCTCGATCTCGCCCATCGGCATGGTCTCGATCAGTGTCAGTCCCATGCCCTTGCCGTGGGCCCACTGAATCATGGCCGGCAGTTCGGCGGCGTTGTCCGCTTTAAGCGCCACCGTATTGATCTTGATCCGGATTCCGGCCGCCAGGGCCGCGTCGATCCCGGCCATGACCCGGCCGAGGTCGCCGCCGCGGGTGATGCGCGCGAAGGTATCGGGGTTCAGGCTGTCGAGCGAGACATTGATCCGCCGAACCCCCAGCCGCGCCAGCTCCGCGGCGTGCCCGGCCAGGCGGGTGGCGTTGGTGGTCAGGGTCAGTTCGTCGAGGGCACCGGACCTCAGATGCCGGGACAGGGCCTCGACCAGCCCCATGAAGCCGCGCCGGACCAGGGGCTCGCCCCCGGTCAGCCGCATGCGCCTGACCCCCAGGCCGATGAACACCGAGCAGAGCCGGTCCAGCTCCTCCAGGCTCAGGACCTCGGCCTTGGGCAGGAACTCGGGCCGCTCGGCCATGCAGTAGACGCAGCGCAGGTCGCAGCGGTCGGTCACCGAGACGCGCAGATAGTCCACCGTCCGGCCGAAGGGGTCGATCAGCGGCGCCGTCCGGGAAGCGGCGGCGGGGGAGGGGACGTCGTAGGGCGTCATCGGCTCAGATGTACCAGACCGGCGGGGCGGCCCGATAGCTACGACCGATGACGCGTCCCGGACGAAATCAGCCCGCCTTGCGCTCGAAGGGGGCCGAGATGGTCAGGGTGACCTGGTCGCCCACCAGCGGCACGTACTTGGTCACGCCGAAGTCCGAGCGCTTGATCAGGCCGGTGGCCTCGAACCCGACGGTGTAGGCCTTGCTGAGCGGATTGACCCCGGCGCCGTTGAACTTCGCCTTCAGGATCACCGGACGGGTGACGCCATGGAAGGTCAGCTCACCGATGACGTCGGCGGTGGCCGGACCGGTGCGCGCGACCCGCGTCGAGACGAAGCGGATGGTCGGGTACTTCTCCGCGTCGAACCAGTCGGCGCTCTTCAGCTCGCCGTCGAGGACGGCGTTGGTGGTCGAGACCGTGGCGGTCGGGATGGTGACGTCGACCTTGTCCGAACCAGGGTTGGCCGGGTCGAGGTCGAGCGCGCCGGAAACCTTGGCGAAATCACCGTACCAGGTCGAGAAGCCCAGGTGCGAGACCGCGAACTGCACGCGGGTGTGCGACGCCTCGACCGCGAAATGACCGCCCTCGACGGCCTTGGGGTCGGCGGTGAAGGTCGACTGGGCCTGGGCCGCGGCGCCGAGCAGGAGCACGGCCGCGACGGCGGCGAAGGTCTTGGTGCGGATGGACATGGAACGGCGCCTCCCAGCGCTTGCGGATCGTGAGAGCCGCAGGTGGCGCGTGGACGGAGCCGGCGGTAGGCGCGCGGACAGGACTCAGCGTTCCGCCTGGGGAACGCCGCTCAGTCGGAACCTCGGGCGGCGGACCAGCCGCGTCCGCGCAGCCACAGGCTCCAGTACAGGCCGAAGGCGAGGCAGACGCCGCCCATCATCGCCAGGCCCGGCAGGCCGCCGCTGACATCCAGCGCGGCGGTGACCAGCACGGCGGCGAGGGCCGCTAGGACCAGCAGCGGAACCCAGGGGACCAGCGGTGTGCGATGATGCCCGTGGGCGGTGGAGCGGGTGGCGCGGCCCCGGATCACCGCCACGCAGAGCCAGGCATAGATCACCGCCGTGCCCGTGCCGGTGACCATGATCAGGGTCTTGAGCCCCAGGAAGCACAGGCTGCTGATCAGGACGCCCGCCGCGAGCGTCGCGACCCAGGGCGACTGCAGACGGGGATGGACGCGGCCGAGCGCCTCGCTGACCGGCGCGGGCCAGGTCCGATCGCGTCCGGCGCGCCAGAGCTGGCGCGCGGTCAGCAGCACCATGGCGATCACGGCGTTGATTATGGCCAGGGCCACGGCCAGGCCCAGCACCCGCGCGACGGCGGGTCCCCCCGCCTCGGTGACGAAGGCGGTGATCGGCGAGTCCGAGCCCAGCAGGGCGCCAAGGTCGCGCGTGCCGGTCAGGATCGCGGTCAGCGGGATCACCTCGGCGACGACGGTGATCGCCAGCGCCCACAGGATGGCGCGCCCGATCCGGCGCGGCGCCTCGCGCATCTCCTCGCCGAAATAGACCGCAGAGCCGTAGCCGTCGAAGGCGAAGATGGCCGCCGCCACCGCCGTGCCGATCGAGACTGCGCCTGCCGCCACAAGGCCGCCATGGGCTGAGGGCGCCATGGGGTGCAGGAACAGCCCCGCGAGATCGCGGTGCGGATGGCCGAAGCCGAGCGCCGCCAGAACCACCAGGGCGATGATCTCGACCCCGACGAACAGGCCGGTGACCAGGGCGTTGGTGCGGATGTTGAGCAGGCCCAGCAGGGTGGCGCCCCAGACCACCGCCAGGGCGACCGGTGTCTGCGCCGTCTCGGCCAGGCCTAGGTAGGTCGCCACCCCCAGCGCCAGCACGGCGGCGCCCAGGATCGAATTGGCCAGGTTCAGTCCCAGCACCAGGAAGCCGGGCAGCGGCCCCAGCGTATTGCCGATCATGACGTATTCGCCGCCGGCTGTCGGAAAGGCGGAACCGAGCTCGGCGTAGAGATGGCCGACGCAGACGGCGATCAGAGCGGCGATTCCCATGGCGATCAGGGCGCCGGAGCCGGCTTCGGCCAGGACGTCGGGCACGATGACGAACACCGAGGAGGCGGGCGTCGCCGCCGACAGGGCCAGGAACAGCGCCCCCAGCACCTTCATGCTGCGCGGGAGCGGCCAGGCCTTGGGCGCGCTCACCTCAGGCTGGCGCAGAAGCGCTGGATGCGGGCGCAGGCGTCCTCCAGCACCTCGGTCGCGGTGGCGTAGGAGATGCGGAAGAAGGGGGACAGTCCGAACGCGGCGCCGTGCACCGCCGCCACGCCCTCGACGCCCAGCAGCTCGCTGACGAAGGCCTCGTCGCTGTCGATCGTCTTGCCCGACGGCGCGGTCTTGCCGATCAGGGCGGCGATGGAGGGATAGACGTAGAAGGCGCCGTCCGGCGTCGCGCACTTGATGCCGGACGCCTGGTTCAGCATCGAGACCACCAGATCGCGGCGCTGCTCGAACACCTTGGCCTGGCGCGCGATGAAGTCCTGGGGGCCCGACAGGGCTTCTACCGCAGCCCACTGGGCGATCGAGCAGGGGTTGGAGGTCGACTGGCCCTGGACCTTGGACATGGCGTTGATCAGGGCCTGCGGCCCCGCCGCGTAGCCGATGCGCCAGCCGGTCATGGCGTAGGCCTTCGACACGCCGTTCATGGTCAGGGTCCGGTCCGTCAGCTCCGGCGCGACCTGCAGGATGGTGGTGAAGGTCAGGTCGTCGAACATCAGGTGCTCGTACATGTCGTCGGTCAGCACCCAGACCTGGGGATGACGTACGAGCACATCGGCGAGACCACGCAGTTCGGCCGCGGTGTAGGCCGCTCCCGTCGGGTTCGACGGCGAGTTCAGGATCAGCCACTTCGTGCGCGGCGTGATCGCCGCTTCCAGCGCCTCCGGCTTGAGCTTGAAGCCGGTCTCCGGACCCGCCGAGGCGATCACCGGCTCGCCGCCGGCCAGGTAGACCATGTCGGGGTAGGAGACCCAGTAGGGCGCAGGGACCACCACCTCGTCGCCGGGCGACAGGGTGGCCAGCAGGGCGTTGAACAGCACCGCCTTGCCGCCAGGCGAGACGATGACCTGGCTGGTCTCGAACTTCAGGCCGTTCTCGCGGGCGAACTTGGCGACGATGGCGGCCTTCAGCTCCGGGATGCCGCCGACGTCCGTGTATTTGGTCTCGCCGCGCCGGATGGCGGCGATGGCGGCTTGCTTGACGTTTTCGGGGGTGTCGAAGTCCGGCTCGCCCGCGCCCAGCGAAATCACGTCGCGGCCCTGGCGCTGAAGTTCACGCGCCTTGGCGGTGACGGCCAGCGTCTGGGACGGCTGGACCCGGCGCAGGGCGGTGGACTCGAGGCTCATCGGGGGTCTCCATCTCGCAAGTGCGAAAGACGGAGCGGAGGTATGGCGGAAGCCGGCCAAGCTGTCCACCGGACCAATCCTCAATCCTTGTTGCACAATTCCTCGACGCTATAAGCGGCAGTGATGAACCGCCTGTGGTCCTACCTCACCCGCATGAATGCGCGCCGCGTGCGGGCGGTCGTCGTCACGCTCGGCCTGCTGGTCACCGTCGGCCTGATCCTGTTCTTCGGCCGCACCCACGCGGGCCAGGCGACCGAGGGCGAGTTCGAGTCCTGGCTGGAACGGTTCTCCGGAAGTCCGTGGGGCCTGCCGGCGACGATCGCGGTCTTCACCATCGCCAGCTTCGTGGGCGCGCCACAGTTCGTGCTGATCGCCGCCTGCGTGGTGGCGTTCGGGCCCTGGGCCGGGTTCCTCTACAGCTGGATCGGGACCGTGGTCTCGGCGGCGGTCAATTTCTGGGTGGGGCGGTTGATGGGGGCCAAGGCCTTGGAGCGGTTCGGCGGCGACGCGATCAACCGGGTCTCCGGCTACGTCGGCCAGAACGCCTTCATCGCCTCCTTCATCATCAGGAACGTGCCGTCGGCGCCCTTCATCGTGGTCAACATGGCCTTCGGGATCTCACGCGCGTCGTTCAGCGCCTTCCTGGCCGGCTGTGCGCTGGGCGTCCTGCCCAAGACCGCGCTCGTGGCCATCTTCGGCCGTTCGTTCCTGGCCATGAGCCACAAGGGCGACTGGAAGAGCGGGCTCCTGATCGGCGCCGTCGGCCTTTTGTGGCTGGCCCTGATGCTGGGCGCGCGCGAACTGTTGAAACGGCGCCGGGCCGGCGCGGGCGGAGACGACGAATGAGCCTCAAGCTGTTCTACGCGCCCGGCGCCTGCTCGCTGGCCTCCCACATCGCGCTGAACGAGGCCGGGGCCGAGTTCGAGCCCATCCGCGTCAACTTCGGGGACGCCGAGCAGCGCAAGCCGAAATACCTCGCGATCAACCCCAAGGGCCGGGTGCCCGCCCTGGTCACGGACGAGGGCATTCTGACCGAGAACCCCGCGATCTTGGACTGGATCGCCCGGCGCTGGCCCGACGCGGGCCTGGTCTCGCTCGACGACCCTTGGGCGGCGGCGCAAGTCCTGTCCTTCAACACCTACATCGCCTCGTCCCTGCATCCGGCCTTCGCCCATCTGTTCCGCCCCGAGCGCTACAGCGAGGAGGCCGGTTTCGCGGCCATCCGGGCCCGAGCGCCGGGCGCGATCGAGGGTTATTTCGACCTGGCGGAAGCTCAGCTCTCGGACGGTCCGTGGGTCCACGGCCAACGCTACACGACCTCCGATCCCTACCTCTACGTGATGACCCGCTGGTTCCTGCAGACCGGTCCGGATCGCCGCGAACGCTACCCGTTTTCCGCCGCCCATCTGGAGCGAATGCAGGCCCGGGGCGCGGTGCTTCTCACGCTGGAGACGGAAGGCCTCACAACCCTGTGACCCGCCTTGGCAATTTCTCTTTTGATTGAATGGCCTAGCTTGCGAGATGCCGGGGGTCGTAGAAGTCGCACCCCTAGTCCGTTCTTAGGCCTTGAATTCGCCTTTGGGAGCAGGCAAACGGGCTTCGTCTAACGGCGGAAGACGAACATCGATTCCGCGCGATGGGGATCGCGCGGCGAGGGCGTCAACGTCAGACATCCGCCCGCGATTCCGTTCCCAACATCCCAAAGACTACGAAACGACGCTCATGTTCCAAGCCATGTTCGGCATGATCTCCAACGACATCGCCATCGACCTCGGTACGGCGAACACCCTCATCTACATGAAGGGCAAGGGGATCGTCCTGAACGAGCCCTCGGTCGTGGCGCTCAGAAACGTCGGCGGCCGCAAGGTGGTCCACGCCGTGGGCATCGAGGCCAAGCAGATGCTGGGCCGCACCCCCGGCCACATGGAAGCCATCCGTCCCATGCGCGACGGGGTCATCGCCGACTTCGAAGTCGCCGAGGAGATGATCAAGCACTTCATCCGCAAGGTCCACAACCGCAAGGGCTTCGTGAACCCAAAGGTGATCGTGTGCGTCCCCTCCGGCGCCACCGCGGTCGAGCGCCGCGCCATCAACGACAGTTGCCTGAACGCCTCGGCCCGCCGCGTCGGCCTGATCGACGAGCCCATGGCCGCGGCCATCGGGGCCGGCCTGCCGATCCATGAGCCCACCGGCTCGATGGTGGTCGACATCGGCGGCGGCACCACCGAGGTGGCGGTGCTCTCGCTCTCCGGCATCGTCTATTCGCGTTCGGTGCGCGTCGGCGGCGACAAGATGGACGAGGCGATCATCTCCTACATGCGCCGCAACCATAACCTGCTGATCGGCGAGACCACCGCCGAGCGCATC
>CAYSNW010000015.1:0-69955 GCA_964432415.1 uncultured Caulobacteraceae bacterium
GGCGCCCGGGCGGACGGCGGTCGCCCTACCGGATTGGGCGGCGCTGGCGCCCGCGGAGGAGGCGCGCGCCACCCGCTGGGCCTCGCCCACCGATCTGGCCGAGATCGCCAAGGTCCCTTCCCCCTCGCCCCTGGCCGACACCGGCGGCCTGAGGCGGTTCCGGCGCGGCGAACTGATCCACCGCCTGTTCCAGCTGCTGCCCGACCTGGCGGCCGCCGACCGGGCCGCGGGCGCCGAAGCGCTCCTGGCGCGCGAGCCCGATCTGACGCCCGAGCAGCGCGCCGAGATGACGCAGGCGGTGCTGGCGGTGCTGGACGATCCGCGCTTCGCGGAGGTGTTCGGTCCCGGCTCGCGGCCCGAGGTGGCGGTGGCGGGTTCGGCCGCAGGCCTGCCGGACGGGGTGGCCATCTCCGGGCGGCTGGACCGGCTGGTGATCGGCCCCGAGCGGGTTCTGGTCATCGACTACAAGACCAACCGGCCCGCGCCGGACCGGGCCGAGGACGCCGATTTCCACTACCTGGCCCAGATGGCGGTCTATGTGGCGGTGCTGCGCTCGCTCTATCCGGACCGCCAGGTCGCGGCGGCGCTGATCTGGACCGACGGGCCGAAGCTGACGGTGCTCTCCGACGCCCTGGTGGAATCGACCCTGCGCCGGATCCGTGGCGAGGGCACGGCTTCGTGAGGGCGGTTGATCTCCCCCCAGCGTCACCCTATCTGGACGCGACGCCGCCTCGTCATGGGACGAGTCGCGCTGTTGGAGTTGCAAGCATGGCCACGGTGAAGGTCACGGACGAAAGCTTCGAGCAGGACGTCCTGAAGTCCGACAAGCTGGTGCTGGTGGATTTCTGGGCGGAGTGGTGCGGCCCCTGCAAGCAGATCGCCCCGGCGCTGGAGCAGATCTCCGAGGACTTCGCCGACCAGGTGACCATCGCCAAGGTCAATATCGAGGACAGCCCCTCGGTCCCGACCCGCTATGGCGTGAAGGGCATCCCGACCCTGATGCTGTTCCGCGACGGCCACATGACCTCGATGAAGGTCGGCGCCATGCCCAAGCAGAAGATTCTGGAGTGGCTGGCCGAGACCGGCGTGAAGGCGGCGGTGGCCTGAGGCTGTTTCTCGCCGTCAGGCGGGAGAAAGAATTTCACCACCAAACACACCAAGGACACCAAGGGGTCGGCGCGAACTCGCGATTTGTCCTTGGTGTTCGCGGCCTTAGACCGGCCAGGTCTCTGGCGATCTGGCCAACACTTCTCCCGCCAGATAGAGCGAGCCGCAGATCACGACGCGCGGCCGCTCGCCTGACGCCAAGGCGCGGTCCAGCGCCGGATCCAGTCCCTCGCAGGCCTCGGCCCTGAGCCCGACCATGCGCGCCGATTGCGCCAGATCGCGCGGCGGCGCGGCCGTATCCGCGGCGAACGGGACGGTGAAGACACCGGGCTTCAACCCCCGGAACGCCTCGAAGAAGGCGAGCGCGTCCTTGTTGGCCAGCATCCCCGCGACCAAGACCAGGGGGCGGCCGTCGCGGGCGCCCAGATCGGCGAGGGTGCGGGCCAGGGCCCGCGCCGCGTGGGGATTGTGACCGCCGTCCAGGATCAGGTCGGCGCCGGTGGCCCTGGCCCGCTCGCCCAAAGGCCCGGCGGTGATCCGCTGCAGGCGTCCGGGCCAGGTCACGCTGGACAGTCCCTCGACGATGGCGCCCTCGCCGATACGCTCGTCGCCGAGCGCCAGGATCGCGGCGATGGCCAGGCCCGCGTTGTCGAACTGGTGCGCCCCGATCAGGGCCGGCGACGGCAGGTCGTAGAGGCGGTCGCCGCCCTGGAAGACCATGCCGCCGCGCTCGGGGTAGGCGTCGAAGTCGCAGCCGAGGACGCTCAGGGACGCGCCGACCGCTTCCGCCCGCGCCTCGATGACGGCCAGCGCATTCTCGTTCTGACGGCCGATGACGGCCGGCACGCCCTTGCGCAGGATGCCGGCCTTCTCGGTGGCCACCGCCTCGACCGTGTCGCCGAGGAACTCACGGTGATCGAGGTCGACCGGGGCAATTACGGAGACCGCGACGCCCTCCACCACATTGGTGGCGTCCAGCACCCCTCCCAGACCCACCTCCAGGATGCAGAGGTCCGCGGGCGTCTCGGCGAAGGCCAGCAGGCCCACGGCGGTGGTGACCTCGAAGAAGGTGATCGGTTCGCCCGCATTGGCGGCCTCGACCCGGGTGACGACGTCGGCGAGGCGGTCGTCGCCGATGAGGGCTCCCGCCAGCCGGATACGCTCGGCGAAGCGCACCAGATGGGGGGATGTGTAGACGTGGACCTTGAGGCCCGCGGCCTCCGCGATGGCGCGGATGAAGGCGACGGTGGAGCCCTTGCCGTTGGTGCCGGCGACGTGGATCACCGGGGGGAGCTTGCGCTGGGGATCGCCCAGGGCGGCGCAGAGACGCTGCATGCGCTCAAGCGACAGGTCGATGAGCTTGGGGTGCAGGGCCTTGAGGCGCTCGAGCGCGGCGTCGTGGGGGAGGAGGCGGTCGGTCATGAGGCGCCTCCTGGCTGACGATTCGACGCTGAACTGCCCCCTATTATGACCGTCATCCTCGGAGCGCAGGCGCGTGGGCGCCGGAGACCCGAGGACCCAACAGCTCCCCGCTCAACGCTGCGAAGGAAAAGGGCGTCCAGCTTCACACAAGATTCGCTGTTGGGTCCTCGGGTCTGCGCCCCTGCGGGGCTCCGCTCCGAGGATGACGGACAGAGTTGTGGGTTGCTAGGCCGCCCGCCGCTTGCCGCCCATCAGCATGGACAGCACCGCGCCCAGCACCTCGGGGATCTCGGCGCGGGGCACCACGCGGTCGACCATGCCTTTTTCCACCAGGTATTCGGAGCGTTGGAAGCCCGGGGGCAGGGTCTCGCGGATGGTCTGTTCGATCACCCGCTGGCCGGCGAAGCCGATGAGCGCGCCCGGCTCGGCCAGGTGGATGTCGCCCAGCATGGCGTAGGAGGCGGTCACGCCCCCGGTGGTCGGGTCGGTGAGGACCACGACGTAAGGCAGCTGGGCCTTCTTCAGTTCCTGGATGGCCAGGGTCGTGCGCGCCATCTGCATCAGGGAAAGCGCCCCTTCCTGCATGCGCGCGCCGCCGGCGGCGGTGAAGGCGACCAGGGGCACGCCCCGCCCCACCGCTTCCTCGGCCGCACGGATGAAGCTCTCGCCCGCGGCCATGCCGAGCGACCCGCCCATGAAGGCGAAGTCCTGGACCATGGCCACGGCGGCCACGCCCTTGATCTTGCCGTAGCCGATGGAGACCGCGTCCTGGTGACCGGTGGCCTTGCGCGCGGCGTGCAGCCGCTCGCGGTAGGGGCGGCCGTCGAAGAATTCCAGCGGGTCTTCCGGCGCGGTGGGCGGATTGATCGCCTCCCACTGGCCGTCGTCGAAGGTGAAGCGCAGGCGCAGCTCCGCCCCGATGCGCATGTGCCGACCGGCCGGAGTGACCCAAAGGGCCGCCTCCAGGTCGGGGCGATAGATCATCTCGCCGGTGTCGGGGCATTTGACCCAGAGGTTCTCGGGCGTGTCGCGCTTGGTGAAGGCCTTGCGCACGCCGGGCGCGATCTTGGCCAGCCAGCCGCCGCGCTCGCGACGGTCGCCGCCCTTGCCGGCGCCGTGTCCCTTGGGGTCGTCGAACTTTTCGGCCATCGCCATCCGTCAGGCCTCCGCGACCGCGACTCGCGCAGAATGCACAGCTTTGGCCAAAGCCGCGGCTGTTTCCAGAACTTTCGGCGCAGGGTTTTCGTTCAACGCAATCGCCTCCGCGATCCGATCCACAAGCGCCGATCCTACCACAGCGGCGTCGGCGATGCGGGCTACTTCCGCCGCTCTTGACGGAGTCTTGATCCCGAAACCCACCGCCACCGGCAGGCCCGAGGCCTTGCGCACCCGCTCCACGGCAGGCGCGATGGCGTCGGCGTCGGCCTCCAGCACCCCGGTCACCCCGGCCACGGAGACGTAGTAGACGAAGCCTGAGGTGCGCTTGACCACGGTGACCAGACGCTTGTCGTCGGTGGTCGGCGTGGCCAGGCGGATCAGGGATATCCCGACGCGCTCCAGTTCGTCCGCCAGCGGATCGGCCTCCTCCGGCGGGCAGTCGACCACGATCAGGCCGTCAACGCCGGCGTCCGCCGCGTGGTCGGCGAAGGCGGCGAAACCATGGGTCAGCAGGGGGTTGAGGTAGCCCATCAGCACGACCGGGGTGGTCTGATCGAGGGTGCGGAAGCGGCGCACCAGATCGAGCACGCCGTTCAGCGTCATACCGGCCTTCAGCGCCCTGAGCGAGGCCCGCTGGATCGGCGGCCCCTCGGCCATAGGGTCTGAGAAGGGAAAGCCCAGTTCGATGATGTCGGCGCCGGCGGCGGGCAGGCCGCTGATGATCTCGAAGGCGGCTTCGGGGGTGGGGTCGCCGGCCATGACATAGGCCACGAAGGCGGCCCGGTCCTCGCGCCTGAGGGCGGCGAAGCGGTCGTCCAGTCGCTGTTTGGTCAAAGCTTGGTCCCCAGGTGCTCGGCGACGGAGAAGATGTCCTTGTCGCCGCGGCCGCACATGTTCATCACGATGATCCCGCCCTTGCCGATCTCCCTGGCCAGCTCGCCGGTGCGGGCGAGCGCATGGGCGGGTTCGAGCGCGGGGATGATGCCTTCGAGCTTGGCGCAGAGCTGGAACGCCTCCAGCGCCTCGTCGTCGGTGGCGGAGATGTACTCGGCCCGTCCCGTGTCGTGCAGGAAGGCGTGCTCCGGCCCGATGCCGGGGTAGTCGAGCCCGGCCGAGATCGAGTGGGCGTCGATGATCTGGCCGTCGGCGTCCTGCAGCAGATAGGTCTTGTTGCCGTGCAGAACCCCCGGGCGTCCGCCGGTGAGCGAGGCGGCGTGCATGCCGGTGTTCACCCCATGGCCGGCCGCCTCGACCCCAATCAGGCGCACGCCCTCGTCGCCGATGAAGGGGTGGAACAGGCCGATGGCGTTGGAGCCACCGCCGATGGCGGCGACCACGGCGTCGGGCAGGCGGCCCTCGACCTTGAGGATCTGCTGCTTGGCCTCGCGTCCGATCACCGACTGGAAGTCGCGCACCAGCTCCGGATAGGGGTGCGGGCCGGCCGCCGTGCCGATGATGTAGAAGGTGTCGGCGACGTTGGTGACCCAGTCACGCAGCGCCTCGTTCATGGCGTCCTTGAGCGTGCCGGTGCCCGAGGTCACGGGCACGATCTCGGCGCCCAGCAGCTTCATGCGGAAGACGTTGGGCTTCTGCCGCTCGACGTCGGTCTCGCCCATGTAAACGACGCAGGGCAGGCCGAAACGGGCGCAGACGGTGGCAGAGGCCACCCCATGCTGGCCGGCGCCGGTCTCGGCGATGATCCGCGTGCGGCCCATGCGCCGGGCCAGCAGAATCTGGCCCATGCAGTTGTTGATCTTGTGCGCGCCGGTGTGGTTGAGCTCGTCGCGCTTCAGATAGATCTTGGCCCCGCCGAAATGATCGGTCAGGCGCTCGGCGAAATACAGCGGGCTAGGCCTACCCACATAGTGCTCGAGGAACCAGTCCAGCTCCTGCTGGAAGCTGGGATCGGCCTTGGCGGCCGCATAGGCCTGCTCCAGCTCCAGCACCAGGGGCATCAGGGTCTCGGCGACGTAGCGGCCGCCATAGTCGCCGAACCGGCCGTTCTGATCGGGCCAGGCGTAGGCGTTCGATTTTGCAGCAGAACTCAAGTCAGGGTCCTCAACACGCGCGGCCGCCACACTAGCGCGCGCGTTCGACAGCCTTCAGGAAGGCCGAAATCAGGGCGGGGTCTTTTAGTCCGGGGGCGCTTTCCACGCCAGAGGAAACGTCGACCAACGGCGCGCCGGAGATTTCCAGGGCTTCGGTGACGTTGAGCGGGCCGATCCCGCCGGCCAGGAACCAGGGCCGGGCGAAGCGGCGCCCGGCGAGCAGGCTCCAGTCGAACTTCGCCCCCAGGCCGCCCGGCAGGACCGAGCCCTTGGGCGGGCGGGCGTCGAACATCAGGTGATCGACGGCGCCTTCGAAGGCGACGGCGGCGTCGAGGTCGGCGGCCTCGGAGACCGACAGGGCCTTGATCACGCCCGAGCCACTGCGGCGCTTGATCGCGGCGGCGCGCGAGGCGTCCTCCTTGCCGTGCAGCTGGAAGAAGTCGGGGCGGAGGGCCGACGCGATGCGGTCGATCAGGTCGTCGTCCGGATCGACCACCACGGCCACGACCGGTGTGCGGCCCCGCGCCGGGGCGGCCAGGAAGGCGGCGCGCTCGGGGTCGAGATTGCGCGGGCTCGGCGGGAAGAAGACGAAGCCCAGGTGCGAGGCGCCGCCCGCGAGCGCGGCCTCGACGGCGTCGGGGGTGGTCAGGCCACAGATCTTGGCGCGGGCGGGCATGGCGCCTAGCTGGCGCCTTGAGGGTTCCGCCGCAAGCGGCGACGCTTCATTTCTCGAGACCGGCGGGCTCCTTGCCGAGTTCCTCCATCGATCCATTGTTGCAGCCGGGACGCGCCCGGCGCGACACCTGCGCCATGCGATAGGGGCCGGTCCCGGACACCACGAGGAACCAGGTCGGACCCCGGTCGCCGTCGAGCTCGAATTCGGTCAACCCGCCGGGGCAATGACGAACCGCCTCGAACCCGAGCCGGAACCTGGTCGCCTGCCTGGCGATGAGCGCGTGGCGCCGGCGCAGCCGGGGCGCGGACCAGGTCCGGGCTTCCCGCCATGGCGAACTCGCCCACTCGTCGACAAAATCGCGCGCGTTCTCCGCCACCGGCTGGATACGGGTCACCCGGTCGCTGTTGATGGCGTAGCGGTCGATATGCCGGCGGATCATCACCTCGATGTCCATGGAATCGCTGTAGCGGCGCTGCTCGAACCAGCCGGCCTCGGCGCGCATCACATAGGGCTCGTCATAGCCCAGGTAGACGCTGCGGTTGGCCTTGAAGAAGACGTGCGGCCGGCCCGGCGCCGGTCCCGGGCGGCTGAGGTCGTAGTCCAGCCCATGCCAGTTTGAAACGCACCAGGGACCGCCATGCATGGTGGCGAGGTACCAGCGCCCGCGGGCGTCGTCGGGCGAGATCCGATGCTCGAGGCTGCTCCAGACGCCGGACAGGTCGCGATAGGGACGGCTGCGCCGGACCATCAGTTCGCGCCATCCCGAGGGGCCGCGGCGATACAGCATCAGCATACCGTCGTCCCCGCAGGCGATCTGCACCCGCGCGACCAGGCCCAGCAGGTCCGGGTGGTCCGGGTAGAGGACGACCTCATAGCCCAGGCCGTTTCCGTTCACCGCGCGGGTCGGATGGGCCGGATCGAATGGCGCCGTGTCTTCGAAGGCGTCACCACCCGCCGAGACAGCAGCCTGCAAAGCCTTCGCATCCGGATGGGCCGGAGCGCAGCGCAGCGCCTCCGCGCCATAGACACGGATGCGATCCTTCAGCGCCTCCATGGCGCGGCGGGTGGGACGCGAAACCTCGATCTCCATGTCGCTGCCGACCGGGATGGCGGTCAGCCGGGCGCGGGCCTGCCTGACGGCCGCTCCGGCGGCGGCGGCGCGATCCGGCGAACAGGGGGCGGCGGCCTCGGCCCGGCGGGCGGCGAGACCGAACAGAACCAGGGCGATGAGGAGGCCGGCCACGCGCATTGCAATCCCCGCGAGGCGCACATTGAGAGGCCGCCGGGGTCGCGGCAAGCGCCCCGCCGATCACGTCCGCGGCAAGAGCGGCCGGCGATCAGGCCGCCCGTTTCCAGATCAGGGTCCGCACCACCGGCGTCGCGTCCGCCGCGGCCGTGTCCAGCCGGATTGTCAGGGTGTCGCCCTCCACCGTCATGGCGCGGGTCAGGACCATGCCGACGCTCTCCGGCGACAGGGCGGCGGTCAGGGACTGGGTGACGGTCCCGGCCTCGTCGTCGACCGAGTAGGTTCCGAAATAGGCGTCGTAGCCGCCGATGGCGCGGCTGTTGTTGGGGCCGGCCCGGGCGGGGCTCTCCATCGCCACGGCGGCGCAGCGGTCACGCTTCATGAACTGGGCGGCGAAGTTTCCGCCCCGGTCGTAGATCAGCAGGCCGAAGGGATCGGCGCCGAGGTGGGGATCGATCCGGCGCGCGCCGTCCGCCGTCTCGTCGTAGCGGCTGAGCAGGGTCCAGGAGCCGATCAGGGTCTCGGACAGGGGTACGGGGCGGGTCGAGGGCATCGGAAGCTCGCAAGCGGCGGAACACACCATCTACGAACTGGATCCGACCGCGGAGGCGCCCGCCGGTCAATCCCGGCGCCCTCTCCGGGCGTGGGCCAGCACAAAGTCGGTGACCACCTGCCCGTACCGGTCCGGCTCTTCGACCCGGGCGAAGTGGCTGCTGTTCTCGAAGGTCACGACCACGCCATGCTTCACCCGGCGCCGGAACGCTGCCACCTGATCGGGGGCGGTGACATAGTCGTAGCGGCCGTGGATCAGCAGCGCCGGCTGGCGGATCTGGGACAGGCGGCCGGTGACCGGTTCGAACACCTTCCCCTCCCGGTAGAGCCGCTGCTGATGGGGTCCGCCGTTGCCCCAGGTCGGTCCGGGCAGGCCGGACTCGGCCACGACGCGGTCGAAGAAAGCCTTGTCCGGCCCGTGGACGTAGAGGGAGTCACGGTCGGGCCCCAGGTTGTTGGTGATCGGGCCGAACGCCTCCCAGGTTTTCGCCTGAGAAGTCGGCGCCGCCGCCGCGGCGAGCGCGCGCCGGGCCCCGGCGGGGTCCCCCTTGCGCCGATAGACCGCCGCCGCCGCCCGCATCAGGCAGCGGGCGCTGGAGCCCAGGTCGAAGGTCGGGTTTTCGAATATCACCGCCTCGACCGAGTCCCGGTAAGCGGCCGCATAGCAGACGGCTTCGAAGCCGCCGAAGGAGTGGCCCAGGATCGTCCACCGGTCGATCCCGAGCGTCCGGCGCAGGGCCTCGGCGTCCTCGATCAGGTCGTTCAGTCCGAAGGTCTCGTCGGGCTTCAGCGGCCCCGAACGCAGGGCGCCGCGCTGGTCGAAGGCGATCAGCCGCAACGCCCTGGACAGGCGCGCGCCCTGGAACAGGGAAAAGTCGTAGGCGCCGCTGCCGGGTCCGCCATGCAGGTAGAGCAGGGCCGGGGCGTCCCGCGGGCCGGTGTCCTCGACATAGAGCCGGGTTCCGCGCACCTCGACCATGCGCCCGGCCACTGGCCCGGCGGCGCGCGCGATCCCACCGGACGCGACGGCCGCGACCAGTCCAGATGTGAATTGCCGACGAAGCATGCGTGGTCCCCCTGAAGGCAGGCTTCAGGGGCGGAGCGGGAGCGTCCACCAAATTGCGGTGAACGGCCTCAGGCCTGCGGGGGCTGGACCTGCGGGCGCTGCGCCCTCAGCTCATCCCGGATTTCTTCCAGCAGCTTCTCGCTGGGGGTGGGCGCCGGCGGGGTGGTCGGATGCGCGGCTTCCTTTTCGCGCATGCGGTTCATGGCCTTGACCATGACGAAGACCACGAAGGCCACGATCACGAACTGGATCAGGCTGTTGAGGAAGGCGCCGTACTGGATGGAGACCTTCTCGTCGATCTTGGTCAGCGGGTTGTCGGGCCTGAGCACCCACTCCAGCTTGGCGAAGTCGACCTTGCCGACCAGCAAGCCGATGGGGGGCATGATCACCTGGTCGACCAGGCTGGAGACGATCTTGCCGAAGGCGGCGCCGATGATCACGCCGACCGCCAGGTCGATGACGTTTCCGCGCATGGCGAAGGCGCGGAATTCGCCGAGCAGGCTCAAGCTGCGCTTGGCGACGTGTTCGATAGGCGGGGGCGTCATGCGTCGCCGGAGACGTTCAGGCGTTCACGCAGCTCCTTGCCGCTCTTGAAGAAGGGCACGGACTTGGCCGGCACCGAGACCTGGGCGCCGGTGCGCGGATTGCGGCCCGAGCGCGCCGGACGCGAGCGGACCGAGAAGGCGCCGAAGCCGCGGAGCTCCACCCGGCCGCCGTCCTCGAGCGCGCCCACCATCCCGTCCAGGATGATGTTGACGACCCTTTCGACGTCCTTGTGCGTCAGGTGCGGATTCTCCGCCGCCAGCCTGACGATCAACTCCGACTTGATCATGTGCGCCCCCGGGGCAGTCCCGCAACCACGGGGAGAGTGGCTGCAACGGTTGGAACCTTACACTTCGCCCGCGCGGTGAAAAAGGCCGTGCGAGAAACAAAACGGCGACGCTCCCCCGACTTTTTTAGTTCGGGCATGTCCGGGCGCAAAAGTGGAAGCCACTTTTGCATGACACGCCCGGTGGCCGAGGGAGCGCACCTTTACAGACAGTCTTAGTCCTTGCCGGCCTTCTCGCGCAGGGCCGCGCCCAGGATGTCGCCGAGCGAAGCGCCCGAGTCCTGGCTGCCGAACTGCTCGATGGCTTCCTTTTCCTCGGCCATCTCGAGCGACTTGATCGAGACGGAGACGCGGCGGGTGGCCTTGTCGACATTGGTGATCTGGGCGTCGACCCGATCGCCGACCGCGTAGCGCTCGGGGCGCTGCTCGGCCCGGTCGCGCGACAGGTCCGACTTGCGGATGAAGGCGGTCATCGGCGCGCTATCCTCGCCGAACTTCACCTCGATGCCGCCGGTGGTGATCTCGGTCACCGTGACGGTCACCGTCTGGCCCTTGCGGTAGGTGTCGGTCGCCATCGGATCGCCGCCGAGCTGCTTGATGCCGAGCGAGATGCGTTCCTTCTCGACGTCGACGTCCAGGACCTTGGCCTTGACCATCTCACCCTTCTTGTAGCGCTGGATGGCTTCCTCGCCGGCCTGGTTCCAGTCGATGTCCGACAGGTGGACCATGCCGTCGATGTCGTTCTCCAGGCCGATGAACAGGCCGAATTCGGTGGCGTTCTTGACTTCGCCCTCGACGGTGGAGCCGATCGGATGGGCGGCCACGAAGGCGTCCCACGGATTGGCCTGGGCCTGCTTGAGGCCCAGCGAGATGCGGCGCTTGGAGGCGTCGACGTCCAGCACGATGACGTCCACTTCCTGGGAGGTGGAGACGATCTTGCCGGGGTGGACGTTCTTCTTGGTCCAGGACATTTCCGAGACGTGGACCAGGCCTTCGACGCCGGCTTCCAGCTCAACGAACGCGCCGTAGTCGGTGATGTTGGTGATCCGGCCGGTGAAGCGGGCGCCCACCGGGTACTTGGCGTCGACGCCATCCCACGGATCGGCCTGCAACTGCTTCATGCCGAGCGAGATGCGCTGGGTGTCCGGGTTGATCTTGATGATCTGCACCTTGACGGTGTCGCCCACGGCCAGGACCTGGCTCGGGTGGTTGACGCGCTTCCAGCTCATGTCGGTGACGTGCAGCAGGCCGTCGATGCCGCCCAGGTCCACGAACGCGCCGTAGTCGGTGATGTTCTTGACCACGCCTTCGCGGACTTCGCCCTCGGCCAGCTGCGACACCAGTTCGGTGCGCTGTTCGGCGCGGGCTTCTTCCAGGATGGCGCGGCGCGAAACGACGATGTTGCCGCGCGGTCGGTCCATCTTCAGGATCGCGAAGGGCTGCTCCTTGCCCATCAGCGGACCGACGTCGCGCACCGGGCGGATGTCGACCTGGGAGCCCGGCAGGAAGGCCGAGGCGCCGCCGAGGTCGACGGTGAAGCCGCCCTTCACGCGGCCGACGATGGAGCCCATGACCGGCTGGCCTTCGGCGAAGACGCCTTCCAGACGGGTCCAGGCTTCCTCGCGGCGGGCCTTTTCACGGCTGATCACCGCTTCGCCGAGCGAGTTCTCGACCCGCTCCAGATAGACTTCCACGCTGTCGCCGGCCTTGGGTACGGTGCCGTCCGGGCCGCCGAATTCCTTCACCGCGATGCGGCCTTCGGTCTTCAGACCGACGTCCACGATCACATAGTCCTTCTCGACCGCGACCACCTTGCCGTGGATCACCTGGCCTTCCATGAGGTCACGGCCGGCGAGCTGCTCGTCGAGAAGCGCGGCGAAATCGTCGCGCGAGGGGTTCATCATCACATCCGTCATCGTCGTCTCCAACGGCCGGGCGATACGGCGGCATGCAGCCGCTCGTCGGAGTCCCGGCGTCGCGTTAAGGGTTGAGATCAAAGGGGCCGGGGCCGAGGCGCCGGTCCGTGAAGTCGCCCGCGGCCGCGAGGGAAAGGCGCGTTTGGTTTAGCTTCGGGGCTCAGGAGCCCTTGGCGCGCGCCGCCTCGACAATGCGGCGGGCCGCATCGATCGCGGCCTCTATATCCAGATCGGTGGTGTCCAGCAAGACGGCGTCGGCCGCGGGCTTCATCGGCGCGGCGTCGCGGCCGGCGTCGCGGCGGTCGCGGCGACGGATGTCGGCCAGCACGGTCTCGTAGGCGATGTCTTCGCCCAGCGCGACCAGCTGCTTCCATCGGCGCGTGGCGCGCACCTCGGCGGAGGCGGTGACGTAGAGCTTCACGGCGGCGTCCGGGGCGATGACCGTGCCGATGTCGCGGCCGTCCAGCACGGCGCCCGGCTCGGTGCGTGCGAAGGCGCGCTGCAGTTCCAGCAGGGCCGAGCGCACGCCCGGATGGGCGGCGGTGCGGCTGGCGGCCTCGCCGGCGACGGCGCCGCGCAGCGCCGGGTCCTCCAGCACCTCCAGGTCCATGGTCCGGGCCGCCGCCTCGGCGGCCTTGGGATCGTCCAGGTCCTGGTTGGCGCGCAGCAGGGCCACGCCCACGGCGCGGTAGAGCAGGCCGGTGTCGAGATAGGGGTAGCCGTAGTGGAAGGCCAGCCGGCTGGCGACCGTGCCCTTGCCCGAGGCGGCGGGTCCGTCGACGGCGATCACATAGGCCATCAGGCGGCCCCGATCCGGGCGCCGAGACCGGCCATCAGCGCGACGAAGCCGGGGAAGCTGGTGGCGATCATGCCGGGCTCGTCGACCTCGACCGGCGCGCGGGCGCCAAGCCCCAGGACCAGGTGGCTCATGGCGATGCGGTGGTCGCCCGCGGTCGTGACCAGGGCGCCGCCCGCAGGCGGGACGCCGCGGCCGTGGACGATCAGGCCGTCCGGCTCCTCCTCGACCTCGACGCCGCAGGCCTTGAGCCCCGCGGCCATCAGCGCGATGCGGTCGCTCTCCTTAACCCTGAGCTCCCCGATGCCGCGCATGACGGTGGTCCCCTCGGCGAAGGCGGCGACGGCGGCCAGCATGGGATATTCGTCGATCATCGAGGGCGCGCGCTCGGGCGGGACGGTGACGCCCCTCAGCCGCGAGGCGCGCACGGTGACGTCGCCCGCGGTCTCGCCGCTGGAAGGGTGCTCGGCGATGGTGAGATCGGCGCCCATTTCCAGGAAGGTGGTCATCAGCCCGGTGCGCAGCGGGTTGAGCAGCACGCCCTCAACCGTCAGCTCCGAGTCGGGGACGATCAGCCCGGCCGCCAGCGGGAAGGCGGCCGAGGACGGGTCGCCAGGGACACGCACAGGCGCGGCGCGGAGCGGACCCGGCGTCAGGGTGATGCGGCGGCCTTCGGAGTTGTCCTCGACCAGGACCCGGGCGCCGAAAGCCCGCAACATGCGCTCGGTATGGTCGCGAGTCGGCTCCGGCTCGACCACCACGGTGAGGCCCGAGGCGTTCAGCCCCGCCAGCAGGATCGCCGACTTCACCTGGGCCGAAGCCACCGGCAGGCGGTACTCGACGCCGCTCAGGCCGCCGCCATGGACGGTGAGCGGCAGCCGGCCGCCCTCGGAAACCTCGAAACGCGCGCCCATCTGTTCCAGCGGCGCGGTGACCCGACCCATGGGGCGCTTGCGCAGGGAGGCGTCGCCGTCAAAGCGTGCGGCGATGGGGTAGCCGGCGGCCGCGCCCATCAACAACCGCGCGCCGGTGCCGGAATTGCCGCAGTCGGCCACGTCCGCCGGCGTTGAGAAGCCGCCCCGGCCGGTGACCCGCCAGCGTCCGGGGCCGAGATGTTCGACCCCGGCGCCCAGCAGCCGCACGGCCTCGGCGGTCGCCAGCACGTCGGCGCCCTCCAGCAGGCCCTCGATTTCGGTGACGCCCGAGGCCATGCCGCCCAGGATCAGCGCGCGGTGAGAGATGGACTTGTCGCCCGGCGCGCGCACCTGTCCGCGCAACGGCCCGGAGGGCTCGGCCCTGAGGCGGGCGGTGTCCGTTTCCGGCTCGGCGTGCACGCGATCGGTTCCTCGGGGGGCTCCGCGCGACCGGGCGCGGCGGATGGGCTTTTGACAGCGGGCCCGCTTAGTGGCAAGGGAGCCGCCGCCTTCCCGAAAGGCCCCCATTTTCATCGAAGGTGAGCCCTTGGCTGATCCCGCCCTCGGCGCCAAGCAGATCTGTACGAACTGCCAGGCCAAATTCTACGACCTCAACCGCCGCCCGGCCCACTGCCCGAAGTGCGGCACGGACTTCGATCCGGAAGAAGCGGTGAAGTTCCGCCGCATCCGCGCGCGCTCGACCCAGCCCGACTACGAGACGGACGAGGACGCCGAGGATCAGGTCAAGGCCAAGGCCGCCGAGGCGGAGGACGAGGACGAGGAAGAAGTCATCGCTCCGGAAATCGACGAGGCGATCGAATCCGACGTGCTGGTCACCGACGACGATGACGACGGCGCCGAGCCGGCCGAACCGGACGCCGCGCCGGGCGCGGGCATCGACATCGAGGACGACGTCATCGAGGACGAGGACGACGACGCGGTGCCCTTCCTCGAGGAAGACGAGGACGACAGCTTCGACGACGAGATCGAAGGCCTGCCGGAAGAGGGCGAGGAAGAACACTGAGGCTGATCGGGGGCTGATCGGGCCGGTTGGAACCCGTGCGGCGTTTTTAGCGTCCGCCCGGGCTTGATCGGCCCCACCCTCTGGCGTAGATACGCCGCCTCGCCGGGACCAGCCCCGGCGGAACTGAGACTTCGGGGCTATAGCTCAGCTGGTAGAGCGCTTGAATGGCATTCAAGAGGTCAGCGGTTCGACTCCGCTTAGCTCCACCATGAAGGCCCCGCGGGAGACCGCGGGGCCTTCGCCTTGTCCGGCCCCCCTGATTCTCAACTGTCCCGCCCCTTGGTGAGCGCCTCGAGCCTGCGCGTCGCCTGGGCGGCCTCGTCCTTTCGGCCCTGGGCTTCAAGGTCGTGGGCGAGCAGGGACCAGGCCTCCAGCGTGTCGGGGTGGGTCTCGCCCAGGGCCGCGCGGCGGCCGTCCAGGCCGCTGCGGATGAAGGGCTCCGCATCGCCGAAGCGCCCCTGCATGACCAGGGCGATGGCCAGGTTCATGTCGCCCTCGGCCCGGTCCAGCGCCGGCGCGCCCTTCACGGCCTGGCGGATGGCCAGGGCCTTGCGCAGTTCGACCTCGGCGGCGGCGGGGCGCTGCTGATAGAGCAGGTTGAGGCCCAAAGCGTCATAGGCGCGCGCCGTGTCGTGGTCGTTCTCGCCGAAGGCGGCGCGGCGGATATCCAGGATCCGCCGCAGCAGCGGCTCGGCCAGGGCGTTCTTTTCCTGTCTTTCGTAGACCCAGGCGATCCAGCCCAGGGTCTCGGCGGTCACGGGATGGGCCGGACCCCAGGTCTTCTCCTCGAGGGTCAGGCGGGACTGCAGCAGGATCAGGGCCTTGTCGAGGTCGCCATCGGCCTTGGCCTGGTTGATCTGCTCGAAATAGGCCGCCAGCGTCGCCTTCTCGATGGCGTTGGGCGGGCGGATCGCCGGCGGGACCGAAGAGGCCTCGCGGTGGGCGGGTTTCGCGGTCGTGGCGCCGGCATGGGCGTGGGCGCGATGGGCCGACGCCGCCTGGGCCCCCGCTGTCTGGGCGGCGAAGACCGCCGCCAGTCCTGCCGCCAGGATCGTTCTGGACATCGCCCTCCCCCGAGACCGTTCGTGTGAACCGTGAGGGGTCACACGGTCCGGGTCAAGGCAGGGGCGCGCCGGCTAGATCCGGGCCGCCACCACGTCGCCGGCCCGGTAGTCCGGGTCGAACTTCAGCCGCAGCACGTCCTCGCGCGGGGTCTGGTGGATGAGTTCGCCGGTGGCGCGGTCGAGGGTCTTGTAGATGAAGGTCCCGCTCTTCGGGTCCTGTTCGATGACCAGCCGATAGTCCATCGCGGCCGGAAGGTCCGGCTCGCGCGCGGGCGCCTGGGAGGGCCCGGGGGCGGGGGCCTGAGCCCCCAGATTGATCGACTGGATCCGTTCGGGTTCGCCAGCCATGTGCTTCGTCGCCGGCGGCAAGGGCCGGCGCCTCCTGTTATGGAGCGGCGGGCGGGCTCCACGAGGAACCCGCCCCCGTCCCTACGCTTAGCGGAACAAGCCCAGCAGGCTGCTGGTCGAGGCGTTCGCGATCGACAGCGCCTGGATGCCCAGCTGCTGCTTGGTCTGCAGCGCTTGCAGGCGCGCGCTTTCCTTCGCGAGATCCGCGTCCACCAGATTGCCGACGCCGGTGGTCAGGGTGTCCTGGAGCTTCGAAACGAAGTCCAGGTGGGTGGCCAGCGACTTCGACCCCGTGCCGAGCTTGGCGAGCGCCGCGCTGACGTTGGAGATCGAGGTGTCGACGGTGGCGATCATGGCCGTGGCCAGGGTCACCGTACCGATGGTGTCAGTGGCCGCGACCGTCACATTGCCGCCCCCCAGCGACAGGTCCTGGGCCAGAACGGTCAGGGTCGAGGACCCGGCCGCGTTCGCAAGCGCGGCGTAGTTGGTCCCGCCGTTCTTGATCAGGTTGGTGCCGTTGAAGTCAGCGTTGGAGACCACCTTGGAGACCTGATCACGCAGCGAGATGAAGTCCGTGTTCAGGGCGGCCAAGGAGGTGGCGTCCAGCGAAGTGTCGGACGCGGCAAGCGCCTTCTGCTTCATCTGGGTCAGGAGGTCCGAAACGGTCTGGCCAGCCGTGATCGCCACGTCGGTCGCCGATTGGCCCCGTTGCAGCGAGTCCTTCACGGCGTCGAGCGACGCCACCTGGGCACGTTGCGACTGGGCGATAGCCCAGACCGCGCCGTTGTCCTTGGCGGAGGCGACCTTCAGACCGGTGTTGATGCGCTGTTGAACCTGCGAGAGATCAGTCTGTGTTCGCGACAGGTTCTGGAGCGCCGTCATGGCGCCCGCATTGGTATTGACGCTGAAAGACATGCGTCAGTCCTTCTTCAGAGGACCGGCCCGCATTATGCAGGTCGGGGGCCATTTTAGCCCATCGTCGATCCTGCACGGTCGCGCTGAAACTATGCTTAAGGCGCATGGTTAACAAAAGTTACCATTTGAACTTTACTGTCCGAGACCGGGACACGACACAAAACAACCACACGGCGACCTGGGTGAAAGCCATGCTGTCTCGGGGATTTCTGTGGCTTTGACGGACCGCCCGGCGCCGGGACTCAGTCCTTCGGATACCCGTAGCGCGCGATCCAGGGCGCCAGAAGGGGCATGACCGGGGCCAAGGCCGGCGCGTAGCGGCGCCAGGCGTCCAGGCCGTCGCGGTTGAGGCCCCGCACGACCTGGGCGGCGCTGGGGGTGGCGATGCGCCGTTCGCGCGCGCGCTCGACGAAATCGGCCATGGCGGCGTCGGGGGCGAGGCCCAGGAAGGCGGAGACTGCGGCGGTCTCGGCGTCGAAGCGCTCGACCAGGGCCTCGTGGCGCACTTCGTGGAGCCGCAGGGGCAGACGTTCGCGGCAGGTCGAAGCCAGGCGCATCACCGCGTCGTAGTAACGGGCCGTCCCGGCGAGGGTGAGGAACTCGTACATGGCGATGTTCATGCTGAAGGATCGCCGGAAACAGCTCAGGGTGACGTCACGGGGATCGCGCAGGGCGAACAGGATCCGCGCGTCCGGAAACAGGCGCGCGACCAGCGGCAGGCTTGTGGACCCCAGCGGCATCTTGTCGATGAAGACCTTGCCGCCGGGTTTGACCCCGCAGGCCTCGACCCGGCGCCAGTAGGCCGCGCGGTACGGCTCCAGCCCGGCCTCGTCCAGCGCCGCCAGCCGCGCCAGCCCGCCGGGGACGCTCTGAAACGCCTGCTGGGCGTCCAGCAGCACGGGCTGCTCCGACAGGGTCACGACATCGGCGCGCGCGGCCAGCACCTGCTCGAGCAGGGTCGTGCCCGAACGCGGGAAACCGACGAGAAAGACGTGGGAGGCCGGACCCGTCCCGGCGGAGCCGCCGCCCGACGCCGCGAAGGCGGACGGCGGAAGGGCCGAGAACTCCCGTTCCAGACGCTCGGCCTCGGCCCGGGCGGATTCGACCCCGGGCGCGCCGTAGACCGGGCGATAGAGCCGCTGCTGCTCGGCCTTGGCCTCGCCATAGGCTTCGATCGCCTCCAGCGGACGGCCCAGCGCGTCCAGGGCGTCGCCCAGCAGGACGCCGGCCTGGGCGAGGTCAGGCGGGGAGAGGCGCCCGCGGCGCAGCAGGGCGTTCAGGCGCGTCTCGGCCGCGGCCGGGTCGCCGTCCCGGACATCGGCGGCGGCCAGGGTCAGTTCGGCGTTGGCGCGGCTGGGGTCGAGCGCCAGGGTGCGGGCCGCGAAGTCGCGCGCGGCCTCCAGGTCGCCCCGGCGCGTCGCGAGGCTGGCCAGGGCCGCGAGGGCGGCCGCATGGTCGGGGCGCAGCCGCAGCGCTTCGAGGAACTGGGCCTCCGCCTCGCCCAGGTCGGCGCAGCGCTCGCAGGCGCCCCCCAGGCCATAGCGGGCCTGGGGATTGTCCGGGTCCAGCCGCACCGCGACCTCGAATACCGAACGGGCCTCCTCGTTGCGCTCGGTCTGCAGCAGGCAGAAGCCGACGCCGGTGACCAAGCCGGCGTTGTCGGGATCGAGCTTGAGGCCGTCGCCGAACACCGCCGCGGCCTCCTCGAAGCGCCCCTGCTCCATCAGCCGGCGCGCGATGAGGTCGAAGAGCATCGGGTGGCGCAGGCCCGCCGCGATGGCCGCGCGCGCCTCCTCGGCGGCCCGGGCCGGGTGGGTGCGCGACAGGAGGTCGATCCGGCGCAGCCGCCCGAGGGCCTCGTCCTCCGTTTCGCCGTGGGGCGGCGCTGGCTGCATGGATCACCGTCTCGAACCGTCGCGCAGACTACACGGCGCGGCGAACGGCTGACAGGGCGGCCGTCGTGTGTTGAGATCGCCGCGGGCGCGGGGGGCGCCGGAGGGGAATCTATGAACAGGCGGCATCGGATCGGGGCGCTGGCCGCCCTGGCGCTGGCGAGCGCATCGGCGGCGAATTTGGCGCAGGCGCAATCACAAGGCCCGCAGGCGACGGAAACGTCAGGCGTGCTCAAGACCATGGCCGAGAAACCCGGCCCCTGTTCGACCACCTCCGCGGCGCAGGAAGCGAAGGACCAGGCCGTGCTGAAGTCGCTGGAGGACAGCTTCACGCGCGGGGGTGACTTCCCCACGATCGAAAGACACCGCGCGGCGCTGGAGGACGCCCTGTCTCACGCGCCGGCCTCGATGAGTCCGCTCGAACTCTGCGGCGACGTGCTGATCGTGCGCTCGAGCGGCCTGCTTCCGCTGCTGCACGCCTCGGCGATCATGAAGGAGGGCGGCGCGCCGGGCGCCAAGAGCGCCGAACAGATCCCCTCCCCCTATCCCCGCATCGCCCTGTACCTGGGGGCCGCGGACAACGAGCGCGAACAGTGGGCTGCGGCGGTGGCTCACCTGAGCAAGGGCCTGGCGCTGGATCCCTACGATCCCAAGCTGGCCACGGAGGACTCGCTCGCCCTCACCCGTCTCGGACGCTTCGCCGAGGCCCTGGCGGTGGTCGACAAGGTTCTTGCCGGCGACGGGGAGTTGTCGGGCCGCGACCACGCCCGCCTGCTGCGCACCCGAGGGTTCGCCCTGGGAGAGCTGCGCCGCTTCGACGAGGCCGAGGCCGCCTATCGGGAGTCCCTGAGGTTCGAGCCCAACAATCCGACGGCGCTCAACGAGCTGAAATACATAGATCAGCAGCGCAAGGGCGCGCCCAAGGCGCCGGTCGCGATGACCACCAGCAAGTCCGAGCAATAGTCCCGAGACAGACGAGCGCCCCCGCAGGCGAACCTGCGGGGGCGTCGATCAGACCTGGGCTGCGGCGCCGGGCTTACCAGCCGCGGCGATCGTCGCGGTCCCGGCGGTCGTCCCGGTCACGGTCCCAGTGGCGGCGGTGGCCACGGTCCCAGCCCGAGTGGTCGTAACCGCGCCGGTCGTAGCCGTACCGGTCATAGCCGTAGCTGTCGTAGCCGTAGCGGTCGTAACGGCCCTGGTCGGCGCCTTCGCAGCGCTCGGTGTCCTTGGCCGAGCTGCGGCCGATGTTGGTCCCGATCGCGGCCCCGGCCAGGGCGCCGAGCAGGGCGCCGCCCGAACGGCCGCCGTGGTGCGAAGCCATGTTCGAGCCGATCGCGGCGCCGGCGAGCGCGCCCAGGATGGCGCCGTTGGTCCCGCGGTTGTGCTGGACTTCCTGGCAGGGATTGCGGCCGTCGTCATAGCGCCCGGAGGCATAGCCGTTCCTGTAGCCATTGCCGTAGCCGTAGCCACGGTAGTCCTGCGCCGAGGCGGCGGTCGCCAGCGAGCCGACCGACAGGGCGGCGACCAGGGCGAGGGAGACGGGGGTCTTCTTCATCTCGGTTCTCCATGTTTGTCCAAAGAGACGGGAGCGCCCTCCGGAAGCATGGAGCGGTTCTATCGGGACCGCGCTGAACCCGTTCTGAACTGCCGCGGTTGGCCGCCGTTCATATTCACCAACCGCGGAAAACTAACGGACCTCGACCCCCGGATGGGCCTTGCGCCACGCCGCCTTGAGCCCTTCGGCCTCAACCCGTTCGATGCCGGTCGCCTGCGACTGGAAGCGGTCCAGCAAGGTCTGGGCTTCCTTGTCGCCGGCCTCCACGGCCATCTGCAGAAAGGCCAGGCCCTGGCCGTGGTCGACCGCGCCGCCCTCGCCGGTCATCCACATGGCGCCCAAAGCCCGCATGGCGTGGGCCGAGCCCTGGTCGGCGGCCTTGCGGTACCAGACCCGAGCCTCGGCGGGATTCTTCTCCAGTCCCCCTTCGCCGAGCGCCAGGGACACCGCCAGGTCGATCTGGGCGAGCTTGTCTCCGGCCTCCGCCCCCTTGCGGAACCAGGCCACGGCCGCGGCCGGATCGGCCGGGACTCCGTCGCCGTTCAGCAAGGCCAGGCCGGCGTAGCGCATCGCATGACTGTTGCCTCGTTCGGCAGAGCGCAGGAAATAGCGATAGGAGCGGGCCGGGTCGCGGGCGCGGCCGCCCAAACCCGACCCGTAGGTCCGGCCGAGCAGGAAGAGCACCTGGGCGTCATCGACCCCGGCCGCATCGGCCTCGTCCAGCAGGGCGACGCCGCGAGCCACATCCCGGTCGACCCCGTCGCCGAAGATATAGGCCTGGGCCAGCTCACCCGCGGCGATCCCGGCCAGATGCGGATCGGCGTGAGCCTCCTCGAGCAAGGCGACGCCACGCCGTCGTTGCTCCGGCGAGGGGTCCTGCAACAGTCGCATGCCCATGTTCAGGGCCGCGCCGTGCGAGCCCGCCTTGTGCGCCTTTTCCTGAAGCGCCTGCGCGCCCTTCGGGTCGGCCGGGGCGCCGACCCCCATGGCCATGTAGACCGCGAGCCCGTTCATCGCCTCGGGATCACCGGTGGCGGCGGCCTGTTCCATCAGCTTGCGCGCGCCGGGGGCGTCCTGGGCGTTGAGCGCGACGGCGGCGCGCTCCACCAGGGTGTCTGCCTCGGATTTCGTCTTGCTGGAAGCGGCGGGCGGCGCGGATGGGCCCGCGAACGCCGGCGACGGCGTCAGCAACGCCAGGCTCAAGACAAGACACCAGATACGCATCATGCACCCCCGATCAGGTCAGGGTTGCGTCGGCGGCCTCGGGAGGCAAGCGCTAAGTCGCCGGAATCCCCTTGCAGGGCCTGCCCGTGGCCCTCAGGACGCGGTCACGCGCTTCTGCGGCCAGGTGCGCACCAGGACCGCGACCAGGATCGAGCCGATCACGGCGATGGCGCCGCCGCCCCACTGCAGCGGAGTGAGGCCGCGCGCGGCGTAGGCGCCCAGGATCGAGCCGGTGGCGTAGACCAGAGCCGCGGACAGGCGCTCGGGCGTGGCGACGCCGATGACCTTGTCGAACATGTGAATACCCCCGCCTCCAGACCGATCATCCTTGAACCGGTCCAATAGGCCTCCTTTTCGGGCCGAAGTCGCTGCGACATAGGGCGCGGGCGCAACCTCCACGGTCGCGGACGCCCGATCCTGTGCTGCCGCTTGCCCAGGCCCGCGCCGCCGCGTACGAGCGGACCTGTGAGCTCCGACACCGCCCCCTCCCCCCGCAAGAGCCTGATCCGCTCGTCGCTGATCTTCTCGGGTCTGACCCTGGTCAGCCGGGTGATGGGCTTCCTGCGCGACCTGGCGATCACCGCCACCATGGGCGCCAGCGCCACCATCGCGGCGGACGCTTACTATACGGCGCTGAGCTTCCCCAACCTGTTCCGGCGGCTGTTCGCGGAGGGCGCCTTCGCCGCCGCCTTCGTCCCGGCCTACGCCCGCAAGCTGTCGGTCGACGGCGAGGAGGCGGCGGACAATCTGGCGGTGGACGCGCTGGCCACCATCGCCGCGGCGACCATCGCCCTGACGGTGGTCTTCATGGCCGCCATGCCCTGGCTGATGCATGCGATCAATCCGGGCTACTCGGGCGACAAGTACATGCTGGCGGTCATACTGACCCAGATCACCATGTCCTATCTGCCCTGCATGGCCATCGTCGCCCTGCTGTCGGGCATGCTGAACGCGCGCCAGCGCTTCGTGCTGTCGGCCGCCGCGCCCATCGTGCTGAACGTGGTGATGCTGGTCGCGGTGCTGCCTCAGAAGACCCCGATCGCCGCGGCCTACGCCGCCTCCGTGGGCGTGATCGTCGCGGGCGTGCTGCAGGCGCTGTGGCTGTGGTGGGGGGTGCGCAACACGGGCGCGAAGATCCGGCTGCGCTGGCCGCGCCTGACGCCGGAGATCAAGACCCTGATCGGCCTGGCGATCCCCGGCGCCATCGCCGCCAGCGCCACCCAGATCAACATCTTCATCTCCCAGGCGCTGGCCTCCATGGGCGAGGCCGGGGCCCGCAGCTGGCTGAACGTCGCCGACCGCCTCTACCAGCTGCCGCTGGGCCTGGTGGGCGTCGCCATCGGGGTGGCCCTGCTGCCCAGACTGTCCACCGCCATCCACCAGGGCGACAAGACCGAGGCGCGCGCGGCCATGGACGAGGCCCTGACCTATGCCCTGGCCTTCACCCTGCCGGCGGCGGCGGCCCTGATCGCCATGCCCTTCTTCCTGATCGACGGCCTGTTCACCCGTGGCGCCTTCAACGCCCATGACGCCCACCAGACCGGCCTGGCGCTGCTGCAGTACGGCTGGGGCACGCCCGCCTTCGTGCTGGTCAGGATCCTGGCGCCGAACTTCTTCGCCCGGCTGGACACCAAGGGGCCCATGCGTTTCGCCCTGATCGCGGTGGGGGTGAACATCGTCGCCGGCGTGGGCCTGTTCTACCTGGTCGGCTTCTGGGGGATCGCGGCGGCCACCAGCCTGGCGTCGTGGATGAACGTGACCATGATGTGGGTCACCCTGCGCCGGCGCGGCCACTACGAACCCTCGCGCCAGGCGGTGTCGCGCATCGCGCGCGTGGCCCTGTCGGCCCTGGTCATGGGCGGCCTGCTGTTCCTGGCCCAGCTGTTCCGCACCCAGGTCGAGGCGCCCTTCGCCCTGTTCAACCTGAACATCGGCAGCCACCACATCCTGGGGCCGAAGGAATACGCGGTGGTGATCGTCGCGCTCGCCAGCGTCGCGGTCTATGCCGCCATGCTGATGCTGACGGGCGGGGTGACGCCGGCGGACCTCAAGCGTGTGCTGCGCCGCGCGCCCAAGGCCGGCGACGGACCGCCGAGCGCGCCTGACGCCTTCTAGGGCCGCTTGCCCTGAAGGCCGCTTTCGCCTAATCGGCGCCCATGGATTTCAGGACGATCCCCGGAGAGCGATGGCCGAGCGCGGTCCCGACTGCGCCCGTTTCCTGACCCATTTTTCCGAAAGCTTTCGTCCCATGACCGACCAGGCTCCCGCGTCCTATGCCGGCCCCCAGCGCATCGTCTCCGGTGTGCAGCCTTCCGGCGCCCTGCACCTGGGCAACTATCTCGGCGCGCTCAAGAAGTTCGTCGCCTACCAGGAACGCATGCCCTGCTTCCTGTTCGTGGCGGATCTGCACGCCATCACCGTGTGGCAGGACCCGGCCCTGCTGTCGCAGCAGACGCGCGAGATCGCCGCCGCCTACCTGGCCGCGGGCCTCGACCCGGCCAAGGCCGTGATCTTCCCGCAGTCGGCGGTGCGGGCGCACGCCGAGCTGGCCTGGATCTTCAACTGCGTCGCGCGCCTGGGCTGGCTCGACCGCATGACCCAGTTCAAGGAGAAATCGGGCAAGCACAAGGAGCGCTCGTCGGTGGGGCTCTACACCTATCCGGTGCTGCAGGCGGCCGACATCCTGGCCTACAAGGCGACCCACGTGCCGGTGGGCGAGGACCAGCGCCAGCACCTGGAGCTGACCCGCGACATCGCGCAGAAGTTCAACAATGACTTCGAGGCGCCGGGCTTCTTCCCCCTGACCGACGGCCTGATCGAGGGTCCGGGCGCCCGGGTGATGAGCCTGCGCGACGGCACGGCCAAGATGTCCAAGTCCGATCCGTCGGACTATTCGCGCATCAACCTGACCGACACGCCCGACGAGATCGCCCAGAAGGTCCGTAAGGCCAAGACTGACCCCGAGCCCCTGCCCGAGACGGTGGAAGGCCTGGCCGGACGGCCCGAGGCGGACAATCTGGTGGGCGTCTATGGGGCGCTCGCGGGCCTGTCGAAGACCGAGGTGATGGCCGAGTTCGGCGGCAAGGGCTTCGGGACCTTCAAGCCGGCCCTGGCCGACCTGGCGGTTTCGGTCCTGACCCCGGTCAGCGAGGCGATGCGGCGCTACCTGGGCGATCCTGCGGAGCTGGACCGCATTCTGAAGGACGGCGCCGAGCGGGCCTCCGCCGTGGCCGATCCGGTGGTGGCCGAGACGCGTCGTCTCGTCGGGTTCTGGGGGGCGTGATGCGCAGACTGATCCTGGGCCTTGGAATCGCGGCCGCCATCGCGGCGCCGGCCACCGCCCGCGATGTGCGGGCGGGCGAGCTGCAGCTGCGCAATCCGACGGTGAAGGCCTCGCTGGCGGGCTCGCCCAACACGGCGGGCTTCCTGACGGTGCTGAACACCGGCAAGCGGCCCGACCGCCTGATCTCGGCGTCCTGCGCCTGCGCGGCCAAGGTCGAGCTGCACCGGATGTGGATGGAAGGCTCGGTCATGCGTATGCGCCCGGCCGAAGGCGGCTTCGTCATACCGGCCGGGGGCGTGATGACCCTGTCGGAAAGTGGAAACCACATGATGCTGACCGGGGTGAAGGCGCCCCTGAAGATCGGCTCGAGCGTGGCCATCACCCTGAAGTTCGAGCACGCCGGCGTGGTGCGGGTCGAGTTCGCTGTGCGCGGCCTTCCCGGCGCCATGGCGCCGATGAAGATGTAGGCTTCAGGCCCGGCGCCGCTCCCAGCGGCCCAGCCAGCAGATCAGGGCTGAGTCGAGCCGTTCTGCGACAGCTCCATGGATTATCACGCGGACGCCGAACGCGTCCAACGCGCGCAGGCGGCCGCGGTGGCGCTTTCAGGCGCGAGGTCCTGGTCAGAATCGGTCACCCAATTCATCAACTTGTCGATGTCAGCGTCGAGGCACCTGGCCACCGCCCTATGCAACATCGCGCCCCGTACGTCGCCCGTTCGTGACAACGCCTGGCTCCACGCGTAGTGCAGCCGAGGCCAATGCGGCGCCTTGAGGGATGCAGAGTAGAAGAAGCCCACGGCCAGTTCCGGGCTCCGCTTGCTCACGACCTCACCGAAAAGCTCAATCGGGTCCACCCAGTTCGGAGCCAGTTGGAGCGCCTTCCGCAGGTCTGCAATGGCCTCTCGGTCATTCCCCAATGCGTCATAAAATTGAGCGCGGTAGAAATATGCATCAGCCAATGATGGGGCCGACTGGATCGCAGCTGCATAATTCCGTCGTGCGCTTACAAAGTCGTGCCTCGCGAAGGCCGCGCGACCGCCCGCAACAAGGCACTGGTAACAGTCTGGATGGATCGTCTGAACAAGGGGCGGCGTCAAAGGGGCAACTTCGGCTCTGGCAAGATCGATCCACGGCTCAAAGCTCCGGCTGAGCACCTCTGCCCGCAATCGCCTGTCACCAAGGGCGACATCATAGTCCTGTTCACCTGCCAGCGCCGCGACGTCCGACCACCGGCCAGCTTCGACCAATAGGCAAAGCTTGGCGCTCTGTTTATCGACCAGCGGACCGCGACCGTCGTTCATCACCGAGAATGCGGCGCCTGCCTTCGCAAGTTCGTGGCCTCTTGCCAGCGCACAGATATTGCGGTCAGGCGTGTAAGCCACATGGTACATTTTTGCATCGCCCTCAGCGTCGAGCCTAGCGAACGCTTGGGAGGCTGAAGTTTCATCATGACGAAGGCTGGCGAGGCGACCCGATTCCTCGGTGGCAAGAAGCTGGGCGCCATGACCCACAAGTTGACGGCGCGCGGGTGAGGCAAGGAGACGCAAGGTCAGTCGCCGATAGTAGGTCTCCCGCTCGACCGTGCCGATCACAGACTCAATGTCGGCGAGGATCGCCGCTGCAATTACCAATCTATCTCCAGAGAGGTTCAGCGCTTCGACAGCTTTTGTCCTCGCGCCATAGAGATCTCCATCCTCCACAAGAAACGCGCTCCAGAGAGCATTCAGCCACGCGCCTTCCATGCCTTTCGGAGACCGCTCCACGGCACCCTTGACGACCCTACGAGCCTCTTCGCGATTGGCGCCCGCCAAAGGGTCGTCGAGGTAAACAGCGTATCGGTAAGGCTGGGTCGCGCTGAATATGAAAACAGCTGCCTGCGTGACCGCTTGGTCGATGGTCTCGTCGATCGCCCGCTGGCCCGCCATCGGCGCTGGCGGAAGTTCGGGGAAACTGCCCGCCGCAAGGCCATGCACCCGCACAGTCAGATGCAGCCTGCCGTTTGAGTACGTCGCTTCCCCCCCGATGCGGGTTTCGTGGGTGAAATAGCGTCGAGCAAGGTCGGTGACGTCCTCAATCGAAATCGACGTTCGAGGAATCTGGATGCGAATCCTATCGTTCCAGTTGTTTTCGTAACTATCGGGCGGGCGAAGCGACGGCACGCTGCGCTGCATCTGCACGAGCTTGTCCTGAATTCTGGCCGCGAGGACTTGTTCAGAGATCCCCTCGTTCTTCAGTGAGGACGACACTTGAATCGGCTCGATCACGACTGCGGTGTCCTGCACCGCAGAGACACAGACGAACGTGAGAAGGGCAATTCCCACCAAGGTCGCCGCCAGCAGCCCAAGCCGGCCTGCAAACGCAATCTTTCGGTCCATCAAGTCGTAGAAGGCGGCAGCATCACCGTTCGCCGGTTTAGGCGGGCCCACCGTCGCAGTTGATTCCGACGTCATCCTTCGGGCCACCCCGCGCGTCTTCGCCCTCTGGTCCTGGCTTTCCAACTTTGCCCCCTTGCTCTACTTTGAGCAGAATAGCTTGGATGCGCAAGCAGCGGGCGACAAGCTTTCTGACTGGATCTCCTGGCGCTGCGGTTAGAATTGGGGGGGTGAGATGAAACGACTGATAGCGGTCATGCTCGCGGCTGTGCTTGTAAATGTTCCCGGCGCGACGCTGGGCGCACCGGCCACGGGAAGGCTTTTGAATGCCATCTCCAGCTTGGACGATGTCACGGTTAAGTCACTGAAATTCATTGATCCCCACCTGAATGCGACACAGTCGGCGGGCGGCGATACCAGGGCATTCCTCATCGTTCGCAACTTGGGCTCGACTTCGGACGAGCTTCTGCAGGTTTCCTGCACCTGCGCAAAGACTGCACAGCTGGTACGCGTCGTCACCGACGCCAAAGGCATCGCGACGCCCGTTTCAGGGCGAAGCGTCAAGCTGCTTCCCTATGGAAGGTTGGAGCTCACTGGAAGACGCTACATCCAACTGGGTAAGCTGACGGCCGCAACTCCCGTTGGGGCCAAGATATCCATGACCCTCACGTTTAAGTCCGCTGGACCCATCGCAGTCGAATTCCTATCCGTTGATCGGAAATCCGACCCAACCAAGGCCGCCGCCGCGTAGAGGGAACAAACCTGTTCGACGGCCTGAACTGTGCGGCCGGGGATCGAGACTAGGCCGGTCCACGCCTTTTGGAAGGCGCTGTGCTGGCTGAGAAGGTATGGCTTCAGGCCCGGCGCCGCTCCCAGCGGCCCAGCCAGCCGGCCGAATGCCGGGTTCCGGCCTGGGCGTCTTCGCGGCCGCCGAGGCGGCAGATCAGGGCGGTATCGAGCCAGACCTCGACCGCGTCGTGGATCCGCTCGCGCTTCAGCAGGGCGCAGGCCTCGCCGATGGCCTCGGCGTCGGTGTCACACTCGACCAGGCGGCGAGACTTCGGCGCCGGGTCATTGGCTCTCTGGAACAGATGCAACGTATAGAAATGCGACATGAATTCCCCTCGTCGGGGTTGATGTTCGCCGAATTCGAAATGTTGTCCTTGATCACGATCAACTCGAAGGCGAGACGCGCCGCATTGGACGCCAGCGTGAGTTGATCAGGCGTCTCGTTCGGAAACTTCCGCCGGTTGTACAACGCTCACGTACCCGTCAGCGATCCGAACGTCGGGAACATTTTCGCGTGTGAAGGGAAGATACCAGGTCGCTCGCCCCTGGCCGGGGTCGATTTCCAGGATGTCGCCGGCGCCGAAATCCTGCACCGACTTGATGAAGCCGAGCTTGGTTCCGTCGGCGTCGCGCACCGACAGGCCAACCAGGTCGGTGAAGTAGAATTCATCCTCGTCCGGCTCGGGCAGGGCCGCGCGCGGGACGTAGAGCTTCAGCCCCCGCATGGCGTCGGCCTGTTCCTTGGTCTCCACTTCCTTCAGGCGCCCGACGATGCCGCCCTTGGCTGGGCGGGCGGAGAGGAGGGTCACCGCGTGGGAGCCGTCCTCGCGCTTCAGATCGCGCCAGGCCTTCAGGCTGAGCGGATCCTCGGTGAAGGCCGAGATGCGCACCTCGCCGCGCACGCCGAAGCCGCCGGCGACGCGGCCGACCAGGATCATGCGCTCGGGAGGGCTGGCCATCGGTGAAGGAAAGGCCCCTTCTCCACGCGGGAGAAGGGGCGCTCCGGATCAGGCTTCTTCGGAAGCCGGGGCTTCTTCGGCGGGAGCCTCTTCAGCGGCGGCCTCGGCGGCCGGAGCCTCTTCGGCGGGGGCTTCCTCGGCGGCAGCTTCGGCGGCCGGAGCTTCCTCGGCAGCGGCTTCTTCAGCGGCGGGCGCTTCCTCGGCCACGGCTTCCACGGCCGGGACTTCTTCCACGGCGGGCTCTTCCGCCACCGGCTCCGGCGCCGGAGCGGCGGCCGCGGCGGCTTCGGCCTCGGCGCGGTCGATCTCGCGCTGGGCGCGCTCGGCGGCGCGTTCCTGGGCCTTCTTGCCCGGCTGACCCTTGTTGGGGTTGTTCGACGGGGTCCAGGTGGCCAGGCCTTCCAGCGACAGGAAGCGCGCGACGCGGTCGGTCGGCTGGGCGCCCTTCTTGAGCCACTCGGCGATGCGCTCGGACTTGAGCGTCACGCGCTGGGCGTCCTTGGGCAGCAGCGGATTATAGGAGCCCACCTTTTCCAGGAAGCGGCCGTCGCGGGGCGAACGGCTGTCGGCCACGACGATGTGGTAGTAGGGGCGCTTCTTGGCGCCGCCGCGGGCCAGACGGATCTTCAGCATACGGATAGTCCTTTTCTAAGGTCGTCTATGTCTTGGGTTTGAAGGGATTGCCGAGGCCGGGGAGGCCTCCGGAACCGGGACCGCCGAGGCCGGGAAGCCCCTGCGGCGGAGAAGCGTTGGGATCGAGGCCGGGCAGCTTGCCGCCGCCCAGCGCCTTGAGCCGGGCCATGTCGGGCATGCCGCCCATGCCGCCGCCGCCCATGCCGCCGGGACCGCCGGCGCCCATCATGCGGGCCATCTGCATCAGGCCCTTGCCGCCGTTGCGGCTCATCATCTTGAAGGCGTCGGCCATCTGGCGGTGCTGCTTCAGCAGGCGGTTGATCTCCTGCACCTCGACGCCGGCGCCGGCCGCCACACGGCGCTTGCGCGAGGCGTTGAGCAGGTCGGGCTTCTTGCGCTCCAGCTTGGTCATCGACGAGATGATCGCCTCCTGGCGCTTGATCATCCGGTCGTCGACGTTGGCTTCCTCGAGCTGCTTCTTGACCTTCTGGACCCCGGGCAGCAGGCCCATGATGCCCTGGATGCCGCCCATCTTGCGCATCTGCTGCAGCTGGTCGGACAGGTCGTTCAGGTCGAACTGGCCCTTGGCGAGTTTCCTCGCCATGCGCTCCGACTTCTCCTGGTCGAACTCCGCGGCGGCCTTCTCGACCAGCGCCACCACGTCGCCCTGGCCCAGGATGCGGCCCGCGACCCGGCGCGCGTCGAACACGTCGAGCGCGTCGATCTTTTCGCCGGCGCCCAGGAACTTGATGGGCAGGCCCGTGACCGCGCGCATGGACAGCATGGCGCCGCCGCGGGCGTCGCCGTCGGCGCGGGTCAGGATCAGGCCGGTCAGCGGCAGGCGCTCGTGGAAGGCGCGCGCGGTGCGCACGGCGTCCTGGCCGGTCAGACTGTCGGCGACCAGCAGGGTTTCGGTGGGCGTCGAGATGCGCGCGATCTCGGCCGCCTCGGCCATCATGGCCTCGTCCAGCGTGGTGCGGCCGGCGGTGTCCAGGATCAGGACGTCGAAGCCGCCCAGGCGCGCAGCGCTGAGCGCCCGGCGGCAGATGTCGGCGGGGCTCTGGCCGGGCACGATGGGCAGGGTGGCGACCTCGGCCTGGTCGCCCAGCATCTTCAGCTGTTCCATGGCGGCCGGACGGCGGGTGTCCAGCGAGGCCATCATGACCTTCTTGCGCTCGCTCTTCTGGAGCCTGAGCGCCAGCTTGCCGGCGGTGGTGGTCTTGCCCGAGCCCTGCAGGCCGGCCATCAGGATCACGACCGGTGGATTGGCATTGAGGTTCAGGGCCTCCGGCTCGTCGCCGCCCAGCATCTCGACCAGGCCGTCGTAGACGATCTTGACCACCTGGTCGGCGGGGCGGACCGAGCGGATCACGTCCTCGCCGGTGGCGCGTTCCTTGGCGTGGCTGATGAAGTCCTTGACGACGGGAAGGGCGACGTCGGCCTCAAGCAGGGCCACGCGGACTTCGCGCAGGGCCTCGTCCACGTCCTTTTCGGACAGCACGCCGCGGCCGGTGAGCCGGTCGAAAACGCTGGATAGCCGCTCGTTCAGTGCGTCGAACATTCAGTCCTGCCCAGTTGCGAAAGCCTCAAACCCGACCCCCAAACGGAAGCGACCCCCGTGGACGATCACGTCGACGGGGGGCCTCGCCGCCCTCGTCCGAGATAAGGCCTCGGGGTCGTGGCGGTAGAGGGCGCGAGTACAAGCCTGCGCCGGAAGGGGCGGCTTATGACGGAAAGGGGGGTGAAAGGCAAGCTTTGGCGGGGATTGCGATCAACCAGGTGAGAGCGGCGGGCGCCGGCTGGCCACGAGCCGGCGGGGCCTCCAACGGTCGAGGTGATCGCAAGCCGCTCAGTCGATGTGCTCGAGGACCAGCGGCGGAACGTGCACGTCACGACCTGGGGGAGGCGGAGGCGGGAACAGTCTGTGCCAGATCGCCTCGACGATGGTGAGCACCGTCAACGCGGCCAGCACGATGGTCAGGTTGATCACGAACCGCGGCAGTCCGAAGGTCGGGATCGCCTCGTTGTCCCAGGCCGCCCGCCAGCGCCAGATCACATAGGCGCCTTTCACATAGAGCAGGCCAAACGCCATAAGCAGGGTCATCCAGCCGCGATGGTCCGAGCGGACCGGCGCCAGAGGCTCGCCCGCTGCATTCACGGGCTTCCAGCGAGCGCGCATGAAGGAGAGCACGACCAGCTCCCAGGCGGCGGCGATCGCCAGCACCGCCGCGACGCCCGACCAGTTCTGATAGGTCGCCGCGACTACCGTCGCGCCCAGCCCCACGAGGAGAAGCATGGCAAAAGGCCTGAGCCAGCGGCCTTTCGGAATATCGGCTTCAGCCGGCAGATCCGTCATCGTCGACCCCCCATCGACGTTGGAACCGGGATGCACCCTTGCCCTGCGTCAGGGCTTCGTCAATCCAGCGCTTGACATGCAACCATATGGTTCCCTATCTTTCGTCCGTGGACGAGATTTTCAAGGCGCTCGCCGATCCCAGCCGCCGCGCGCTGCTGGACCGCCTGGGCCAGGACAACGGCCTGAGCCTCGGCGCCCTCTGTGAAGGCCTCGCCATGTCGCGCCAGGCGGTGAGCAAGCATCTGGACATCCTGGAGACGGCCGGACTGGTCGTCGCTGTCCGCCAGGGGCGCGAGAAGCTGCACTACCTCAATCCGGCGCCGATCTCGGAGATCTATGAGCGCTGGATCGGCAAGTTCGACCGGGGGCGAATCGAAGCGCTGGCCGACCTCAAGCGGGCGCTCGAGGCCGGCCGGGACGACAGTTAGGGAGACCCCGCATGCTCAAGCCCAACCTCGTCTACGTCACCTACATCGCCGCTCCCGTCGAGCGGGTCTGGGAGGCGCTGACCTCGTCCGTCTTCACCACCCGCTACTTCTTCGGCCGCTCGATCGAGGGGGACTTCGCGGCCGGATCGGAGTGGATCCTGCGCATGCCGGACGGACGGGTCGACGTGCGCGGCCGGGTGCTGGAGAGCGATCCGCCACGGAAGCTGCATCTGACCTGGGCGGTGGAGTGGCTGCCCGAGTTCAAGGACTTTCCGGAAAGCCAGGTGATCTGGGAGCTGGAGAGCGCGGGGGAGACCACGCGGCTGAGCCTGACCGAGCTGGCGGACGACTCGATCCCGGCCCAGTTCCTGGAGGGCGGCAGGAAGGGTTGGCCGGTCATCCTGTCGGGACTGAAGACCCTGCTGGAGACGGGAGAGCCCCTGAAGGTCCCGACGCCGGGGCCGCCCGCCTGAGGCGAGAAGCAAGCAATTCCGTTCAATCCCGGCCCCCCGGCGACTGAGAATATGGTGCGCCATGGCTTCAACCTCGCCCCGGAGGGATGACAGCGGCGGGCCCAGCCGTCGGACGGTGCTGGCCGGAGCGGCGGCGATGGGCGCCGTGGGCGCCGCGCCGACGCGGCCGCTGGTGTTCACCGGAGCCCTGGTCTGGGACGGCCTGGGTTTCCTCCCCGGGACCGACGTCGTGGCGCATGGAGGCCGGATCGTCAACGTAACCAGGCGCGCCCATCGACCCGCGGGCGCGCGCATCATCCCCGCCCACGGCGCGACCCTGCTGCCGGGCCTGATCGACTGCCATACCCACTTCGGGCCGTTGGGGCCCGCCGACAGCACCGGCGCCCGCATGATGAGCGGGACCGGCGCCGCGACCCTGGCCTCGGGCGTCACCACCGCGAGGGTTCATTTCTTCGACAACGTGCGCGGCCCGGCCTTCGCCCGCCTGGCAGAGACGCCAGGGTTTCCCGCGCCACGCCTGAGACTGGGAGGGCCGGCTCTGGTCGGGGGCCAGCCGGACCTCGACACCAGGGTCATGCGAGGCGTGAAGAGCGCCGAAGACGGGGTCGCAAAGATCAGGACCGTTCGCGCGATCGGCGCGACCTGGGTCTCGATCGAGGACATCGAGCTGTTCCCGCCGGAGGTGCTGACCGCGGTTGTGACGGAGGCGCGGGCCCAGGGCCTGCGCCTGATGGTCATGACCATCACGCCGCGCCAGCTGGAGCTGGGGGCAGCAGTCGGCGCCGACAGCCTCGATCACGGCCTGGGCGAGGTCCCCTACGACCTGACCGACATGCGCCGCTACCACAGCGCCATGTTTGCGATCGTGCTGGGCTACTACCGCAATCTCATAGCCCTGCGGCGCGATCCCTCGCCGCTGGACGATCCCCGTCCCTATCGCTTCATGACGCCGGAGGCCGCGAGCCGCGAGAAGCAGCGGGTGAAGACCTTCCTGGCCGAGGCGCCGTCGCCGCGCGAGACGCGCTACGCGGACATGGCCGCCAACTTCCGCGCCCTGTATGCCGCCGGGGCGGCCATGGTCATCGCCTCGGACTCCGGCTCGGACGGGCAGTTCCACACGGACGCGGTCTGGAACGAGATGGCGGCCTGGCGCGCGGCCGGCATCGGGATGGACGACATCCTGCGCTCGGCGACGTCACGACCTGCGGCCCTGCTGAGAGAGCCGGACATCGGCCGGATCGGCCCAGGCGCGCGCGCCGACCTGGCGCTCTATCGCGGCGACATCCGCGACGGGGCGTTCGATCCGCGGCGGGTCGCGATGGTGGTCAAGGCGGGGATCGTGATGGTCGAGGACGGCGCGCTGACGACGGCCTGAGGGAGGGCCCGCGCTCACCCCTCCCCACAGACCTCGGTGATGGCCTTGGCCATCAGGCCGCGCGCCTCCTCGCCGCCGATCCCCAGGCCCGCCAGTTCGCCGTCGGTGATGGCGTCGGCCAGGCGTTCGATGGCCAGCAGGCCCAGGGTCAGCTCCCCGTCGGTCCGCGCCGCGTTGGCCGGCAGCTTGCGCACGCGCCCGAGCTTCCACTTGAAGCTTCTGAGCAGGGCGCCGTCGACCCGGGCATCCGTGCCGCGCAGCAGCTTGAGCGACTTTCGGAACACCGCCCAGTCGCGGTGGTGGGCCAGAATGATGTCGGCGATGGCCAGGTCGAAGTCCTCGCGCATGGCGACCGCGTCGATGGCCCGGTACTCCTCGCTGACCCAGCGGTCGTAGGCGGCGAGGAACACCTCCAGCTTGTCCTTGAAGTTGCGGTAGAAGGTCTGGGGCGCGAAGCCGGCGGCGCGGGCGATGCGGTTGGTGTCGGTGCCAAGATAGCCGCGCGCGTTGAACTCCGCCGCCGCCGCCACGATCAGCCGCTCGCGCGTGGTCGGTTCCGTCGCAAAGTCGCCCGGTTCGATAGCGCTGTTATTGCTCGCGGCGTCGCCCATGTGATACGCCTATCACATCCCTTCATCCCACGCGAGTTTCCGGCGGGAGGGGGTTGGAGCGCAAGGTGATGGTTTTATCACAAGCGGCAAGAGCGGCCTTCAGCGCGGCGGACACGGACGACCGGATCGAGGCGGCAGGCGCCGAGATCGCCGTGCGCTGCTGGGGCCGGGGCCAGCCGGTCCTGTGCCTGCACGACGCAGGGCGGGGCTCGCGCGACTTCGAGGCTATGGCCGAGCAGCTGCAGGTCGGGTTCGAGATCATCGCGCTCGACTGGCCGGGGCACGGCTGGTCTCCAGCCGAAACGGCTCCGGCACAACCCGAGCGCTGGAGCGAGATCGCCTCCGCCCTGCTCGACGAACTGCACCTGGAGCGCGCGGTGATCCTCGGCCATGGCCTGGGCGCCGCGGCGGCCCTGCGGCTGGCCGCGTTCCAGCCCGACCGCTGCTCGGGACTGATCCTGGCCGACGCGCCGGGGCTGACGCCGCCGGGGCTGTGGTCGGGTCTTCAGGCCTTGGGCCGGCCGCAAGCCGCCAACGACCTGGCGGCCGCACCGCTCGGCCGGCTGGACCTCAGGCCCATCGCGCAGCGGGTGCGCGCGCCGGTCTGGCTGGTGTCGGGCCGCCGGGGCTTCCCGGGTCTGGAGGCGGCGGCGCCCACCGCCCTGTTCCGCAAGGCCTGCGCCAGCCGTTTCCCCGGCCGCGCCGCGCCGTTCCTCAACGCGCCCGAGGCCTTCGCCCAGCGCTTCGAACAGCTGGCCGCGGAGAACCTCTGAGGCGACGGCGCCTCAGTTGGCGGAGGTCGTCTTCCCCTTGAGGTCCTCCGCAAACCCGTAGGCGACGAGCAGGGCGTCGACCTTGGGATCACGTCCCCGGAAGTTGCGGAAGGCCTGGGCCGGATCGACGCTGTTGCCGACGCTCATGATGGTGTCGTGCAGCCGCTTGGCGGTCGCCGGATCGTAGGGGTTGCCGGCTTCGGTGAAGGCCGCGAAGGCGTCGTGGTCCAGCACCTCGGCCCACAGGTAGCCGTAGTAGCCCGCCGCATAGCCCTCGCCCTGGAAGATGTGGCCGAACTGCGGGATGCGGTGGCGCATGACGATCTCGGACGGCATGCCGAGCTCGGCCAGGGTGGCCTTCTCGAAGGCCTTCATGTCCGTGGGCGCCTCGGGTGCGAGGTGAAGCTTCATGTCCACGATGGCCGAGGCCTGGGTCTCGACGGTGGAGAAGCCCTGGTTGAAGGTGCGGGCCTTCTCGATCTTGGCCAGCAGGGTGTCGGGGATGCGTTCCCCCTTGGCGTTGACCAGGAACTTCAGCACCTGGGGCGTGGTCAGGAAGTTCTCGTTGATCTGGGAGGGGAACTCCACGTAGTCGCGCGCCACCCGGGTGCCCGAAAGGGTCGGGTAGTTCACGTTGGAGTTCAGGCCGTGGAGCGCATGGCCGAACTCGTGGAACATGGTCTTGGCGTCGTCCCAGGAGATGGTCACCGCCTCGCCCGGAGCGCCCTGGCTGAAGTTGGCGTTGTTCGACACGATGGTCGGGACATCGCCGTTGAACTTCTCCTGGGCGCGGTAGGCGTTCATCCAGGCGCCGGAGCGCTTGCCCTTGCGGGCGTAGGGATCGAAGTACCAGAGGCCGACGTGCTTTCCGGCCCGGTCCTTGACCTCATAGACGCTCATCGAGGGGTCGAAGACCGGCACGCCCTCGACCTTGGTGAAGGTGAAACCGTAGACCTGGCCGGCGGACCAGAACATGGCCTCGCGGACGTGGTCGAGCTGCAGGTAGGGCTTCACCTCGTTCAGATCGAGGTCGTACTTGGCCTTGCGGACCTTCTCCGCATAGTAGCGGTAGTCCCAGGGCTGGATCTTGAAGCCGCCATGCTCGGAGTCGACGATCTTCTGCATGTCGGCGACGTCACGGTGGACCTGCTCCACCGCCGGCTTCCAGACCTGCAGCAGCAGCGCCATGGCGTGGTCCGGCGTCTTGGCCATGGTGTCGGCCAGGTGCCAGTCGGCGTAGGTCTTGTAGCCCAGGAGCTGGGAGCGCCGGGCGCGCAGCTGCAGGATTTCGACGGCGACGGCGTTGTTGTCGTGGGCGTCGCCGTTGTCTCCGCGCATCGTCCACATGCGGAAGCCCTTCTCGCGGAGGGCGCGGTTGGACGAATAGGTCAGGAAGGGCTCCATGGAGGAGCGGGTGTTAGCGATCACCCACTTGCCCTTCATGCCGCGACGCTCGGCCTCGGCGGCGGCGGCGGCGATCTGGCCGGGCGCCAGGCCCGCCAGGTCCTCGGGCTTGTCGAGCACGAGGGAGTAGTTCTCCTCGTCCCACAGCTCGTTGTCGCCGAAGCGGTTGTAGAGCACCGCCAGCTGCTGGTTGTACTCCGACAGCTTGGCCTTGTCGGGGGGCGAGAGCATGGCGCCGCGATGGACGAAGCCGTTCCAGTAGACCCAGACCAGGCGCTGCTGCTCCGGCGTCAGCCTGGCCTTCTCCGGCGAATTGTAGACCGCCTCGACCCGGTGGAAGAGCTTTTCGTTCTGGTTGATGCTGTCGTTGAAGGCCGCCAGCTTGGGCGACATCATCGCCTGCACCTTCTGGAACTCGGCGCTGGAGCGGTTGGAGCCCCAGATGCCGTAGTAGGTCTGCACCCGGTTGAGCGTGGAGCCGCTCTTTTCCAGCGCCTCAATTGTGTTGGCGAAGGTCGGGGGCGCGGGATTGTCAGCGATCGCCTGCACCTCGGCCTGGTTCTCGGCCATGGCCGCTTCCAGCGCCGGCTTGAAGTCCTCCACCCGGACCTTGTCGAAGGCCGGATAGCCGCCGTAGGGCCCGGTCCAGGCCGCGAGCAGCGGGTTCTGGGCCGTGGCCACGGCCGGCGCCGGTGGCGCCGCCTGGACGGCAGGAACCGAGACGGCCAGCAGGCCAAGGGCGCTCACGCCCGCCAGAAGCATCTTACGCATGGGTCACTCCCCCGAATTCGAAAAAAGTCCCCGCCCCGGCCTCTCGGCTGGAGCGGGGCTGGTCGCACTCACTTCCCGGCCGGCGGCGGGAAGCCCTTGTTGCGCAGGTAGCCGTCGATCTTGGGATCGCGGCCGCGGAAGTTGCGGTAGGCCTGGGCCGGGTCGATGGTGTTGCCCACGCTCATGATGTCGTCGTGGAACTTCTTGGCCATGACCTTGTCGTAGGGGCCGCCGTTCTCGAGGAAGGCCTCGAAGGCGTCGTGGTCCAGCACCTCCGACCACAGGTAGGAGTAGTAGCCCGCCGCATAGCCGTCGCCGGAGAAGATGTGGGCGAACTGGGTCGGACGGTGGCGCATGACCACCTCGTCCGGCAGGCCGAGGGCGCCCAGGGTCTGCTTCTCGAAGGTGTCGGCGTCGATGCCGGCCGAGGGATCGGCCAGGTGGATCTTCATGTCGTAGATGGCGCCGGCCAGGTACTCGGTGACGACGAAGCCCTGGTTGAAGGTGGACGCCTTCTGGATCTTGGCCACCAGTTCCGCCGGGATCGGCTCGCCCCTGGCGTTGACCGCAAACTTGGAGAGGATCTCCGGGGTCGACAGCCAGTTCTCGTTCACCTGCGAGGGGAACTCGACGAAGTCGGTGGCGACCGCCGTGCCGGCCTGGGTCGGATAGGTCACCGCCGAGTTCAGGTCGTGCAGGGCGTGGCCGAACTCGTGGAAGGTGGTGATGGCGTCGTCCCAGCTGATGTAGATCGGCTCGCCGGGCTTGGCTTTCACGAAGTTGGTGTTGTTCGACACGATCGGGGTCTGGCCGCCTAGGAAGCGGCTCTGCGGACGGTAGCCCTGCTCCCAGGCGCCGGAGTTCTTGCCCTCACGGGCGTAGGGATCGAGGTACCAGAGGCCGACGTGCTTGCCGTTCCTGTCCTTGACCTCATAGACGGTCACGTCCGGATGGAAGGTCGGCACGCCCTCGAGCTTGGTGAAGGTGAAGCCGTAGAGCTGGCCCGCCTCCCAGAACACCGCGTCGCGGATCTTGTCGAGCTGGAGGTAGGTCTTCACCTGCCCGTTATCGAGGTTGTATTTCGCCAGCCGGACCTTCTCCGCATAGAAGCGGTAGTCCCAGGGCGCGATCTTGATGCCGGCGCCTTCCTTGTCGGCCACCGCCTGCATGTCGGCGACTTCCTGGTGAACGCGCGCGATCGCCGAGGGCCAGACCTTGAGCATCAGGTCCATGGCCGTTTCCGGCGTCTTGGCCATTTTGTCGCCGAGCTTCCAGTGGGCGAAGGTCGGGTAGCCCAGCAGGTGGGCGCGCTCGTAGCGCAGCTTCAGCACCTCGGCGATGATCGCCGAGTTGTCGTGCTCGTCGTGGTGGTCGCCGCGGGCGTAGTAGTTGCGCCAGACCTTCTCGCGCAGGCCCCGGTCGGTGGAGTAGGTCAGGAACGGATCCATCGAGGAGCGGGTGTTGGTGATCGCCCACTGGCCCTTGTGGCCGTGCTCCTCGGCGGCGGCGGCCGCCGCGGCCTTCAGGCCGTCGGGCAGTCCGCCCAGCTGGTCGGCGTTCAGATAGGTGATCCAGCCCGCCTCATCGGCCTGCAGGTTCTGGCTGAACTTGGCGAACAGGGTGGCCAGGCGCTGGTTGATCTCGGCGACCCGGGCCTTGGCCTTGGGGTCGAGCTTGGCGCCGGCGCGGGTGAAGTTGGACCAGTAGATCCAGGCCAGGCGCTGCTTCTCCGGCGACATCTTCTTGAGCGCCTTGGATTTGTAGACGGCCTCGATGCGGGCGAAGAGCTTCTGGTTCTGGACGATTTCGTCGTTGAAGGCGGCGAGCTTGGGGTCCATCTCGTTCTGGACCGCCTGGTACTCGGGGGTGGACAGGTTGCCCGCCCAGATGCCGCCGTAGATCAGGGTGACGCGGTTGAGCGGCTGGCCGGCGCGCTCCAGGGCCTCGATGGTGTTGGCGAAGGTCGGCGGCGCCTTGTTGTTGGCGATGACCGCGATCTCCTTGCGGTTCAGCTCCATCGCCTCTTCCAGCGCTGGCTTGAAGTCCGCGACCCGGACCTTGTCGAAGCGCGGATAGCCGCCGTAGGGCCCGGTCCAGGCCTCCAGCATGGCGTTCTTGTAGGCCGGCGCCTTGGCCGTCTTGGCGGCGGGCGCCTTGTGGGGCGCGGCCAGGGCCGGGGCCGCGACGGCGGCGAGGGCGATGGCGGCGACGCCGGCGAACAGAAGCTTGCGCATGGTTTCTCCAGGAGGCGGATGAGCTTGGCGGCGACCCTAGTCCTGTCGGGGCCGCGGGGGAAATGACGGGAAGTTAATGTCAGGCCGATCGTGGCGGCAATGGGGGCGGTGGACCGGCACGCCCTGCGGCCTTAAAGCGCTCCCATGGCCATCGGTGTTTTCGACTCCGGCGTGGGCGGCCTGACCGTCCATCGCCGCCTTGTGGACCGCTTTCCCACGGCGGACTTCGTCTATCTCGCGGACCAGGCGCATGCGCCCTACGGGGTGCGCGGCGGCGAGGAGATCGTGGACCTGACCCGGGCGGGCTGCGAACGCCTGTTCCAGGAGGGCTGCGACTTGGTGGTCCTGGCCTGCAACACGGCCTCGGCCATCGCGCTCCGGCGCCTGCAGCAGACCTGGCTGCCCCGCTATCGCAAGGCGCTTGGGCGGCCGGTCAATGTGCTGGGCATCATCGTGCCGACCATCGAGGCGGCCACCGGCATGCCCTGGGAGCACGAGGCCGAACGGCGCGGCGACAAGATCGAGCGGGTGGACGTGATCGGGGTGTTCTGCACCGCCGCCACCGCCGCCAGCCGTGTCTATGAGATCGAGATCGACAAGCGCCGCCAGGACCTGGCGGCCTTCTCCGAGGCCTGCACGGGCCTGGCGACCCTGATCGAGGAGGGCGCGCCGCGCGAGCAGCTGGCGGAGGTGATCGCCGGCCACTGCGGGGTGCTGAAGAGCCGCATCGGCCGCTGGCCCGACCGGGTGATCCTGGGCTGCACCCACTACGAGATCGTCAGCGACCTGTTCCTGGCGGCCCTTCCGGACGGCACGCCCCTGATCCACCAGCCCAGCGCCGTGGCCAACGCCCTGGACCGCTATTTCACGCGCCACCAGGACTACGATCGCGGCTCGGGCGGGGGGCGGCGCTTCCTCACAACGGGCAAGGCGGGGACCCAGTCGGGCCTGGTGGAGACCTTCTGGGGCGAGGCGCTGAGGTTCGAGAAGGCCTGAGGGGACTCGACAATCGCGCCCGCCAAAGATATGTAAGTGATCACTTACGGTCTATCGGGGGAAGCGATGTTCAAAACCTCAGTACTGGCCGCCGTGGCGGCCCTCTGCCTTGCCGGCGTGGCCCAGGCCAAGGTGGTCGACGCCCAGGCCAACGGTTTTCAGGTGCAACAGAGCGCAGTGATCGCGGCCTCTCCGGACACGGTCTGGAAGGCCATGGTCGATCCGGCGAAATGGTGGAGCTCGGACCACACCTTCACGGGCGATGCGAAGAACATCGTGCTGGAGGCCCAGGTGCGCGGCTGCTTCTGCGAGAAGAGCGGCGAACAGGGCGCGGCCACCATGCGGGTCAGCTTCGTCGATCCCGGCAAGGAGCTGGACCTGTGGGGCGCCATCGGGCCCCTGTCGCGCTTCGGCGTCGCCGGGGGGTGGACCATGGTCCTGACCCCGGAGGGCGCCGGGACCAAGGTGACCTGGACCTATACCGCGGGAGGCTATGTGCCCGGCGGCGCCGACAAGCTGGCCGCGCCGGTGGACGGCGTGTTCGGCCAGCAGATCGGACGGCTGAAGGCCTTCGTGGAGACCGGCAAGCCGGGCTGATCAGACGCCCTGGAGCGCCGCCTCGGCCGCAATCACCCGGCTCGTGGCATTGACCACTGCGCCTATGCGCAGCGCCGCCTGGACCTGGACGGCGGTGGCGTCATGGCCGCGCAGTTCCTTCTCGTGGGCGTCCAGGCAGGCGCCGCAGCCGTTGATGGCCGAGACCGCCGTGGCCCACAGTTCGAAGTCGAGCTTGGGCGCGCCGGGATTGGCCAGGACGTTCATGCGCAGGCGCGCCGGCAGGGTGCGGTACTCCTGATTGTGCATCAGGTGCAGCGCCCGATAGTAGACGTTGTTCATGCCCATGATCGCCGCGGCCGCCTTGGCGGCGTCGCGCTGCTCGGGGGTCAGGTAGGGCTCGGCCGCCGCCTCGATCTGGCGCACCACCTCGGGCACGCCCACCGCATGGGCGGAGGCCAGGAACGTCCCCCACTTCTGGGCGTCGGTCAGGGTGGTCTCGCCCGCCAGGGTCGACAGGTTCAGCGACAGGTCCTTGGCGTAGGACGGCAGGCGCTCGCGCAGGGCGTCGAGGGACATGGTCGGGCTCCGGTACGAAAGAGAGGGAGCCCCGGGAACGGACGGGGGGAGGACGCCGCCTGCCCCCGGGGCTGATCTCCCCGGCTTGTGGCCGGGGAACGCGCAGGACGGATCAGGCCGCGATGACCTCGCCGCCGACGGGACGGTTGCAGGCGCAGAGTTCGTCGGTCTGCAGGCCGTCCAGCACGCGCAGGGATTCGGCCGGCGAGCGGCCGACGCTGAGCGCATTGACGGTGACCTGTTGCACCACGTTGTGCGGGTCGACGATGAAGGTGGCCCGCAGCGCCACGCCGGCGCCGTCGTCCAGCACGCCCAGGGCGCGGGCGAAGCGGCCGCCGTTGTCGGCGAACTGCCACATCGGCAGCTTGTTCAGGTCGGGGTGCTCACGGCGCCAGGCCAGCTTGCAGAACTCGTTATCGGTGGAGCCGCCGAGCACGATGGCGTCGCGGTCGGCGAAGTCCTTGTTCAGGCGGGCGAACTCGGCGATCTCGGTCGGGCAGACGAAGGTGAAGTCCTTCGGGTAGAAGAAGATGACCTTCCACTTGCCCGGGAAGCTGTCCTGGGTGACGGCCTCGAACGCGCTCTGGCCGCCTTCCTCGTGCTTGTTGAAGCCGGGCTTCACCCCGACGATTTCAAAGTTGGGAAGCTTTTCGCCGACGCCGATCATTGCGGTCTCCTTGGAGGGTTTGGGGTGCGGCGAGCCGCCGCGTGCAGGGGGTTTAGGCCCCGGCTTTTCTAAAGACAAATCGATTGTTTTTGTTTTTGGTATAGACTGATCCTATATAGGTCGCATGCTCCCCAGCCTGCGCCAGCTCCAGTACCTCAAGCTCCTGTCCGAGCACGGATCGTTCAGCCGCGCGGCCGAGGCCGCCCACGTCAGCCAGCCGGCCCTGTCAGCCGGGGTGCAGGAGCTGGAGCGGATTCTGGGCGCCCCGGTGGTCGAGCGGGCCCGCTCGGGCGTGATCCTGACCCCGGTCGGGCTGGAGGCCGTGCGCCGCGCCGAGGACGTGCTAGCCCGCGCCGAGGACCTGGTCGAGGCGGCGCGCGGGGCGGGCAATCCCCTGTCGGGACGGTTCCGCCTGGGGGTGATCCCGACCATCGCGCCGTTCCTGCTGCCCCGCGCCCTGCCCGGGCTGAAGCAGGCCTGGCCGGGTCTCAGGCTCTACCTGCGCGAGGACCTGACCCCGCGCCTGATCGCGGCCTTGAAGACCGGCGCCCTGGACGCCGCCGTCATCGCCCTGCCCTACGACATGGCGGGCCTGGAATGGGCCCACATCGCCGACGACGAGATCCTGGCCGCCGCGCCCGCCGGCCACCCGCTGGCCCGCGCCGCCGCCTTCGACATCGAGGCGCTGAACCCCGAGGACCTGATCCTGCTGGAGGACGGCCACTGCCTGCGCGACCAGGCGCTGTCGGCCTGCCGCATCGACGCGCCGAGGGGTGAGGACGTGTTCGCCGCCACCTCCCTGACCACCCTGATGCAGATGGTCTCCGCAGGCCTCGGCGTCAGCTTCGTGCCGGCCATGGCGGCGCAAGCGGGCCTGACCGCCGACGCAGGCGTAGCCGTGCGCCCCATCGCCAAGGGCCATCCAAGCCGTGAGATCGTGGTGGCCTGGCGCGCGGGATCGAGCCGCAGGCGTGAGGGCGAACTGCTGGCCGGCGCCTTCGCTGCGACAAGCCCGTCGCAGGCGGATTGACGCTGGCGCGCCGCCGGTCCCATGGTCGGCGCGCCATGAGCCTCGACCCCGTCTCCATCGTCCGCCAGTTCCCCCCGACCGCCCGCGCCGTGGCCGAGAACCTGGAGGCGTCGAAGATCCGCGAGGTGGCCAACGCCGGCTTCGGCGATCCGGACATCCTGCCCTTCTGGTTCGGCGAGTCCGACCAGCCGACGCCCGACTTCATCGTCGCCGCGGCCCAGGAAGCGCTCGGCCAGCGCAAGACCTTCTATTCCCACAACCTCGGCATTCTGGAGCTGAGGGAGACCCTTGCCGACTATCTGCGCGCCCTGCACGGGTGGCCGATCGAGGTGCAGCGGCTGGCCATCACCAGCGCCGGGGTCAGCGCCCTGATGCTGGCGGCCCAGGCGGTGATCGATCCCGGCGACCGGGTGGTGGTGGTGACCCCGGTATGGCCCAACGTCGCCGAGATTCCGAAGATCATGGGCGCCGAGGTGGTGCGGGTAGGCCTGAGCGTCCAGGGCGGACGCTGGAGCCTCGACCTCGACCGGTTGCTGGCCGCCCTGACGCCTACGACCCGCGCCCTGTTCCTGAATTCGCCGAACAACCCCACGGGCTGGACCCTGCCGGAAGAAGCCCTGGCGCCGATCCTGGAGCACTGCCGCAAGCACGGGATCTGGCTGATCAGCGACGACGTCTATGAGCGGCTGAGCTTCGCCACGCCCAAGGCGCCGTCCTTCCTGCCCCTGACCTACTGGGAAGACCGCTACATCTCCACCAACAGCTTCTCCAAGGCCTGGCGCATGACCGGCTTCCGGCTGGGCTGGATGGTGATCCCGCCCGAGCTGCTGGGTCCGCTGGGGGTCCTGCTGGAATACAACACCTCCTGCGCTCCGGAATTCATCCAGCGCGCGGCGATCGCGGCGCTCCGTGACGGGGAGCCGACGGTGACCATGGTGCGCGAGCAGCTGGCCTCGGCGCGGGACATGGTGACCGGCGCCCTGGCGGCCATGCCCGGGATCGAGATCGCCCCGGCGGACGGCGCCATGTACGCCTTCTTCCGGCTGGACGGCTGCACGGACTCCCTCGGCCTGGCGAAGACCCTGGTGCGGGAGGCGAAGCTGGGTCTGGCGCCGGGCGTGGCCTTCGGGCCCGAGGCGGAGGGCTGGCTGCGCTGGTGCCTGGCCGCCGCGCCGGAAAAGGCTGCGCAGGGTCTCGAGCGGCTGGAGCGCTATCTGGCGGCCCGGTGAGGAAGGTCGCCTGACCCGGTCCGCTCCCCGAAATCGACGCCCCGCTCGGCGAACGCCCGGACGAGGGCGGGAACCTGACGACGGCTTACCGGGATCCGGGCGCCGTCGCGCATGCTGAGCACACGGGCCCCCGCTTCTCTTTCGACGCCGATCACATGGTCGAGGTTGACCAGGTGTCCGCGATGGGCGCGCAGGAACACGGCGGGAAGCCGCGCCATCAGCGTCCTCAGCGGTTCGGGATGCAGCAGCGGGCGGCCGTGGAGGGGAAACACCTCCGCATAGTCATCCGCCGAAGCGATCCGCACGATCTCCGAAGCCCGCAGCAACCGGCGCGACCCGCCCGATCCCAGGGCCAGGAGAGGGGGCGCGCTCAGGTCCGCCAATTGGTCCTGGAGACGCTGGTTGTGCGCCTGCGCCTCGAGCCGGAGGCGGCGGTCCTGCAGCCCGCGCTCGAGGAACAGGGCCGCGAACAGAAGCATGGCGGCCAGGTAGAAGTCCCGATCGAGAAACCCCCGGTCCAGCAGCATCCAGGCCAGGGCGAAGACGGCCAGTGGGGCGAACACCGCCATGGCTCCGGGCCGGCGGGCGAAGGCGCCGAAGATCGCGGCGATCACAGCGAAGGCGACGCCGCAGGCGATCACGCCTGAGGTCTTGGCGTCGAAACCGGGCGCCAGGATCGCCGTCGCCAGGGTGAGGATCGTCTGGCCCGCCAGCAGGGTGTGGCGGTTGCGGGTCAGGAATCGTCCCGCCGCATAGCCGGCCAGACACAGGCTGAAGCCCGCCGCGCAGGCCAGAATAAGGCCGACCCGCACGATGTGCTCCGGATAGGCGTAGGGCCAGAAGGCCCGCGAGGCCTCCGCCACGAGCTGGGCTGCGGCGAACAGGGCGGCGCCGGCGAGCCAGGGCGCCGGCGGCCGACGCCCCGCCAGCAGGGCGCCCACCCCGAAGTACAGGGCTGCGACCAGCAGGCCGCCGCCGGTCAGCATCGAGGGCAGATAGGCGCGCAGGGCGCGGTCGCGCGGGTCGGCGAAGGGCCCCACCACCAGGCTGTGGACCGGTGCGGAGAAGCGGACCGGCGAGCGCCCGCTGGACATGTCCACGCGCAGGGTGTGCCAGCCCTCGCCGGCGAGATCCGGGGGAATGGCGACGACCGCGTCGCGCCGGCCGGGAACCTCCAGCCGCGGATCGCGCGAGGGCCGGCCGTTGCCGCCGATCAGCCGGCCGTCCCAGTAGACCTGAGACGCCGCGAGGGCGTCGATGAACAGGCCTCGGGGGCGCACAGGGCCGGCGAGCCTTACCCGGGCGGTGACGGTGAGAAGCTTCCCGGCGGGGTCGATCGTCCGCACCGGAACCTCGGCGCAGGGCAAGGCCGCGCCGCAGACACGCGCCGTCTCGATCGCGACGGAGTCCGGCTGGGGCGACGCGGTCGCCACGCCCGCCCACAGACTCAAGATCAGGACTGCCAACGCCCACATCCGCGCAGTCTACCGCAGCCTTGGCCCCAACCCAGACCGCTTACCGGCAAAGCAGCCCCGCTCGCCGCCTCGGTGAGGCCCCAGCCCGTCAGGGCGCTAGGGTGTATCGGTTGCGGGAAGAGGCGTTTGAATGAGACAGCATATTGCGGGACTGATCGCCGGCTCGGTCCTGGCCGTCGCTGGCAACGGCGCCTTCGCGGCGAGCCGATGCGCGGCGTCCGACGCCGAGCTGCTCGCGGCGATCCAGGCGGTGCAGGACAAGCAGCACAACGTCGGGGTTCAGGCGGCGATCTGGCGCGACGATCGCCTGGTGTTTTCCCGAGGGCTCGGCCTGGCGGACGCCGCCCGCCACGTGCCGGTGACGCCACGCACCCTGTTTCCCGTCGCGAGCCTGACCAAGGCCTTCACCGGGATCGCCACCCTGCAGGCCGTGGACGCCGGCAAGCTCGATCTCGACACGCCGATCCAGACCTATGTGGCGGACTTTCCCGTCAAGCCGGAGCTGACCATCACCGCGCGCCGCCTGGCCGCCCATCGCGCCGGCATCCACCACTGGGGCCCGGAACGCGACGCCCTGTTCAAGCGCCACTTCGACGACCTCGCCCAGGTGGTGGCGCTGTTCCGCGACGATCCCCTCCTGCCCAGAGCCGGCGCCGAGTACCAGTACTCCAGCTATGGCTACAATCTCCTGGCCCTGGCGGTTCAGAACGCGCGGGGCAGGCCCTTCACCGGTCTGGTCGAGAGCGGCGTCCTGCGGCCCCTGCGCCTGAACGCGACCCGCTTCGACGACGCGCGCCGGCGCCGGCCGGGGACCACGCGGCTCTACAGCTTCTACGACCTGACCAGCTTCGCGGAACTCAGCCACCCCGTGATGGTCCCGGACCGGGACTACAGCCACAATCTTGCGGCCGGGAACATGAGCTCCACGGCGGGCGACCTTGCCCGCTTCGGCGCCGCCCTGTTCGCGCCGGGCCTGGTCTCGGCCAGCTCCTGGGAACTGCTGTTCCACCGGCCCGATTTCGGCGGCGTGGCCTCTCCGATGAGCTTCGGCTTCTTCGCCCCGAGGCCGGGGGCTGAGCGGCGGCTCAACATCAATGGCTCGAACCCGGGCGTGCAGAGCGGTCTGGTGATCGTTCCCGGCCGGCGGGTCGCCGTGGCCGTGCTGGCCAACACCTGGGGCGTGGGCTCGCGATCCGGCGAGTTCGGTTCGGACCTGCCGCAGCGGCTCGCGGACCTCTGCGCTCCGACGACCTAGGGTTCGCCGCGCAGCACCCGGTCGAGCGCGCGCCGGTCGTGCAGCCGGCCGGATTTCACCACCGCACGGATGCGCCGGGTGTTGGCGATGTTCCGCGAGGGATCGGCCGAGAGCAGCACCAGATCGGCCGCGAAGCCCGGCGCGATCCGGCCCGAGCGGTCGCCCGCGCCCATCAGCGTCGCGGCGCGCCAGCTGGCCGCCGAGATCGCCTGCAGGGGCGAGAGACCCGCCTCGACCAGCAGGGCCAGCTCCTCGTGCAGCGAGCGGCCCGGATAGACGAACAGGGTCCCGGTGTCGGTGCCGGCCAGGACGGGGACGTGGGCTGCGATCAGTCCCTTGGCCATCCACAGGTCGTGGGCCCAGGCGGCCTTGCGGCGTTCCTTCGTCGCGGACGGCGCGGTGCGGCGCCGCTCCAGCTCGTCCAGCCAGTCGGCGCGCACGGCGGGCGGCATCAGCTTCAGTTCCGGGTCCAGCGCCCACTCGGGATGGTCGGCGGCCTGGGCGCCGTGGCTGAGCACATCCAGCGTCGGGGTCTGGGCCAGCCGCGCCTCAGCCAGGCGCGCGAAGATCGGGGCGCAGGCCGAAGGCTGGTCGGCCGGGCAGAGACCGCCGGTCTCGGCGACCATGTGCTCGATGCTGAGCATGGGGGCCGCGATGGCGTCCTCGACACTGACGCCGAAGGGCAGGTGGCCAGCCACGCGCAGGCCGCGCAGCCTGGCCTCGGCGACGACAGCGCGGAAGGCGTCCGGCGGCAGCAGGGTGTAGACCTTGATGAAGTCGGCGCCCTCGCCGGCCATGCGGTCGACCGCCGCGCGGGCTTCGTCCGGCGTGGAGACGGCGATGGAGACATCGGCCTGCACGGGCTTCGGGCCATCGAGGATGCGTCCGGGCCGATAGATCCGCGGCGTCCAGTCGGGACGCTTCGCCATGAACGCCCGGGCCGAGGCCCAGCCGGCCTCGTCGCCGCCCATGTCGCGCACGGTGGTCACGCCCCAGGCGACGAAGCGCGGCAGGAAGACCGGCGGCATGTCTGCGCCGGCCAGGGTGTGGACGTGCATGTCCCACAGCCCTGGGATCACGGTCAGGCCGCGGCCCTGTACCCTGCGCACCCCGGCGGGAAGCCGGCGCCGGGCGGAAGTGACGGCGACGATGCGCTCGCCCTCGATCAGGATGGTGCGGTGGGGGTCGGCGGCCGATCCCGTGCCGTCGATCACCGTGACGTCGACCAGCGCCCAGCGGTCCGCCGCCCGCGCCTGGCCGCCGAGGGCCAGGACGAGCAGCAGGGCCAGCCAGAGGCGCACGCGGACGGCTCCTGCTTCGCCCTCAGTCCATCAGCTGCTGGAACAGATAGACGTAGTGGCGCGCCCAGCGCGCCGCGTTGGCGCTGGGGTCGGCGTCATAGGAGTGGCCGCCGAAATTGTCCTCGAAGTAGAGGTAGGGGTAACCCATCGACTCCATCCTGGCGGCGAACTTGCGGGCGTGGCCGGGGTGGACCCGGTCGTCCTTGGAGTTGGTCGTGATCAGGGGCTTGGGATACTTCATCCCGGGCCTGAGGTTCTGGTAGCCGGAATATTTGGCGATGAAGGCGTAGTCCTTCGGATCGTCCGGGTTGCCGTATTCGCCGACCCAGGACGCGCCCGCCGAAAGCTTGTGGTAGCGCAGCATGTCCACCAGCGGGCTTTCCACCACCACCGCGTTCCACAGCTCCGGATGCTGGGTCAGGGAGACGCTCATCAACACCCCACCGTTGGAGCGGCCGTAGATGCCGAGGCGCCGGGGCGAGGTGATTCCGCGCTTGAACAGGTCGCGCGCCACCGAGGCGAAGTCGTCGAACGACTTCTGGCGGTTCTCGCGCAGCACCGCCTGGTGCCAGGCCGGGCCGAACTCGCCGCCGCCGCGGATGTCGGCGATGACGTAGGCGCCGCCGCGCTCGAACCAGATCTTGCCGGCCTCGGGCACATAGATCGACGGCTTGGACAGCTGGAAGCCGCCGTAACCGTACATGATGGTGGGCGTCGATCCGTCGAGCTTGATGTCCTTACGGTGCACCAGGAAGTAGGGGATCTTCGTCCCGTCGGTCGAGGTCGCCCAGAACTGCTCGACCACGTCCTTTGACGCATCGAAGCGCGCGGGCAGGGCCTTGGTCTTGACCGGCGCGCCCTTGGCGGCGTCGGCGAACCACAGGGTGGTGGGGCTGAGCAGGCCCTGGGTCTCGAAGAACAGGCCCTCCGACGAGGTCGCGGTGTCGATGATGTTGACCGATATGTCCTTCGGCAGCGGCAGGCGCCGCTTGGCCCACTTGCCCTTGGCGTGGGACCAGACGTCGATGAAGCCCTTCACGTCGTCAAGGCCGGTGACCACCAGCTTGTGGCGGGTGGAGGCGACGTTCTCGATCGACTGGTGGCTGGTCGGGCGGGTGACCAGATGCGCCTTCGCATGCGCCGGATCGGCCTTCAGCGCCTTCAGGTCGTAGGCCAGCAGGTCGCCGCTCCTGAAGCCTTTCCAGTTCTCCTCGATCGAGAAGACCAACTGGCCGTCGACATAGGTCTGGATGTTGTTCTTGGCCGGGAAGTCGAGCTTCACCGGGCCCTTGGCCGTGGCCAGGTAGTGCTCGCGCTCGAAGAAGGAGGGCGAGCGGTCGTAGAGCACGCCGTCGACCTTGCCGTCGGCCGAGCGCAGCACCTGGGGCGAGACCGAGACGTCATGGGCCGTGCCGCGGAACACCTCCTGCGCCTGATCCAGCGACTGACCGCGCTTCAGGCGCTTGAGGATGAAGGCGTAGCCGGAGTCGGTCAGGGTGCCCGGACCCCAGTCGCGGGAGACCAGCAGGGTGTCCTTGTCGAGCCAGGCGGTGTTCTGCTTGCCTTCGGGCAGGACGAAGCCGTCCTTGACGAATTCGCCGGTCGTGCTGTCGAACTCGCGCTCGGTCACCGCGTCCTTGCCCCCGTCGGACAGGCGCAGCAGGCAGTAGCGCTCGGCCGGCTGCAGGCAGGTGGCGCCCTTCCAGTACCAGTCGGCCTTCTCGGCCCTGGCGAGGGCGTCGAGGTCGAGCACCGTCTTCCAGGCCGGGCTCGCGGCGCGGTAGCCCTTGAGCGTCGTGCGCCGCCACAGGCCGCGCGGATGGCTGTCGTCCTGCCAGTAGTTGTCGATGGCGCCGGAGCGGAAGTTCGGGGTCGGGATGCGGTCCTTGGCGGTGAAGATGGCGAGCGCCTCCTTGCGGAAGGTCTCGTAGCGCCTGTCGCCCTGGAGCACCGCCAGCGACTTCTCGTTCTGGCCCTTGACCCAGTCCAGCGAGCGCGGGGCGTTGATGTCCTCCAGCCACTGGAACGGATCGGCGCCCGCGGCGTCCTGGGCCAGGGCCGCGCCCGCGGCGACAAGCAGCGCGCCGGCAGCGGCGGCGAAAATGAGACGCATGGGACCTCCACCCGACAAGGGCGCCAAGATTTTCAAATGCAGTCGGTTATTTCAAGAGTGCCGCGGTGAACGGCGCCCCTGAGACCTCGATCAGTCCATCAGCTTCTTGCTGAGGTAGGTGTACTCCAGCGCCACCCGCTTGGCCGTCTCCGCCAGGTTGGCGGCCGCCGCGTGCCCGCCTTCGATGTTCTCATAGTAGTAGAAGGGGTAGCCCAGGCCCTGCATCTTGGCCGCCGCCTTGCGGGCGTGGCCGGGACCCACCCGGTCGTCGGCGGTGGAGGTCTCGTAGAAGGGCTCGGGATACTTCACCCCGGCCTTGATGGCCTGGTAGGGCGAGTACTTCTCGATATAGGCGCGCTGCTCCGGGATGGCCGGATCGCCGTACTCCCCGACCCAGGAGGCGCCGGCGGCGATGTGGGTGTAGCGGATCATGTCGAACAGCGGCACCTGGATGACCACCGCGTTCCACAGGTCCGGATGCTGGGTCATCTCGACCCCCATCAGCAGGCCGCCGTTGGAGCCGCCCTCGATGCCCAGGCGCCGGGGCGAGGTGATCTTCCTCGCGATCAGGTCCTTGCCGACCGCGGCGAAGTCGTCGAACACCTTCTGGCGGTTCTCCTTCAGGCCGGCGTTGTGCCAGGCGGGACCGAACTCGCCGCCGCCGCGGATATTGGCCACCACATAGACGCCGCCGCGCTCCAGCCACAGCTTGCCCACGATGCCGGAATAGCCGGGGGTCTGGCTGACCTGGAAACCGCCGTAGGCGTAGAGCAGCGTCGGATTGGAGCCGTCGAGCTTGATGTCCTTACGATGCACGACGAAGTACGGGACCATGGTCCCGTCCGTCGACTTCGCCTCGAACTGGTCGACCACCAGGCCGGTGGCGTCGAAGCGCGCGGGGGTGGACTTGACCCGCTCGACCTTGCCGGTCGCCGCATCCGCCAGCCACAGGGTGTTGGGCTCGATGTAGCTGGTGACGTTGATGAAGACCTTGTCGTCCTTCGAGGACGCCGAGCCCAGGTGGATCGAGGAATTCTTGGGCAGGTCGAGCGCGGTCTTCGACCACTTGCCGCCCTTCAGGTCATAGACGAAGGCCGCCCCGCGCACATTGTCGAACAGGGTCATGACCAGGCGGTTCCTGGTGATGGTCACCCCGTCGATCGACTGGCGCGCGGTGGGGCGGAAGACCAGCGAGGCCTTGGCCTTGGCCGGATCGGCCTTGAGCGCCTTCAGGTCATAGGCCAGCAGGTCGCCGGTCTTGAAGCCCTGCTCGGGCCAGTCCTGCTCGATGGTGAACAGCAGCTGGCCCTTGAAGAAGGTGGTGATCTGCGACTTCAGCGGCATCGGCAGCTTGACCGCGGGCCTCAGGCCCGAGGCGTCCCCCAGAAGGTAGTGCTCGCTCTCGAAGAAGGAGACGCCACGGCTGCCCATCACCGCTTCGACGTGGCCGTCGGGATCGGTCAGGGTGTAGGCGGAGACCGAGACATCCTCCTTGGTCCCGCGCAGGATCTCGGTGGCCTGGTCCAGGGACTGGCCGCGCTTGAGGGTCTTGACCACATAGGCGTAGCCCGAGTTGGTCATCTCGCCCGGCTTCCACTCGCGGGCGACCAGCAGGGTGTCCTTATCCAGCCAGGAGACGTTCTGCTTGCCGTCGGGCAGGTGGAAACCGCCCTCGACGAAGGTCCCGGTCTCGGCGTCGAATTCGCGAAGCTCCACCGCGTCCTTGCCGCCGGTCGAAAGCGAGACCAGGCACAGGCGCTCCTCCGGCGCCAGGCAGTTGGCGCCGTGATAAACCCAGTTGGCGCCGGCCGCTTTCGACAGGGCGTCGACGTCCAGCACCGTCTTCCACTCGGGCGTGGCGGTGCGGTAGCTGTCCAGGGTCGTGCGCCGCCACAAACCGCGCACATGCTCCTTGTCCTGCCAGAAGTTGTCGATCTGCTCGGTCTGACCGTGGAAGCCGGGCGCCGGGATGCGGTCGGTGGCCGTAGCGATCTTGAAGGCCGCGTCGTGCAGGCCCTGGTAGCGGGGGTCCGCCTGCAGCACGCCGAGGGAGCGGGCGTTTTCGGCCTTGACCCAGTCGAGCGCCTTGGCGTCGTCCGCGGCCTCGAGCCAGACATAGGGGTCGTCGGCGCTCGCGGCCGGCGCAGGGGCGGTCATCGGTTTCGGGTCGGACAAGGCAGAGGTCGCACAAAGCAGCGCGGCGAGCGCCGCGGCGGACGGGATGATACGCATGGGCGGAGGTTCCCCAAAAGCCGGTTCTTGTTTCTTGGCCGGCACGATAGGCGATGGCGGCGGGCGTGGGATAATTACAGACTCGTAACCTGACCGGCGAAGCCTGACGCAACCGGCGCAATTGCCCTATATCTGGCCGGTCATGGCGCGCCCCTATGTCAAGATGAACGGTCTCGGCAACGACTTCGTGGTCGTGGAGTCGCGCTCCCAGCCGTTCGCGCCCACCCCGGAACAGGTGCGGGCCTGGGCGGACCGGGAGAGCGGCATCGGTTTCGACCAGCTGATCTCGATCGAACCGTCGAAGCGTGGCGACGCCTTCATGCGGGTGTGGAACGCCGACGGCGGCCAGGTCGAGACCTGCGGCAATGCGCTGCGCTGCGTCGGGTGGCTGCTGATGCAGGCGAGCGGTCTGAAGCACGTTTCGATCGACACCGCCGGGGGCCTGACCGACGCGGCGGCCGCAGGCGACCGGCGCATCTCGGTGGACATGGGCAAGCCGGGCCTGGACTGGACCGAGGTGCCGCTGGCCGAGGAGATGGACACCCGCAACATCGAGCTGCAGGTCGGCCCCATCGACGCCCCGCATCTGCATACGCCGGGCGCCGTCTCCATGGGCAATCCGCACGTGGTCTTCTTCGTGCCCGACGCCGAGGCCGCCCCGGTGCGCGAGGCGGGCTCGCTGATCGAGCACCACCCCCTGTTCCCCGAAGGCGTCAATGTCGGCTTCGCCCAGGCAAAGGGCCGCGACCGCATCCGGCTGAAGGTCTGGGAGCGCGGCGCGGGCCTGACGCGCGCCTGCGGCACCGGCGCCTGCGCGGCCCTGGTGGCGTCCAACCGGCGGGGCCTGAGCGACCGCAAGGCGACCCTGGAGCTGGACGGCGGCGAGCTCGAGGTCGAGTGGCGCGAGAGCGACGGCCACGTGATCATGACCGGCCCGATCGAGGTTGAGGGCACGGGGACGCTGGCGTGACCCCCGGTTCAGCTGTCGCTCTTGGTTTGGCGATGCTCGTCGGCGACCCCGCTTCCACCTGGACCGTACAGGACCTAGTCAACCGCTTTGTCATGTCGTCGGGCTCGATGGAGCCGACCCTTCATGAGGGCGACATCGTCGTCACGGACGGAGGCAAATTCAATTGTCCGGGCATTACGCCAAGGATCGGGGACGTCGTCGTCTATCTGAAAACGAACAGGAACAACGTCCGCTACATGCACCGTGTCGTGGCCGGACCCGGCTCGACCGTTCAGATGGTGGGCGGCCGGCTTTTCGTCGACGGCAAAGCCGTGCAGCAACATTCCGAGGGCGTCGTTCAGCTCAACGATGCCTACGGCGAGATACGCCAGGCCCAAAAGATCAGGGAGACCCTTTCCAATGGCGCTTCGTTCCTGACGCTCGATCTCGGCCCGCATGAAATGCTTGACGACATCCCGTGGGTGCTTCTGGGGGACGGTCAGTGGTTTCTCATGGGCGACAACCGGGACAATGCGGTCGACTCACGGATCGACGGCCCCGTGATGACCAGCTCGATCTGCGGCAACGTACTGAGGATCAGCGAGTCGAAGGACCCAGCGCGGGTCGGCTTGAAACCCTGAACTGAAGGGAGCGATCCATGCAGTTCATGGTGATCGAGCGGTTCCGCGACCAGGACGCCAGGGCAATCTACGCCCGGCTGAGGGAGCGCGAGCGGGTGATACCGAAGGACGCAGAGGTGGTGACGTGACGGCGCTGCGGTCGGCCTTGCGTCCACGCTACTGGGTGATGTGGATCGGACTCCTGCTGCTGGCGGCCACGCTTTACCTGGGCATGACAGACACAATCTGGCGTCTGCAGGGCCGTCCGGCCGAGGTCTATCCCGAAATCGCCGTCCTGGGATTCGGAATGCCGGTATCGTTACTCGTCATCCTGATCGGGGCGCTCATCGCCGGATGGCGCCGCGCCATATTCGGCCACAACGCCTCCGCTTCACCAAGGAAAGGGTGAGGTCATTCCATGCAGTTCATGGTGGTCGAACGGTTCCGCGACCAGGACGCCAAGGCGATCTACGCCCGGCTGAAGGAGCGCGGCCGGATGATGCCCGAGGGGCTGACCTACGTGTCCAGCTGGGTGTCGGCGGACCTGGGGCGTTGTTTCCAGTTGATGGAGACCGAGGACCTTACTCTGTTCCAGCGCTGGATCGCGGAGTGGCACGACCTGATGGAGTGCGAGGTAGTGCCGGTGGTGCACGGATCGGAGACGGCGAAGGCGCTCGGCCCGGCGGATTAGAAACCCGGCGGCGCATATGCTATATCCTCCCCACCAGGGCGGCCGCAGGGCCGCCCGCTTTCGTTTCAGAGACCTGAGTGAGCGACGCCGCCGTCATCGCTGTCGAAGCCCCCCGTGACGACGTCGAGGTCGTCACCTTCGGCTGCCGGCTGAACGCCTACGAGAGCGAGGTGGTGCGCGCGCGCGCCGCCGAGGACGGCCTGACCAATGCGGTGGTATTCAACACCTGCGCGGTCACCGGCGAGGCCGTGCGCCAGGCCCGCCAGGCCATCCGCAAGATGCGGCGCGAGCGCCCCGAGACGCGCCTGATCGTCACCGGCTGCGCCGCCCAGATCGACCCGGACGCCTTCGCCGCCATGGCCGAGGTCGACCAGGTGCTGGGCAACGGGCTGAAGACGAAGGCCGGCTCGTACGCCGATCAATCAAGGGCGCCCCGTGTCGTGGTCGACGACATCATGAGCGTGCGCGAGACCGCCGGCCACCTGATCGACGGGCTGAAGGACCGCGCCCGGGCCTATGTCGAAATCCAGAACGGCTGCGACCACCGCTGCACCTTCTGCATCATCCCCTACGGCCGCGGAAACTCGCGCTCGGGCGCGGCGGGCGAGGTGGTCGAGCAGGTGCGCAGGCTGGCGCGCTCGGGCGTCAACGAGGTGGTGCTGACCGGCGTGGACCTGACCAGCTGGGGCGCGGACCTTCCCGGCGCCCCGACGCTGGGCCAGCTGGTCGGGCGCATCCTGAAGCTGGTTCCCGAACTCCAACGCCTGCGGCTGTCCTCCATCGATGCGGCGGAGATCGACGCCGACCTGCTGCGCTGCCTGGCCGAGGAGGAGCGCCTGGCGCCCTACCTGCACCTGTCGCTGCAGGCCGGCGACGACCTGATCCTCAAGCGCATGAAGCGCCGCCACCTGCGCGCCGACGCCATCCGCCTGGTCGAGGACGTACGTCGTGTACGCCCGGATGTCGCCTTCGGCGCTGACCTGATCGCCGGCTTCCCGACCGAGAGCGACGCGGCCTTCGAGAATACGCTGAAGCTGGTCGACGACTGCGACCTCGCCTTCCTGCACGTCTTTCCCTTCAGCGCCCGGCCCGGCACGCCCGCCGCACGGATGCCGAGGGTCGCCGGCGACGTGGTCAAGGCCCGCGCCGCGCGGCTGCGCGCCAAGGGCGACGAGGCTCTGGTCCGGCATCTCGACCGCCAGGTTGGACGCGCGCTCGACGCCCTGGTCGAACGCGAGGGCCTGGCCCGCGCGGCGGACTTCACGGAGATCGCCTTCGAGGGGCCAGCCGAAGCGGGCGCCATCACGCCGCTTCGGGTCACCGGCCACGACGGGCGGCGCGCGCTGGCGGTTCGCGCCTGAGCCATCCTTGAGCTAGTCTCACCGGCGGACAGGTCGGGGGACATGCCGATGAAAATCCTGCGCTGGTTTCTGGTCATCCTGCTGGTGCTCTACGGCCTGGCGGAGTCGTTCGCCTCGATCTCGACCGCCGCGGCCAAGATCGGCCGTTTCCACAACGCCCAGCTGGAGACCCTGGCCTCGGGCATGGGCTGGCCGCAGATGCTGCTGTGGATGAGCGTGCCGCTGATCTCGTTCGTGTCGGCGGTGCTGCTGGCCCGCCGCGACGCCCGCTCGGTCAAGCTGTTCGCCCTGGGAATGGCCTTCACCGTGGTCAATCTGGTGATCTGCGAGAACACCCCGACATATGCCCAGGCTTTCAGCCCCGGCGAGCGGATGATCGACTGGTACGGCGTGGGCGTCCTGCTGGTGGCGCTCGGCCTGATGATCCTGACGCTCCGGCGCGAGAAACTGGTCGCGGACTGAATTTCCGGCGGCGGCTTCCCATTTGTAAGGCAATGGTCGCCGCCCGCGTGTTGACGCCGGGGCGCCCATGACTACTTTGCGCGCGCCCCCGAAACCGGCTCTCCGACACAGGACTTCCCGATGACCGACACCGCCCAGAGCCCCGGACGCTACGACGTGGTGATCATCGGGGGCGGCCCCGGCGGCTACAACGCCGCCATCCGCGCCGGCCAGCTGGGAATGAAGGTCGCCTGCGTGGAGATGCGCGCCACCCTGGGCGGCACCTGCCTGAATGTCGGCTGCATTCCCTCCAAGGCCCTGCTGCATGCGTCGGAGCTGTACGAGCAGGCGAACAAGGACTTCGCCGGCATCGGCATCGAGGTCTCGCCCAAGCTGAACCTTCCCAAGATGATGGGGGCCAAGGCCGAGAGCGTCTCGGGCCTGACCAAGGGCGTGGAGTTCCTGTTCAAGAAGAACAAGGTGGACTGGATCAAGGGCAAGGGCCGCATCGCCGGTCCCGGCAAGGTCGAGGTGACCACGCCCGAGGGTCAGAAGGGGATGCTGGAAGCGGCCAATATCGTGATCGCCACGGGCTCTGAGCCCACGCCCCTGCCGGGCGTCGCCTTCGAGAAGGACCGAGTGGTCGACTCCACCGGCGCGCTCGACCTGCCGTCCGTGCCGAAGCACCTGGTGGTGGTCGGCGCCGGGATCATCGGCCTCGAGCTGGGCTCGGTCTGGCGCCGGCTGGGCGCCGAGGTCACGGTGGTGGAGTTCCTCGACCGCATCTGCCCGGGCATGGACACCGAACTGGCTACCGCTTTCCAGCGCTCGCTGACCAAGCAGGGCGTGAAGTTCAAGCTGGCCACCAAGGTCACCGCCGCGCGCACCTCCTCCGCCGGCGTGGAGCTGACGGTGGAGCCCTCGGCCGGCGGCGCGGGCGAGATCGTGGCCGGCGATGTGGTGCTGGTGGCCATCGGCCGGCGGCCCTACACGGCGGACCTGGGCCTGGACAGCGTGGGCGTGACGCCCGACGCGCGCGGCTTCATTCCGACCGATCACTTCCGCACCTCAGCGCCGGGCGTCTGGGCCATCGGCGATGTGATCCTGGGCCCCATGCTGGCCCACAAGGCCGAGGACGACGCGGTGGCCTGCATCGAGCTGATGGCGGGCAAGGCCGGGCACGTCGACTACAACCTGGTCCCGAGCGTGGTCTACACCTTCCCCGAGGTCGCCTGGGTCGGCCAGACCGAGGAGCAGCTGAAGGCCGCCGGCGTCCAGTACAAAGTCGGCAAGTTCCCCTTCATCGCCAACAGCCGCGCCAAGGTGAACCACGAGACCGACGGCCTGGTGAAGTTCCTGGCCGACGCCAGGACCGACCGGGTGCTGGGCGTGCACATGATGGGCCCCGAGGTCGGCGAGATGATCGCGGAGGCCTGCGTATTGATGGCCTTCGGCGGCGCCTCCGAGGACCTGGCCCGCATCTGCCATCCGCACCCGACGCGCTCCGAAGCCGTGCGCCAGGCGGCCATGGGGGTCGAGGGCTGGACCATGCAGGCCTGATCGCCGGCGCCCCCCTGAACACGGGTGGGCGCCCGCGCTGGATCGGCTAGGCTGGGCGCTCCGCAAGGGGGAAACTCTCATGCTCGCGCTGGCGCTCGCGCTGCTCTTGACCCAGGCCGAAAGCAAGAACGAGCTCGGGGAGATCACGCCCAGCCCGATCCCCAACGGCGTCTGGGTGGAACGCAAGGCCGACGGGTCGCTGGACTGCCTGCGCTCCGGACCGGACGTCTTCCGCATGGAGATCTTCGCCGCGGCCACCGACCTCCTGCTCGACGCGGGCGGTGAGCGCCATTACCGAATCCGCGGCGCCGTGCGGATCGATTGGGGTCCCGGCGCCCGATACGTGACCCCCGGGGCCTACATTGTGAGCGGGGTCGGGCTCGAATTTCGCGGCGCCGTGCTGGCCAGCGACAATAGGCTCGACGACTCGGTCGGCGACCTCAGACTGGTGCTGAGCAGGGGCAGAGGCGACGACCTCAGGGTGGAAACCGCGATCGTAACCGGCGCCAAGCCCTTCAACATCGCGGTCGATGCACGGCGGCCCTTCAACAAGGCGATGGCCTCGCTCGGCCGCTGCCGCGGTTCGATCCGCGCACCCCGCAACCCCTGACAGGAGTCTCGCCTATGCTCACCCTGGTCCTGACCCTGGCGATGGCCGCCCCGTCCCGCCCGCTCCCCTCCTACCCCGACGCCACGCGCTGCGCCGGCCTGACAATGGCGGCGGCCAAGGCGGCCAAGGATACGCCGCAGTTCAACAAGCTCTACGACGCGGCCATCTTCTGGAGCCTCGCCTCTCAGGAAGCCTCGACCAAGATGGCCTCCCGGGTGACGCCGAAAATGGTCGATCACGATCAGGAGGAGGCCATGGCCACCGCCGCGGCGGAACTGGCGGCCAAGGACCCGGTGGCTCTGAAAGCGCTTGCCCAGTGCCGAGCCGAGGTGCCGCCCGTCTAGGCGCCCTCGAGCACCTTCAGTCGCCGCACGGTCAGTTCGCCGATCTCCGCCTTCCCGAGCTTGAGTCCGCCCATGGCCATGCGGCCAACGGCCATGCGCCCAATGGCGAGCCGGCCGATGGCGACGGCGCCCACCGCCAGCGCGCCCATGGCCAGGGCGCCGACCGCGAGCGCGCCGGCCGAACCGGCGCCCATGGCGAGGCCCCCGAAACGGATGACCTTCGGACGGCCGATCTCGGCCGCTTCCTTCATGGTGATCGGGTGTTGTCCCATGTCCCATACTCCCATGCGTCGCGGTTCAAGATGGGGTCGCACGGGCGGCGTTCAAATGCGCTCGATCAAATCGCCGGCTCAGGCCCGCGGATGGGCCTTCGCATAGGCAGACAGAAGCTTCTCCGCGTCCACGGCCGTGTACTTCTGGGTGGTCGACAGCGAGGCGTGGCCCAGCAGCTCCTGGATTGAGCGCAGGTCGGCGCCGGAGCCCAGCAGATGGGTGGCAAAGGAATGCCGGAGCGCGTGCGGCGTGGCCGTGCGCGGCAGGCCGAGGCGGCCGCGCAGGCGCTGGACCGTGGCCTGGACGTGGCGGGGCGACAACGGACCCCCTCGCTTCGCCCGGAACAGCGGTTCGTCCGGCGCCAGGGCGAAAGGCAGTTCGGCCAGGTAGGCGTCCACCGCCTCGCGCACGGCGGGCAGGATAGGGGCGACGCGGGTCTTGGAGCCCTTGCCGGTGATGCGCAGGGTTTCGGACAGCGGCGCATCGGAACGCTTCAGCGACAGACCCTCGGAGATGCGCAGGCCGCAGCCGTAGAGCAGGGTCAGGACCGCCCGGTCGCGGGCGCCTTCCCACGGCTCCATGTCCGGATCGTCCTCGGCTTCGCTGAGCAGCCCCCTGGCCTGATCCTCGCTGACCGGCCGGGGGATCGAGGCGGGCTGGCGGGGTCCGCGCACCAGGGCGATCTGGGCGTTGGCGATGCCCTGGCGCCGGTCGAGCCAGCCGTGGAAGCTGCGGATCGCCGACAGGGCCTGGCCGATGGAGCGCACGCCCAGCCCCTCCTCCCCGCGCCGGCGCGAGGCCAGGTAGGCGCGCAGCTCGGCGGCGGCGACGTTTCCGAGGTCGGAGGCGCGCAGCGGCTCGCCCCGGTGCATGTCCAGGAACTGAAGATAGGCGCCGACGCAGCGCTGATAGGCCTCGAGCGTGCGCGGCGAACAGCGGCGCTCGGTCCCGAGATGGTCGAGCCAGGCGGCCAGCAGGGACCGCGTGGGACTCACAGGACCGGCCACCGCTCCGCGGTTCGTTCCGCCACCCGGGCCACGAAGGCCACCAGCTCCGCGCCCATCTCGGGAGCGAAGCCATCCTCGTCCGCCGAGCCGAAGGCCACGATGGCTGGACGCGAATCCGACCAGAGGGCCAGACGCACCAGGGCCGAGCTCTTCACCCCAGCGGCGGCGGGGCCGAACACCGTCTCGCCGCCCTCGTCGGGACCGAGGTGGGACAGCCCTTGCGCCCCGATCAGGGCGTCGACCGCCCCGGGCTCGAGCGTGCGCCAGCCGAAGGGCACCGCCGAGGGCCCCTCCAGCGCGATGGCGCCGGCCGCCAGGCCGAAGCGCACGCGGGCGACCTCGTCCAGCCGCCGCGCCAGGTCGGCGTGGTTTCGGCTCTCCAGGATCTCGATCACCGCCGCGTGGGTCTGGGCCTGGGCTGCAAAATTGGCGCGGGCCACCTGTTCGATCTGGCGCCGGGCCCCGCTCTCGCGGAGAGCGACGGCTTCCAGGCGGGCCAGGGCCGCCCGGCCGAAGTCCACGACGTTGGGGCCGGTGGGCTTCAAGCCCAGGGTCTCATGCAGCTCACGGTCGTGGGCCAGGTGCTCGGGGTGGCTGATCAGGAAGGCGCGCACCTGCGGCCAGGTGGGCTCGCCCGCCTTGTCGGCGTGCGGGTCCGGGATCTGGCCCGGCTCCTGGGCGAACAGGTCGTGGGTGCTCAAAACGCGCGCCCCTAAAGGATCGACTGGCCGGTCTTGGCCCAGTCGCTGAGGAATTGTTCTAGCCCCTTATCGGTTAGGGGATGCTTGACGAGGTCGCGGAAAACCTGGGGCGGCAGGGTGGCGCAGTCGGCGCCGGCGATGGCCGCGTCGGTGACGTGGCGGGTGGTGCGCAGGGAGGCCGCCAGGATGTCGGTGTCGAAGTCGTAGTTGTCGTAGATGGCGCGGATCTCGCGGATCAGCTCCATGCCGTCGGCGCCATGGTCGTCCAGCCGGCCGACGAAGGGCGAGATGAAGGTGGCGCCGGCCTTGGCGGCCAGCAGGGCCTGGGAGCCGGAGAAGCAGAGGGTGACATTGACCTGGATCTGCTGGCGGCTGAGCTCGGCGGTGGCCTTCAGCCCGTCCCAGGTGAGCGGAACCTTGACGCAGACGTTGGTGGCGATCTTGGCCAGCTTCTCACCCTCGCGGATCATGCCGGCGGCGTCGGTGGCGGCCACCTCGGCGCTCACGGGACCATGGACGAGACCGCAAATCTCGGCGATGACCTCCGCCATGGGGCGGCCGGCTTTTGCGATCAGGGTGGGATTGGTGGTGACCCCGTCCACGAGGCCGGAACCGGCCAGCTCGCCGATCAGGGCGGCGTCGGCGGTGTCCAGAAACAATTGCATCGAACGACCTTTCTTGATGCGTCCGCTCTTAACGGAGTCGCGGCCGATTGTGCAGGCCGGATGCGCATCATGATCATCGCTCAGGTCATCCTGACCCTGCCCCTGCCCGAGGCCTTCGACTACGCCGTGCCCGAGGGCATGGCGCTGGAGGTCGGCGACCAGGTGGCCGTGCCCCTGGGGCCCAGGCTGATCCGCGGCGTGGTCCGGGCGCTGAAGGACGGGACCGGCTCGAACCGGCCGCTGAAGCCCGTCGAGGCCCGGCTGGACGATCCGCCGCTGCCGCCCGGGACCCTGGCTTTCGTGGAATGGGCCGCCCGCTGGCAGGCGGCGCCCCCGGGCGATCCCCTGGCCATTGCGCTTCGGGGCCTGAGAAGCCCGCCGCCGAAGCCGGAACGGCGGCTGGTGCTGTCGGGCCAGGCGCCGTCGAAACTGACCCCCGCGCGCGAGAAGGTGATGGAGGTGGCCGTCTCCGGCGCACCCAGCGGCGCGGCCCTGGCCCAGATGGCGGGCGTCTCCACCGGCGCGGTCAAGGCCCTGATCGAGGACGGCGCCCTGGTCTGGGTCGAGTGCGAGGGGCCGCAGGGCTTTCCCGAACCCGATCCCGAGTTCGCACCGGCGAAGCTCAACGCCAGCCAGGCGGCGGCCGCCAAGGCCATTTCCGGCCTGATCCGCCAGGGCGGCTTTCAGGCGGCGCTGCTCGACGGGGTGACGGGCTCAGGCAAGACCGAGGCCTATCTGGAGGCCGTGGCCGAGGCCCTGCGCGCCGATCCGGAAGGACAGGTCCTGGTCTTGCTGCCGGAGATCGCCCTGACCCAGGCGGTGATCGCGCGGTTCGAGGCCCGCTTCGGAGTCGCGCCCGCCGAGTGGCACTCCGGCGTGTCGCCACCGAAACGGCGCAAGGTCTGGGACGCGGTGGCGGGGGGACGTGCCCGGATCGTGGTCGGCGCCCGCTCGGCCCTGTTCCTGCCGTTCCGGCGGCTGGGACTGATCGTGGTCGATGAGGAGCACGACGGCTCCTACAAGCAGGAAGACGGCTTCATCTACCAGGCCCGCGACCTGGCGGTGGCCCGCGCCAGCCTGGAGAAATGCGTGGTGGTGCTGGCCTCGGCCACGCCCTCGCTGGAAAGCCTGTGGAACGCCGAGCACGGCCGCTACCGCTGGCTGCGCCTGTCGACCCGCCACGGCAGCGCCATCCTGCCGGAGATCGACCTGATCGACCTGAGGGAACACCCGCCCGAGCCCGGCCGCTGGCTGTCGGCGCCGCTGGTGGCCGCCATGGGCGAGACCTTCGGGCGCGGGGAGCAGACCCTGCTGTTCCTCAACCGCCGGGGCTATGCGCCGCTGGTGCTGTGCCGGGCCTGCGGCACGCGCATGACCGCGCCGGACACCGACAGCTGGCTGGTGGAGCACCGCTACACCGGACGCCTGGTCTGCCACCTGACCGGCTTCTCGATGCGCAAGCCCGAGGCCTGTCCCCACTGCGGGGCCAAGCATTCGCTGATGGCGGTGGGACCGGGGGTCGAGCGCATCGAGGACGAGGTGCGCTCGCTGTTCCCCGAGGCGCGGGTGGCGGTCTTCTCCTCCGACACCGTCCCGGACGCCGAGAGCGCGCGCGAACTGGTCCGGCGCATGGCCGAGCACGAGATCGACGTGATGGTGGCGACCCAGGCCGCCGCCAAGGGCCACAACTTCCCCATGCTCACCCTGGTGGGCGTGGTCGACGCGGACCTGGGCCTCCGGGGCGGCGACCTGCGCGCCGGGGAGCGGACCTTCCAGCTGCTGGCCCAGGCCACCGGGCGGGCGGGCCGGGCCGAGCGGCCGGGCCGGGCCCTGCTGCAGACCTTCGCCCCGGAACATCCGGTGATGCAGGCGCTGAAGGCCCAGGACCGGGACGCCTTCGTGGCCGCCGAGAGCGCCGAGCGCGAAGCGGCGGGCCTGCCCCCCTACGGCCGACTGGCGGCGGTGATCCTGTCCAGCGAGAACCCGGCGGCGCTGGAGGCGGTGGCGAAAAACCTGGCCGCCGCCATCCCCAACGCGGAAGGCGCCGAGGTCTATGGCCCGGCGGACGCGCCCCTGGCCCTGATCCGCGGCCGCCGGCGCAAGCGCTTCCTGGTCCGCGCCGACCGGGGGGTGGATGTTCAGGGGCTCGTCACCACATGGCTGTCCAGGGTCAAGGTTCCCACAGCCGTGCGGGTGGTGGTGGACGTGGACCCCTACAGCTTCCTCTGAGCGAGGCCGCCATGAACTTCGACCACGTCGTCCTGCAGGCCTCGGACCTGGAGGCGAGCCTGCCCTGGTACGCGGCGGTGATGGCCGCCATCGGCTTTTCCAAGACCCGTGAGCACGTCTGGGTCAATCCGGCGGGCCAGGCGCTGGAGCTGCGCCAGGCGGGTGAGGCGGAGCCCGGCTATCGCCGCCACGGCGTCGGCATGAACCACATCGCCTTTCAGGCGCAGAGCCTGGAGGAAATCGAGGCGGTGGGCGCGGCGGTCCGGGCGGCCGGTTTCGAGGTCGCCGAAATCCAGAGCTTCGGAACCGACCGGGCGCTGTTCCTGAAGGACCGCGATGGCATGCGCATCGAGATCGCCATCTATGGTTAGGCTCAGGCCTCCCCGAACTCACCCTTGACCGCGCCTTCGCCCGGTTCCGCCACCGGCTCGGCGACCTGCTGGCCTGGCATGCGGCTCCGCAGCGGCAGTTCCGGAACGAACAGCACTGCGATCAGGCCCAACACGGCGATACCGAGACCCACGTAGAACGCATCGACCATGGCCGCCGAGAAGGCGGTGCGGACGAGGGGGTCGACCACGACCGCGCCGGCCGCCTTGCCGCGCGCCGAATTGGCCACGACCATCGCCTGCAGCTGGTCGAAGGTCATGGGCGCGCCTCCGTGGGTGTTCACCTTGGCCATCTGGGCGGCCAGAGACTGGGTCATGATGGCGCCGAAGACCGCGGCCCCCACCGTGGCCCCGATCTGGCGGAAAAACTGGCCCGAGGAAGTGGCCACCCCGATCTTGTCCATGGGAACGGCGTTCTGCACCGCCAGGCCGAACAGTCCCTGGGCGGGACCCAGGCCAATGCCCAACACCAGCAGCCGCCACATGATGCCGATCAGGGTGGTGTGGGCGTCGATGCGAGTGAGCAGGAAGATGCCGAGCACGACGAAGAGGGCGCCGCCGATCATCATCGGCTTGTAGCGGCCGCTCTTGGTCACCGCCCGACCCGACAGGATGGCCGAGCCGATAAGGCCGACCAGCAGCGGCAGCATGGCCAGGGCGCTCGTCGTGGGCCTCACCCCAAGGCCCAGCTGCAGGAACAGGGCTATGAACAGCACCACCCCCATGAAGGCCATGTTGAGAATGAAGGCTGCGATATTGGCCAGGGTGAAGGTCGGAATGCGGAACAGGCCAAGCGGCAGGATCGGCTCGGCCACGCGCGACTCGACCAGAATGAAGAGCAGCAGCGAGACCACCGAGCCGGCAAACAGCTCCAGGATGATCCGTGAGTCCCAGGGATAGTCATGCCCGCCCCAGCTCAGCGCCAGCAGCAAGGGCACGAAGGCGCCCAGAATCAGCGCGGCGCCCAGGAAGTCGACCTTGCCCTGGCGTCCGGGCTTCAGTGCCGGGGTCTTGGCCAGGATCATGAACAGGGCCAGCGCCCCCAGCGGCAGGTTGACGTAGAAGCACCAGCGCCAGCCCTCCACGACGAAGCCCGAGATTTCGACTGTGCCGTGCTCGGTGAGCACCCCGCCGATGACCGGACCGAGGATGCTGGCTAGGCCGAACATGCCGCCGAAATAGCCCGACAGCTTGCCGCGCTCGCGCGGCGGATAGAGGTCGGCCATGACCGCGAAGGCGGAGGTGAACAGGGCCCCGCCGCCGATGCCCTGCAGGCCCCGGAAGGCGATCATCTGGGTCATGCCGCCGCCGATCAGCGGCAGGTCGCCGACCTCACCCGACAGGCCGCAGAGCCAGGAGCCGACCAGGAAGACGCCCACCCCGATGAGCAGGATCAGCTTGCGCCCGAACAGGTCGCCCAGCTTGCCCCAGATCGGCACCGTGACCGTCGAGGTCAGCAGGTAGATGGTGGTGATCCAGCTGTAGAGGCTCAGCCCCTTCAGCTGCGCCACGATGCGTGGCATGGCGGTGCCCACCACGTTCTGGTCCAGCGCCGACAGCAGCAGAACGATCAGAAGCGCGATAACGGTGACGCGCCGCTCCTGCGGCGTGGTCTCGACGGTCATGACTGAGTCTCCGGACGGCGACCTGTTAGCACGCCACCCGGGGAGGATAGAAACTCAGATCTCGGGGTCGATCGCCTTCACCTTTTTGGCCCGGCGCGAGAACATGTTCAGCGCCTCCACGAAGCCCGAAAACGCCATGGCGGCATAGATGTAGCCCTTGGGCACGTGCACGCCGAAGCCGTCGGCGATCAGCACCATGCCGATCATCAGCAGGAAGCCCAGCGCCAGCATCACCACTGTGGGGTTCTTCCTGATGAAGGCGGCCAGCGGGCCCGACGCCACCATCATCAGGCCCACCGCGATGGTCACTGCGGTGATCATGATCGGCAGCTGGTCTGTCATGCCCACCGCCGTCAGGATCGAATCGATGGAGAAGACCAGGTCCAGGATGATGATCTGCAGGATCGCCGCGGCGAAACCCGACGACACCGCCCGCGCCGGTCCGGCCTCAGGGCCTTCGGGCGAGGGATCCATATGCTCGTGGATTTCAGTGGTGGACTTCCAGACCAGGAAAAGGCCGCCGCCGATCATGATCAGGTCGCGGATCGAGAAGCCCTGGCCCATGACGCTGAACAGGGGCTGGCTGACGTGGCTGAGGAAGACCAGGAAGCCGAGCAGGCCCAGGCGCATGACCAGGGCAAGCGAAATGCCCAGGGAGCGGGCCTTCGCGCGCACGGTCTCGGGCAGCTTGTTGGTCAGGATGGCGACGAAGACCAGGTTGTCGATGCCCAGCACCACCTCCATGACCACCAGCGTCACCAGGGCGATCCAAGCGTTGGGGTCGGTCAGGAGCGCGATCAGGTCGGGCATGGGCGCGGGTCTTTCGGGTTGGAACACACTCCATAGAGCAGGGCCCGCGCATATGGAATCGGAGGAGCGTAACCCACTACCGGTCCCTTCCCCCCGCGAGGGGGAAGGTGGCGACGCAAGGAGCCGGATGGGGGGTCGCGCCGGCGTTGGAGGGGCGGCTTCATGACCCTTCGGGCGAAAGCATGGCTCGGCGCGTAAGAGGCGATCGTCGCGCGGCCCCCCATCCGAGCCCTGTCGGGCCCACCTTCCCCCTCGCGGGGAAGGACGCTTCTAGAGATCGGCGCGGTTCCAAACGGGGTCGGTCGCAGGCGCTGAGCCCACTCTGTTAAGGCGGACGATCTTGCCCTGGAAAGACGCTTCCCGATGCCGCCATGGGCATGATTTTCCCGCAATCCACAAAGGGTTCCGCTTCGGTTGCGGCGCAGCAAAGCGCGTGCTATCAGGCGCCCGGCTTCGGGCGGGGCGGCTCTTTATCAGGGCCGCTCCGCTCGTGCTTTTCCAAGCGGTACAAGCCTTTAGCCGAGCGACGCCCCCCGTCGCGACCGGCGCATCGAAACGCACGCGGGCTGGATTCAAAAGTGGCTGACGATTTCAGACAGAGCGAAGTCGGCGAACGGTACGCCAAGGCGCTGTTCGGCCTGGCGCAGGACCAGAAGGTTCTGGACGCCGTCGCGACCGATCTCGACGGCCTGAAGGCCGCCTACCTGGAAAGCGCCGACCTGCGCCGGGTGGTCGGCTCGCCGGCCTTCTCGGCCGAGGACAAGGGCAAGGCCCTGGTCGCTATCGCCATGAAGCTCAAGGCCAATATGGTGACCCTGAAGTTCCTGGGCTACCTGGCCGAAAGCCGACGCGCCGAGGCCCTGCCCACCGCCATCGCCGGCTTCAAGACCCTGTATGACCAGCACCGCGGCGTGGTCGCCGCCCAGGTCACCACCGCCGTCAAGCTCAGCGCCAAGCAGCTCACCGGGGTGAAGACCGCCCTGGTTCAGAGCCTGGGCAAGGAGCCCGAAATCTCGACCGTCGTCGATCCCGCCATCCTCGGCGGCATCAAGGTGCGCGTTGGTTCGCGCCTGTTCGACGCGTCGCTGAAAACCAAACTCGATTCCCTCAAGTTCGCCCTGAAGAGAGCGTAGGACCATGGACATTCGCGCCGCCGAGATCTCGGCGATCCTGAAGTCGCAGATCGCCAATTTTGGCGAAGAGGCGGACGTTTCCGACGTCGGCCAGGTGTTGTCCGTCGGTGACGGCATCGCCCGCATCCACGGGCTGGACAAGGTCCAGGCCGGCGAGATGGTGGAGTTCCCGTCCGCCGGGGTTAAGGGCATGGCCCTGAACCTCGAGCGCGACAACGTCGGCGTCGTGATCTTCGGCGAAGACCGCGCCATCGCGGAAGGCGACGAAGTCCGCCGCCTCGGCGAGATCGTGGACGTGCCGGTCGGCAAGGGCCTGCTTGGCCGGGTCGTGAACCCGCTGGGCGAGCCCATCGACGGCAAGGGCCCGATCACCAACGTGGCCGAGCGCCGCCGCGTGGACGTCAAGGCGCCGGGCATCATCCCCCGGAAGTCGGTGCACGAGCCGGTGCAGACCGGCCTGAAGGCCATCGACACCCTGATCCCCGTCGGCCGCGGCCAGCGCGAGCTGATCATCGGCGACCGCCAGACCGGCAAGACCGCCGTGGCGATCGACACCATCCTGAACCAGAAGGCGGTCAACGCCTCGGGTAACGAGAGCGAAAAGCTCTACTGCATCTACGTCGCCATCGGCCAGAAGCGCTCGACCGTCGCCCAGATCGTCAAGACCCTCGAGGACCGCGGCGCGCTGGAATACACCATCGTCGTGGCCGCCACGGCGTCCGAGCCCGCCCCCCTGCAGTTCCTGGCGCCCTTCGCCGGCTGCGCCATGGGCGAATGGTTCCGCGACAACGGCATGCACGGCCTGATCATCTATGACGATCTCAGCAAGCAGGCCGTGGCCTACCGCCAGATGTCGCTCTTGCTGCGCCGCCCGCCGGGCCGCGAAGCCTATCCGGGCGACGT
>CAYSNW010000016.1:0-69638 GCA_964432415.1 uncultured Caulobacteraceae bacterium
GCCGACCTCGACCGCCTGCGCCGCCTGAACGAGGCGCTGGGCCACGAGCGCGCCGACCTGGTGCTGGCCGCTCTGGGTTCGCGCCTGGCCGGCGCCTTCCCCAAGGGCGCCATCCCCGCCCGCATCGGCGAGGACGAGTTCGCGGTCCTGGCCCCGGACGGCATGGCCCGCGCCGCCGAGCGCGTGCGCGCCGCCATGGAGCAGCCCCTGCGCATCGCGGGCTTCGACATCTATCCGACCCTGTCCATCGGCGCCGTGCGCGTCGAGGGCGGCCCGGACGCGCCGGAGGCGGCGGAACTGCTGCGCCGCGCCGAACTGGCGGTGGAATCGGCCAAGACCGGGGGCCGCGGCGGCGCCGCCGCCTACGGCCGCGGCCTGGAGACCGACGGCCTGTCGCGCCTGGCGCTGGAGTCCGATCTCAGGAACGCCTTCCAGCGCGGCGAGATCGAGCCCTTCTACCAGCCGATCGTGCGCCTCGACACGGGCGTGGTGGCCGGCTTCGAGGCGCTGGCCCGCTGGCGCCATCCACGCCGGGGCATCGTGCCGCCCGACGAGTTCCTGACGCTGGCCATGGAAATGGGCCTGATGAACGAGCTGGGCCTGCACATGATGCAGACCTCGGCCCGCCAGCTGGCCGAATGGCTGGAACGGCACCCCTCCGCCGGCAACCTGTTCGTCTCGGTCAACCTGTCCACCGGCGAGATCGAGCGCGAGGGCCTGACCGCCGACGTCGCCGCCATCCGCCGCGAGACCGGCCTGCCGCGCGGGGCGCTGAAGCTCGAGGTGACCGAGAGCGACATCATGCGCGACCCGGACAAGGCCGCCGTGATCCTGCGCGCGATCAAGGACGCCGGCGCGTCCCTGGCGCTGGACGACTTCGGCACCGGCTTCTCGTCCCTGTCCTACCTGGCGCGCCTGCCCTTCGACACGCTCAAGATCGACCGCTACTTCGTGCGCACCATGGTGGCCGACGAGGGCTCGGCCAAGATCGTCCGCTCGGTGGTCAATCTGGGCCGCGACCTGTCGCTGGAAGTGGTCGCCGAGGGCGTGGAGAACGCGGCCCTGGCCCGCCAGCTGCTCTCGGTCGGCTGCCACTACGGCCAGGGCTTCGGCTATGCCCCGGCGCTCGCGGCGCAGGAGGCGGAGGTCTACCTCAACGAGTCCCTCGCCGACGGCGTGGCGCCGCTGAAGGTGAATATGTAGCTCATCGAGCCTCGCCTTCAGGCGAGAACAAGGGTTTCACCACCAAGCACACCAAGGACACCAAGAAGAACACCAAGAGTGGGTGGTGATTTCGCGCCGACCCCTTGGTGCCCTTGGTGTGCTTGGTGGTCCAAGGCTTTCTGAATTTGCCGCTTCGCGGCGTGGCTTCAGGCTCGCCCGCTCTGCGAGCTCAGCAGGGCAGGCGTGATGCCCATCTTCAGCAGGGCGCGTTCCCACTTGGTCTCGTAGTCGGCGTCGAACACCAGGTCCGCGTCGGCGTCGCAGGTCAGCCAGACGTTTTCGCGCAGCTCGGAGTCCAGCTGTCCCGGCCCCCAGCCGGCGTAGCCCAGGGCCAGCAGCCAGCGCTTCGGGTCCCGATGCGGCTCGGTCAGACACTCCAGGATCTCGCGGGTGGCGGTGAGCGACACGCCCTCGGCCACCGGCATGGTCGAACCCATGACCGCGTGGTCGTCGGAGTGCAGGACATAGCCCCGTTCGCGATCCACGGGCCCGCCCAGCATCACGGGCTGGTCCGGCTCGCGCGGCTGGCCCTCGACCTCCAGGCGGGTCAGGACCGAGCCCACGCTCATGCCCTCGATCGGCAGGTTGATGCGCACGCCCATGGCGTGCTCGGCGGTGTGCAGGCAGATCAGCACCACCGCGTGCTCGAAACGCGGATCGCCGATGCCCGGCATGGCGATCAGAAGCCGGCCGGCCAGGAAGCCGCCTTCCTCCGAAGGACTGTCCGCAACGCTCGACATGGGCCGATCATGGGTCTCCACCCGGCGCCTTGCAAGCTTTGCCGCAGGACTGTTCTTGGCGAAAACGCGCGGGGCCGATAAGGGACTTCGCCTGAACTCCCCGAGACTACCCCCCCGAGACCGCGGCCAAGGAGCCCTGCCATGACCATCCAAGTCGGCGACAAGATCCCCGAAGCGACCTTCATGACCCCGACCGCCGACGGTCCCCAGGCGCTGACCACCGAACAGCTGTTCAAGGGCAAGACCGTCGGCCTGTTCGCCGTGCCCGGCGCCTTCACCCCGACCTGCTCGGCCAAGCACCTGCCGGGCTTCAAGGACAAGGCCGCCGAGCTGAAGGCCAAGGGCATCGACACCATCGCCTGCGTCTCGGTCAACGACGCCTTCGTCATGGGCGCCTGGGCCAAGGACCAGGGCATCGGCGACGAGATCGTCATGCTGGCCGACGGCAACGGCGCCTTCACCAAGGCCATCGGCCTGGAGATGGACGCGTCCAAGTTCGGCATGGGCCCGCGTTCGCAGCGCTATTCCATGATCGTCGAGGACGGGGTGGTGAAGACGCTCAACGTCGAGCAGGGCGAGTTCCGGGTCTCGTCCGCGGAATTCATGCTGGGGCAGCTCTGACAAGCTGATGCGGCCGACAGCCTCCTTTCGCTTCCTTCCCCCCTCAAGGGGGAAGGTGGGGGCGCCAGCCCTCGGAAGGGGGGCCACGCTGCGGTCGCGGTGTGATCCGATCCTTTGTGGTCTCGGCCTCCTGAGGGGCGAACGCCGGCCTTTCTTGCGGTCCCGCCGCCCCCCATCCGAGCCCTTCGGGCCCACCTTCCCCCTCGAGGGGGGAAGGCACGCCAAGGCGGGAAGGTCGCGCCCTGGCGCGGGCCCCGTTTCATGACGGACGTCTACTCCCCCGCCAAGCGTTCCTCGGTCATGGCTCAGGTCAAGGGCAAGGACACCTCGGCCGAGCTGAAAGTGCGCAGGCTCCTGACCGGCCTGGGACTGCGCTACCGCCTGCACCGCAAGGACCTGCCCGGCTCGCCGGACATCGTGCTGCCCGGGCGCAGGGTCGCGATCCGGGTCAACGGCTGCTTCTGGCACGGCCACGACTGCGCCCGCGGCGCGCGCCAGCCCAAGGCCAACGCCGACTACTGGCGCGCCAAGATCGAGCGCAACCGCGCCCGCGACCAGCGCACCGAGGTTGAACTGGCCGCGCTGGGCTGGCGGCCACTGACGGTCTGGGAATGTGAACTGAAGGATCAGGCGGCGCTGGGCGCCCGTCTCGAGCGCGAGCTGGCTTAAGCCACCGCCCGACCGTCGTCCGCCTCGTCTTCCTCGACCGGGTTGGCGGCCTGCAGGGCCTCGATGACCACGGCCATCAGCTTGGCCGGGTCGATGGGCTTGGGCACGAAGTAGTTCATGCCGGCGTCGAAGCAGGGCTGGGCCTCGGCTTCCGCGGTGACCGCGATCACCGGGGTGTTCTGGTTGGGGCCCGGCGTCGAGCGGATCATCCGGGTCGCCTCGCGCCCGTCCATCTCGGGCATGCGCACGTCCATGACGATGACGTCGAAGGCCTCGTGCTGGGCGGCCTCGAAGGCCTGGCGGCCGTCGGCGACCATCACGATCGAGGCGCCGGCCGGCTGCAGCACCAGCTGCACCGCGCGGCGGTTGATCTCGTGGTCGTCGGCCACCAGCACTCGCACGGGGCGTTCGCCCTCTTCCTCTTCCGCCTGGTCGGCGGCCGTGGCGGCGTTGGCGGCGGCCTCCAGGGCCTGCATGGCGGTCTGGACCAGGGCACCCGGCTCGATCGGCTTGCCCACGAACCAGTTCATGCCGGCGGCCAGGCAGGCGGCGACGTCGTCCTTGTCGGTGTCGGCGGTCACCGCGATGATCGGGGTCGAGCGGTTGGGGCCCGAGCCCTCGCGGATAGTGCGGCTGGCGGTGCGCCCGTCCATCTCCGGCATGCGCACATCCATGACGATCAGGTCGAAGACCTCGCCGTCCGCGGCCGCCACCGCCGCCTTGCCGTCGCAGACGCTGACGATCTCGGCGCCCATGGGCTGCAGCACCAGCTGCACCGCGCGGCGGTTGATCTCGTGGTCGTCGGCCACCAGCACCCGGATCGAGCGCGCCTCGGCCGAGGGGATCGGAGTCTCGGCGTCCAGGGTGGCGGTCACCGCCGGGGCCTCGGCCATATCGAGGGTCAGGGCCAGGGTGAAGGTCGAGCCCGAGCCCTTGCGGCTGGCGGCGGTCAGCTGGCCGCCCATCAGCCGCGCCAGCTGGCGGCTGATCACCAGGCCCAGGCCCGTGCCGCCGTAGTTGCGCGCCACGCTCTTGTCGGCCTGCTGGAAGGCGTTGAACAGGGAACGCACCTGGCCCGGCTCCATGCCCGCGCCGGTGTCGATCACCTGCAGCCGCACGGCGCAGGCGTCGTCGTCCGCGCCCCAGGCCTTCAGGTTCAGGGTCACCGAACCGGTCTCGGTGAACTTCACCGCGTTGGAGATCAGGTTGTTCAGGATCTGGCGCAGGCGGGTGGGGTCGCCCGCCACCCAGCGGGGCAGGTGGGCCGAGCCCTCGACCCGCAGGCGCAGGCCTTTCTTGCGTGCCTCCGACTGCCAGAAGCGCGCGGTCTGGGACAGCAGGCCGCGCAGGTCGAAGGTCACCGTCTCGATCGACATGCGCCCGGCCTCGAGCTTGGCGTGGTCGAGCACGTCGTCGAGCAGGGTCTTCATCATCCGCCCGGCGTCGGCGATCAGGGCGGCGTGGGGGCGAAGGGCCGAGCCCTTGGCGGCGCGCTCCAGCTCGATGGCGCCGGCCAGCATGGCGCTGATGGGCGTGCGCAACTCATGGCCGATGGTGGCGACATAGACGGATTTCGCCGCGGTGGCGGCCTCGGCTTCGGCCTGTTTGCGCAGGGCGTCCGCGCGGGCGGCCTCCTCGGCCAGCCGGCGCTGCTCCAGGTTGCGCCACAGCATCACCGCATAGGCGCAGAAGGCCGCCGCGCTCAGGCCTACGGCGATTTCGAACTTGGCCGGCGCGCCCAGGAACTGCATGTACCAGGCGCCGGCGAACATGTAGGCGGCCTGGGGCGCCAGGGCGAAGACCAGGACCTGGCGCGAGCCGGGGCTGGAGACCACCGCATTGATGGCCGCCGCCGCCAGCATCATCATGGCGCAGACGCCGCCGTAGGGGCCGCCCTGCAGCCACAGGTCTATGGTCAGCGCGCCGAAGCTCGAGGCGTTGAACAGCATGGCGACGAGCCCGGCGCCCACCCGCCAGGGCTTGAGCGGTTCGTCGCTCTCGTAGGCCGGGGCCAGGATCGAGGTCTCGATCACCTGGGCTATGCCGTAGATCGCCAGCCAGGCGATGGGGAAGGCCCAGCCGATCAGCTGGCTCATGGCCAGGCAGATCATGCAGGCCATGGCCACGCGCTGCATCAGCTGCGCGCGGCGCGCCCGCGCGGCGGGGACGATCGAATGCGTACTGGCTGTCTCCGCCGCCATCACCGGACCCGTTGCAGCGACGCTCCGAACGCGAGCGCCGTCAATTACGTCCGATCATGCCTGAGCCACGCCTAACGTCCGGTGAAGGCGCCCAAGTTTTTTACAGCGAACGCGCAATCAGGAGTTTCATGACCTCGTTGGTCCCGCCGTAGATCCGCTGCACCCGGGCGTCCTTGTACAGCTGGGCTATGGGATACTCGGCCATGTAGCCGTAGCCGCCGTGCAGCTGCAGGCACTCGTCGATGGTCTCGCCCTGGATGTCGGTGCACCAGTACTTGGCCATCGACGCGGTCGCCGGGTCGAGCTTGCCTTGAAGGTGCAGACCCATGCAGTGGTCGACGAACACCTTGGCGATGGTCAGCTTGGTCTTGACCTCGGCCAGCTTGAACTGGGTGTTCTGGAACTCGATCACCGCCTTGCCGAAGGCCTTGCGGGATTTGACGTATTCCAGGGTCTGCTCGAGCGCGCGTTCGGCCGCGGCGATCCCCTGGATGGCGATGTTCAGCCGTTCCTGGGGCAGCTGCTGCATCAGCTGCACGAAGCCCTGGCCCTCGGCGCCGCCCAGCAGGCAGTCGGCGTCGACCTTCACATCGTTGAAGAACAGCTCGGAGGTGTCGTTCCCCTCCATGCCGATCTTGTGCAGGTTGCGGCCGCGCTCGAAGCCCTGCGCCCCGTCGGTCTCGACCACCATGAGCGAGGTGCCCTTGGCGCCCAGCGTCGGGTCGGTCTTGGCCACCACGACGATCAGGTTGGCGGTGGCGCCGTTGGTGATGAAGGTCTTCGACCCGTTGATGACGTAGCCGTTCCCGTCCTTCTTCGCCGTGGTGCGGATGCCCTGCAGGTCGGAGCCGGCGCCGGGCTCGGTCATGGCGATGGCGCCCACCAGCTCGCCCGAGACCAGCCGCGGCAGCCAGCGCTGCTTCTGGGCCTCGGTGCCGTAGTGGACGATGTAGGGCGCGACGATGGCGTTGTGCAGCGAGATGCCCCAGTTGTCCGCGCCCTTCCAGCCGAGCTGACGCATCAGCACCACCTCGTGGCGGTAGTCGCCGCCGGCGCCGCCGTATTCCTCGGGCACGGTCAGGGCGGAGAGGCCCGCTTCCCCGGCCTTGAGCCACAGCTCGCGCGGCACGCCCTGGTTTTCGCGCCAGCGCTGGGTCTCCTCCGGCGGGCAGTTGTCGTCGAGGAAGCGCGCGACCATGTCGCCGAACAGGACGATGTCCTCATCCTGCATGAAGGCCGGTTCGGGGACGTTGAGGACGTTCATCAGAAGGCTTCGGCGTCCAGGGCCATGACCGGCTCGGCGCCGGTCTTCAGCTTGGCGAGGTGCGCGCCCGCGTCGGGCAGGATGCGCTCCAGGAAGAAGCGGCCGGTCTTGAGCTTGTTGGCGTAGAAGGGATCGCTGTCGCCGCCGGCGATGGCCTTTTGCGCCGCCTTGGCCATCAGGCCCCACATGTAGGCCGAGCAGGTCAGGCCGAAGAGGGTCAGGTAGTCGGTGGACGCCGCGCCGGCGTTGTCGGGGTTCTGCACCCCATTCTGCATCAGCCAGAAGGTGGCCTCCTGCAGCTTGGCCTTGGCGTCGGAGAGGCCCGCGACGTAGGGCTTCAGCCCCTCGTCGCCCTCGTTCTCGCTGAGGAAACCGTCCAGCTCGGAGAAGAAGCTCATGATGGCGCGTCCGCCGTTGGCGGCGAGCTTGCGGCCGACCAGGTCCAGCGCCTGCACCCCGTTGGTGCCCTCGTAGATCATGGTGATGCGCGCATCGCGCAGATACTGGGAGGCGGGGAAGTGCTCGGTATAACCCGAGCCCCCGTGCACCTGCATGGCCTGGGACGCGACGTGGAAGCCGCGGTCGGTCAGGTAGGCCTTAAGGATCGGGGTCAACAGGCCCATGTAGTCCTGGGCCTTGGTCCTGGCCGCCTCGTCTTCGGAGCGCTGCAGGTCGGCGTGGAGCGCGGTCCACAGCACAAACGCCCGGCCGCCTTCGACGTGGGCCTTGGACTCCATCAGCATGCGCCTGACGTCCGGGTGGACGATGATCGGGTCGGCGGGGCCGTCGGGGTTCTTCGGGCCGGTGAGCGAGCGGCCCTGCAGCCGCTCCTTGGCGAACTCGACCGCCGCCTGATAGGCCGCCGTGCCGATGGACAGGCCCTGCAGGCCGGTGCCGAGGCGAGCCTCGTTCATCATCACGAACATGGCCTTCAGGCCTTCGTTCTCCTTGCCGACCAGCCAGCCCTTGGCGTCGTCGTAGGCCATCACGGCGGTGGCGTTGCCGTGGATGCCCATCTTGTGCTCCAGCCCGGCGCACTTGGCGTTGTTGCGCTCTCCCAGGCTGCCGTCGTCATTGACCAGCACCTTGGGCACGATGAACAGGCTGATGCCCTTCACCCCCGCGGGCGCGCCCTCGATGCGGGCCAGGACCAGGTGGATGATGTTGTCGGTGAAGTCGTGCTCGCCCGAGCTGATCCAGATCTTCTGGCCGGTGATGCGGTAGGTCCCGTCGGCTTGCGGCACGGCCTTGGTGCGGATCATGCCGAGATCGGTGCCGCACTGGGGCTCGGTCAGGTTCATGGTCCCGCCCCATTCGCCGCTGACCAGCTTGGGCAGGTACTTCGCCTTCTGCTCGTCGGAGCCGTTGGCGTGGATGGCGGAATAGACCCCGTGGGTCAGGCCCGGGTACATGGAAAAGGCCGCGCTGGCCGCCGCGGTCATCTGGCCGAAGCTCATCGACACCACCGCCGGCATGCCCTGGCCGCCGTAGGCCGGGTCCGAGCTCAGCGCCGGCCAGCCGGCCTCGACCATCTGGTGGTAGGCCTCTTTCCAGCCCTTGGGCGTGGTCACCGTATTGTCCGGGTTCCAGACGCAGCCCTGCTGGTCGCCGGTGCGGTTGATCGGGGCGATCACGCCCTCGGCGAAGCGGGCGCCTTCCTCCAGAATCTGCTGCACCAGCTCGAAGGACGCGTCGGAAAAGCCCGGCACGTTGGAGTAGCGGTCGATGTCGATCACGTCCTTGAGCAGGAAGGTCAAGTCACGCAGCGGCGCCTGATAGGCCATGTCAGCTCCTGGGGCGGGCGAGTTTGTGGGTGGGGGCGGGGTGGTGGTCCTGGTCCAGCTGGGCGGACAGGATCGAATGATAGTCCTCGGCCTGGGGCAGCAGGTCCGGGCGGAATTCGGTCAGCCGCTTCTCGATCCAGGCGCAGCCGGTGGTGAGCGTTTCGATGGCGGCATCGACCGCCTCGCGCTGCTGCTTCAGCGCCTCGACCTGGCCGCGGAACTTCTTGAGCGACACCGCCAGCTGCTGGGCGTTGCCGTCCTTGCGGTCGTACAGGTCCAGCATCTCGCGAATCTCGATGAGCGAGAATCCGACGTTCTTGCCCTGCACGATCAGCTTCAGCCGTGCGCGGTCGCGGGCGGAGAACACCCGGGTCTGACCCTTGCGGGCGGGGGCCAGCAGGCCCTTGTCCTCATAGAAGCGCAGTGCACGCGCGGTGACGCCGAACTCGCGGCACAGCTGGCGGATCGAATAGGTCCGGACGGGATCGGCGGGGGCCATGGAGCGGCCTTGTAACTTGACGCGCGCGTAAAGGGAAGCCTTTCGCGGAGGGCCTGTGCTAGATTGCGCTTCGATGGCTGACGAACGCCCCGAACTCTGGACCTGCCCCGCCTGCGCGCGGACCTTCGCCAACCGCAACCAGACCCACACCTGCGGCGGCGCGGACCTCGACCATCACTTTTCAGGCAAACCGCCGGAAATCCGCGCCCTCTTCGACGCCTTCCTCGCGCGGATCGAGGCGCTGGGCCCGGTCACGGTCCTGCCCCAGAAGACCCGCATCGCCTTCCATGTGCGCATGTCCTTTGCCCAGCTGACCCCGAAGCAGGGCTGGATCGACGGGCATCTGGTGCTGGCGGAGAAGCGGGAGCATCCGCTGATCCACCGCTACAGGCGCTTCTCGCCCCGCAACCACCTGCACGAGTTCCGGCTGCGGACGCAGGCCGAGCTGACGCCCGATTTCGAAGCCCTGATCGCCGAGGCCTATGCGGTGGGGGAGCAGAAGCATCTGGGGCGCTGACGCCTCCCGCTCTCCCACTCTTCGCTGGAAAGGGGTGGACAGGAATCGCCTCCCTCCGAGCCCGATCCCCCGCTAGCTTGCCGCACCCCACCGATTCGAGGTCCGCGCCCCATGTTCGATGCCGTCATCTTCGATTGCGACGGGGTGCTGGTGGATTCCGAGATCCTGCATCTCGAGGCCGAGATCGCGACCCTGCAGGAATTCGGCCTCGCCTACGACCTGGACGCCTACAAGGCCCGCTTCATGGGCATGCATCACGGGGCCTTCTTCCCGGCGCTCGACGACGACGCCCGCGAACAGATGGGCGCGCCCCTCCCGGCGCGGTTCCGCGATGCCCTGTACGAGCGCTACGACGCCATGGAGCCGTCGATGGGCGCGATCGCCGGCGCCGCTGAGGCGGCTGCGCTGCTGACCTGCGCCCGCGCCGTGGCCAGTTCCAGTACGGAGCCCGCGCTCATGCGCAAGATGGCCGGCGCCGGCCTGCTTCCCCTGTTCGATCCCCACATCTATTCCGCCGACCGGGTCGCTCACGGGAAGCCGGCTCCGGACATCTTCCTCCATGCGGCGCAGCGGCTGGGCGTGGCGCCGCAGCGCTGCCTGGTCATCGAGGACAGCGTCAACGGCGTGCGCGCGGGCCTGGCCGCCGGGATGACGGTCTGGGGCTTCGCCGGCGGCGGTCACATGGACGAACGCGCCGGCGCCCGGCTGAGCGAGGCCGGAGCCGAGCGGCTGCTGGCGGATTGGGCTGAGGCGGCCCGGCTGTGGCGGGCTCCGTCCTGGGCAGGGCCTGGCGGGCGCGCCTGATTTCCCTCGTTGCACGCGCGGTGTTACCGTCGCCGCACCACGGGTCATCGGGGGGCTTCGGCCAATGACGACGATCACGAAACTGGCGGTGTCCGCCCTGGTGGGCGCCGCCCTGCTCGCGGCGACCGGCGCCGAGGCGAAGACGGTCAAACAGGCCTGCACCAAGAACCTGGCCACCGGCAAGATCAGCTACGACGTGTCGAAGTTCTCATCCGACTACATCATCGGGCGCGTGAGCTTCCACGAGACCTCGCGCAAGGGCGGCACGGCCTACGGGACCTGCACCATCCAGCTGAAGTTCCAGCCGCCGGACTGAGGCCCCTACTCGAACACCACCCGCGGGAAGTAGAACGATACCACCCAGTTGGGCTGGTCGACGATCTCGCTGATGCGCAGGTCGCCGCAGACCGAGCACAGCATGTAGGCGTCCACCGGGTTCATGCCGTGACGCGCGGCCAGCAGGTCGACCATGCGCTCCACCGCCTCGCGCGCGCCGCTCATCAGGTCGGGGCCGATGCCGGTGGTGACCTCGTAGCCCCTGGCGTCGAGGTGGCGGGTCACCGGTCCGGGGGTGGTGAAGCGAGGCCCCGAGAGCCCGGCGCCCTTGACCAGGTCCAGGGTCAGGCTGACCGCCATGGGGCTCTCGATCGCGGTGCCGCAAATCTCGCCGTCGCCCTGGGCCGCGTGGGTGTCGCCGATGGAGAACAGGCCGCCGGAGACCTCCACCGGCAGGTACAGGACGGCGCCCGCCGCCAGGTCGCGGATGTCCAGGTTGCCGCCCACGCGGCGGGGCGGCACCACCGAATGCAGGCCGGGCTCGGCCAGGGCCAGGCCGATGGTCCCGGCGAAGGGCTTCAGCGGCACGCGGGCGATGGACGAGAAGGCCGCCGGGGTCAGGGCGGCCCTTTCGTAGGACCACAGGTGCAGGGCCGGGTCGGGGAACTGGTCGGTGAGCAGGCCGAAGCCCGGGAACACCGCCGTCCAGCCGAAACCGGAAGGGGTGAAGTCGCCGATGGTGATCTTGACGGCGTCGCCGGATTCGGCGCCGTCGATGAACACGGGGCCGGTGACCGGATTGCAGCGGGCGAAGTCGAAGGCGTTCACGTCGGCGAGGGTGCTTGCGGGCGTAAGCTGGCCGCCCGAGGCGTCCATGCAGTCGAAGGCGATGGTCTCGCCGGGCGCCACGGTCAGGACCGGCGGGGTGGCGTTGTCCCAGCCGAAATGGTGGCAGTGGCCGTGGATGGTGTGGCTGGCGGACATCGGCGCGCACTCCGGTGGAGAGATCTCAGCCTACCCAGCGGCTCCCGATCTGTCGCGGGCCGCGCCTCCAGAAACCTTCTCCCCTTGTGGGAGAAGGTCACCGTGGGAATTCGCACGCATTGACCCCACCGCCCCCGCCCCTTAAGCCCCGGCCCATGTTTCAAGGTCTCTCCCACCTCGCCCGCGACGGCCGCGCCTGGCCGTTTGAACAGTCCCGCAACCTGCTGGCGCGGCTGCTCAAACAGCGGCTGGATTCGGACGCCGAGCGCGACCTGGCCTCAGCCCTGTTCACCCAGGGCAAGGGCGACGAGGCTGTGGCGACCTTCCCGGCGCTGGGGCGCCCGGTGGTGTTCGAGACCGGCTACGGTCCCTCGGGCCTGCCGCACATGGGCACCTTCGGCGAGGTGGCGCGCACCACCATGGTGCGCAACGCGTTTCGCGCCCTGACAGACGACCACCTGCCTACGCGCCTGATCTGTTTCTCCGACGACATGGATGGCCTCAGGAAGGCGCCCGGCAACGTGCCCAACGCGGAGATGCTGACCGAGGATCTCGGCAAGCCCCTGACCGTCGTGCGCGATCCGTTCGGCACGCACTCGAGCTTCGGCGCCCACAACAACGCCCGGCTGATGGCGTTCCTGGACAGCTTCGGGTTCGAGTACGAGTTCGTCTCGTCCACCGACTGCTACCGTTCGGGACGTTTCGACGAGACCCTGCTGAAGGCGCTCGAGCGTTTCGAGAAGATTCAGGACGTCATGCTGCCGACGCTGGGACCCGACCGGCGCGCCACCTATTCCTGCTTCCTGCCGATCAGCCCCACCACCGGGCGCGTGCTGCAGGTCCCGACCCTGGAGCGCCACGTCGATCGCGGGACCATCGTGTTCGAGGACGAGGACGGCTCGAGGGTCGAGACCCCCGTCACCGGCGGGCGGGTCAAGATGCAGTGGAAGCCCGACTGGGCCATGCGCTGGACCGCGCTCGGCGTCGACTACGAGATGGCCGGCAAGGACCTGATCGACTCGGTCAAGGTGTCCTCGCGCATCTGCCGGGTTCTGGGCGGCGAGCCGCCGGAGGGCTTCAACTACGAACTGTTCCTGGACGAGCAGGGCGCCAAGATCTCCAAGACCAAGGGCAACGGCCTGACCATGGAAGAGTGGCTGCGCTACGGCGCGCCCGAGAGCCTGGCCTACTACAATTTCCAGTCCCCCAAGTCGGCCAAGAAGCTCTATTTCGACGTCATTCCGCGGGCGACCGACGAGTACCTGCAACAGCTCGACGCCTACGCCGGCCAGGAGCCGTCGAAGCAGATCGAGAACCCGGCCTGGCACGTCCACTTCGGCCGCCCCCCAGCCAAGGGCTCGCCGGTTTCCTTCGGCCTGATGCTGAACCTGGTTTCGGTCGCCAACGCCTCGTCCAAGGACATCCTGTGGGGTTTCCTGTCGCGATATCTGCCCGGCGCGACGCCCGAGAGCGAGCCGCTGCTCGACCGGCTGGCGGACTATGCGATCAATTACTACGAGGATTTTGTCCGCCCGAACAAACGCTTCCGCGCGCCGAGCGAGCAGGAGCGGGCGGCTATGGCCGAGCTGGCGGACAAGTTCCGGGCCCTGCCCAGGGACTGCATCGACGGCGAACTGATCCAGAACGAGGTCTATGAGGTGGGCAAGACCCACGGCTTTGAACCGCTGAGGGCCTGGTTCCAGGCGCTGTACGAGGTGCTGCTGGGCCAGAGCCAGGGGCCGCGCTTCGGCTCGTTCACGGCGGTGTTCGGGATCGAGCGGACCATCGCGCTGATCGACCAGGCGCTGGCGGGGGAGCTGGTCGAGGCCTAGATCTTGAAGTTGGGGCCCAGGCCCGCGATCGGTTTCAGCGCCTCGCGCTCGCGCCAGGCCAGCCAGGTGCCGATTGCGAGCGACAGGATCACGCCCTTCGAGGCGATCCAGGTCGCGGCGAAATAGGCCCAGGCCCCGATCTTCAGGTCCATGGCGAAGGCGATGTGGGTGGTGGCCTGGATCGCCTGGAAGGCCGTGGCCCAGATCGGCCAGCTGTGGGTCGATTTCCAGCCCAGGAACCCCAGGACCAGCACCGCGACCACATCGACGGCGAACACGGTGAATACCGGGTGGGTCAGGCCGAGCCGCGTCCAGACCGAGAGCGACACGAGCCAGGCGATGAGCAGGAAGGCTCCGGCCAGACGCTCCGTCTGGTCGCCCTTCCACAGAGCGAACAGGCAGACCGCGACCCAAAGTCCCGCGCTGAGCTGACCAAGCAGCGTGTGTGGCAAAAAATCGCCCCCAGTTTACACCGGGGGCGACTTTGTCTGAGTCGCTTGCCCTAGGACAAGTGACGAATAATTCAGTTGTTTAGCCGGCGACCCGCAACCGGGCGGCGGTGTCGAGCTGAGCGCTCTGCGGGGGCTTGTCGCCCGCATCGCCCACAGCGGTCTGCGGGATGTTCATCGACTTGCGCACGTCTTCCAGAGCGGCGTGAGCGGCCATGACCGCCCGGCGCGATTCCGAGAGGGCGCCGATCGCTTCCGCCACGCGGGCCTGGGCGACTTCGCCGACCGGTCCAGCGTAGTTCAGTTCCCGGCGGGCGACGATCATCGCTTCCAGGAGCTGCGAGGCCTGGACCATCGCATCGTCGACGGCGCGTTCTGTGCCGATCAGTTTCGAAGCGACGTTCTTGGCGACTTCGTTCTTGCTCATAGTTTTCTGCCCCATCACTGCAGCGTTCACGATGCTTGTAGCATAAACCATTTGTTAACGGTACTGACCCACGAATTTTTAATGTTCGTTAACGGGAACAGGTTTCGACGCCAGTCGGGGTTGTAGTTCGAGACTAGGTTCACAACCTCGCAATCCGCCACAATTCTCTTGGTAAGTGAAAAGCTTAGCTTGGATTTCGCGCGGCGCGCCACGCGGGACTCGAAGCGCAGTCCCGGTTGTGGCGGCGGGACGTTATGACGCAACTACAAGACACATGGGGTGGCGCCTGAACGGCTTCCGCGAACCGGATTTTCGGCCGCGGGCGGACCTTTTCGACGCTTTCCGCGAGCTTTGACGCGAGGCGTCTGCCCCGGCGGCGCGCCCCGCGTTATGCATCGATGATGAACCCGAAGGCCCCCCGCCGGTGATCCGGCCCGAGAAGATCCTCTGCCCGCGTCCGGCGGGCCTCTACTGCGCGCCTGGCGACTTCTACATCGACCCGGTGCGCCCGGTGGACCGGGCGGTGATCACCCACGGCCACGCCGACCACGCCCGCGCGGGTCACGGCACGGTGCTCGCCACCCGCGCGACCCTGGCCATCATGGCCGAGCGCTACGGCGCGGATTTCGCCGGTCGGATCGAGGCGGCGGACTATGGCGCCCCCGTACGCCGCGACGGGGCGGAGGTGACCCTGGTCCCGGCCGGCCACGTGCTGGGCTCCGCCCAGGTGGTCGTGCGCGCCTGCGGTCTGACCATGGTGGTCTCCGGCGATTACAAGCGCCGGCGCGACCCGACCTGCGCGCCCTTCGAGCCGGTCGCCTGCGACGTCTTCATCACCGAGGCGACTTTCGGCCTGCCGGTGTTCCGCCACCCTCCCGACCATGAGGAAGTCGCGCGCCTGCTGCGCTCGGCCGCCCAGTTCCCGGAACGCACTCACCTGGTCGGCGCCTATGCGCTCGGCAAGGCGCAGCGGCTGATCTGCCTGCTGCGCGAGGGCGGCTGGGACCGCACCCTCTACGTCCATGGCGCCATGGAGCGGCTGAACGCGCTCTATCAGCGCTTCGGGGTCGAGCTCGGTCCCCTGGCCCCGGCCACGGTCGAGGGCAAGGACAGCCTGCCCGGCGAGATCGTCATCGCCCCGCCCTCGGCCATCGAGGACCGCTGGTCGCGGCGCTTCGCCGACCCGGTCACCGCCTTCGCCTCCGGCTGGATGGGGGTGCGCGCCCGCGCGCGCCAGCGCGGGGTCGAGCTGCCGCTGGTTATCTCCGACCACGCCGACTGGGACGAGCTGACCCAGACCATCGCCGAGATCCGCCCGGGGGAGCTGTGGATCACCCACGGCCGCGAGGAGGCGCTGGCCCACTGGGCCGGGACGATCGGCGTCCAGGCGCGGGCGCTCGCCCTGGTCGGCTATGAGGACGAGGACAACGACTGACCTGCGCTCAGGCCTCTGCTAAGGTGAGGGCAGGGGGATTGCATGCGCCGGCACATCGGGCTCCAGGCCGACAAGGTCATCGAGACGATCGGACTGCTGCGCGCGCGCATCTCCGAGCGCTTTCCCGACTCGGGCCTGGCCCGTACCGCCGAGGGGCTGGTGGAGACCGCCCGCACCATTGAGGTGCGCGCCCGCCGCGTGGCCCGGCCCTACCTGTTCCTGCGGCTGGTGGTCTTCCTGGTCATCGCCGCCGCGGTGGGCGTCCAGGCCTGGGTGCTGTTCCAGGTGCCGTGGGCCAAGCTGCAGTTCAACGCCGACCCCACCAACCTGACCCAGGCCCTCGGCGCCGCGGTCAACCTGCTGATCCTGGCCGGGGCCGCGACCCTGTTCCTGGTGCGGCTGGAGGAGCGCATCAAGCGCGGGCGGGCGCTGAAGGACCTGCACGAACTGCGCTCGCTCGCCCACGTGGTCGACATGCACCAGCTGACCAAGGACCCGACCGTGATCCTGTCGAAGGGCCCGCGCACGGTCACCTCGCCGACGCGCGAGATGACCCAGTTCCAGCTGACCCGCTATCTGGAGTACTGCGCCGAGATGCTGGCCCTGCTGGGCAAGCTGGCCGCCCTCTATTCCGAATACAGCCGCGACACCCAGGTGATCGAGGCGGTCAACGACATCGAGACCCTCTGCGCGGACCTGGGCCGCAAGATCTGGCAGAAGATCACCATTCTGAGCGCGCTGGACGAGGCCCAGGCGGCGCCGACGGCGGCGAACAGTCCGTGATTTGAGATGCCGGCGCCGCACCCCGACCGACGGGGTCCGCGCTGGGAGCCCGGACGCGCCTAGCGCCAGCGATGCTGGCGGATCCAGTTCACCAGTACGCGCTTCGTCCCGGATTCCACCGGCAAGCCCGCGTGGCGCGTACGCATGTCGATCACGCGATCGAGGATGGTGTCCTTGAACATCAGAACGCCGCCCTTGCTGCCCTTCACCTTGAAGCCGAGCTCCGGGAACGAGGTCTCGCCTCCGATATAGTCATCATTGAGATAGGCGATAATCGAGACAATGCGCTGGCCGCCCTGGACCACGGCGCTGCCGGATTCGAGATACTTCACCGTGAAATAATCGTGGTGATAGCCGAACTTTTGCGACGGAGCATAGTCAACAATCTGCGCGGACTCCAGTCGTTCAAACTCATAACCAAGTTGAGCCACGATTTTTCGCATTATCACCTGAACGGCGATGTCGTGGTTTGAGATGCTCAACATATATACGTTGGCGTCTCTATGGTTCACGTCGAGCTTGTTTCCAACTTCATCATTGTAGACAAAAGCTGGGCCTTTTTTATCCTGACCAATGCTGGCGATGTAATCGCACAGGGCGTCAGGGATGAGCTTGGGAAGATAGACGACCTGCGGGTCGCCGCAGAGCAGAATCCGGGTGTTTCCGATGTCCCGCTGAAGCGCGCGTTCCAGCAAGGCGTCGTCGATCGCCAACTGTTCCGCCGGGTCGTCCGAGCAGTGAAACCGGTCGGAAATCAAGGGTTCGGCGTCCAGCTCCGCCACGACGGCATGAGCGTCGCGCACCGATTCCAGGGCGCCGGCGATCGAGCGCGCGCGCCGCCGTCCGTTCTGTTTCGGCAGAAGAAGCCGGCAGGCCTCAAGGGCGTTGACGGCGCCCTCGTTGCCATTCGCGGCCAGCCGCCCCAGTCCCTCGACGGCGCCGCAAAAGTCTTCATCGACGCCGTAACCGCTTGCGAGGCAATACAGCCGTTGAAGTTGAGCCGCCTCCGATCCGGATTCAGCCTTTGCAACAATAGTCGCGAAATCCTTGATCGCGCGCTCTTTGATCGTTTCGGTCATTTGCCCCCGTCGCGCACCCGAATTCGCGCATGCCGACCACCACATCTCCCTAGTTGCAAGTTGGGCTGTCAAGCCCTTATCGGATAGTTGGATCCGGGGCGCTCCGCGGCCTCCGCACGGCCGGGAAGCCGGCGATCCGTCGGCGGCGAACCGGCGCCTGGACCGTTGCCCGGAGGGCTCCTCTCGGCGGCGAATTCGTTGATCGCCCCGCTCGGTCCGTCTACCTTGCCGCGAGTAGGGGGCGGACAACAATGCGCGATTCCGACGACAGGTCCGCGGTGGCGGTGGCCTCCCGCGCCCACGCCCGCACGCCCCTCGGCGCCGGGACGGCGAACGCGGCGGTTGCGCCAGCGAAGGCGGCGATGTCCGACCTGGTCTGGAATCCATTCGTCGACGTGGTGATCCGTCCGGCCCCGCCGGGTTCGCCCAACCCGGTGCAGGTGTCAGCCTTCGCCCGGTCGCGAGGCTTCACCAAGGCGGAGGTCGGCGCCGGCGACGTGGCGGAAGTGCTGCGCACCACCTCCGATGTCCCGGAGGCCGAAAGACGCGCGGTGCTGGAGGCCGGGCTCGGCGCCGCCGGCGTCGCCTCCCTGACCGATGTCGGCCTTCTCGTTCGCGCCGACGATCTGCCGCCGCCGTTCGCGCAAACGGATTTCACCGGCCAGGCGGCCGCCCTTGAAGGCGCCGGATACTGCATGTTGCGCGCCTGCGTCTCCACCTCGATGTGCGCGACCGCAACCCGGTACTTTTCGGACCTGCTGGAGCGGGAACACCTCAGGTACGACGAAGCCTCGGACCGCTTCCACATTCACAACGACGCCGCCTCGCGCGTGCTGCAGGCCGCGCTCCTGCCGGCGGTCCGCAGCGCGGTCGGCCGACCCGTCAATCCGAGCTACACCATGGCGTCCCTGTATCAGGGCGGCGCCCTGTTGCGGCGCCACACCGACCGCGTGCAGTGCGAGTACACGCTGTCGCTGCTTATCGACTATGCGCCCGATCCGGGCGCGGGACCGGCGCCCTGGCCGATTCGACTCCATCTCGCGGGAGAGCCGGCGCTGAAGGACTGCACCTTGGCCCTTGGGGACGGGTTCCTCTTCCGCGGTAGGGAGATTCCCCATGAGCGCCCCCCCTTGGCGCTCGATCACCGCTGCTGGGTGCTTTTGCTTCACTATGTGAACGAGGACTTCGAGGGTGACCTCGACTGAAGCGGTCGCGGGAGCAAGCCCGCCGCCCCAGGGGCCGCAAGGGCCTCCACACGCCGACCCGATACTACCTTAGAATGAGGGTGGGCCACCTTGCGCTCAATTAATTGGTGTGTTTCTATCCCGGAAATATCGGGGGTCTAGATGGCGGACTTCAAGGACCGAATTCGGGGCAGGCTGGCGGAAATATCCGCCTCCGACGAAGATTTCGACGAATTGGCCAACCTGGTCGACCGGGAGCTGGATACGGTTTCCGGCGGCTTCGTTTCGTTCCTCGAGTTCCTGCTCTTCTCGCAGGCTCCCGGCGAGCCCGGCGCGCCGAATCCCGGGAACTGGCCGCCGCCGATGTGGCCGCCGGACACGCCTCAGTTGCCGCCCGGCGAATAGCCGCAACGGATCCGCGCCCAGTCACCTGTCCTGCGCACGCGCCGAAAGGCGCCGGAGATCGATTATGCCGAACGATAAAGACCTGAAGCGCCGCGTCCGGGACCGCCTTGAGAAGATCGAGGAGGTCGGCGACGAATTCGACCGCCTGGCTGAACTCGTCGATCAGCAGCTCAGCATCGCCGCCGGGTTCACGCGGTTCGAATCGCATACGCAGTTCGGACAGGGCCCCGACTGGCCGCCGTCCCCGCAGGATCCGCCGCCGGATACGCCACAGCTGCCGCCTGGCGAGTAGACGGCGGAGTTTCGAGGGGGGTGCTGCAATGAGCGGATTGGTTTGTGTTGGACGCTGACAGCAGGGGCGTCTCTGCGCCCTCGCCCCTCTCGCCGGACGATGAGATTTCGAGTCTGGAAGTCGTCTACAAGATCAGCGAGCGCTGCAATCTCGCCTGCGATTACTGCTATTTCTTTTTCCGGGGGGACGAGTCCTACAAGGACCACCCGCCGATCGCTCCGATGGCCGTAACCAGCGCCCTGGTTGATTTCATCAACGACGCTGCGCGGCGATACAAGGTCAAGAAAATCAATGTCGTGTTGCATGGGGGCGAGCCGCTCATGCTTCCGAAGCGCCGATTTGTCGAGCTGTGCCAGCAGTTCGTCGACAACTGCGAAACGCCGGTAAACTTCGCGATGCAGACCAATGGCGCCCTGGTGACGCCGGCCTGGATTGAGCTGCTCAACCGCTTCAAGGTGGGCGCAGGCGTCAGCTTCGACGGCCCGGCGGATATCCATGACGTCCATCGCTTCGACCGGCGGGGCCGGCCCTCGTATGACAACTGCCGCCGGGGGTGGGACCTTCTGGTGGAGGCGTCGCAGAAGCGGGGCGGTGTCGCCCCGGGCCTGCTCTGCGTGATCGACCCGGATGTCGATCCGGATCGTGTCTTCGACCACTTCGTGGACGATCTGGGGGCGACCCAGATGAACTTCCTGCTGCCCGACTACAATCATGATGACCCCCTGCCCGCCGGATACGGCGACAGGGTCGGCGACTACATGATCTCGGTGTTCGACAACTGGGTCCGCCGAAAGAACAAGGACATATCCATCCGGTTCATCAAGGAGACATTCTTCACCCTGTCGCGGCCGGATTCGCTGCGGGCCATCAAGATCCGTGCCCACGATACGCGCAATCAGATGAGCATAAGCTCAAATGGCGAGATAAACCTTGAGGACACAATCAAGATATTGCCCGGGTATCAGTCTTCCGAGATGACCGTATTCAATTCCACCCTTCAGGATGTGTTTTCAAGCCGGTCCTGGCTTGAGCTGGGCGCGTCCCTTTACGATCTCGCCGAACCTTGCCAGACCTGCGACTGGCGGAAGATCTGTAATGGCGGTCGCAGCCATAACCGGTTTTCCAAGCAGAACGGCTTCAAGAACCCGTCCATTTTCTGTAGTGGTCTCCAGAAGTACTATGAACACATCACGGCATCGCTGGTGAAGTGCGGTCGAGATCTGGATGACATTCATTCGGCTTTGGTCGCTTAGGGGAGGGGCGTCATGGTGGATGTAGTGCCGAATTTCGCGGTGCCGATGTCGGACGAGGCGCTGACCAAGCAGACCAATGTTCTCGCCCTGGCGAACTTCACCTCCACCGCGAAACAGCTGTTTCGTTCGCGGCCGTCGAATTCGCCGTGCCCCGAGGTCTACGACGAGCTGCTGGTCCGGGCCCGCAACGTCGCCCAGGGGACCCGCACCTGGACCCCCGCCGCGGGTGTGGTGCGCAGTTTCCAGCGCGCCGAGGACTTCGATGCCGGCGCCATTCAGCTGGCGCTGCTCCTGACCGCCCTGGGGGGCTGGGACTCCTGGTCCGGGACGCTCTCGCGGCCGACGACCTTCCTTCTCGGCGTCAACACCCTGGAGCTCGACGGACGGTTCGAGGTGAAGGCGTCGCCGAGCCGGATCGAGATCGCGGGAGCGTCGCTCCCCGCGCCGATCGTCTTCGAGGCGGCATCCGAGGGCGTGTGGCTGCCGGCCCCGGACGGTCAGGCGGGTGGTCGGGTGCAGGAATGCGGCGCCCACCTCGAGGCCGCCGGCCTGCTCGACAAGTTTGTCCTGCCGCTGAAGGGCAACCCGAACATGACGGGGGAGAAGGAGACCGAGCGGACGGACTTTCTGGAGGCGATCAATCCCGGGGAGCGGGATCTTGCGGCCTATGCGGCCGTCCGGATCGCCCAGGCCTACGACATGATCGACACCGTGGCGCCGCAGTATTCGCTCTATACGCGGCTGCTCGTGCGGGGCGTGGGCGCCTATCCGGCGGGCCTGTTCGGGCACGGCCAGCGGTCCAGCGGCTCGAGTTCCGACTATCCGGGCCTCTACACCTGCACCTTCCCCGGGGCCCTGGACTGGCTGGCGGAAACCCTGGTGCACGAGTCGTCCCACCAGCACCTGAATCTGCTGACGAGCGTGTTTCCCCTGACGGAGGGGGACGACGGCAAGCGCTACTACTCATCGATAAAGGGCAAGCCCCGAACCCTGCGCCGGCAGATCCTGGGTTACCACGCGGTGGTCAACATCACCCTCTTCCGCCGCAATCTCATAGATCGGCTCGGTCACAGCGCGCATCGCAAACGCGAACTCGACCTGTTCGAACAGTACGCCGTCGACATGCGCGCGGAGCTCGACGGCGCGACGACGTACACTGACGAGGGGCGGACGTTCGTGGAACGTCTCAATGCTCAGCTCGCCGGATAGCCGTCCGTGCGCCGATGGGCCCTCCAGCGCCTTCGCCGTGTGAGTGGGGAGGGCTCAGAAATCGAGCGACGGAGTCGGCTGCATGGCCGGCGCATCCGCGTCCGGCGACATCGACAGCGCCGCCTGGGCGGCCGTGACGTCCTTGAGTTGATGGTCGCTGAGCTGGAGAATGCGATCGGCATAGCGCAGGACCGGCGCCCGGTGAGTGACCGCCAGGACACCGATTCCAAGCGCCTTTAGGTTTTCCAGCACTGTCTGCTCCGCCGCGGGATCCAGGTTCGCCGTGCCTTCGTCCAGGATCAGGAAACGGGGCCTCTTGTAGAGGGCGCGAGCCAGCATCACCCGCTGGCGCTGGCCTGCGGAAAGCACCGATCCCATGTCGCCGACCATGCTTTCGAAGCCCATGGGAAAGCGCTCGATGTCGCCGTCGACGTTGGCGAGGCGGGCGCACTCCTTGACCCGCTCCAGGGACATGTCGTCATCGAAACTGGCGATGTTCGCGGCCATGCTTCCGGCCAGGAGAATGTCGCCCTGCATGACCGCGCCGAGCTGACCGCGAAGGTCCGACAGGCCGTAGTCGCCGATGGCGATGTCATCCGCCAGCACTTCACCCTCGCTGGGCTCCAGCAGGCCGATCAGAAGCTTCACGAAGGTGGTCTTGCCCGAGCCTGAGGGACCGATCACGGCCGTGAACTCGTCCAGCCTGAAACCGGTCGAGCAATGCCTCAGAATCCAGGGCGCGTCGTTGTCGTATCGAAAGGAGACCGAGCTCAGGCGGATTTCGTTGGTGAGAAGGGTTCGGGTGAGCTCCAGATCGCCGCGCCGGGGCTCCGGCTCCGAGGCCACGATGTCGGTCAGCCGGGTCAGCTGGAGTTTTGCAAAACCGAAGGTGCGCAGGCTGTCGAGGATCGGATAGGCCCGGTCATAGAACTGCTGCCGGTAGGCCAGAATGGCGAACAGCGATCCCAGGGTGAGGCGCCCCTCCATCACCATGTAGCCGCCGGTGAGCAGAACAATGGCATGTTCGAACCCCCGCACGCCCTCGACAGTCAAGGACAGGTAGCTGTCGAGCATGAAGAGGCGACGTTGTCCCTCGGCGTTCGCCTCGAACAGGTTGAGCCAGCCGGCCTGCCTCGCGGGCTCGATCCCGCTGAGCTTTATTGTGCTCATGCCCCGCACGGTTTCGAGCAGGTGGTTGTTCAGCTTGTTCTCGGACGCGATCAGCTCTTCCTGCTTTTGCAGCTGGGTCCGCACCGCCGAGGCGCGGATGAGACCGACGACGGAAAAGGTCGCGACGAAGAGCGCGGACAGCGTCAGGCTTATGCGGGCGGCCAGAAACAAGGTCACGCAAAAGAAAAAGCCATCCAGGAGCACGTTTATGAAGCCGACGCTTACGAGGGCGCGGAGTTCTCGAATGCTGCCGAACTTGGATGAGATATCGGCCGAGCTGCGTTTCTCAAAAAAAGCCAGAGGCAGGCTCAGAAGGTGACGGAAGACGTTTCGTCCCATCTTGTACTGAAACATGCGTCCGACATGGAAGACGAATATGTCTCGCGAAAATCTCATCAGCGAACTGAGGAGGTAAGTCACGAACAGGATCAACGCGATATTCAGCAAGATGGGCAGGCTCGCCCACCCGATACCTTTGTCCACGATGCCGCGGGTCAGAAAAGGCATGGTGACGACGATCATCTGCACAACGAACGACAACGTCAGGATCACCGGGACGCCGCGAACCCAGTTGATCTCCTTCAGCAGGCCGACAAGGGTGAGATCCACGCGCTCCTTGCCGCTCTGAAACTCCGGAGTCGGAACGAACTCGACGGCGACGCCGGTGAAGTGGCGGGAAAAGTCCTCAAACCCCATCCGCACCACGCCCACGCCGGGGTCGACGATGGTCGCTCCCCTGGGCGAGAGCTTTTTCAGGACGACAAAGTGATTGAAGTCCCAGTGCAGGATCGCGGGCAGCTTCAGGTCGGGAAGGCGGCCCAACCCGACCCGCACCGCGCGTCCGGAGAGATGCAGGCGGTCGGCGATGGTGATCAGGCTCCGGACCGTCTGACCCGCGAGCGAGATGGGAAAGTGCTTGCGCAGGGAGTGGACGTCGGTGCTGAACCCGTGGAAGTCCAGGATCATGGCCAGGCACGCCAGCCCGCACTCCGCCGTCTCGCTTTGCAGTTGAGGTTTGAAGGACCGCCGGCCGAACATCACTGGGTCAGAAGGTCCATCATGTGGGGAAAGCGGAGCCTGGCCTGCAGCACGCAATTGCGCTCGCCATCCCCCGCGGCGAGGCCATGCGGAGCCGAAGGCGGTCCTGCCGTCACGCCTGATTTCACCCGCGCGTCGCAGAGGCGGCGGACGGACACGATCTCGGCTCCGCGCGGCGCCCTCAGTTTCCTGAGCAGAGCCCCTTCCAGATGGGCCGGCGGCGCGCCTTGCGACGCGTCGAGGCCCTGTGTCGCGATCTCGATTTCAATGGGGCGCAGCAGGCCCACGATCAGAATTGTGGAAAGAGCCAGCGCAAGCACCGCGATGACCGCCAGGTTTCGTCTCGGCAGCCAGGCGTATACCGCGCCCTGGAACTGGATGTTGCGGTGTGCGAGCGCCGCCGGGCGGAAGAAGGATCGGGGTCCCGGTCCGGCGGGAACCCCTTCTTTCTCGGCCATCGTGCGTCGCCCCCGCAAGCAGTGTTCGATGATAGTACGACCAGAGGTACGCTATCAAATGTGCAAACGGCGCTTTGAGGTTTTCCGACGCCGGGCATCGCCGAACGGGCCGTTTCAGGCGGGCGGACGCGGGCGGCGGGCCCGGATGCGGTGCGGAATACCCCTGTTCCGCGGCGCCGTTTACCCAGGGGCGGCTGCTCGCTCCAATCCGAATCTTATCGTCCTGTTAACCTCCCGGACACAGTCTAGGGTTGAATGACTCGGCGCGCGGCCGGGCCCCGGAGGGTTAGCCATGTTGATGTCCCTGCTTCTTGCTATGGCCGTGGCTTCGTCGCCCCCGCGCATCAGCGGCGCGGATCTCGTTTGCACGGCTGATGGCGCGACCCTGACGGCCTGGGTCGGCTCGGACAGTTCCCCGGCCCGCACGCTCAGCGCCAGCGCCCGTGACAATGCGGTCTTCCGCGTCGATGTGGCGAGCTGGAGCATCTCCGTCGCGCCCGCCGACAAGAGCGGGCCGCGCGCCTTTGGCGTCGAGGTCATCGACGCCGCCGGCGGGTCCCGTCAGGTCAGCAAATCGACCGTGCGCTGCGATCGGCCGGCCGGAGCCACCCTGAGACTTCGCCACTCGCCGAAGCACGATGGCCTGGACGTCGTGCCCGGCCATTGACAGGGCCTGCGACGGTCGCCGGCGTCGGAGCCTTCTTTGCGAACGGGATCGGCGACGCGGTCCTGGCGCTCCCTGCAATTCGGGCGCTGAAGAAACAGGTTCCGGAAGCCCGCATCGTGGCCCCGCTGGGCTGGCCGATGCAGGTCATCTTCGATGAGTTCGCCGATGACCTTCGGCAGCTTCCGTTCGGTCTGCGGAAGGAGTTTTCCGTGGCGGAGGTCTCGGAGGCCCTGGGCTTTCCCAGGAAGGTCGCGTTCTTCACGACGTGGGTGAACCCGTCGCTGAGCCATTGGCTGGAGCAGACCTCCGCGACAACCGAATCCCACGGCATGTTTCGCGAATTCGCGCCGTATGCGGTCGCCACGGACGCCGAGCACTACTTCGACCGCTATATGGCGGTTACGAACGCTGTGACGGGTGGCTGTGAGCTAAGCGACTACGCCTACAGGCACAGCTGCGGCGTCTGGGAGGAATTCTACGCCGGCGCGGAGCTGAAGCTGGAAGCCCTCGGCGACTACTGGGTCCTCCACCCGGACACGAGTGAAGACAAGACGTTCGCTTCTTCCTTCTGGGTCGCTTTGATCGACGACCTTCTGGGCCGCGATCCGGACCGGACCCTTGTTGTCGTGGGCAAAAATCATAAGGCGCTGATCGGCGCCGCGCGGTGGGAGGGGCGGGTGATCCTGGCGCCCCCGGAGTTCGCCCTCTCGACCCTGATCGTCACGCGCGCCGCCAGGTTCATCGGCATCGATTCCTGCTTCCTGCACTACGCGGACCTGCAGGGCGTTGCGAGCGTCGGCCTGTTTCGCAAGCCCAATTTCGCCCGCTGGGGGCTGAGGTTGGCGGCGGCGCGTTCAAACATCCTGGTCGAGGATCCGGCAGACGTGCGGGCGATCGCCGAGATGATCCATGGGCTTCAGAAGCCGGGCCGCGGTCCGGCCCGCTGACCGACGCCGCGCCCCTGAGCTCCGCAGGGCGTCAGCCGGCCTGCCGTACCGGGCCCTTGGCGAAGAGCCGCAGGACCCAGTGCCCCTTCCACATCCACAGGCCCGAGACGACCATCAGCGGCAGGAACACGAAGCGGGTCGGAAACGCATAATCCGGGATCACCTCGAAGGGGCTGTAGATATAGCCCACGATCGGGATGGCCAGGATCAGGTGGAACAGGCGGAAAACCTGGCGGGCGGTGATCCTCATGCTCAGCCCTCCCGCGCCACGATCTGTTCGAGCTTGTCGAAGAAGCGCGGCCAGCTGGCCTTGGCGCCGCCGTAGTACTGGGGCTGGTCGGGGCGGAAGCCGGCCTGTTCCATGCGCAGGTGGGTGCCCGAGCCGGTGGGCGTCAGGGTCCAGGTCACCGTGCTGTCCAGGCCCATGCCGCCCCAGGTGTAGGCCAGCGCCCGGTTCGGCTCGACGGTGCGCACCTCGCACTTGACCGATCCCCAGTCGCCGCTGAGCGTGAAGCTCTCGCCGACCACGGGCCGGAAGTCGTTCTTCATCAGCCATTCCTCGATCAGGTGCGGCTGGGTCAGCGCCCGCCAGATCCGCTCCGGCGGAAACGGCACCTCGCGTTCGACCACGACGGAGAGGGTTTCGGTGGCTGTGCTGGTCATTGGTCCATCCTTCTGAGCAGGTCTTCGAGCTGATCGAACCGGCCTTCCCAAAACCCGGCCATCCGGCCGGTCCAGTCGATCAGCGGAGAGAGCGCGCCCGGCAGGGCGCTGTAGTGGGTCTGGCGGCCTTCGTGCCGGTCGCGAACCAGTCCCGCGTGCTTGAGAATTCCCAGATGCTTGGACACCGCCGGCTGCGAGACCCCGGCCTCCGCCGTCAGCGCCCCGACGGTCTGTTCCCCGCCGCGGCACAGCCGCTCGAAGATCGCCCGGCGGGTCGGATCGGAAAGGGTTCGGAACAGGGCGTCGGTGCTGTCGGGCATCGGAAATCCATAACCTATCGGCTATGGGTCGTCGTATAACCGTGGAGTTATGGGTGTGTCAAGCAACCCACCCCGCTAAGCTTCCCGAAACTTCCGCCCGGCAGACTGCAGCAAGACTCGCGAAGCAGAAGGCGGACGCGAATGATCATCACCGGCGCGAGCACGCCCCCGATCGGGGTGGCGCGGGCGACAGCGAACGGGGCCCCGACGGCGGCCGCCAGCCTGGTCCCGACCCCTGACAAGAACGAAGTTTCGGCCGGCGCGGCCAAGGCCCTGTCGAGCCCTCTGATGTCGGGCGACGCCCAGCTCAAGACCCAGGCCCGCGCGCGGGTTCAGGCCCTGGTCGAGCGGCTGAAGATCCTGAAGAAGCTCTACGCCTACAATCCCCAGGGCATGGCCAAGGCCCTGGCCCAGGTCTTCAAGGAGCTGAAGGCCGCGGTGCAGGACTACGCCAGGGCCGGCGGCGACGAGATGGGCGTGGCGGGGAGCGCGGCCGAGGCCTCGGCCGGGACGTCCGCCTCGGGCGGGGATGGCGCAACGGGGGGATCCGGCGGGGGCGCGGGCGGCCAAGGCGGCCCTGCGCCCCAGCACGCGCTCTACGAGGCGGTCACCGGCGAGGTGCGCAGGATGGTCGGCGAGGACGGGCTGGAGTTCGTCAAGGAGGTCCGCGAGCTGACCAATTCCCTGTCGGGCCTGCTGGAGACCGCGCGCACCCAGGCCCGCATCAAGAAGCCCGACGATGCGATGAAGCACGCCTTCGAGGACGCCGACGACGGGCTGAAATCCCTGCGCGACGCCATGAGCGACATGGAGCAGGACATTCACCGCTCGGCCCCGACCGCGGGGATGAAGCTGTCGGTGGCGGCCTAGCCGCAAGCCCAGGCCCCGGTCAGGGGGTGGGCCACGCCACCGCCCGGTACCCGGGGCTCAGCACCCGCTCGCCGTACAGGCCGGTGAGATAGGCCGGGTCGGACAGAGAGATGGCGTCGAGCCTCGCCGTGGCGCCGACATCGATGTTCGGGGAGGTCGGGTTCCTGACCTTGGTGATCAGGGTGACCACCGAGGCGCCCGCATCCCAGGAGTTCAAGAGCGCGATCCCGTCATCGACCCGGATTACTGGCGAGCGGCCCTGGTAAGCCACGCCATTGGAGCCGAACCTCTGGCGAAGTTCAGAGAGCGTCGTTCCGCCGAAGCGCAGTCCCGGCACCCCGGACGCCACCCCCTCCGCACGGCCGCCCCAGTCGGTTTCGACATAGACGATCCGGCCCGTCGCATCGGAGGTCACCGACAGGTCGTTGCCGTTCGGGAAGGTCCATTTGCGGACGTCGAACTGCCGCTCGCGCCCGGTGTCCGACGGCGGCCCGAACCGGGCGGTGGCCGCGACCGGATCGCCGATCCTGAGGCCCGCAAGGGATTGCGCGCTGGCCGAGGTCGCAGCCAGGCCCAGGGCGAGCGCCAGAAAACCCAATCGCCGCATCGAAATATCTCCCACCCCGAACGACAACGCCATCGCCGGGAGAGCAGGTCAAGAGACCGAAACCGCGCCTGGGGTTCGAGCCCCCGATTCAGCCGCCGCCGCCGCGGTCGCCGCCCGGCGGAGCGCCGAAATGTGACTGGAATATGGCTTGCTAAATCCGCGAACCTGTTGCTAGGGTCCGATTGCTACCGGTGTCACAAAATACTGCGGGAAGTTTTGACACCGGTGTCAAACGGGGGAGGGTTCAGGGAAATCTCCGCGATTCGACGTCGGCGCAAGCCGCGGCGCGGGGGCCCTGGACCGTCAGTAACATTATGCCGACCGGGGAGGGGGCAGATGATCATGACCAACCAAGGCGCCACCGCGCGCACCCTGCGCTTGAGCGCATCCAGCGCGGTGCTCGCGCTGATCCTGCTGTCCGGCGCGGGGGTCGCCAGGGCGCAGTCGGCGCCGGCGCCGGCCGGCTCGGGCAAGGCCTCCGAGGTCGACGAGGTCGTCGTCACCGGCTTCCGCGCCAGCCTGTCCTCGTCCTTGTCGGCCAAGCGCCGTTCCGATGTGATGGTTGACGCCATCAACGCCGAGGACATCGCCGAATTCCCCGACGCGAACCTGGCGGAGTCGCTGCAGCGCCTGGCCGGCGTGTCGATCGACCGCGACAACGGCGAGGGCCGCACCATCACCATCCGCGGCCTGGGCGGCGACTTCACCCGCGTGCGGCTGAACGGCCTGGAGGCCCTGTCGACGGCGGGCTCCAACGATTCCGGCACCGCGCCAAACCGGGGCCGCGGCTTCGACTTCAACACCTTCGCCTCCGAGCTGTTCTCGTCCCTGACGGTGCAGAAGACCGCGTCCGCCGCGACCGACGAAGGCGCTCTGGGCGCCACGGTCGATCTGCGCACGGGGCGGCCCTTCGACTTCAAGGGGCCGCGCGTGGCCATCGGCATGCAGGAGGCCTGGTACGAGGCCGGCGACAAGAAGAACCCCCGCCTGACCGGTCTGATCTCCGACCGCTGGGACACGCCGGTGGGTGAGTTCGGCCTGCTGGGCTCGATCGCCTACAACACCCGCGACACCACCGCCGACAGCTACCTGCGCCAGCCGGGACAGGCGGACTACACCTATCGCCAGGCGACCTTCGCCACCACGCCGAACCCGGCGACCGGCGCCTCGACCCTGACCCGCCAGGGCTTCGCCGCGCCGAGCGCGACCGCCTGCAACGCGATCATCCCGGGCGTGAACATCACCAACGTCTCGCTGTGCAACACCCTGCGCGGCTCCGATCCGGCGGCCTATGCGCTGATCAACTCGCCCCAGGGCGCCACGCTCACCAACACCGGCGGCGTGACGACGACCACCGCGCCCGGTCCGCTGGTGCGCATCCCGGCCCTTCCGACCATCCAGCAGCAGTTGCTGAAGCAGGACCGGATCGGCATGACCGGCACCCTGCAGTGGCGGCCGACGCCGCACACCCTGGTGACCATCGATTCCGACTATTCGCGCTTCTACAACAACAGCCAGAACTTCCAGGTCCAGATCGTCGGCCTGAACCGCAACAACACCGTCGCCGGCCTGAACACCGCGACCGCGGCGACGCCGACCGCCACCAAGCGCGGCTTCTACAACACCTGCACTGCGCGCGCGGCCACCGACATCGCCGACGCCATCGACTGCGGCCAGGCGCTGAACGGCAATACGCCGGTGCCGGGGACGCTGAGCGGCTTCAGCTTCAACCCGAACAACCTGGAGCCCTACGACTATTACAACAGCCCCAGCTCCGTCGGCTTTGTGGCCGACCCCCTGGGCCTGGCGCTGCGCAACGCCATGATCGGCCGGCCCAGCGTGCGCCTGATCGAGGCCGGCGTGACGCCCGGCGGCACCGCCAACTACCTCAAGCTCGGCAACGTCGATGTGCGCTCGGCCGACGACCAGTCGATCTACACGACCTACTTCCGGCAGAACTCGGTCAATATCCAGCACGACTTCAGCGACAACCTGAAGTTCAATGGCACCTACGGTCAGTCCCGCTCGGTCAACAAGAACGAGGGTCTGCTGGCGGACTACATCCGCCTGGACAGCGGCCAGGGCGTCGCCGGCAATGACTACCTAGTCTACGACGACCGGGCCCACGGCTCGATGCCGATGCTGAGCCTGGGCTTCGACGCGGCCAATCCGGCCAGCTGGGATTTCGTCAAGAACTACTCGGTGCTCAGGCACTTCGAGCGCATCACCGACAACCGCTACCGCACCGCCGCGGGCGACCTGACCTGGCGCACCTCCGACAACCTGACGCTCAGGGCCGGCGCCAGCGTGCGCAAGTACAGCTTCTTCACGACCCAGTACCAGCGCCTGGTCAACGAGACCCTGAACCCCAGCTTCCTCGAGGCCCATTCCTCGGTCGCCGCCACCAGCCGCCTGATCAACTTCGGCAATGGCATCGAGGTGCCCGCGGGGACCTCGACCAGCTTCCTGGCGCCCGACAACGACAAGATGCGCGAGCTGTTCGGCTTCGACTGCAACTGCATCAACAAGTGGGGCGACTGGCGCATCTCCTACCTGGCCAGCGCGGCCAACACCTACGGCGTGGGCGAGACCGACACCGGCGGCTTCCTGCAGGGCGATTTCCGCCAGGAGATCTTCGGCATGACGCTCCGGGGCAATGCGGGCGTGCGCTACGCCCACACCCGGGTGCTCGCCAACGGCCTGACCAACACCGCGCGTCCGGTGTCCGGCTCGAACAACTACACCGACTGGCTGCCCTCGACGAACCTCGTCTTGGAGATGACGCCCGACTTCTACCTGCGGTTCTCCGCGGCCAAGGTCATGGCCCGTCCGCTGCTCAGCAACCTGGCGCCCAGCGTCACCGCCTTCACCGTTCCGACCGCGGCCGGGGCCAACAGCGGCGGCTCCATCACCGTGGGCAATCCCCAGCTCAACCCCTTCCGCGCCACCAACTACGACGTGGATTTCGAGTGGTACTTCACCAAGGACGCCCTGTTCTCGGTGGCGCTGTTCGACAAGGAGATCTCGAGCTTCCCGCAGACGATCACCGCGTCCTCGCCCCTGACCGCTTTCCTGTCATCCGACATGATCGCCCAGCTGCGGGCCTCACAGACCAACGTCAATGCGCTCGCCTATATCGACACCGACCAGGCCTTCGACGTGCGCCAGTTCCGGGACGCGCCCGGCGGCTACATCCGCGGCATTGAAGTGAACTACCAGCAGAACCTGACCTTCCTGCCGGGTTTCCTGAAGCACTTCGGCGTCCTGGCCAACTACACCCACATCGATTCCGAGCTGAACTACATCATCGACCCGGGCGCATCGGCGACCTCGACCACGCCGGCCAGGCCGCAGCGCACCAACAAGGGCCCCTTCACCGGCGCCTCGCCCGACGCCTTCAACGCGACGGTCTTCTATGACGCCACCCGGTGGTCCGCCCGCGTGTCGGCCGCCTACCGCGCCCAGTACTACACCGCCTACCCGATTGCGTCGGGCACCTGCGATCCCGGCTTCTGCGACAGCCCGCTGGTCAACGACTTCGTGGGCTCCAAGTCGACGCTGAACATCGACGCCAACTTCTCCTACAAGTTCAGCGACCACGCCGGGCTTTCGGTCGACATGCTGAACCTGACCAACCAGCGCAGCGAGCGGTTCGCCTATGCCAGCGATCCGGTGACCACGCTGTACCAGCAGACCGGGCGGCAGGTCTTCGCGGGCTTCCGCTTCACCTGGTGAGGCGCGCGCGGCGGCCGCCACCCCGGGTCTGGCCGCCGCGCGTATTTTTGTGGAGTTGTCGCCGATGAGCCTGACCGCCGTCCTGTTCGCCGCCCTTGCGGCGGTCGCGCCGGCCAAGGCCCAAACCCAGGCCACGGTGATCGAGCCTGCGCCCGGCGTCATCCAGGCCGCCGTCGACGCCCTTCCCGCCACCGGTGGGACCATCGACCTGAAGCCTGGCGTCTATCGGGAAAAGGTGTCGATCACCAAGCCGCACGTACGCCTGCATGGGCTCGGCCGCTCCGCCGGCGACGTGGTCATCGTCTGGAGCGACGGGGCCGTCGATGTGGGCGGAACCTCGAAGACGGCGACCGTGAGCCTGTCGGGCGACGACGGCGGCGCCGACAATCTGACGATCCAGAACGACTACTGGCTGAAGCACCCGGACCGGCCGTCCCAGGCCGTCGCCCTGTCGGTGACCGGCGACCGCGAGGTGTTCGACCGCATCCGGCTGCTAGGCCATCAGGACACGCTTTACGCCGCCAGCCGGAAGAAGTGCGACGGTCCCGGATGCGGGACCAGCCGGCAGCTGTTTCGCGACTGCTACATCGAAGGCCACGTCGACTTCATCTTCGGCGACGCCAAGGCCTACTTCCGGCGTTGCGAGGTGCATGCCCTGGCGCACCGCGAGGTGATGCTCACCGCCCAGAGCAAGGTCACCCCGGCGCAGGACAGCGGCTACGTCTTCGACCATTGCCGCGTCACCGCCGAAGCCGGCGCCCGGGCGATCTACTTCGGCCGCGCCTGGCGGCCCTACGCCACCGTCGTGTTCCTGCGCACCCGCATCGACGCGCCGCTTGATCCGGCCGGGTGGAGGGAGTGGCATCCGGGCGAGACCCATACCTTCGACACAGCCTACTTCGCCGAGGCGGGTTCGACCGGTCCCGGCGCCGACGTCTCCCGTCGCGACTCGCACAGTCATCAGCTGAGCGCGGCCGAGGCCCGGCGCTGGTCCTTCACCGCCTTCATGAGCGAGCCCGACCATTGGCGCCCCTAGGACCCCGACCATGCGACGTTTCCTGATGCTGACGGCCGCGACCGTCGCGCTCGCCATCGCTTGCGTGTCCCAGGCCCAGACGCCAGCGCCGAAGCCGATCCGGGCGGTGAAGATCGTGCTGGTGGGCGATTCCACTACCCAGGTCGGCAGCGGCTGGGGCGGCAGCTTCTGCGCCCGGCACGTGACCTCCGCCGTCGCCTGCCTGGATCTGGCGCGGGGCGGACGCAGCTCCGGCAGCTATATCGCCGAGGGATCGTGGAAGATCGCGCTGAGCGAGCTCGACAATCCCAGCTACGCCGCCCGCTATGTCCTCATCCAGTTCGGACACAACGACCAGCCGGGCAAGCCCGGGCGGTCCACCGACCTGAAGACCGAGTTTCCCGCGAACCTTAGGCGTTATGTCGAGGAGGCGAGGGCGGTCCACGCCATTCCGATCCTGGTGACGCCGCTGACCCGGCGCAGCTTCAGGGACGGCCGGCTGCAGAACGACCTGGAGCCCTGGGCCGTGGCCGTGCGGCGGGTCGCGGCCGAGCTGCACACGCCGCTGGTCGACCTGAACGCCGAAAGCGCGGCGGCGGTCCAGGCCATGGGAGCAAGGGCGGCGACCCGCCTGGCCCAGGTCCCGCCGTCGCCCGAGGTGCTCGCGGCCGCCGCGGACGGGACGACCATCGCGGCCGCCACGGGCGTCGCCCCGGCCGGCGCGCCGGCGGCCCGGGACAATGCGGCGCTCGAGCCGCAGGGGGACCCCAAGCTGGCCTTCGACTACACTCACCTGGGCCCCGAGGGCGCCGACTACTTCTCCCGCATGGTCACCCGGTTGCTGGCCATCGCCATTCCCGACCTGCGCAAGGAGCTGATCGCATGAGACTGGCCGTACTCTGCGCCATCGCCGCCACGACCTGGGCCTGCGCGGCCGTCGCCGCGCCCGGCCTTCCGGGTCCGCGCGGGCGGACCTGCCTGCCGGAAACCTGGGGGGCGAAGCACGATGGGGTGGCGGACGACACGGCGGCGCTGCAGAAGGCGCTGGACGCCTGCGCCGGGGGCGGGACGGTGCGGCTCGCGGCCGGGACCTATCTCAGCGGTCCGATCACCATGCACAGCCATGAGACCCTCGATGTGGCCAGGGGCGCGACCCTCCAGGGGGTCTCCGATCATGAGCGCTACCTGAGGCCGACCGGGTCGCCCCTGCCGCTGATCGGCGCCACGCGCGAGCGCGACGTCGCCCTGGTGGGTGACGGGGTGATCGATGGCAATGGCCAGGCCTGGTGGGCGATGGTGCGGGCGGCCAAGGCCAAGGGGAGCGAGCCGCCGCGGCCGCGCATGATCCTGTTCACGCGCATCGACGGCCTGGTGGTTCGCGGCCTGACCCTGCAGAACTCGCCGTCGTTTCACCTGGTCCCGGCGCGCTCCCACAATGTGCTGATCGAGAATCTGGTCATCCGCTCGCCGGCCGACTCCCCCAACACCGACGGCATCGACCCGTCCGGCCGCGACATGCTGATCCGCCACGTCACCATCGACACCGGCGACGACAACATCGCCATCAAGTCGGGGCAGGACGATCCCGATCATCCGGGCGCGGCGACCGCCAACATCCTGATCCAGGACTCGACCTTCCTGCACGGCCACGGCCTGTCGATCGGCAGCGAGACCAATGGCGGGGTGCAGCATGTGGTGGCCGAGCGCATCAGCTTCGACGGCACGACGACGGCGATCCGCATCAAGACGGCGCGCGGGCGCGGCGGCGTGGTGCGCGACATCGTCTATCGCGACATCCGTATCGCCAATGTGCGCGAGGCGGTGCTGATCACCGCCTACTATCCGAAGATCCCGGACCAGGACGTGGCCCAGGCTGTCGGGACGATGACGCCGGACATTTCCGGCATCCGGCTGGAAAATGTCCGGGGCTCGACGGGAATCCGCAAAACCGGGGCGGTGATCGGCCTGCCGGAACGTCCCGTGCGCGGCGTGGTCTTCCAGGATGTCGTCCTGGTCAGTCCCGCGCCGCTGAGCGTGCGCCATGCCCAGGTGGAGCTCCGCGGCGAGACCCCGTCGGCCCCGGCGCCGGTGATCGAGGCGGGGGGGCAGGTCAGCGCTCCGCCGGCCGCGCCGGCCAAGCCCTGAAGGCGCGCGCCATGCTGACCCGCCGCGGCGCGCTGGGCTCCACCCTTGGTCTGGGCGCCATCGCCCTGCCGCCTGATCCGGCGAGCGCCGCCGCGCCCGCCCCGGAAGCCGTCTGGGCCCGCGGCGTGGAAGGCCAGCGCAAGGCCGACCTCGGCGACGGAACGTTCCTGAACCCGGTGCTGGCCGGCGACCACCCCGATCCGTCGATCCTGAAGGACGGCGGCGTCTACTACATGACCCACTCCTCCTTCGACGCCTATCCGGGTCTGCTGATCTGGCGCTCGACGGATCTGGTCAACTGGACGCCGGTCACCGCGGCCCTGAAGACCAACGTCGGCTCCATCTGGGCGCCGGAGCTGTGCAAGCACGGCGCGCGCTATTTCATCTACCTGCCGGCCAAGGCGCCCGGGAACAACACCAGCTATGTGATCTGGGCGGACAGGATCGAGGGTCCCTGGAGCGAGCCGGTCGACCTGAAGCTCCCCGGCTACATCGATCCCGGGCACATCGTCGACGAACACGGCGTGCGCTGGCTGTTCCTGTCGGGCGGCGACCGCATCCAGCTGGCGCCGGACGGCCTGTCGACGGTGGGCAAGCCCGAGCACGTATACGATCCCTGGCGCTACCCGGAGGACTGGGACGTGGAGGGCTTCTCGCCCGAAGGTCCCAAGGTCAAGCGCCACGGCGACTACTATTATCTGGTCACCGCGGTGGGCGGCACCGCCGGCCCGCCGACCGGCCACATGGTCATCGTCGCACGCGCCAGATCGCTCGCCGGTCCCTGGGAAAACCATCCGAGGAACCCCGTGGTGCGCACCACCGACCGGTCGCAGCGGTGGTGGTCGCGCGGCCACGCCACCCTGGTCGAGGGCCCCGCCGGGGACTGGTGGTGCGTCTATCACGGCTACGAAAACGGCTTCTACACCCTGGGCCGTCAGACCCTGCTGGCCCCGGTGACCTGGACGAAGGACGGCTGGTTCGACGTCGGCGGCGGCGACCTGTCCCGGCCGCTGGCCAGGCCCAAGGGCGGCAAGGCCGGTCCGCACGGGATGGCGCTTTCGGATGACTTCTCGACCGACAAGTACGGGGTGCAGTGGAACTTCTTCGACCCCAAACCAGGGGAGCACGCCCGCCTGTCGCGCTCCGGCGACGTCCTGACCCTGAAGGGCTCGGGCGAGGCGCCGAGCAGCGGCGCGCCGCTGATCTTCGTGGGTGGCGACCAGGCCTATGAAATCGAGTGCGAGATCGAGGTCGATCCCGACACCCGCGCCGGCCTGATCCTGTTCTACGACCGCCAGCTCTATTGCGGCCTGGGCTTCGACGCCAAGGCCTTCGTCACCCACCAGTACGGCATCGAGCGCGGACGCCCGGCCAATCCGCATGGTGCGAAGATGCGAATGCGGCTGCGCAACGACCGCCACATCGTGGCCTTCCACACCAGCGGCGACGGGGGAAAGACCTGGAAGCGCTTCGACCGCGGCATGGAGGTGTCGGGCTACCACCACAATGTGCGCGGCGGGTTCCTGATGCTGAAGCCGGGTCTGTACGCCGCCGGCAAGGGCTCGGCGCGGTTTCGGGATTTCCGGTATCGGGCGCTGGCGTAGGGCGCGCGCAGGCGTCGCCGTCGAAGCGCGGGCTCAGGCCGCGTTGCGGGCCTTGCGGCTGCGGGGCGTGGCGGCCGCGGCGACCTCGACCACAGCCGGGGCTTCCAGCGCGAAGTTCATCGCCGCGCGCAGGCGCTCGGGCTTGATCGGCTTTTCCACCACCGCGGCCATGCCCATGGTGACGTAGCGCTTGGCGTCGTCGGGGTCGGCGTTGGCGGTGAGCGCGATGATCGGCACGCCGCTCTCGGGGCCGGGCAGTTCGCGGATGGCCTGGGTCGCCTGCACCCCGTCCATGCGCGGCATCTTGATGTCCATCAGGACCAGGTCGAAGCGGCGGTTGCGCACGGCCTCGACCGCCTCCAGCCCGTCTTCGGCGCACTCGCTGGTGCAGCCGAACATTTCGCACAGCGCCTGGGCCACGATGCGGTTGGTGGCGTTGTCGTCGACGATCAGGATGTGGGGCTCGGACTGCAGCTGCAGATCGGCCAGCTCCGAGACGTTGGTCTCCTCGCCCTCGCGCTCGATGAAGACGCGCGGCACGGTCAGGTCGAAGGCGAAGGTCGCGCCCTTGCCGGCGTTGCTCTCCGCCCAGATGCGCCCGCCCATCAGCTCCACGATCTGGCGGCTGATCGACAGGCCCAGGCCCTGTTCGCCGGCGGCCACGCCAGGGGCGAAGGGTTCGAAGATGGTCTCCAGCCGCTCCGGGGTCAGGGCCTGGCCGTTGTCGCGCACGCGGGCTTCCAGTCGGATGCGGTCGCGCTCCAGGATGGCCTTTAGGCTGGCCTCGACCACGCCGTTGCGGGCATAGCGCAGGGCCTGGCTCAGCAGGTTGTTGAACACCTGGCCCATGCGGGCGCAGTCGAACTCGGCCGCCAGGTCCGGATCGCCGTCGTAGCTGACCATCAGGCGCACGCCGTCCTGGGCCGCGCGCGGCGTCCACTGCGCCTGCACCTCGTCCATCAGGCCGCGCACGAAGGCCGGTTCCGGCTTCAGCTCCAGCTCGCCGGCCTCGGCCCGCGACAGGTCCAGGGCGTCGGACAGGATGCGGAGCAGGCTCTCGGAGGAGTCCACAATGGTCTGGACATAGGCCTGGGCGTCGGGGTTCAGCGGCTGGCGCCGCAGCAGGTCGGCCATGGCCATCACCCCGTTCATGGGGGTGCGCAGTTCGTGGCTCATCACGGCCAGGAATTCACTTTTGGCCTTGGCGGTGGTGTGGGCGATGGTCTTGGCCTCGCCCATGCGCCGTATGGTCTCGTTGAGTTCGTCCGCCTTGGCCCGGCCCGCGGCGCTGGTCGCCTGCAGCAGGGAAAGGACGGTGCCGACGCCGACGTAGCGGCCGTTCTCGACCATCACGTAGCCGCGCATCAGGTTCGAGGCGCGGCCCGAGAGCATGGATTCGGAGAAGGTGGAGATCTGGGTGGAGGTCTCGACCACCACCGGCTCGTGGTCCATCACCGCGCTGATCGGCCGCCGCGCCCACAGGGCCTGGCCGAAGCGGTCGGCCATCTTGAGCAGGAAGCCGTCGCGCTCGACGATGCCGACGGGCCGATCGTCGCGAACCACCGGAATGACCAGGGTGTCCGGCTCGCGCTGGAACCGCATGAGCACGTCCACGCCCAGCGTCTCGGGCGTTATGGGGACGGCGCGGTCGATCAGACTGTCGATGGTCGGCATAGGCCGGCGATCACTCCGTTACCGTCGCATAGGACACCAACACCTTTTCGGAGTGGTTAAGGGCGAACGCCGATCACTCATGTTTTTCGAGGTTTAGGCGTCACCGTTGAGGAGCGGGGTCGAGATCGGCCTCTTCGCTCGCCGTCTCCTCAGCGATCCAGCCGAGAAAGGCGGGATTGGAGCCGTCCGGATCGACGCAAAGCGCCAGCACGCAAGGGATTTCGTAAGGATGGCGGGCCAGCACCAGGTCGCGCAGCCGCTCCGACAGCACCGCGGTGGTCTTCAGCAGCATGGGGACCTCGCTTGCGCTGTCGATCGCGCCTTTCCAGCGATAGATCGAGCGCATGGGCGCGAGCACATTGACGCAGGCGCACAGCCGCTCCGCCACGGCCTCGGCGGCGAAGGCCTCGGCGGTTTCGGCGTCCGGCCAGGTGGTGTAGAGGATCACCGCCTCGTCCATGGGTGTCGTCCTTTCGAGCCCAGCCAGTATGGCGCCAGACCCTCGCAGCGATCCATGACCTCCTCCGTTCCCCCCGCCGCCTCGGCGCTCGTGCTGTTTTCCGGGGGCCAGGACTCCACCGCCTGCCTGGCCTGGGCGCTGGAGCGCCACGAGCGGGTCGAGACCGTGGGCTTCGACTATGGCCAGCGTCATGCGGTGGAGCTGAAGGCGCGCCTGACCGTGCGCGAGAAGATCAGGGCGGTCCTGCCCCACCTGGCCCCGCGGCTCGGTCCCGACCACGAGATCGACATCCGCGGCTTCGGCGCCGTGGCCGACTCCGCCCTGACCCGCGAGCGGGCCATCGAGATGGATGCGCGGGGCCTGCCGTCGACCTTCGTGCCGGGCCGCAACCTGGTGTTCCTGACCTATGCGGCGGCGCTGGCCGACCGGCGGGGCATCGAGACGCTGGTCGGCGGGATGTGCGAGACCGACTTCTCCGGTTACCCCGACTGCCGGCGCGAGACCATGGACGCCATGCAATCGGCGCTCCGCCTGGGCATGGAACGGCCCTTCTCCATCGAGACGCCGCTGATGTGGCTGACCAAGGCCCAGACCTGGGCGCTCACCCACCAGATCGGCGGCGACGCCCTGGTGGACCTGGTGCTGGAGGACACCCACACCTGCTATCGCGGCGAGCGCGGAAGCCGCCACGCCTGGGGCTACGGCTGCGGCGACTGTCCCGCCTGCGAGCTTCGCGCGAAGGGCTTCGCCGAGTGGTCGGCCGGAGCGGCCGCATGACCTACAGCGTCAAGGAAATCTACCTCACCGTCCAGGGCGAGGGCGGCCAGGCCGGCCGCGCGGCGGTGTTCCTGCGCTTTTCCGGCTGCAACCTGTGGAGCGGGCGCGAGCGGGACCGCGCCGCCGCCGTCTGCACCTTCTGCGATACGGATTTCGTGGGGGTCGACGGCCCGGGCGGCGGCAAGTTCGAGACGCCTGAAGCCCTGGCGGACGCGGTCCGGTCTCATTGGCGCGGCGCGGAGGGCGAGCCGGCGCTGGTGGTCTGCACCGGCGGCGAACCCATGCTGCAGCTGGACGGCCCCCTGATCGAGGCCCTGCACGGCCGCGGCTTCGAGATCGCTGTGGAGAGCAACGGGACCCTGCCGGCGCCGGAAGGCCTGGACTGGATCTGCGTCAGCCCCAAGGCCGACGCGCCCGTGGTCCAGACCCGGGGCCAGGAGCTGAAGCTGGTCTTTCCGCAGACGGGCGTCGATCCCGCGCGCTTCACGGGGCTGGATTTCGAGCGTTTCTACCTGCAGCCGATGGACGGACCGGACCAGGCGGCGAACACCCAGGCCGCGATCGCCTATTGCCTTGAGCATCCCCGCTGGCGTCTGAGCGTGCAAACCCACAAATACATCGGCGTGCCCTGAGCCTTCCGGGCCGCCGCAGCGCGATCTCTCGCCCGACCATCGGCGAGAGCCGCCCCCCGGAGCTCTGAACACGCCCAAGGCCGCCGACCGAACGACCGGGATCGTTGCCGGGAGACAGGCGTCGAGCCACGATCGGCGCGGCAAACCGGAGCGGATCATGCGCCTTCGACTGTGGATCGCAGCCAGCTGCGTGACCCTGGGTCTGGCTGGCGTCGCCGTCGCTCCGGCCTGGGCTGCGGAAGATATTCTAACCGTCGGCCGGGTCCTGCCTCGGTTCGATCGCCTCACACCGGGGGTGAAGCTCTACCTGCGATACACGGTCGACAAGGACGGCAAGCGCTCGACGCTGGACATCTGGCGGCGCGAGGTCCGTTTCGAGACGCGCGACGGGCGGCGCCAGTTCGAGATCGCCCAGCGCTGGGACAGCGTCGGGACCCCGGCCTACACCTCCCTGCAGGACAGCTGGTTCGACGCCGGGGATTTCCGGCCGCTCACCCACACCCGCGAGGTGACCCGAGATGGCAAGACGGTCAGGCGCAGCTATCGCTACCTCCCAGACTATATCGTCACGGACCCGGTTCCCGGCGGCGAGACGCCGGCGGACGTGCCTTCGCCGGAGCCCGCCTACAACTTCGAGACCGACATGGAGCTGTTCCAGACCCTGCCGCTGGCGCGGGGCTATGAGGCGAACATCAACTTCTACGATCCGGGCCGCGACCCGCCGCGCCGCTACCGGTTCAAGGTCGCAGGGGAGGACAGGATCCGCGGCGCGGACGGGCGCTTCATCGAGACCTGGCTCGTCACCGCCGACTACAACGACCCCAGCCGCCCGCCGACGCGGTTCTGGTTCGCCAAGTCGACCCAGGTGATGCTGCGCGAGGAGGCGCCGCTGCCGGACGGCAGGATGCTGATCAAGACCCTGCTGACCGAAGAGGCGCCCTGAGACGACCGGCAGTCTAGTTGCCGTCGTCCTTGTTCTTCTTCTTGCCGCCGCCGGTGACCGTGTGGACCCCGGCGCCGACCACCGCGCCCCCGACCTTGGCGGTCGTGCTGATCACCGCGCCCGCGGTTCCCACCACCGCGCCCGTGGCGGCGGCGACCAGGCAGCCCTGCAGCGGCAGGGTCAGGGCGAGGGCGGCGACCAGCGCCAGGCGGGGGAGGGGACGGGACATGGGGGACGCTCCAGACTGAGGCGCGGAGCTTAGCGGAAGATCGTTAATTGTCGCGGGCGAGCGGCTGCGGCGCTCAGACGCGCCCGCTTGCGCCAGGACGGAACGCGCCGCCGCCAGTCTGGGCCCGGTGGCGCAGCCAGGCGTCGGCCAGGACACAGGCGGTCATGGCCTCGACCACCGGGGCGCCGCGGATGCCGACGCACGGGTCGTGACGGCCCTTGGTGATCACATCGACCTCGGCGCCCTCCACGTCGATGGAGCGCCGCGGCGACAGGATCGACGAGGTCGGCTTGAAAGCCACGCGGGCTGTAACCGGTTGCCCGGTGGAGATGCCCCCCAGGATGCCGCCGGCCTGGTTGGACAGGAACTCGGGACCATCCGGCCCCATGCGCATCTCGTCGGCGTTCTCCTCGCCGGAAAGGGCGGCCGCGCCGAAGCCGGCGCCGATCTCCACCCCCTTGGCGGCGTTGATCGACATCAGGCCGGCGGCCAGCTCGGCGTCGAGCTTGCCGTAGAGCGGCGCTCCCCATCCCGCGGGCACACCCTCGGCGGTGACCTCGACCACCGCGCCGGCGGAGGAGCCGCGCTTGCGGGTCTCGTCCAGGAAGCCTTCCCAGACGGCGACCATGGCCGGATCCGGGCACCAGAAGGGATTGTTCTCGATCTCCGCCCAATCGAAGCGGGAACGGTCGATGGCGTGGGGCCCGATCTGGACCACGGCGGCGCGAATGCGGACCTGGTCGCCCAGGATCTTGCGGGCGATGGCGCCGGCCGCCACGCGGCCGGCGGTCTCGCGGGCGGAGGAGCGGCCGCCGCCGCGCGGATCGCGCACCCCGTACTTGGCGAAATAGGCGTAGTCGGCGTGGCCCGGGCGGAACTGTCCGCCGATCTCGCCATAGTCCTTGGACCGGGCGTCGACATTGTCGATCATCACCGAGACCGGCGTGCCGGTGGTCAGACCCTCGAACACCCCCGACAGGATGCGCGCGGCGTCCGGCTCGCGTCTTTGGGTGACGAAGCGGCTCTGGCCGGGTTTCCTCCGGTCGAGCCAGACCTGCAGGTCCTCTTCCTTGAGGCTCAGCCCGGGAGGACAGCCGTCGACCACGCAGCCGATCGCCGGCCCGTGGCTTTCGCCCCAGGTGGTGACGCGGAAAAGATGGCCGAAGCTGTTGTGCGACATGGCTGCGGCTTAGCCCAAGCCGGCCCTGCGGACAAACCGGCTCACCCGCCGGCCGCCCGGCGGTCCGGCCGGGCGCGCGGGCTCCACAGCCGGCGCGAGGGCGCCTGCGCCTCGGCGACCGGCTTGAGGTAAAGGTCTCCCGCCGTGCGCGCGCCACGCGCCGGCAGGCCCCGGCCGGCCAGTTTGATGCGGCCGTCGGGGGGGAAGCCCGGGGGTATCGCCGCGAAGCCGCCGCCGCCCGGCGCCTCGAATTCGATGCGTCCGCCCTCGGCGAGGGCCTGGGCCGGCACGGGCGTGGTCACCCACAGGTCGCAGCCGACGACGGTCCGGTTGGCCTCGGCCAGGATGCGCACCCGCGCGATCAGGTCCGAACCCTGGGGCCCGCGCCCGGCCAGGCGCACCTTGTCGTCGTTGCGCAGACCGGCCGGCAGCCGCACGCCCGCGACCTCCAGCCCGCCGATCCTCACGTGACGGGAAAGGCCCAGCATGGCCTCCGCCACCGTGATCTCCAGAACGGGGGTCGAGGGCGCCTCGGAAGATCTGGCGACCGTCGCGCCCAACGCGGCCCGGGCGCTCTGAAGCCGCTGGATCAGCCGGTAGGCCTCGATGACCCGGCGGAATCGCTCCGGATCGCCGCGGCCCTGGTCCGGCCGTGCGGCCTTGACCGCGCTCTTGAAGGCGGCCTTGACCGCTTCCGGCGGGGCGCTCGAGGCAAGCCCCAGCAAGGCGAAGGCCTCGCCGGCGGTCATGCTGGAACTGGCGGGCGCGCCCCTGGACATCGGGGGACCGTCCACGCGTCCGTCTCAAAATCCGGTTAAATCCGCGCGATCCGTCACTATGTTGGCTGCCATGAGCCGTTCCGACCTGATTCCGCCCAGCCCTTCCGAGGGGGACTACGAGGCTGCCCACGCAGCGCACGCGGATGAGGCCATCTTTGCGCGGGACGAGCCGTTTCGACTGTTCGAGGAGTGGCTGGAGGCGGCGCGGGCCAAGGAGCCCAACGATCCCAACGCCATGACCGTGGCCACCGCCGATCCGGACGGCCTTCCCGACGCGCGCATGGTGCTGCTGAAGGGCGTCGATGAGCGGGGCTTCGTCTTCTACACCAACACCGAGAGCGACAAGGGCCGCCAGCTTCTGGCCAATCCCAAGGCGGCTCTGCTGTTTCACTGGAAGTCGCTGCGCCGCCAGGTGCGGGTGCGCGGCCCGGTCGAAACGGTCAGCGCCGCGGAGGCCGACGCCTATTTCGCGACCCGGGCCCGCGACAGCCAGATCGGCGCCTGGGCCTCGGATCAGTCACGTCCGCTGGAGGGCCGCTTCGCGCTGGAGAAGCGGATCGCCGAATACGGTCTGAAGTTCGGCCTGGGCGCCGTGCCGCGGCCGCCCCACTGGACGGGCTTCCGCGTGTTGCCGCTGGATTTCGAATTCTGGCGGGACCGGCCGTTCCGCCTGCACGACCGCCTAAGCTTCCGGCGCGACCGCCTCGAGGACGCCTGGCGCCGCGACCGCCTCTTTCCATAACCGCGGTTCGCTCGGACGGGCGCGGTAGCGGGCGAGGAAGGTCTCCACCGCCTCGTTGCAGATGTCCTCGATGGTGCGCTCGGCCTTGACCTCGTCGCCGGTCAGCATTGGCACCAGGAAGGTCGGGTGCTCGATCATGCCCATCAGCTGGCCGGCAGCCCAGCTCAGCTTGCACTCGCCGATCTGCCCCTCCTCGCGCAGCTTGGCCAGGATGCCCATCAGGGTGCCGCCGAAGTCGCTGCGGCCACGCTCGAAGAAGCGCCGCGCCACCGGCTCGAACCGGCGCCGCTCGGCCGCGACCAGTCGGAACACGGAGCGGACGAACGGATCGGACATGAAGGTGGCGTAGGAGTGGGTGAAACGCCGGAGCTGGGAGGCGGCGTCGCCGGATACCGCGGCGGTCTCGCTGATCAGACGGGAAAAGGCGCCGGCGGCTTCCTCGATCACGACCTGGAACAAATCGGCCTTGCTGGGAAAATAACTGTAGAGGGTCGCGGTGGACACGCAGGCGTCGCGCGCCACGGCCTCCATCCCGGTAGAGGCATATCCCTCCGTCATGAACCGACGGCGCGCCGCGTCGAGTATGTCGCGGCGCTTCCGCTCCGAGCGCTGCTCGAAGCCGTCGCTGGCCAGCATCCCCATGTCCGCCCTTATCTTTTTAGAGGCGACCCCACTCGCTTCCTGAACCCGATCGTCACCATGGCGGACGGTTTGGGGGTCGACAAGGCCTCCATTAACGATTGGGGCGAAAAGGTGGCGAAATGTCGCCAAGGGCCTGCAGGGAATTCGCGTAACAACCTGCGCCGCGTTGCCTCAACCGCTTGAGGGCTTTAGCTTCGCGCCAAGCGCCCGCGAGGGCCGCGGGGGAGACGGTTTCCATGCTGGGCTTGATGCAGGACTGGCCGCTGACGGTCGACAAGATCCTGGACCATGCCAAGATGTGGCACGGCCACCGCGAGGTGGTCACCCGCACGGTCGAGGGCCCGATCGTGCGCACGACCTACGCGGAGATCCATACCCGCGCGAAACAGGTCTCCAATGCGCTCAAGGGCTGGGGGATCAAGCTCGGCGACAGGGTCGGCACGCTCGCCTGGAACACGCACCGGCACCTGGAGTGCTGGTACGGCATCATGGGCATCGGGGCGGTCTGCCACACCCTCAACCCGCGCCTGTTCCCCGACCAGATCGCGTGGATCATCAATCACGCCGGCGACAAGGTGATCTTCGTCGACCTGACCTTCGTGGGCATGCTCGAGGAGATCCTGCCGAGCTGTCCTTCGGTCGAGCGCGTGATCGTCCTGACCGACGACTGGAACATGCCCCACACCACCCTGCCCAGGGCCGAGTGCTACGAACAGGTGATCCGCGGCCAGTCTGCCGACTGCGCCTGGGGCGGCTTCGACGAGAACACCGCCTGCGGCCTCTGCTACACCTCGGGCACGACCGGCAATCCGAAGGGCGTGCTCTACTCCCACCGCTCGAACTTCCTGCACATGCTGATCGGCATCCAGGCCGATGTGCTGAGCTCCTCGGTGCGCGACACCATCCTGCCGGTGGTGCCGATGTTCCACGCCAACGCCTGGGGGGTGACCTTCGGGGCGCCGGCGGTGGGCGCCAAGCTGGTGATGCCCGGACCCAAGCTGGACGGCCAGTCGATCTACGAGCTGCTTGAAAGCGAGAAGGTCAATTACTCCGCCGCCGTGCCGACGGTCTGGCAGATGCTGCTGACCCACCTGCAGACCCACAAGCTCAAGCTCTCGACCCTGAAGCGGGTGACCATCGGCGGCGCGGCCTGTCCGGAATCGATCATCCGCACCTTCGCCGAGGACTACGGCGTGGACGTCATCCACGCCTGGGGCATGACCGAGACCTCGCCGCTGGGCACCACCGGCACCCTGACGCCCGAGGTCGCGGCGCTGGATCTGAACGGCCAGATGCCCTACCGGCTCAAGCAGGGCCGCGCCCCCATCGGCGTCGAGCTGGTGCTGAAGGACGATGACGGCAAACGCCTGCCCCACGACGGCAAGTCCTTCGGGCGTCTGATGGTCCGGGGCCTGGCTATCGCCAAGGCCTACTTCCGCGGCGACGGCGGCAATATCCTGGACAGCGAGGGCTTTTTCGACACCGGCGACGTGGCCACCATCGATCCGACCGGCTGGATGCAGATCACCGACCGGTCCAAGGACGTGATCAAGTCGGGCGGTGAATGGATATCCTCCATCGAGGTCGAGAACATCGCCACCGACCACCCCAAGGCCGAGCTGGCGGCCGTGATCGGCGTTCCCCACCGCAAGTGGTCCGAACGTCCGCTGCTGATCGTCAAGCTGAAGCCCGGCGAGAGCGCGACGCGCGAGGACTTCCTGGCCTGGCTGGACGGCAAGATCGCCAAGTGGTGGATGCCCGACGATGTCCAGTTCGTCGACGACATCCCGCTGGGCGCCACCGGCAAGATCGACAAGAAGGCCCTGCGCGAGACCTTCAAGGACTACCGCCTGCCCACCGACACCGACGACGCCTGAACCGTCCCAGGAGATCATCATGAACGGCAAGTCCCTCGCCAGCCTGTTCGTCCGCCTGGCCCTGGTCGTGGGCCTTGCGGCGCCTGCCCTGGTGCTCGCGGGCGCGGCGGGGACCAAGTTCGGTCTGATCGACTACCGGCTGGGGTTCATGACCCTGGCCAACCAGTGGGGCGCGCTGGTGGCCATGGCCGGCACCGCGCTCGGCGTCGTGGCCCTGCTGATTTCACTGAGCGACTTCCGCCGTTTCGGGGTCATGGCCCTGATCGGACTCCTCGCCGCGGGCGCCACGCTCGCCGGCCTGTGGCGCTACAAGTCCCTGGCCGCCGCGTCGCCGCCGATCCACGACGTCTCCACCAACTGGGAGGACCCGGTGGGCTTCTCCAAGATCACCCTGGCCGACCGCGGCCAGGCGGAGAACGGCGTCGAGCCGGACCCGCGCGTGGACAGCAAGGCGCCGCCGCCCTGGGGCGGCCAGCGGGTCGCCGACATCAACGCCCAGACCTGCCCGGGCGCGAAATCCATCCCCCACGCCGTCGACGTCGAGGTGGTGGCCAAGGCGCTGGAGGACAACGGCGTGCAAGTCACCGCCAAGCAGGCGCCGTTCCGGGTGGAAGGCACGGCCGAGAGCTTCTGGTTCGGGTTCAAGGACGACGTCGCCGTGCGCATCCGTCCCGAACGCACCGACATCCGCTCGACCAGCCGTGTGGGCCAGTCGGACCTCGGCGCCAACTGCCGCCGCGTGACCCGGATCGTTCAGGCGCTCGGCAAGTAGACGCTGTCGATCCCGGGGTCGCCATCGGTCGCCACGACGCCGCGCCTGACCAGGTCGATCAGGTGGGCCAGCACGGAATGGGCCGCGGCCGGCCACAGCCGCCGATCGACTGCGGCGTAGATCACCGGAACCATGTCGGCGATCGTGCGACGGCCCGCCGCCAGCTGGGCCAGGATCTGGCCTTCCCGCTCCAGCCGATGATGATGATAGGCGGCCAGGAACGGCGCGACGTCGGTCACCGGGGGGCCGTGGGTCGGCCAAAGTGTTGAAAATCCACGCGCCGCCACCGCCTGCAGGCTCGCGTAATAGTCGCCCATGTCGCCGTCCGGCGGACTGACCACGGTGGTCGACCAGCCCATGACGTGGTCGCCTGAGAACAGGGCGTTCTCCTCCTCCAGCGCGAAGGCGAGGTGATTGGAGGCGTGGCCGGGCGTGGCCAGGGCCTCGAGGGTCCAGCCGGATCCCGTCAGCCGCTCGCCGCCGGTCAGCACCACGTCGGGCCGGAACTCGAGGTCGGAGGCCTCTTCGGTGCGGACATGGACCGCGTCGGCGGGCGCGGGCGGCCTGGCCGCGTAGATGGTCGCGCCGGTCCGGGACTTCAGCGGCATGGCCAGGGGCGAGTGGTCGGCGTGGGTGTGGGTGACCAGGATGTGGGTGACCCGCTCGCCCGCGAGCGCGGCCATCAGCGCGTCCAGGTGCTCGTCCAGCAGCGGGCCGGGATCGATCACCGCGACCTCGCCGCGGCCCACGATGTAGGTTCCGGTGCCGGTGTAGGTGAAGGGTCCGGGATTGTTGGCGGTCACGCGCCGGATCAGGGGCGAGACCTGCTCGCCGACGCCATAGTCGACACCGCTCCAGCGGACGAAGGGGATCATCCGGCCGCGGCCCGAAGCTTGCGTTTACCTCTCGTAAACCCCGTTTCGGAGGCTGACATGGCCACTACCGCCGTCTTTTTCGTTTCAAAACGGCTCCAGACCGTCACCGCCGCCTTCTTCTGTCTCATGGCGGCGCAACTGGTCCTGGCGAGCTGCACGCCCGAACCCGCCATGGGCCTGTACGGCGCGCGCGTCTCGGTCACCCGCTAGGTCCCTAGCCGAGGAACAGCGACGACAGGTCGAAGCCGGCCGCGCGGCCGCGCTCGACGATCTCCTGCGGCGTCCGTTCGCCCGAGATGGCCTGACCGAGACCCCAGGCCACGATGGCGCGCAGGCCTCCGGCGCAATAGGCCAGCGCCGGTCCCGGGTTTTGCACGAGCGCCGCCTGCACGGCCTCCACCTGATCCGCGCCGGGCCGGCCCCGGATAGGGACGGCGACGTAGGCGACACCGGCCTTTTCGGCGGCGGCGGCGATCTCGGCGCCCGAGGGCTGGCCCGGCGCCTCGCCGTCGGGACGGTTGTTGATGATCAGCTTCACGCCGTTCGCGGCGGCGGCGGCGACATCGGCGACGCTGATCTGGGGGGCGACCCAGAAGTCGTCGGTGACCTTGCGGAAGGGCGTGCTCATGGCCCCTTACCTGATCTCTCAAGCCTTGTTTGACAAGCGGCGGCGGCCTCGCGACAGTGATCCGCACCGTGGAGGGGGCCCATGCTGCGCTTCCTGATCCGCAGGCTGTCGGTGGCGATCCCGACCCTGCTGCTGGTCATCGCCGCGGCCTTCTTCATGATGCGCGCCGCCCCCGGCGGCCCGTTCCAGGGCGACCGGCGCCTGCCGCCCGAGATCGAGCGCAACGTCATGGCCCGCTATGGCCTGGACCGGCCGCTGCCCGAGCAGTTCCTGACCTATGTCTCCGGCGTCGCGCATGGCGATCTCGGCCCATCGCTCAAGTACATCGACAAGCCGGTGACCCAGATCATCGCCCAGGGCTTCCCGGTCAGCCTGACCCTGGGGCTTTCCGCCCTCGTGCTGGCGCTGGGGCTGGGGGTGGGGCTGGGCGTGGCCGCCGCCGTGCGCCGGAATCAGCCGCCCGACCACCTGGCGACCGCGCTGGGCGTGCTCGGGGTCTGTATCCCGACCTTCGTGACCGCCCCACTGCTGGTGCTGCTGTTCGGCTCGAAGCTCGGCTGGCTGCCCAGCGGCTCGTGGAACGGCGGGGCGCTGGCCAATCTGGTGCTGCCGGTGACGGTGCTCGCCCTGCCGCAGATCGCGGTCATCTCGCGCCTGACCCGGGCGGGCATGATCGAGGCGCTCAGCTCCAACGCCATCCGCACGGCGCGCGCCAAGGGCCTGGGGGAGTGGCGGGTGGTGCTGCGCCACGCCCTGCGCCCGGCCCTGATCCCCCTGGTCGGCTATCTCGGACCGGCCTGCGCGGGGCTGATCACCGGCTCGCTGGTGGTCGAGCGCATCTTCCAGCTTCCGGGCCTGGGCAAGTCCTTCGTCGATGGCGCCCTGCAGCGCGATTACACCGTGGTGATGGGGATGGTGATCCTCTACGCCGCCCTGATCCTGTTCCTGAACCTGGTCTCCGACCTGGTCACCGCGGCGCTGGACCCGCGCGTGAGGCTGGCATGAACCGCTGGGCCTGGGGATCGGCGCGCGGCGCCCGGGCGATGGACCGCGCCGCGGTCAAGGGGCGGGGGCTCTGGGGCGACGCCTTGCGGCGGCTGGCGCGCAACCGCGCGGCGGTGCTCAGCATCGCGGTGCTGACCCTGCTCGTCGCTGGGGCGATCTTCGGGCCGGGCCTCGCTCCGCACGCCTACGACACCATCAATCGCGAGGATGTGTGGGATCCGCCCCTGACCGGATCCTTCTGGCTGGGCACGGAATCGCTCGGCCGGGACATCCTGGCGCGGCTGCTGATCGGGCTTCGCGTATCCCTGGCGGTGGGGGTGGTGGCCACGACCGTGTCGCTGGTGATCGGTGTGGCCTGGGGCGCGGTCGCGGGCTACGTCGGCGGCCGCACGGACGAGCTGATGATGCGCTTCGTCGATGGTCTGTACGCCTTGCCGTTCATCTTCATTGTCATCCTGCTGACGGTAGTGCTGGGGCGCAGCATCGTGCTGATCTTCGTCGCCATCGGCGCGGTGGAGTGGCTGACCATGGCCCGGATCGTGCGCGGCCAGACGCTGGCGCTGAAGCAGAAGGAGTTCGTCGAGGCGGCGCGCGCCGCGGGCCTGACCGATCTCGCGATCGTCACCCGACACATCGTGCCCAACCTGATGGGGCCGGTGGTGGTCTATGTCACCCTGACCATCCCCAGCGTCATCCTGGCCGAAAGCTTCCTGAGCTTCCTGGGGCTGGGGGTGCGCGAACCCCTGACTTCGCTGGGAGCCCTGGTCTCCAAGGGCGCGCAGGACATGGAGGCGGCGCCTTGGCTCCTCATCTTCGCCTCGACCCTGATGGTCGTGACCCTGATGTGCCTGAACTTCCTCGGCGACGGTCTCCGGGACGCGCTGGACCCGAAGGAGTCCTGAGCCGGACTACTCGTCGCGGTGGGCCTTGAAGCTGCGCTGGCCGTCGATGTTGATGGTGAAGCTGTTGAGCAGGCCGCGCTTGATGCGGGCTTCGGAGCCCTTGTGCGGCGGCTTGAACAGTTCGTAGTCGTCGGTCTGGCGCCAGGTCTGGCCGTTCTCGGTCTTGATGACCCACTTGCCCTCGCCGTTGTGGTAGGCGCGCTCGACCACCAGGACCACCTCGTCCATGGCCTCGGGCTTCTCGCCCCGGTCGAAGAACTTGAACGACGGCATCGAGAAGCCGAAGGCGTCTTTCTTGGCTTCCTGGATCTGCTGCTTGTCGAGCACCACCACCGCCCCGGTCGCCTGGGCCTGTTGCAGGGCGCCGGCCGCCTTGTCGTAGCAGGCGAGCCGCTCCGCATCGGCCTGGATCGAGCGGCAGGCCTCCAGGTCCTTGACCACCGCGGCGGTGCGATCCGGCTCCTTGGCGGAGGCCGCGCAGGCCAGGCCCAGGGTCAGGGCAAGAACGGTCACGCCGGCGACGGCCTGGGCGCGGGGGAGGGGGCGGCTCATCTCGACTCCTGATCGCTATGCGGTCTCGGGGGGCCCGGGGTTTGACCAAGGCCAAGCCTGTGTCATGCCTTCGGATCGACCGTCGCCATTGAATAGGGCAAGGGTGTTGATCCGCAACCTCTTCCTCCTGGCCGTGCTTCTGCTGGCCGCCGGTTGCGGCCCGAAGACGGCGCCGCGCCCGGCTTGTCCCCACGGCAAGCTGTGCCTGCATCGCGGCAATGTCTCGGAGCCCAACACCCTCGACCCCCAGAAATCCACCGGGGTCGCGGAGGACAATATCCAGTCCGACCTGATGGTGGGCCTGGTGGCGGACGATGCGGAGGGACGTCCGGTTCCGGGCGTCGCCCAGTCGTGGTCGACCTCCGCGGACGGCCTGGTCTGGACCTTTCGCCTGAGAGAAAGCCAGTGGTCCGACGGCGTGCCGCTGACCTCGGATGATTTCGTCTTCGCGCTAAGGCGCCTGCTCGACCCCAGGACCGCCGCCCAGTCGGCCTCCCTGCTCTATGTGATCAAGAACGCCCAGGCGGTGAACCGCGGCGACGCGCCGCCCGAGGCCCTGGGGGTGCGCGCGCCCGATCCCGCCACCCTGGAGGTCACCCTGGAGCATCCGGCGCCGTACCTGCTGCAGCTGGCCAAGCACCACACCTTCTATCCCGTGCCGCGCCACGCGGTGGAGCGCTGGGGCGACGACTGGGTGCGGCCGGGACGACTGGTCTCCAACGGCCCCTACGTGCTCGCGGAGTGGCGTCTGGGCGACTATGTGCGGGCGGTGAAGAACCCGCGGTTCTGGGACGCGGACAAGGTCTGCTACGACCAGGTCTTCTACTACCCGACCGCCGACGCCGTCGCCGCCGAGCGCCGGGTCCTGGACGGCGAGCTCGACCTGAACACCGACATCCAGTCCAACCGCATCGCCTGGCTGCGCGCGCGGCCGGCCAGCGCGCCTTTCGTGCGGGTCCACACCTATCTCGGAACCGCCTACCTGGCCTTCGACAGCGGCGCGAAGACCCCCAACCCGGCCCTGCGCGACCGGCGGGTGCGCCAGGCCTTGAGCATGGCCATCGACCGCGACTTCATTACCCGCAAGCTCCTGCGCGGCGGCCAGGTCGCCGCCTACAGCTTCGTGCCGCCGGGGGTGGACGGCTATACGGGCGGGGCGAGGGCGCCCTGGGCCGACTGGCCGCTGGCCCGCCGCCAGGCCGAGGCGCGCCGCCTGCTGGCCGAGGCGGGCTATGGCGGCGACCATCCCCTGCGGCTGGAGCTCAAGCACCGCAACACCCCCGATCCCATGCTGACCGCGCCGGCGATCCAGGCCGACTGGCGCGCGGTGGGGGTGCGGGCGGAACTGGCGCAGGAGGAGGTGCAGATCGCCTATCAGGACTACCGGATCCGCAATTTCGACATCGCCGACGCGGCCTGGATCGCCGACTACGACGACGCGATGAGCTTCCTCTATGTGCTGAAGTCCTCCACCGGCGCCCAGAACTACGGCGACTACGCCAATCCGGCCTACGACGCCCTGATCGTCCGGGCCGAGAACCAGGCCGACCCGGGCGAACGGGGCCGGCTCATGGCCGAGGCCGAGCGGTTGATGCTGGAGGACGCCCCGGTGGCGCCGATCTTCTTCTACGTCAGCAAAAGCCTTGTCAGCCCGGCCATTGATGGCTGGCGGGACAACATCTCCGACCGCCACCGCACCCGCTGGCTCTGCCCCCGAAAGGCCTGAGAGGTGTCACCGGAGCGGCGCCTCCCGCAGCCTAATCTTGTGTCTCGAATGTGACAGGTTCAGCGAACATAGTCACTAATAGGAAATGTTCATTGACCCCGTTCAGTGACAATCTCTAACCTCGCAGGAGGTTGGGGAATCTACGTTTCTCCAGCTGTCATCGCATCAGCGAGAGGGCGCGCCGCCCAAGACGACGCGCCGGGCTCAGGAGGAATGAAGTTGAATAGACATACGGTCCGCGAGCGCCTTTTGGCCTCGACGATGATCGGTGGGGCCGCGCTGCTCGCGCTGGCTTCCGCCGCGCCGGCCTTTGCGGCCGACCAACCCACCACGGTGGAAGACGTCGTGGTCACCGGCTCGCGCATCCCGCAGCCGAACCTGACGCAGACCAGCCCGGTCAACACGATCGGCGCCACCGATGTGAAGCTCGCCGGCACGACCCGTGTCGAAGACGTGGTCAACACCCTGCCGCAGGCCTTCGCCTCTCAGGGCTCGACCATCTCCAACGGTTCGTCGGGCACCGCCACCGTCAACCTGCGTGGCATGGGCGCCGCGCGCACCCTGGTTCTGGTCGACGGCCGCCGCCTCGGCCCCGGTGACCCCGGCACGCCTGCCGCCGACATCAACTTCATCCCCGCTCCGCTGATCGAGCGGATCGACGTTCTGACTGGCGGCGCCTCGGCGGTGTACGGTTCGGACGCCGTGGCCGGCGTCGTCAACTTCATCATGAAGAAGGACTTCGAAGGCCTTCAGATCGATATCAACCACGGCTTCTACCAGCACAACAACCACGAGGACACGATCAAGACCCTCCTCGCGGGTCGTGCGGCCACCAACCCGGCCCAGTTCCAGGTGCCTTCCGACAACTTCTCGGGCGGCGACCAGACGGACCTTCAGGTGACCATGGGCGTTTCGACGCCGGACGGTAAGGGCAACATCGAAGCCTATGCCGGCTACCGCAACATCAAGTCGATCCTGCAGAAGAGCTACGACTACTCGGAATGCTCGCTGGCGGTTTCGACCACCTACACCTGCTCGGGTTCGTCGACGTCCTTCCCCGGCCGCTTCTTCTCCAACGGCGGCGCGGGCCCGACCTACACGATCGCCGATTCGGCCGGCACCCTGCGTCCGTTCGCCACCGCGACCGACCAGTTCAACTTCGCGCCGTACAACTACTTCCAGCGTCCCGACGAGCGTTACACCGCCGGCGCCTTCGGTCACTACGAAGTGAACCCGATGCTGGACGTGTACACGCAAGTCATGTTCATGGACGACCACTCGCTGGCGCAGATCGCGCCGTCGGGTATCTTCACGGCTGACCTCGGCGTGAAGTGCAACAGCCCGCTGTTGTCCGCCGACGAAGTCAACAAGTTCTGTACCGCGTTCGGCCTCTCCGGCGGCCAGGACCCCCACATCCTGATCGCCCGCCGCAACCAGGAAGGCGGCGGCCGCGTGGACGATCGTCGTCACACCGACTACCGCATCGTGGTCGGCGCCCGCGGCGACATCGACAAGACCTGGAACTACGACGTGTACGGCCAGTACAGCCAGTCGGGCCTGTCGGAGACCTACCAGAACGACTTCTCGCTGGTTCGCGCGGCCCGCGCGACCAACGTGGTCAACGTCGGCGGCGTCCTGACCTGTCAATCGGTCGTGGACGGCACTGACCCGAACTGCGTGCCCTACCAGATCTTCAAGCTGGGTCAGGTGACCCCGGCCGCCCTGCACTACCTGCAGGCTCCGGGTCTCCAGAAGGCGACCCTGACCGAGCAGGTGGTGTCCGGTTCGGTCACCGGCAAGCTCGGCGACTACGGCATGAAGAGCCCCTGGGCTGAAGACGGCGTGGGCGTGGCCCTCGGCGCCGAATACCGTCGTGAAAGCGTCGACTGGCTGACCGACCTCGAGTTCTCCACCGGCGACCTCGCCGGCCAGGGCGGCCCGACGATCGGCGTCCCGGGCGCCTACAACGTCAAGGAGTTCTTCGGCGAAGCCCGTATCCCGCTGATCCAGCACAAGCCTCTGTTCGAGGACCTGTCGGTGGATCTGGGCTACCGTTCGTCCGACTACTCCTCCTCCGGCTCGGTCTCGACCGACAAGGTGGAAGTGAACTGGGCGCCGACCAACGACTTCCGGATCCGCAGCAGCTACAACAAGGCGGTCCGGGCCCCGAACATCAACGAACTGTTCACCCCGGCCGCAATCGGCCTGGATGGTTCGGCTGACCCCTGCGCCTTCGTCGGCGCTCCGGGCGCGGGCAACTACACGGCGGCCCAGTGCGCTCGCACCGGCGTCACCGCGGCCCAGTACGGGACGATCATCCCGAACCCGGCCGGCCAGTACAACGGCTTCCTCGGCGGCAACGTCACCCTGAAGCCCGAGCGGTCCGAGACCCGTTCGCTCGGCCTGGTGCTCACCCCGTCGTTCATCCCCGGCTTCAACGCCACGATCGACTACTTCGACATCAAGCTGAACGACGCCATCGGCGGCCTCGGCTTCCAGACCATCTTCGACGGCTGTGCGCTCAACAACACCGCCTCGCTCTGCGCCCTGATCCACCGCGCCGCCAACGGCTCGCTGTGGCTGGGCAACACGGGCTTCATCGACGACCGTAACCAGAACGCGGGCAGCACCCGCAAGAAGGGCTACGACATCCAGGCCAACTACCGCTGGAACCTGGACACCATCGGCATGGCCGACATGGGCCATATCGACTGGAACATGGTCGGCACCCGTCTGACGCGTGACTTCTACGCGCCGGTCCCGGGCGACAGCAGCGGTGACTACAACTGCGTGGGCCTCTACGGCGCCCAGTGCGGCACCCCGCGGGCCAAGTGGCGTCACAAGCTGCGCGCCACCTGGGCAACCCCGTGGAACGTGAACGCGTCGGTGACCTGGCGTTACATCTCCAACGTCCACAGCGACGCACCGGGCAACGCCACGTTCCTGGACTACAACCTGGGTTCGCGCAGCTACATCGACCTGGCGGCCACCTGGCACGTCCGCGACAAGACGGAACTGCGCGTCGGCGTGAACAACGTGTTCGATCGTGACCCGCCGCAGATCGGCACGGGCCACCTGACCACCGGTCAGTACAACGGCAACACCGCGCCTCAGGTCTACGATGCGCTCGGCCGTTACTTCTTCATGGGCCTGACCCAGAACTTCTAAGTCGAAGTTCGAAGGACCAGAAACGCCTACAGGCGGCGGCTCCGAAAGGAGCCGCCGCTTTCTTTTTGTCTGTCCGGCGCGCCGGGTCATCGGCGCCGGCGAAGGGTTCCTGGGCGATCCGGAGCGTCAGACGCGCGATTCGCGTCGGCGTCCGTTGCGGCCGCCCTCGGCCGCAATTCCCCGCCGGAAGCCGGGGCGCGGCGTCATTTGGGCGCCACACCGTGTCGCGGGCCCAACAGCGGCCTCGGGTAGAACGTGTTCAGCCGGATGGGCCGCAGCCGCCAATCGCGGAGAAAGCGCAATCAAAACCGAACGATGGGCTGCCATATGCTGACAGGTAAGATGTTCATTGAACTTGTTCATAGTGTGAGTTCAATCAGTATTGAGCGCCCTCCCTCCGCATAAACACTGTGTCGATATTGCGACAGGCTCGGTAGGACACGATGAAAACCTGTCTCATGTCGTTGACCACTTTTCAGCCAGGTCCATAACGTGGCCGCATCCGGGGGCATCTTCGCCCACGGGGTTAACGGCTATGGCGCGGTTTGTCGGGGGGTTCAGTTCCGTCTTCGCCGCCGCCGGGCTCAGGAGGAATGAAGTTGAATAGACAAACGATCCGCGAGCGCCTTTTGGCCTCGACGATGATCGGTGGGGCCGCGCTGCTCGCGCTGGCTTCCGCCGCGCCGGCCTTTGCGGCCGACCAACCCACCACGGTGGAAGACGTCGTGGTCACCGGCTCGCGCATCCCGCAGCCGAACCTGACGCAGACCAGCCCGGTCAACACGATCGGCGCCACCGATGTGAAGCTCGCCGGCACGACCCGTGTCGAAGACGTGGTCAACACCCTGCCGCAGGCCTTCGCCTCTCAGGGCTCGACCATCTCCAACGGTTCGTCGGGCACCGCCACCGTCAACCTGCGTGGCATGGGCGCCGCGCGCACCCTGGTTCTGGTCGACGGCCGCCGCCTCGGCCCCGGTGACCCCGGCACGCCTGCCGCCGACATCAACTTCATCCCCGCTCCGCTGATCGAGCGGATCGACGTTCTGACTGGCGGCGCCTCGGCGGTGTACGGTTCGGACGCCGTGGCCGGCGTCGTCAACTTCATCATGAAGAAGGACTTCGAAGGCCTTCAGATCGATATCAACCACGGCTTCTACCAGCACAACAACCACGAGGACACGATCAAGACCCTCCTCGCGGGTCGTGCGTCCACCAACCCGGCCCAGTTCCAGGTGCCTTCCGACAACTTTTCGGGCGGCGACCAGACGGACGTCCAGGTGACCATGGGCGTCTCGGCGCCGGACGGTAAGGGCAACATCGAAGTCTACGCCGGCTACCGCAACATCAAGTCGATCCTGCAGAAGAGCTACGACTACTCGGAGTGCTCGCTCGCGGTCGGCACGACCTACACCTGCTCGGGTTCGTCCACCTCGTTCCCCGGCCGCTTCTTCTCCAACGGCGGTTCGGGCCCGACCTACACGATCGCCGACTCGGCCGGCACCCTGCGTCCGTTCGCCACCGCGACCGACCAGTTCAACTTCGCGCCGTACAACTACTTCCAGCGTCCCGACGAGCGTTACACCGCCGGCGCCTACGGTCACTACGAAGTGAACCCGATGCTGGATGTGTACTCGCAAGTCATGTTCATGGACGACCACTCCCTGGCGCAGATCGCGCCGTCGGGCGTGTTCGCCGCCGACCTGAACATCAAGTGCAACAGCCCGCTGTTCTCGGCGGACGAAGTGCAGAAGTTCTGCACCAACTTCGGCCTCTCCGGCGCTCAGAACTCCCACGTCCTGGTCGCCCGCCGCAACCAGGAAGGCGGCGGCCGCGTGGACGATCGCCGTCACACCGACTACCGCATCGTGGTCGGCGCCCGCGGCGAGCTGGACAAGACCTGGGGCTACGACGTGTACGGCCAGTACAGCCAGTCGGGCCTGTCGGAGACCTACCAGAACGACTTCTCGCTGGTTCGCGCGGCCCGCGCGACCAACGTGGTCAACGTCGGCGGCGTCCTGACCTGTCAATCGGTCGTGGACGGCACTGACCCGAACTGCGTGCCCTACCAGATCTTCAAGCTGGGTCAGGTGACCCCGGCCGCCCTGCACTACCTGCAGGCTCCGGGTCTCCAGAAGGCGACCCTGACCGAGCAGGTGGTGTCCGGTTCGGTCACCGGCAAGCTCGGCGACTACGGCATGAAGAGCCCCTGGGCTGAAGACGGCGTGGGCGTGGCCCTCGGCGCCGAATACCGTCGTGAAAGCGTCGACTGGCTGACCGACCTCGAGTTCTCCACCGGCGACCTCGCCGGCCAGGGCGGCCCGACGATCGGCGTCCCGGGCGCCTACAACGTCAAGGAGTTCTTCGGCGAAGCCCGTATCCCGCTGATCCAGCACAAGCCTCTGTTCGAGGACCTGTCGGTGGATCTGGGCTACCGTTCGTCCGACTACTCCTCCTCCGGCTCGGTCTCGACCGACAAGGTGGAAGTGAACTGGGCGCCGACCAACGACTTCCGGATCCGCAGCAGCTACAACAAGGCGGTCCGGGCCCCGAACATCAACGAACTGTTCACCCCGGCCGCAATCGGCCTGGATGGTTCGGCTGACCCCTGCGCCTTCGTCGGCGCTCCGGGCGCGGGCAACTACACGGCGGCCCAGTGCGCTCGCACCGGCGTCACCGCGGCCCAGTACGGGACGATCATCCCGAACCCGGCCGGCCAGTACAACGGCTTCCTCGGCGGCAACGTCACCCTGAAGCCCGAGCGGTCCGAGACCCGTTCGCTCGGCCTGGTGCTCACCCCGTCGTTCATCCCCGGCTTCAACGCCACGATCGACTACTTCGACATCAAGCTGAACGACGCCATCGGCGGCCTCGGCTTCCAGACCATCTTCGACGGCTGTGCGCTCAACAACACCGCCTCGCTCTGCGCCCTGATCCACCGCGCCGCCAACGGCTCGCTGTGGCTGGGCAACACGGGCTTCATCGACGACCGTAACCAGAACGCGGGCAGCACCCGCAAGAAGGGCTACGACATCCAGGCCAACTACCGCTGGAACCTGGACACCATCGGCATGGCCGACATGGGCCACGTCGACTGGAACATGGTCGGCACCTACCTGCTGCGTGACTTCTACGCGCCGGTTCCCGGCAGCTCGACCGGCGACTACCAGTGCGTGGGCCTCTACGGTCCCCAGTGCGGCACCCCGCGGGCCAAGTGGCGTCACAAGGTTCGCGCCACCTGGGCCACCCCGTGGAACGTGAACGCGTCGGTGACCTGGCGTTATATCGGCAACGTCCACAGCGACACGCCCGGCAACGCCACGTTCCTGGACTACAATCTGGGCACGCGTAACTACATCGACCTGGCCGCCACCTGGCACGTCCGCGACAAGACGGAACTGCGCATCGGCGTGAACAACGTGTTCGATCGTGACCCGCCGCAGATCGGCACGGGCCACCTGACCACCGGTCAGTACAACGGCAACACCGCGCCTCAGGTCTACGATGCGCTCGGCCGTTACTTCTTCATGGGCCTGACCCAGAACTTCTAAGTCGAAGTTCGAAGGACCAGAAACGCCTACAGGCGGCGGCTCCGAAAGGAGCCGCCGCTTTCTTTTTGTCGGCCTGCGCCGACGTGGCGCGCCGGGCCCGGCTGGTGAAATCCAGCGCAGCCGTTATGGTCCGGCCGAGTTCCCTTCGCGTCCGCAACCGCCTCTATTTCAGCTTCCCCTATCTTTGGCGTCCCATGTCCTGGCTTCCGAAATCCCGCAAAGCCCGCCGCCGCCTGATGGTGCTGGCCCTCGCCGCCCCGGCCCTGGCGCTCGCCGTGGGCGTCAGCCTCTGGGCGATGCGCGACGCAGTGGTCTTTTTCTACGGACCCTCCGAAGCCCAGGCCAGACACGTGCCCGCCGGCAAGGTGGTGCGGCTGGGCGGGCTGGTGGAGACCGGCAGCGTCGCGCGCCTGGCCGACGGCGCCGTCAGCTTCCGGGTCACCGACCGTCACGTCTCCCTGCCGGTGGTCTACCGGCGCGGCGACCTCCCGGATCTGTTCCGCGAGGGGCAGGGCGTCGTGGCCCAGGGCGCCTTCGACGACCGCGGCCGCTTCCAGGCCAGCCAGGTGCTGGCCAAGCACGACGAGCGCTACATGCCGCCCGAGGTGGCCAAGGCCCTGAAGGCCCGCGGCGAGTGGCGCCGCGGCGAACCGGGCGCCTAGAGCACGATGCGATCAGATGGAATCATCTGATCGTTGAATCGTGCTCTACATCCAAAGAATGCGAGCATGTTCGGGCGCAAAAGTGGGACCCACTTTTGCATAACATGCTCTGACCAGCGCGACGCGCCTGCAACAATCGGCCACCGTTTCGCCTCAGGCGCGTCCCAGGAAGACCCGCAGCATGACCGAAGGGTAACTTGAGCTTCTATCCATCGCGCTTCATGCCACTATATGAAGCGAAACGCGTTTGAAGGTCGGGGGCGTGGCGCTCCGATCAGCAGTTCCAAAAGGTACGGCGCAGGCATGATGCTGAAAAACAAGACGTTTATCGCGGGCGTTGTCGCCGGCGCGGGTGTGGCCTGCGCGGCGCTGGCCGGCGTGGGCCTGCAGTGGCCCCAGGCATCGGCCCAGCCGGCGCCCATCAGTCAGAGCGCCCAGCTGATCCGCACCGGGGGACAGGTGGTCGCCCCGCCTCCGGGCGCGCCCACCAGCTTCGCCGACATCGTCGACAAGGTGGCCCCGGCCGTGGTCTCCATCGAGACCCGCTCAAAGGTCAGCGCCGAGACGCTCAAGAAGGTGCCGGGCTTCGAGAACTTCCCCTTCGTCACCCCGAGCCAGCCCAAGGGCGACGGCAGCGGCGACGACGAGCAGGAGGCGCCTGAACAGTTCGGCGCCGGGTCGGGCTTCTTCATCTCGTCCGACGGCTACATCGTCACCAACAACCACGTCGTGGAGAACGCCGACGAGATCAAGGTCAAGATGACCGACGATCGCGAGTTGCGCGCCACCGTGGTCGGCCGCGACCTGGCCACCGACCTGGCGGTCATCAAGGTCGAGGGCGCGGGCTTCCCGTTCGTGGATTTCGAGAAGTCCGCCAAGCCGCGGGTCGGCGACTGGGTCATCGCCATCGGCAACCCCTTCACCCTGGGCGGCACGGTCACCGCCGGCATCGTCTCGGCCTATTCGCGCGACATCGGCGAGCAGTACGTCGACTACATCCAGATCGACGCGCCCATCAACCGCGGCAACTCGGGTGGGCCCACCTTCGACATCTATGGCCGGGTGATCGGGGTGAACACCGCCATCTATTCGCCGAACGGCGCCTATGCCGGCATCGGCTTCGCCATCCCCGCCGACGTGGCCGACGCCATCACCAAGCAGCTGATCTCCGGCGGCAAGGTCTCGCGCGGCTACCTGGGCGTGACCATCTCGCCGCTCACCGAAGACATCCAGAAGAGCCTGGCCCTGGCCTCGAAGAACGGCGCCTACGTCACCGAACTGGTGCCCGGCGGCCCGTCCGACCGGGCCGGCCTGAAGGTCGGCGACATCGTCGTGCGCCTGAACGGCCAGGCCATCAAGGACAACACCGAACTGACCCGCCGCGTGGCCATGGCCCGCGCCGGCGACGTGCTGCACCTGGACGTCATCCGGGCCGGACGCCCCATGACGGTGGACGTGAAGTCGGGTCTGAGACCCTCGGAACAGGAGCTGGCGGCCAAGGCCGGCGACGGCGGCGGCGGCGGAACCTCCAAGGCCACGCCCAAGCCCCAGGTCGAGGTTGCGCCCAGCGCCGTGCTGGGCCTGAACATCGCGCCCCTCGATGCGTCCGCGCGCAAGCTCTACAGCTTGCCCGCGGGCCTGACCGGCGTGGTGATCACCGGAACCGTGGCCCACACCGACGCCGCCAAGAAGGGCTTCCATCCGGGCGACGTCATCGTCATGGCGGACAACCGGCCGATCAATTCGGTGGCGGAGTTCATCCAGGTGGTCAACGCGGTTAAGGCTTCCGGCCGGCCCAGCGTTCTGCTGCTGGTGCAGCGTGGCGGGCGCAACGCGCCGGTCGCGGTGGCCTTCCCCAAGTAAGGCTATGACTTCCGGGGCCGCGGGTCGCGGTCCCGGGCGGTCTGCGCCTGTTTTCCTGCGCTATGATCCGGGCGAAGCCGCGAGCGATTCGATGAAATCCGCTGCGGCACGCCACAGGGGGCGACTATGCGAGTTCTGATCGTCGAGGACGACCTGGAGGCCGCCGCCACCATGGCGCGGGGGCTGAGCGAGTCGGGCTACGAGACCGTGCACGCGCCGGACGGCGCCCAGGGCCTGACCGAGGCCCAGAAGGGCGGTTTCGACGTCTATGTGGTCGACCGCATGATGCCGCGCCTGGACGGGCTGTCGATGGTCGAGGCCCTGCGGCGCGAAGGGGACCAGACCCCGGTGCTGTTCCTCTCGGCGCTGGGCGAAATCCAGGACCGGGTGACCGGCTTGAAGGCCGGCGGCGACGACTATCTGGTCAAGCCCTACGCTTTTGCCGAACTGGTGGCGCGGGTCGAGGCGCTGGCCCGGCGGCGCGAGACCGGATCGGTGCAGACGGTGCTGAAAGTCGGCGACCTGGAAATGGACCTGATCGGGCGCAGCGTCACCCGCTCCGGCAAGGACATCGACCTGCAGCCGCGCGAATTCCAGCTGCTCGAATTTTTGATGCGCCACGCCGGCCAGTCGGTGACCCGAACCATGCTGCTCGAGAAGGTCTGGGAGTACCATTTCGACCCCCAGACCAATGTCATCGACGTCCACATCTCGCGCCTGCGCTCGAAGATCGACAAGGGCTTCGATCGCCCGATGCTGCAGACCGTGCGGGGAGCGGGGTATCGGCTAGAGCCGTGATCCGGGATGAAACTCCCTTCGATTTTTCGCAGGACGCCGTTCCGGCTGACGCTGCTGTTCCTGGCCCTGTTCGCGGCGGTGTCCAGCGCGCTCCTGGCCTACATCTGGTTCGCGACCAAGGCCGAGGCTGACCGGCGCGCCGAGACCGAGGTCAAGACCGAGGTGGCCGGGCTGAAGGCGGCCTATGACGCGGGCGGTATCGACGCGCTGAACGGCGCCATCGTCATGCGGATGCGGGGGGGGCCTTACCTCTATCTGCTCACCGAGCCGGACGGGAAGACCGGCACCGGCAACATCTCGCCGAGCCCGGTGAAGGGGTTCAAGGGCAAGCCGAGTTGGGAGACCTTCAAGGTCTCCCAGACCGACCCCAGCAACAACGTCAACGTCGTCCAGCGCCAGGCCCGCGGCGAGGAGGTGCCGCTGGAGGGCGGCGGGAGCCTGTTCGTCGGCGTCGACATGGGCGACGCCCAGGCCCACCTGGACCGGGTGGTCAATGCGTTGTGGGGCGCGGGAGGGCTGGTCCTGCTGCTGGGGCTGGCGGGCGGAGTTCTGATCAGCCGCAACGTCGAGCGCAGCATGAGCGAGCTCACCCGTGTGGTCGCCGACGTCGCCTCCGGCGACCTGACCCAGCGCGCCCCGGTGCGAGGGTCGGGCGACGAGCTGGACGAACTGGCCTCGGGCCTGAACGCCATGCTCGACCGGCTGGAGCAGTCGATGGCCGCGATCCGCCACGCCGGCGACGCCATCGCCCACGACCTGCGCTCGCCGCTGACCCGCATGCGGGCCCGCCTCGAAGTCTCCATGCTCGACGCCGAGGACGGCAAGATCGACCCGAAGAACGCCCTGGCTTCGGCGGTGGGCGAGGCGGACCAGCTGCTCAAGACCTTCAACACGGTCCTGTCCATTTCGCGGCTGCAGGCCGCGGGCGAGGCGCCCAATCCGGTGGTGTTCGACGCCGGCGACCTGGCTTCCGACATGGCCGAGCTCTACGAGCCCGCTTCGGAGGAAAAGGGGCTGGACTTCAAGGCCGAGATCCAGCGCGGCCTGACCGTGCGCGGCAACCGCGAGTTCATGGCCCAGGCCCTGGCCAATCTGATCGACAACTCGATCAAATACACGCCGCCCGGAGGCGCGGTGATGCTGCGCGCCCGCCGCCGCTCCAGCGGCGAGGTCGAGTTCTCGGTGACCGACACCGGGCCGGGCGTGCCTGAGGCGGACCGTGAGCGGGTGGTTCAGCGCTTCGTGCGACTGGAGAACAGCCGCACCGAGCCGGGCTCCGGCCTGGGCCTGTCCCTGGTTCACGCCGTGGCGGAGGCGCACGGGGGCCGCCTGGACCTGGACGAAGGCCCCGGCGTGGTCGGCGAGTCCGGGCCGGGCCTGAGGGTCGCCCTCGTCTTCCCGCCGGCGGCGTGAACCCGGCCATGCCCGCGCAGGGCCAGCGGCCGCTGTTCGAAATCCTCACCCCCTGCGGTCCCGTCGCCGATCCGCCGGCGGCCGAGCGCATTCATGAGGTCCTGGCCGAGGCGGCGGCGGGCGAAGGCTGGACGGCCCTGCTGGATCGGGCCTGGCCCGCGCTTGAGCCGGTCTTCGGCGCCTCCCCCTATCTGGCCGGGCTGGCGCGCCGCGATCCCGAGCGCCTGCGCCGGCTGTTGGACGGCTCGCCGGAGGAGGGTCTGGAAACCCTGCTGAGCGCGACCCGGGCGCTCACGCAAACACCCCCGCCCCTGGAAACGCTCAAGGCGCCCCTGCGGCGATTGAAAGGCGACCTCCACCTGCTGACCGCGCTCGCGGACCTGTCGGGGGTCTGGAGTCTGGAGCAGGTCACCGGCGCGCTCAGCCGTTTCGCCGACGCCAGCGCCGGGGCTGCGCTCGCCGCGATCGCCGCGGCCGAGCGGGCGCGCGGGCGCCTGCGAGGCGATGGGGACTGGCAGGGCGGGCCGATCCCCGGCCTGTTCGGCCTGGCCATGGGCAAGTGGGGCGCCTTCGAGCTCAACTATTCCTCGGACATCGATCTGACCCTGTTCTGGGATCCCGAGCGGCTGGAGGTCGCTGATGGGGTCGAGCCGCAGGCTTTCGTCGACCGCTGCGCCCAGGTCCTGGCCAATTTGCTGAGCGAGCGCACTGCCGAGGGCTATGTCTTCCGCGTCGATCTGCGGCTCAGGCCGGACCCCGCCGCGACCCCGCCGGTGGTCCCGGCGCCCGCGGCCCTGATCTACTATGAGACGGTGGGGCAGAACTGGGAGCGCGCCGCCTTCATCAAGGCCCGGGCAGCGGTGGGCGATCTTGAGGCCGCGGCCGTGTTCCTGAAGGACATGGAGCCCTTCGTCTGGCGCCGCAGCCTGGACTATGCCGCCATCGCCGACGTCCATTCCATCAAGCGCCAGATCCACGTCCACAAGGCGGACGAGCGGCTGGAAGCGGCCGGCGCCAACCTCAAGCTGGGCGCAGGCGGCATCCGCGAGATCGAGTTCTTCGTCCAGACCCAGCAGCTGATCCTTGGCGGCCGCGACCGCAGCCTGCGCTCGCCGCGGACGCTTGAGGCCCTCGACGCCCTGGCCGCCGCCGGACACGTCGGTCCCGAGGCGGCCCGGGACCTTGCAGAGGCCTACGGGCGACTGCGCGGCTGGGAACACCGAATCCAGATGCTCGACGATGAGCAGACCCATACCCTGTCGGAGGATCCGGCTGTGCGTGGCCGCGTCGCCGCCCTGTCCGGCGCCGACCCGCTGGCGGCCTTCGACGAGGCCGTCTCCGGCGTCCTCAAGACGGTCAACCGTCGCTACGGCGAGCTGTTCAGCGAGGACGAGGCCCTGTCTTCCGAGCTCGGCAGCCTGGTCTTCACCGGGGTCGACGACGATCCGGCCACGCTGGAGACGCTGGGACGCATGGGCTTTTCCAGCCCCGTCCAGGTTTCTTCCACAATCCGCGCCTGGCACCATGGCCGCATCTCGGCGACCCGAAGCGCCCGCGGCCGCGAACTGTTCACCAGTCTCGGGCCCCGACTGCTGGAGGCCGCCCGGCGCACCGGCGCGCCCGACGCGGCCTTCACCCGGTTCGCCGCCTTCTTCGCCGGCCTGAGCGCCGGCGTGCAGATCCAGTCGCTGTTCCTGGCCCAGCCCGCCCTGTTCGAGATGATCGTGGAGGTTATGGCCTTCTCGCCCCGCCTGGCCTCCACCCTGGCGCGCCGGCCCGCGGCGCTCGACGCCCTACTCGATTCCGCCTTCTTCGCGCCGCTCGACGGCGACAGTGGCGTCACCGCCCAGATCCTCGCGGAGGCTTCCGCCGCGTCCGGCTTCGAAGCGGCCATGGACGCGGTCCGGCGCATCCACCGCGAGCAGGCGTTCCGCATCGGGGTGCAGACCATTTCCGGCGCGGCGGACGGGGCGGCTACGGGGCGCGCCTTCGCGACGCTGGCGGACGCCTGCCTCGGGGCCCTGGCGCCAGCGGCGCTGAGGGAGGCCGAGCGTCTCGGCGGCGCCTTCGAAGGCGAGGTCGCGGTCATTGGCCTGGGCAAGCTCGGCTCTCGCGAGATGACCGCCAGCTCCGACCTCGACCTGATGAGCGTCTATCGCGCGGAGCCGGGCGCCGCCTCGGCGGTCAAGGGCTGGGCGGCGGAGACCTTCTTCGGCCGCTTCACCCAGCGGCTGATCGCGGCCCTGTCGGCGCCGACCGCCGAGGGCGAACTCTACGAGATCGACATGCAGCTGCGCCCCTCCGGGGCCAAGGGCCCGGTGGCGGTCAGCCTAGGCGCGCTGGAGGCCTACTACGCCGGCGAGGCCGACACCTGGGAGTTCCTGGCCCTCACCCGCGCGCGGGTGGTCTGGGCCTCCTCGCCCGAATTCGCTTCGGCCGTGGACGCAGTGATCGAGGCGGCGCTGCGCCGTCCGCGCGACCGGGCGGCCACGGCCGCCGACGTCCTGGCCATGCGCGCCCTGATGGAGCGCGAGCGGCCGCCCAAGGGGCTCTGGGACCTGAAGCTGTCCCCGGGCGGACAGGTCGACGCCGAATTCGCCGCCCAGTTCCTGCAGATCGTCAACGCCTCGGGCGGCGGGCCGCTGCGCACTGGCACGCTGGAGTCCCTGGCCGCCGAAAAGTCAGCCGCTCTCGCGCCGGACGCGCAGATCGACGCCTTCTCGGCTTCCTGGCGGCTGCACCAGGACCTGGCCCAGCTCAAGCGCACCGCGCTGGATCGGGGCGCCGACCCGACCGGCGAGCCCGAACCCTTCCGCCAGCGCCTGGCCAGGGCGGGCGGGGCCGACAGTTTCGAGGCGCTGGAGGCGAAGCTGCTGAGCGTCCGCCGCCGGGCGCGCGCGGCGTTCGAGCAGCTGCTGGGCGGGGTCTGAGCAGGGCTGCGGAGCCGGAGGCGACGGAAACGGCCCAGGCGGCGCGTTTGATCCTGCATAGGCGACTTCGCCCCACCCCCGGGAGACCCTCATGTCGTTCAAGATGTTATTGGCCGCCAGCGTCAGTCTCTGCCTCGCCGGCGCCGCCTCGGCCCAGACTCCGCCGGCCGACGGATCGGCGCCGCACCACGGCCGCGCGATGTCCAAGGCCGACTTCATGGCCCATGCCCACGAGATGTTCGCCCGGCTCGACGTGAACCACGACGGCAAGGTCACCGCCGAAGAGGCCGGCGAGGCGCGCGCCAAGATGCGCACCGCCATGCGCGACCGCGCCTTCGAGCGCCTGGACGCCAATCATGACGGCGCGATCAGCCGCGACGAATTCAACGCGGCGGGCGACCGCATGAAGGCCCGCCACGGCGAGCGCCGCGCGGCCATGCACGATAACGGCGCCCCGACCCCGATGGGCCATGGTCCGCACGGCCCCGGGCCGATGGGCGGCCACGGCGATTTCCTCAAGCGCTTCGACGCCAACGGCGACGGGGTGGTGACCGAGGCCGAGTTCATGGGCCGCATGGAGCAGCAGTTCGACAAGCGCGACGCCAACCATGATGGCCAGGTGACGCGCGACGAGCGCGGCAAGGGACACCGGCGTGGGCACGACGGCGGAAAAACCGCGCCGCCGGCCGACGGCGGGAAGGACAAGGATGGAGAGCGAGGCTAAGGTCCGCGCCCTGTCGAAGGCGCGCGGCGAGAGGTTTTTTGGTACGCGAGACGGCGGATCCGGACGAGGAGCTGGTCAGCAGGGTCGCCCAAGGCGATCCCGCGGCCGTGCAGGCGCTGGTGGCCCGCAAGCTGCCGCGCATGCTGGCGCTTGGCCGGAGAATGCTCGGCGACGCAATCGAGGCTGAGGACGTGGCCCAGGACGTGTTCTTGCGGGTGTGGAAGCAGGCGCCGGCCTGGAAACCGGGCGCGGCCCGCTTCGATACCTGGATGCACCGGGTGGCCTTGAACCTCTGCTACGACCGGCTGCGCCGCCGCCGCGAGGACCCGGTCGCCGAGGTGCCCGACCGCCCCGACCCGGACGAAAGCCCGGAACGGGGATTGCAGGCGGCGCAGCTGGGCGTGCAGGTCGACGCCGCCCTGCAGAAGCTGCCCGACCGGCAGCGGGAGGCGATCGTGCTGTGCCACTATCAGGAGCTGTCCAATATCGAGGCGGCGCGCCTGATGGAGGTCAGCGTCGAGGCGCTGGAGAGTTTGTTGTCGCGCGGACGCCGCGCCCTGAGGACCTATCTGGCGGACCTCAGGCCGGCCCACAGCGCGAGGGGATAGGAAGATGGCGATGGACGCCGCAAGATTTGAACAGCTGGCCGAAGCCTACGGCGGCGACGTGCGCCGTTGGCCCGAGGCCGAACGCGCCGAGGCGATCGCCCTGGCCGACGCCGACCAGGCGACCTGTCGCCCGATCCTGTTCGCCGCCAAGCAGCTCGACGCAGTGCTGGACAGCGTACCGGCCGCCCAGGTCAGCCACCTGTTGCGCGAGCAGGTTCTCTCCTCCGCGCCGATCCGCGAGCAGCGCGAGGCCGCCCGCCGGCCCGATCGCGCGCGCGGTCGCTGGTTCTGGATACCGGGCGCGGCCCTGGCCGCCGCCTGTGCGGCCGGCGCCCTGGTCGGCGCCGTCGCGGTCAATC
>CAYSNW010000017.1:0-66182 GCA_964432415.1 uncultured Caulobacteraceae bacterium
GGGGCCAAGACGCCCGCCAAGGGACCGGCCGCCCCGACGGTCGTTGCCGCCAAGCCCGCGACCGCCACCGCGACCAAGACGCCGGCCAAACCCGCCGCGGCGACCGGCGCCAAGCCGCCGGCCAAGCCCCCGACCAAGCCCGCCGCCGCAGGAGACCGGCCGTGAGATCGCGCGCCGCGGTCCGGGTTGTGGGGCCGCTCTACTGGATCGGCTATCCCATGGTGGTGTGCGTCGTATTGACCGTGCTGCTGTCCAGCACCGTGCGCATCCTTCACCTGCCGCTGCCCGAACCTATCTTGCCGATGGTGCTGGCCTTTTCCTGGCCGCTGATCCGCCCGTCGATGCTGGGACCCGCGATGCTGTTCGTGATCGGGATGTTCGAGGACCTCTATCTCGGCACGCCGCTCGGCCTGTGGACCCTGGCGCTTCTGGGCGTTTACGGCGCGGTGCTGTCGGCGCGCGCCTTCATCATCGGCCAGGACACGCGCGTCCTGCTGGCCTGGTGGGTCGGGTCGGTCTCGGCCGCCTTTGTTTTCGCCTATTTGTTCGTGATGCTGGACGTGAAGGTCGCTGCCTCGATCATCGCGGTCCTGCTGCAGCTGGTCCCGACCCTGCTGCTGTTCCCGGTGGCCAACATCCTGGTGCAGCGCTTCGACGACGGGGACGTGCGCTTTAGATGAGCACGCCAGCAAAAGTGTTACGCGGTTTTGCGCCCGGGCGTGCTCACCACTTTGATGGTCGCGCCTCCCGGGCGTGGAAGTGGGAACCACTTCCACTGGAGGCGCGATGAGCGAACCGGCAATCTTCTTCGAGGACGCCAACGAGCGGCAGGGCGGGTTCCTGAGGCGGACCTTCCTGATGGGCGGCGGCGTGGCGGTGGGTCTGGCGGCCCTGACCGCGCGACTGGCGGACCTGCAGCTGATCGAGTCTGGACGCTATCGCACGCTCTCAGCCGCCAACCAGTTCAACTACCGGGTCATTCCGCCACCGCGTGGGCGAATTCTGGACCGAAACGGCGTGGTCCTGGCCGGAAACCGGCCGAGCTTCCGCGTGCTGGTCGTGCGCGACGAGACAAAGGACCTGGACGGCACCCTCAACCTGGTCAGCCGCCTGATCCCTTCGGTCGAGGACCGCCGCCGCCAGCTGCTGCGCGAGATCACCCAGAGCGCGCGTTTCACCCCGGTCGCGGTCGCCAACGACCTAACCTGGGAGGACTTCGCCAAGATCAACCTGCACCTGCCGGAGCTGCCGGGGGTGATGGCCGACATGAACGAGGCCCGCTACTACCCCTTCGGCGGCGCCTTCTCCCATGTCATCGGCTATGTGGCCAAGGTCTCCGACGACGACGTCAAGAAGGCCAGGACCCAGGGCGACGTGGATCCGATCCTGCTCAATCCCTCGTTCCGCATCGGCAAGCAGGGGATCGAAAAGGCGCTGGACAAGGACCTGCGCGGCACCCCCGGCGGCCAGAAGGTCGAGGTCGACTCCCGCGGTCGTGTGGTCAGTGAAGACCCCCAGGGCGACCGCAAACCCCTGCCCGGCAAGGACGTGGTCCTGACCCTGGACGCCGACGTTCAGAACCGCGCGCTGGAGGTGTTCGGCTCGGACTCCGGGGCGGCGGTGGTGATGGACGTGCGCAACGGCGACGTGCTGTGCCTGCTCTCGGCGCCCAGCTTCGACGCCAACGCCTTCGTCACCGGCGTGCCCGGGGCCATGTACAAGGCGCTGGCCGGCTACGACCACAAGCCGCTGCTGAACAAGGCGCTCGCCGGCACCTTCCCGGCCGGGTCGACCTTCAAGACCATGGTGGCCCTGACCGCGCTCGAGAAGGGGATCAGCCCGAAGGACACCTACGTCTGCAACGGCGTCTTCCCCTTCGGCAACCACGTGTTCAAGTGCGACCAGCACCACGGTCTGATGGACATGCACAGCGCCATCGTAACCTCGTGCGACGTGTTCTTCTACCAGACGGCTCTGAAGTGCGGGCCCGACGCCATCGCCGCCACCGCGCGCCACTTCGGCATCAACCAGGTGTTCGACCAGATCCACATTCCGCAGCGGGCGGGGACGCTTCCCGACACCGCCTGGAAGAAGCGGACCTTCAAGAATCCCGCCGAGCAGATCTGGTATCCCGGCGAGACGCCCAGCTTCGGGATCGGGCAAGGCGCGCTGGCGGTCAATCCGCTGCAGCTCTGCGTCATGGCCTCGCGCCTGGCCAACGGCCAGAAGGCGCTGGAGCCGCGCCTGATCAAGTCGATCGGGGGGCAGGAGATGCCGTCCGGGGCCGCGGCGCCGGACCTGCCGTTCCAGCAGGAACACCTGGCCTTCGTGCGCGCCGCCATGGCCTCGGTGGCCAACGACGCGCGCGGCACCGCCTTCCTGACCGCCCAGCTGGGCCTGGGTCCCGTCAAGATGGCCGGCAAGACCGGGACCGCCCAGGCGCACAGCTACGAGAGCGGCCACGGCGCCCACGGCGCGGTCGGCGAATGGGAGAAGCGCGACCACGGCTGGTTCATCGCCTTCGCCCCCTATGACGCGCCCCGCTACGCGCTGAGTGTGCTGGTCGAGCACGGCGGCTTCGGCGGGGCCGCCGCGGCGCCCAAGGCGCGCGAGATCATGCGCACCGTGCTGCTGAAGGATCCCGAGATCATCGCGCGCATCCAGACGCCGCTCGGCGGCAGACCCGAGCCGCTGCCCGCCGCGCCCGCGGAGGCTTCCGACCTGCCGCCGCCGCCCGACGATCTGCCCACCGACAAGGGCCCGCCGGTCAAGGATACGCCCCAATGACCATGAGCGCCCTGACCCGTCCCGGTCAGCGGGACCGGCTGAGCTCCAAGCTCGGCGAGATCGACTGGCGCCTCGCCCTGCTTCTGGCCTTCGTGGCCGGCGTCGGCGCCATGATGCAGTTCTCCATCGCCGGCGGGTCCTGGGAGCCGTGGGCGGACAAGCACCTCATCCGCTTCGCCTTCCTTTTCGCCCTGATGCTGGCGCTGGCCATGGTCGATCTGAAGATCTGGTACTGGCTGGCCTATCCGATCTACGGACTGGCCCTGCTGATGCTGGTGGGGGTCATGGTGGTGGGTCAGACGCACCTCGGCGCCAAGCGCTGGCTGGGGGTCGGCCACCTGACCATGCAGCCATCGGAGGTGATGAAGATCGGGCTGGTGATGGCGCTGGGGCGCTACTACCACAACCTCACGGCCAAGCAGGCGCAGTGGTCCTGGAAGCTTCTGGTTCCGGTCGCCATCATCGGCGCGCCGGTGCTGCTGGTGGCCAAACAGCCCGACCTCGGCACCGCCATCCTGCTGGCGCTCACCGGCGGGATCATGATGTTCATGGCGGGGCTGAGCTGGCGGGTGATCTGGACCGGGATCATCGGCATGGCCGTGGCTATCCCGCCGGCGATCATCTTCGTGCTCAAACCCTATCAGCGCGACCGCATCCTGACCTTTCTGCACCCGGACAAGGACCCGTCCGGCGCCGGCTACCACATCATCCAGTCCGAGATCGCGACGGGTTCCGGCAGCCTGCTCGGCAAGGGCTATCTGCTGGGCTCCCAGAGCCAGCTCAACTACCTGCCGGAAAAGCAGACTGACTTCATCTTCGCGACCGTGGCGGAGGAGTTCGGTTTCGTCGGCTGCTTCCTGGTGCTGATCGCCTATGGCGCCATCGTGGCCGCGGCCCTGCGCATCGCCTCCACCTCCCACAGCCATTTCGGGCGCATGGCGGCCGCCGGCATGACCGCGACCTTCGCCTTCTACGTCCTGATCAACGGGGCGATGGTCATCGGCCTGGCGCCCGTCGTGGGCGTGCCCATGCCGCTGCTGTCCTACGGCGGCACCGTGATGGTGACGGTGATGATCGGCTTCGGCCTGGTCCAGGCCGTGCGCGTGCACCGCTACTCCGAACTGCCCCGGGGCCGCGGCTTCTTCATGTGAGGCCGAGGCGAAGCCTCAGAGCTTCAGCGCCTCGTCGGTCGCACGCACGAGCGAGTCCACGATCCCCGGCTCGGTGGAAGCGTGCCCGGCGTCCGGGATCACGTCGAAGTGGGCTTCGGGCCAGGCCTTCTTCAGCGACCAGGCGCTTTCGATCGGGGTGACCACGTCGAAGCGGCCCTGCACGATCCAGCAGGGGATGTGGCGGATCTTGTCGACGTTCTTCAGGATCCAGTTTTCTTCCGGCAGGAAGCCGCCGTTGACGAAGTACCAGCACTCCAGCCGCGCGAAGGCGGTGGCGAACTCGGCCTCGGCGAACTTGTCGGGACGGGCGTCGGGACCGCGTACCGAGATGGTGTCGCCCTCCCAGCTGGACCAGGCCACGGCGGCCTCCAGCTGGGCCGCCCGGTCGTCCCCGGTCAGGCGCTTGTAATAGGCCCCCATCAGGTCGCCGCGCTCGGCCTCCGGGATCGGGGCCAGGAAGCGGTCCCAGGCGTCGGGGAAGATCATCGAGGCGCCGTCCTGGTAGAACCAGGAGAGCTCGCGCCGGGTCAGCAGGAAGATGCCGCGCAGGATCAGGGCCTCGACCCGCTCCGGGTGGGTGATCGCGTAGGCCAGCGCCAGGGTCGAACCCCAGGAGCCGCCGAACACGGTCCACTTCTCGACGCCGCAGCGCTCGCGCAGCCGCTCGATGTCCTCGATCAGCTTCCACGTGGTGTTGTCTTCCAGTTCCGCGTTGGGCCGCGACTTGCCGCAGCCGCGCTGGTCGAACAGCACCGTGCGCCAGCCCTGCGGATCGAAGAACCGGCGCATGCCGGCGTTGACCGCCCCGCCGGGGCCGCCGTGCAGGATGACCGCGGGCTTGCCGCCGGGCGCGCCGCACTCCTCGAAATAGATCTCGTGCACGGAGTCGGTCGGCATCCACCCGTAGGCGAAGGGCTCGATCTCGGGATAGAGGCCGCGCCGGGCGGTATCGGTTACAAAAGCCATGACGGCTCTCTCGCCACAGGCGAACCGAAGGTCAAGAGCCTTCCGGCGGGACAGCCCCGCTTGAGCGCAGGGCTGTGGCCAGAAGAGCAGCCCAGCCGGCGAGCATCAGCGCTCCGCCCAGAGGCGTGACGGCGCCGACGACCCCCGGCGCGCCGAGCGCCAGGGCGTAGAGGCTGGCAGAGAAGACCAGGCCGCCGAGGCCCATCAGCAACGCCGCAAGCCGTATGCGGTCGAGCACGGCGATCGCCGCGATCGCATGCGCCAGCTCGTAGGCGGCGCCGGTGCGGACCAGTTCCTTCGCGTGCGGGTCGGCGAGACCATGGGCGGCAAAGGCCCCGAAGGCGACAGCCCCGAGACCGTTGAGCGCGGCGAGGACCAGCAGGACGCGGTTCGACAAGATCATCGTCGGCCTATAGCAGGGGAGCGATCCCATGCCGATGATTCAACGCCTCTCCGGCCAGCAGCGCATGGCCCTGCTCTACGCGGTGACGCTGGCCGGGACAGGCGTTAGCCTGCCCTATATCGGCCTATGGTTCTCGGCCCATGGCTTGAGCGGCTCCCAGATTGGCGTGGTGCTGGGCGCCCCCATGCTGGCGCGGGTGGTGACCTCTCCTGCCATCGCCGTCTGGGCCGACAGTTTCCGCCTCAGGCGCACACCGCTGGCCATCCTGGCCCTGATCGCGGCGGCCGGTTACGCGGCGCTCGGGTTCACTCACGGAATCGCCTTCTGGCTGCCGATCTGGTTCCTGTCGGCCACGGCGCTGGGCCTCATCGCGCCGCTCAGCGATGTGCTGGCGATCCGGGCGGGACGGCGCAGCGGTTTCAACTTCGGCTTCCCGCGCGGCGTCGGTTCGGTGGCGCACGTGGCCGGAAACGTGGGCATGGGCGCCCTGCTGGCGCGCGTCACCACCGACGCGGTGCTGGTCTGGATCGTCGTCGCCGCGACCCTGACGGCGGTCGTGGCGCGCCTCGTGGCGCCGGACGAGCCGGTCTCCGAGGCGGGTGAAAGCACGAGCCACCGGGAGCGTTTCCGCGGCGTGGGCCAACTGCTGCGCGACCCGGTATTCCTGATCGCCATCGGCTCGATCGGCCTGATCCAGGCGACCCACGCCTTCTACTACGCCTTCGCCAGCCTGCTCTGGAAAGCCCAGGGGGTGCCGGAAGGCCTGGTCGGTCTGCTGTGGGCTTCGGGCGTCACCGCCGAGATCGTCTTCCTGTGGTTCTGCCAAGGCTGGGCGCGCAGGGTCGGGCCTTGGCGCCTGGTGTTCTTCTCGGGCCTGGCCGGTGTGGTGCGCTGGACCGCCTTCGCCTTTTCGCCGCCGCTGTGGGTGGTGTGGCCGCTGCAAGCCCTGCACGCCCTGACCTTCACGGCTTCCTATGTCGGCAGCCTGCAGATCGTGGAGCAGCTGAGTCCGAAATCGGCCATCTCCGCGGCCCAGACCCTGAGCTCCGCCCTGTCGGGGGGCCTGCTCATCGGGCTCCTGACCATGCTCTCAGGCGCCCTCTACGACCATTTCGGCGCGCTGGGCTACCTGGCCATGAGCCTGATGAGCCTGACCGGGTTGGCAGGCGCGGCCTGGGTCAGCCGCGCCGCTGCGCCAGGACCGCTCAGTCCCTGACCGGCTTCCTGCATACCCCCCTGTCGTAGTCGCCCACGGTGCGGATCACCTCCGCCTTGTCCGGCTCGATCCGGTGGCCGGCGATCAGGCCGGCGAGCGTGCGGGTGATCAGCCCGTCCAGCCGCGTGACGAGGTAGCAGTCCACCACAGGCGGAGTGTGGGGGTTGCCGATGCCGCTGTCGTCGGTCAGGAACAGGTAGCGGCTCTGGGTCACCACCGCCATGGAGCGCATCAGGAACTGGGCGGTGTCGTTGACCCCGCTGGCGCCTACCGGGACGATGTGGATGCGCCGGGCGCGAGCCTCGTTCACCGCGTTCCAGGCCGCGCCGATCTTCGGATCGTGCGGCGGCGCATCGGCTACCAGCAGGATCGCCTTCACCGCGCCCTCGCGCCAGTCGTAGGTCATGGCCTTGGCCAGCGCCTGCTCCATGGCCTCGGGCTCGTCCCCGCCGCCGTCGGCGCGCTGCGCCCCGATCGCGGCCTTCACCGCGCCCATCTCGCCGGTGAAGGGGAAGGGGCGAACCACATACTCGTCGCCCACGTCGCGGTAGAAGATGGCGCCCACCCGGATGTCCACGCCGGGATTGGCCCGGGCCAGGCGCGCGACCACGCCGCTCATTTCGGTCTTCAGATATTCCAGCTCGTCGCCCATGGAGCCGGTGGTGTCGACCACCAGCAGCAGGTCGAAGGCCTTGGGCGCCCGCGCCTCCTGGGCCATGCGCACGAGGACGCGCTGTTCGCCCACGTCCTCGCCCTGGCGTTCGCGAAGCGTCTGGGTCTCGCCGGCGTAGCTGACCGTCCCTTCCAGATTGTCCGTCAGGTTGTCGAGGCCGGGGAAGAGGACGACCGTGCCGTCGGCCACGGTTCTGAGGCTAAGGGTTCCGCCGCCACGCTGACGCACCGCGACCGTAGCGAAGGGCACAGGCCGGCCGTGCGGGTCCTGCACCGCGACCGTGATCCGCCGCGCCGTATCGACATAGGGCAGCTTGAGCTCCGGACTGCGCCGTTGCGGGTTGGCCTGCAGGAAGTCGCTGACGTAGCGGCCGTAGAGCCGGGCGTTGAGCAGATCGTCGTGGTCCCCCGCGGTCAGCATGCCGGCCTGGGGTTCGGGCTGGCGCCGCCCGCCGGTCCCGACGGCGACGGGACTCTTGCCTCCGGTCAGGCCCTCGAGTCTCGGCTCGCTCTTGGAGACGATCATCGGCGCGGCCGCGGCGTACTCGGACCGATCCGTCCTCGATCCGGTGACCGTCACCTCTGAGACAAGGCCGGCTGCGTTCGTTGGCGGCGGCGGAGGTGGCGGGGGAGGCGGCGGCGCCTCCAGATTGACGGCGACCTTTTCCTCGCTGGCGGCGCGTGGCGCGGCGACATGTTCGCAGGCGCCCAGGATCAGAAGCAGGACGGCGAGCCCGCCCATTCGAAGGTTGCGGCCCATTCGCGTGTCTCCCCGCACACCGGCCGGCGACAATGCCGCCGAACGCCGGTCACCGAGGCAGGCTTGGCTCGCGCTGAGGCGGAAATACGGCTCTGCTGCGGCGCTGGTAAGTCCGCGGACCTCAACCCCAGAGCGCTGCTGGCGGCGGTTCGATCATGGAGCCGAGGTAGGCGAGGCCGGGCTCCCGGTCCCTTTCCAGCAGCAGAGGCCCGTCCAGGTCCACGAAGGCTGAGCCCTGGGCGATCAGCATCGCCGGGGCCATGGCGAGGGAGGTGGCGACCATGCAGCCGGCCATGATCTCCAGCCCGCGGGCGCGCGCCTCGGATCGGAGCGCCAGGGCCTCGGTCAGGCCGCCGGTCTTGTCGAGCTTGATGTTGATGCAGGCATAACGGCGGGCGCAGGCCTCCAGCTCGGCTCGGGTGTGCAGGCTTTCGTCGGCGCAGAGGGAGACGGGGCTTTCGAAGCCCTCCAGCTCGGCGTCCTGACCGACCTTCAGCGGCTGTTCGATCAGCTTGACGTCGAGGCGGGCCAGCTCCGGGACCAGCCTGCGGAAGCCATCGAAGTCCAGGGCCTCGTTGGCGTCCACGATCAGGCGGGTCTTCGGCGCGGCGGCGCGCACGGCGGCCACGCGGTCGAGGTCGTCCGGGCCGCCGATCTTGAGCTTGAGCATCGGCCGCCGCGCGGCCACGCGGGCCGCATCGGCCATCTCCTCGGGCGAAGCGAGGGAGAGAGTGTAGGCCGTCTTGACCGGGTCCAACCGTTCGAAACCGGCCAGCGACCAGGCCCGCGCGCCGGCGCGCTTGGCCTCCAGGTCCCAGAGCGCGCAGTCGATCGCATTACGCGCCGCGCCGGGCTGCATCAGCGACTGGAGCCGGGCCCGACCGGCGCCGCGTTCGATGGCCGGACGGGCCGCCTCGATCTCGGCCAGCACGCTTTCGACGCTCTCGCCGTAGCGGGGATAGGGGGTGGCCTCGCCCCGACCGCGATGGCCGCCGTCCTGGATCTCGGCGACGACGACGCGCGCCTCGGTCTTGGACCCGCGCGAGATCACGAACCGGCCGTGGATGGGCCAGCGTTCCTCGCGGACGCTCAGGGAAGGCACAGCGGCGCCTGGGTCAGACCAGGTCGCCGATGGCCGCGTCGATCAGCAGGAAGGCGCGTCCGGCTTCCGAAGCCAGCAGCGAGATCGAGGTGAAGCCCTTGTGGTCGCTGCGCGCGGCGTCGGCCAGCAGGTGCTCGTAGTGGTCCACGAAGCGCTCGGCCTCGGCGCGCAGATTGCGCTCGGTCAGCACCCGGCGCGAGATGCGCCGGACCGCGGCCGGGGCCACGCGGCGCACCACCTGGCGGGCGCCGTCTGCATCGCCCAGCTGCCAGGCCGCGGCGGCCTCCTCGACCCGGACCCGAGGCAGGAGTGCGTTGGGATCCACCCCGAGCGCCCCGATCTCCTCGATCAGATGGTCGGCGATGGTCTCGTCGTCGGCGGGCTCCGAAGCGGGACCGGCGCCCTCGTCCATGCCGCCCAGCAGCTCGCGCCAGGACCAGGACTCACCGCGATCGGCGGGGGCGGGGGTTTCGAACACGCCGCGCACGTCCTCGTCGGCCCGGGTGGGCGTCAGCTGCAGGCGGGGACGAAGACCGGCCGCCAGGGCGGCGGACTCTTCGGCCTCATCCGGTTCGGCGCTGCGGGCGCGGGCCCGTTCGGCGCGGACGGTGCGGATCGGCGCATCCTCGGCCAGGGGCCGCTCGCGCGGCGCGGCGGCGGCCTGCGCCGGCGTGCCGCCGGAGACGACGCCCATCAGCCGCACGGCTTCCGACAGCATGTCGTAGTTGCGCTTGACCCGCTCCTGGAAGGCGGCGTCGACCGCCTGGGTCTCTTCCGAAGCCTTGCGCGCGGCGGCGGTCAGGGCGTCGAGACCCTGTTCGACCGCGCCCCGGATCTCGTCGATACGGGCCCGGGCGTCGAGCGGCAGTCGCGCGGCGCGGGCGTCGACTTCGGCAAGCGCCGTATCGACCTCGGTCAGGGCCTCGCGGATGGCGGCGAGGTTGGACTCCAGCTGAGCGGCGGAGCGCTCGGCGGCGTCGTCCACCAGGGCGGCGGACTCGTCCACCACGCGGCGCGCGGCGGCCACGCTGGCCTCGAAGGTCTGGTCGGCGCGCTGGCCGGCCTCGAAGGCGGCTTCGCCCAGACGGTCGATGCGGGCCTGGGCGGCGTCGGCTGCGTCGTCCGCCGCCTGGCGAGCCTGCTCGGCCGAGGCGGTGAGGCCCTCGAGCGCGCGGCCGGTCTCCTCGACCAGCTCGTCGCGGACGGCGATGGCCAGCAGGCGCAGACGGTCGAGCGACTCGCGCGCATGCTGTTCGAAGGCGTCGCGTTCCTGGGCGCTCAGGTCGGCGAGCTTCTGGAACTCGGTCGCGGCCGACTGCACCAGATCGCGCAGGGCGTCGGCGCCCTTGGCCGAAACCTCGCCCAGATCGGCGGCGGCCAGGCGGGCGTGGGTCAGGGTCTCGGTCAGCTGGGCGCGCTGGGTCTCGACCTGGGCCGAGAAGTCCTCCTGCTCGGTGCGCAGGGAATAGGCGGCGGTGACCAGGGCGGCGCGCTGCTGCGACAGACCTTCCTCGACCGAGCGGATCTGCTCGGCCACGCCGGTGCCGGCGGTCTCCAGACGGATGGTCTGGCGCGCCAGGTCGTCGGCGGCCAGGCGCGCGGCGTCCTGGGCCTCGCCGGCGGCGGCGGCCAGGTCCGCGGTGCGCGCGGTCAGGGTGGCTTCCGCCTCGTGCAGCTGGGTGACGGCCAGGTCGGAAGCTTGCGCCACCACGCGGGCCTGCTCGCTGACCGCGGCCATGACGCCGGTCGCCTGGGTCTCCAGGGTCTGACCGAGCTGGGCCATTTCCTCACGTTCGCGGCCCAAGGCCTGGGTCAGGGCGCGGGCGGTGCGTTCGGCGGCGGCCGCCGCCTCGTTCAGCTGGCGGGTCTCCTGGGCCAGGGCCTCGCGCAGGGCGGTCAGTTCGGTACGGGCGCCGCGGGCGGCGGCGACCGACGCTTCGATCTCGCCGCGCATGGCGCTCACAAGGCTCGCGGTCTGCTCCGAGGCGAGGGCCGCGGGCGCCACCATGGCTTCCGACAGGGCGGCCGCGCGGCGGGTCTCGGCGGCCAGGCGCGCGCCGGCGCGCACGGCGATGGCCAGGGCGAACATCAGCCCGGCGGGCGCCAGGGCCAGCAGGGCGAAAACCACGACGTTCAGCGGCGTGACAGTGAACTCGCCCGCGCCGGATTGAAACATCACATAGGTCCCCACGGCGCCGGCCCAGACGCCGGAGCCCAGCAGGGCCAGCAGATAGGCGTAGCGGGGCGCGCCCCGGACGGTGGCGGCCGGAACGGGCGGCGTCTCGGCCTCGGCCCGCGGGGCCTCGGACAGCGGCTTGGACAGCATCAGCGGCATGACGACCTCCGGCTCGACCTCCGTGGCGGACGCTTCCGGCTCGGCGGCCGGCGGGGCGGGTTCGGGCGGCGTGGTCGGGGCGGTGGTGGCCGACATGCGGGTGGAGACCTGGGCGCGGAAGCTCGAGCGCACGCGGTCGGGGCCAGGCGTGCGGGCGCCACGCGCGAAGACCGCCGGCTGGGGCTTTTCCGGCTCCGCGGCCTCGGCGACGGGCGCCGGTTCGGGCGCGACCGTCTCGGGCGTTTCGGGTGCGGGTTCGGAACCTGCGGGCTCGCCGCGCGGGGGCTTCAGGATCATGGGATCAGGCCCGGAAAAGTTCAGGGGAGGTCTGCTTCGGACTCGCATGCGCGGCTCTTTTTGCGTCGCGCGCGGGGGGCTCACGCCTTCTGCGTTTCAGTTTTCGCGCGTAGGAAGAACCCTAACGAGAAGTAAACGCGGCGGAAAGCGCGAATGCGGCGATCATGCGCCCTTTTGTGGAGCTTCCTGTGAGGAAAGCACAGCTTCCTGTGAGGAACTCCGCCGAACGGTCTTGAACCGCGTCGGTTCGACCTTGGCGGGCGGGACCTTTTCGACCCGGTGCACGGGCGGGCGAGCGGGCTTCTCCGGGCGCGAATCGAGCTTGACGCCGAACTGGGCGAGCGCCACCGACGCGATACCGATCAGAAGTGCGACGAGAAGATCCAGCAAGGCCTTATCGCTCCGGGCCCGAACGGCGCCCCCATCCTGCGATGACGCTGTTATCTTACAGGGCGTGGGCGCCCGCAACCGTTGCGGCCATGAACTTTCGTTCATGAGACAGACGTCGGCGCCGGCGCGACGAACGGCGGGGAAGGACGCCAAGAACCCGCAGGCTGCTGAGGCGTTGGGAACGGACAGGGGGTAGGAACCGCACTTGCTGCTCAAACCGGACGACACCTGTTGGCGCGTCGAAGAGGCCGGGCGGCTGGCGATCCTGATGGAGAACGGCGACTATTTTCGCGCCCTGGCCGCGGCCCTGCCGCTGGCGCGGCGTTCGATCCTACTGCTCGGCTGGAATTTCGACCCACGCACCCGCCTGGCGCCCGAGGGACGCAACCACGATCACGGCCAGGAGCTGGGTCATTTGCTGCGCCGTCTGGCTCGCGCCAGGCCGGCGTTGAGCATCCGCCTGTTGGTCTGGCGTTCGCCGCTGCTGATCGCCTTTTCCCAGGGCTTCTTTCCCCAGAGGGCGCGATCGTGGTTCGAGCACCAGCCGATCGAGTTCCGGCTCGACCGGGCCCGGCCCATCGGCGCCTGCCATCACCAGAAGGTAGTGGTGATCGACGACGCACTGGCCTTCTGCGGCGGCGGCGACGTCTCGGTCGACCGCTTTGACACCGCCGAGCACCTCGACGACGACCCGCGCCGCTGCACGCCGACGGGCCGCATCTCCCCGCCGCGCCACGAGGTCATGACCCTGATGAACGGGCCGGCCGCCCGGGCGTTGGGGGACTTGGCGCGCCAGCGCTGGCTGGAGGCGACGGGAGATGTGGTCGAAGCGGTTCCGGAGGGCGCCCAGCCCTGGCCGGAGTCGGTGGAGCCTCACTTCACCAAGGTTCCCGTCGGCATCGCCCGCACGGAGCCGGCCTGGCGCAAGGCCGCGGGCATCCGCGAGAACGAGCGCCTGCATCTGGACTCAATCTCTTCGGCGAAGACGCTGATCTATCTGGAGAACCAGTACTTCACCTCGCCCCTGGTCGGCGCCGCCCTGGCCTCGCGGCTCGAGGAGCCGGACGGGCCGGAGGTGGTGGTGGTCTCCACCGCCCACGCCCCCAGCTGGTTCGATCACTTCGCGATGGACGGGGCGCGCCAGGCCCTGGTGGAGCGGCTGAAACAGGCCGACATCCATGGCCGCCTGTCGATCTGGACCCCGGTGACCGACACCGGCCGGACCATCATCGTCCACTCCAAGGTGACGGTGATCGACGACCGGCTGCTCAGGGTCGGGTCGACCAATCTGAACAACCGGTCCGCCGGGTTCGACACCGAGTGCGACGTGGCGGTGGAGGCGGGGTGGGAGGGCGACGAGACCTCCCTGACCATTCATCGCTTCCGCTCCCAGCTTGTCGCGCATTTTCTCGGGGTCGAGACCGAGGATGTCGAACGCGCGCACGGTGAGTACGATCGGCTGGGTCCCGCCATTGAGGCGCTGAACCACAAGGGCCGTATGAAGCCGCTCGGAACCCGGCCGGCTTCGCGCCTGGCGAAATGGATCGCGGAGTACCAGCTGGGCGACCCGATCACGCCTGCCGACGCGTGGCGGCCGTGGCGGCGGGGCCGGCTCTCGCGGCTGTTCAAGCGGACGGTGGCTCACGCCGCCGGGGCGGCGGAAACCCTGGCCGAGACCGAGGCGGAACTCGAGACGATGTCGAAGTCGATCACCAGCGGCAGGTGATCGGACGCCATCCGCGCCAGCGGGAAGAAGGGCGTCGCCGCCCCGGTCGGGCGGATCGCGCGGCTGACGAAGACATGGTCGATCCGAAGCATCGGGAAGGCGGATGGAAAGGTCGGCAGGGAGCGTGGGATCGCCTCGGCCTTCTGGGCGTCCGACAGGCGCGAGGCAAGGCGCTGGTAGGGGCGGCTGATGGCGGTGGCGTTGAGGTCGCCGACCAGGATCACCGGTCCCGTGCAGCGGGCGTCCCCCAGCCAGTCGCGACCGACCAGGGCGGCGGCCTGCAGGCGCTGCTCCCGCGGGACCAGGCCGAAGTGGGTGTTGATCACATTCACCTCGACTCCGTCGAAGTCGATGGCCGCCCACAGGGCGCCGCGCGGCTCCAGGCCCGGCACGCCCTTCAGCGTCGGCAGGGCGCCGGCCCGGATCAGCCGCTCGGGCCGGCAGGTCAGGATGGCGTCGCCGTAGAGCTCCTCCTCCACCTGCATGGCGGCGTTGAAGTGGAAGGTCATCTCCAGCCGCCGGGCGATCTCGTGGGCCTGGTCGACGCCACCGGTGCGGGCGCGGCCGACGTCCAGTTCCTGCAGGCAGACCACGTCCGGCTCGAACTCGGCGATCACCGCAGCGACGCGCGCCACGTCGAGCTTGCGATCGACTCCGACACACCGGTGGACGTTGTAGGTGATGATACGCGGCATGGGTTCGGGGAGTGTAACGCCGCAGTCGGCAGAAAGCGCCACGCAGTTCGTCGCGACGGTGTCGCGGAGCCCGCGCGTGTCATGTTAGGTCGGTCAAAACAGGCGCGTTTGCGCCCTTGTCTTGGGGGATTTCCAGGTGTCATCGGAGCGTCCGGTCCTTGCGGCCGTCATTCCCGCCGTGCTGGCGGCGATCGGCCTGATGGCCTCTTCGGCGGCCCACGCGGCGCCGGCGGCGCTTCCGTCCCTGGCGGAGCCCTCACTGTCGCCGGACGGGCGCGAGATCGCCTTCGCCTCGGGCGGCGACATCTGGACGGTGTCCGCCGACGGCGGCCAGGCTCAGCTGCTGGTCAGCGATCCGGCCACCGAGTCGCGGCCCCTGTGGTCGCCGGACGGCTCGAAGCTGGCGTTCCTGTCGACCCGGTCGGGCGTGGCCAACATCTATGTCCTGACCCTGGCCACGGGTGAGCTGAAGCGCCTGACCTGGTCCGACACGGGCGAGGCGCTGGACGGCTGGTCGCGCGACGGCAAGTGGCTCTACTTCACCTCGAGCGCCAATGACGTCAGCCGCCAGGGCGACATTTTCCGGGTCAGCGCCGAGGGCGGCACGCCGCTGGAGGTCAGCCGCGAGCGCTATCTGAACGAGTTCGAAAGCGCCCCTTCGCCGGACGGCCAGCAGATCGCCCTGATGGCCCGAGGCCTGAGCAATCAGCAGTGGTGGCGCGACGGCCATTCCCACATCGACGAGACCGAGCTGTGGCTGAAATCCGTGGCCGGCGAGGGCGGCTACCGCCGGGTGCTGGCGGGCGGCGCCAAGCACGCCTGGCCCATGTGGTCGCCGGACGGCGGCGCGATCTACTACATGAGCGACGAGAGCGGGGCCGAGAACCTGTGGCGGACGTCGCTGAAGGGCGGCGCGCCGGAACAGCTGACCCGCTTTTCCAAGGGACGCCTGCTGTGGCCCTCGATCGGCTATGACGGCCGCTCGATCGTGTTCGAGCGCGGCTTCCAGATCTGGAAGCTCGATATCGCCAGCGGCAAGGCCGAACAGGTGCAGATCGCGCTGCGCGGCGCCCCGGCCAGCCAGGGCCAGCGGCACCTGACCGAGAGCAGCTTCCGCGGCATGGCCTTGTCGCCCGACGGCAAGAAGGTCGCGGTCCTGGCTCACGGCGAGGTGTTCGCCGCCTCGGCCAAGGACGGCGGGACGGCCCAGCGCATCACCCGCTCCGATGGCCGCGAGAGCGACCTGATCTGGGCGCCGGACTCGCGGCGCCTGGCCTACGTGGCCGAGCGGGGCCTCGACAGCCGGCTGATGCAGTACGATTTCGCCACCGGCGCCGAACAGCCCCTGACCCAGACCACGGGCCAGGACGGCTCGCCCGCCTGGTCGCCGGACGGCAAGTCCATCGCCTATGTCCACGCCGCCAAGGACCTGCACGTGCTCAGCATGGTCGACGGCAAGCCCGGCAAGGACACGGTGATCTACTCCGGAGCCATCGGCGACGACCGCTTCACCCCGGCCTGGTCGCCGGACGGGCGCTGGATCGCCTTCGTGCTGACCGACCACAAGTCGTTCCGCAACGTATGGGTCATCCCCGCCGAGGGCGGCGAGGCGCGCCAGATCAGCTTCCTGGCCAACGGCAACACCGCCACCCAGATCGCCTGGTCGCCCGATGGCAAGTACGTGGTGTTCGAGACCTCCCAGCGCAGCGAGGACTCGCGCCTGGTCCGCGTCGACCTGTTGCCGCACCTGCCGAAGTACCGCGAGGACGCGTTCAAGGAGCTGTTCAAGCCCGCCGACGCTCCGGAGAAGCCCGCGACGCCGCCGGTTCCGCCTTCGGGCGCCCCGTCCAAGGCGGATGAGGCCAAGCCGGTGGCCAAGGGCGCCCCCGCGGCCGACGCGCCCAAGCCCGCGAAGAAGTCCGAGCCGGTCCGCATCGTCTTCGAGGGCATCCGCGAGCGCGCCACCCTGCTGCCGCTCGGCATGCCGGCGGAGGGCGCCCTGATCAGCCCGGACGGCAAGACCCTGGTGTTCAGCGCCCACCAGGGCGGCCAGGACAACCTGTACAGCTACGACATGGACGAGCTGCCCAAGGAGCCGCCGGCCCCGCAGCAGATCACCTCGAACCGCCGGCCCAAGAGCGACTGGGCCTTCACGCCCGACTCCAAGCAGATCGTCTACCTGGAAGGCGGCACGGTCACGACCGTGACGCTCGAAGGCAAGGCGGCCAAGCCGACCGCCATCACCGCCGAGATGGACGTGGACTTCGACGTCGAGAAGGCGGTGGTGTTCGACGAGGCCTGGAACGCGCTGAACCGCAACTTCTACGACGACAAGTTCCATGGCCAGGACTGGGTGGGCCTGCGCCAGAGCTTCCTGCCCTATGTGCTGGGCGCGCGGAACACCTCGGAGCTGCGCCGCGACATCAACCTGATGATCGGCGAGCTGAACGCCTCGCACTCCGGCCTGAACCCGGGCCAGGGCGAGGTCGCGCCGGCGGTCAGGGTCGGCGACCTCGGCCTGCGCTTCGAGCGTGAGCCCTACGAGGCCGGCAAGGGGCTGGTGATCCGCGAGGTCATCGCCCTGGGTCCCGCCGCCATCGAAGGCTCGATCCGGCCCGGCGAGGTGCTGGTCGCGGTCAATGACCGCCCGGTCGGCGCCCACACCAGCCTCGGCGCCCTGCTGACCGGCGAGGTCGGCAAGAAGGTGGTCCTGACCATCGGCGCGGCCGGCGACGCCTCCAAGACCCGCCGGGTCGCAGTGCGGCCGGTCAGTTCGGCGACCGCCGCGGGCCTGATCTACCGGCAATGGGTCAACGATCGCCGCGCCTATGTGGAGAAGATCTCGGGCGGCAAGCTCGGCTACGTCCACATCCCGGACATGGGCGACGAGAGCCTGGCCCAGCTGTACCTGGACCTGGACAGCCAGAACCAGGCGCGCCGCGGCGTGGTCATCGACGTGCGCAACAACAACGGCGGCTACGTCAACGGCCATGCGCTGGATGTCTTCACCCGGCGCAACTACCTGGTCATGACCCCGCGCGACCGCTTCGCCCTGCCGAGCCGCCAGGCGCTGGGCCAGCGCGCCCTGGGCTCGCCCACGGTGCTGGTGACCAACGAGTCGTCGCTGTCGGACGCGGAGGACTTCACCGAAGGCTACCGCACGCTGGGCGTCGGCAAGGTGGTGGGCCAGCCGACGGCAGGCTGGATCATCTTCACCGGCGGCGAGCCCCTGATCGACGGCTCGGTGGTGCGCCTGCCGGTGATCCGCATTCAGGACACCCGCGGCGAGGACATGGAGATGCATCCGCGTCCCGTCGATGTAGCCGTGGAGCGGCCCTTGGGCGAGACCGAGACCGGCCACGACGCCCAGCTGGAGGCGGCGGTGGCCGAGCTGCTGAAGAACCCGGAGGTGGCCCGGCCCTGAGCCGGGCTATCGCCCGCCCGCCGGGGCGGCTAAGGGCTGGCCATGAGCCCCGCGCAGCCCTCTCCGCCCCGAACCGTCGCCATCATCGGCGCCGGACCCGCCGGGCTGATGGCGGCCGAGGTGCTGAGCGCGGCCGGGGTCCGGGTCACCGTCTTCGATCGCATGCCCTCGGCGGGGCGCAAGCTGCTGATGGCCGGGCGCGGCGGGCTGAACCTCACCCATTCGGAGCCGATGGAGGCCTTCCTCGCACGCTATGGCGCCGCGCGTAGCCGGATCGAGCCGCTGGTGCGTGCCTTCCCGCCGGACGCGCTGCGCGCCTGGGCCGAGGGTCTGGGGCAGGAGACCTTCGTGGGCTCCAGCGGGCGGGTGTTTCCGAAGGCTCTGAAGGCCTCGCCGCTGCTCCGGGCCTGGCTGGCGCGTTTGGCGGGGCAGGGGGTTGAGTTCCGCCTGCGCCGCCGCTGGACCGGCTGGGACACGAACGGCGCCCTGGCGTTCGAAGGCGAGACCTTTGCTGCGGACGCCGCGGTGTTGGCGCTCGGTGGGGCGAGCTGGCCGCGGCTGGGCTCCGACGGAAGCTGGGCGGAGATCCTGGCGGCGCGCGGCGTGGAGCTGGCGCCCTTCACGCCGTCGAACGGCGGCTTTGACGTGGCCTGGTCCGAGGTGTTCCGCGACCGCTTCGCCGGCGAACCGTTGAAGACCGTCGCTCTGACGTTCGCCGGGCGCCGGGTGCGGGGCGAGGCCATGATCACCAAAGACGGGATCGAGGGCGGGGCCGTCTATGCCCTGTCGGCGGCCCTGCGCGACGCCATCATCCGCGATGGAAAGGCGGCGCCGGAGATCGACCTGCGCCCGGACCTCGACGCCGGCAGGATCGCGGGAAAGCTCGCCCACGCCCCGGCGGGCGCCTCCATGACCAGCCGCCTGCGCAAGGCCCTGAACCTGCCGCCCGTGGCCATCGGTCTGCTCAGGGAGGCGCATGGCGTGTCATTGCCGGAGGCGCCTGACGCCCTGGCGGCGATGATCAAGCGCGCGCCCATGACCCTGACCGGCGTCAGGCCCATCGAACGGGCCATCTCCACCGCCGGGGGCGTGAACTTCGACGCGGTGGACGAAACCCTGCAGTTGAAGGTGATCCCCGGCGTCTGGGTCGCGGGCGAGATGCTGGACTGGGAAGCGCCCACCGGCGGCTACCTGCTGCAGGCGTGTTTCGCGTCCGGCGTGGCGGCGGCGAAGGCCATACTGGCCTAGATCTCGACCACCTCGTTGGGCAGTTCGTTGGTGTCGCCGGGCTCGGGCGGGAAGTGCTCGGCCAGGACCTTGCCGCAGAGGCCGATGGCCTCGACGAAGCCGTCCGCCGCCCGGCCTTCGCGGATGCGGCGGGTGAGGGCGGCGACCGCCTCGTTCCAGACCGCCTCGCCCACCTTGGCGTGGATGCCCTCGTCGGCGACCACCTCGACCTGGCGCTCGCCCCGAGCGGCAAAGATCAGGACGCCGGTGCGCGAACGGGTCAGGTGCAGGCCCTTGGCCATGAACTGGGCCAGGGCGGTTTCGTGCGCCCGCTTGCGCTTAAGGGCGCGGGAAGTCAGGGCGCGCTTGACCGGCGGGATGGAGACCAGGCCCAGCACCAGGGTGAAGACCACCGCCTGCACCAGGGCGTAAGCGGCGATCAGGGCGCCCAAGGACGGGGTTAGCGCCGAGGCATGGCCCGCGCTCCAGTCGCTGCTGTTCCCCGGCAGCCAGGCGGGCAGCCAATCCGGGCCGAAGCCCAGGGGGATGAGCGCCAGGGGCACGATCAGGGCCGCGCCGGCCGCCCAGACCACGGGGGTCTCGCGGTAGTCGGCCACGTGGTCGGCCAGGATGCAGAAGATCTCGCCGGACGTAGTCTTTTCGGCGTCGGCGATGGCGTCGCTGATGCGGGTCCGGTCGGCCTGGGTCAGTTTCATCTCACCAACTCCCCGAGGAGCCGCCGCCCCCGAAGGAGCCGCCTCCGCCGCTGAATCCGCCACCGCCCCCGCCGCCGCTCCAGCCGCCGCCACCGCCGCGACCGCTCATGCTGGCCAGGAAGAGCCAGGGCCAGATGCCGCCGCGCGTCACCCGCGACAGCAGCACGAAGATGATGATCATGACGATGATGGCCGGGATCGGCAGGCCCCGCGACCGGTGCGGATGGGCCACCGCCTGTTGGGCTTCCTGAACCTTGGCCGTGGCCTGGTCGCTGGGCAGGGACAGCTGGTCGGAGATGGCGTCCACCCCGTCGGTGACGCCGCCCGGCAGATCGCCGGCCTTGAACTTGGGCAGGATCCGGGTCTGGATGATGACGCTGGACAGGGCGTCGGTCAGCACGCCTTCCAGGCCGTAGCCGACCTCGATGCGCACCTTCCTCTCGTTGGGCGCAACGATGAGCAGGACGCCGTTGTTCTTTTCCTTCTGGCCGATGCCCCAGTGGCGGCCCAGCTGGTAGCCGTAGGAGGCGATATCGTCGCCGTTCAGGCTCTTGACCGTGACCACCTCGAGCTGGTCGCCGGTCTTGGTCTCCAGCGCCTCGAGCTTGGCGGTGAGGCTCTGCTGGACGTCAGCCGGCAGGATGTGGGCTTCGTCCACCACCCGGCGGCCCGCGAGGTCGGGAAACACGGGATCGGCCGCCATCGAGGGCGCGGCGGTGAAGAGCAGGGCCAGGACCAGCGCCGCGGTGCGGATCATGTGGGCAAGGGCTGGGGGCATCAGGCGGCCGCCTTTGTGATCTGGGCTCGCGCGTGGGCGCCGCCTTCCATGAGCCGCGCGATGATCGCGTCAGCGCCCTGGGTCACGCCGCCGGGCAGGTCTCCGGCGCGGAACCGGGGCAGGATCACGTCCTGGATGATGCGCGCCGCCCGTTCGTCGGTGAGCGTGGTCTCCAGGCCGTAGCCGACGGCGATGCGCACCTTGCGGTCGCGAGGCGCGACCACGAGCAGGACCCCGTTGTTCTTGTCCTTCTGACCGATGCCCCAGCGGTTGCCGAGGTTTCGGCCATAGTCGGCGATGTCCTGGCCGCCCAGGGTGGTGACGGTCACGACCTCGAGCTGGTCGGTGGTCGCCGCCTCGAGCGCCGTGAGTTTGGCGGTCAGGTCGGCCTGAACCGCCGCCGGCAGAATATGGGCCTCGTCCACCACCCGGCGGCCCTTGAGCTCGGGGTAGGGCGATGGCGTGGCGCAGGACGCCGTGGCCAGGACAAGGAACGCGAGCGCCGCCGCGCGGACGGCGCTCGCGAAGGGAATGCGCATCAGGGCTTCGCGGGGGCCGGAGCCGGCGCCGCGGGCGCGTCGAAGCTGACGGTGGGCGCGGTGGCCGACGAGGCGGTGGCCTGGAAGTACTCCATGGGCTTGGAGGACTTGTAGACCGAGCCGGCCCAGATCGAGGTCGGGAAGGTCCGAAGCGAGGTGTTGTACTTGCGGGCCGCGTCGTTGTAGTCGCGCCGCGCCACCGCGATGCGATTTTCGGTGCCTTCCAGCTGGGACTGCAGGGCCAGGAAGTTCTGGTTGGACTTCAGGTCCGGGTACTTCTCGACCACCACCATCAGGCGGCTCAGAGAGCTGTTCAGGCCGTTCTGGGCGTTCTGATAGGCCTGGAATTTGGAGGGATCGGTGATGGTGCTGGCGTCGACCTTGACCGAGGTCGCCTTGGCGCGGGCTTCGGTCACCTCGACCAGCACCGACTTCTCCTGGGCGGCGTAGCCCTTCACGGTGTTCACCAGGTTGGGGATCACATCCGCGCGGCGCTGGTATTCGTTCTGAACGTCGCCCCACTTGGCGCGGGCGTTCTCTTCCAGGGTCGGGATGGTGTTGTAGCCGCAGCCGGCCACGGTGAGCGGCACGACCAGGACGGCCAGCAGGACGGCGATGCGTTTCAGCAGCGGGTTCATCTTTTTCATTCCCCCCAGGCGGACGTTGCGGCCGCCGGATTGATTTCGGATCGAAGTGACAGCGCCAATTCACTCAACACGCAAGAGCTATGCGCGAATTGAGCGGGATCAAGCCCCCGCGGCCGCCGGCTCCGGTTTGCTCAGTTGCCCTTCCCAGCGCGCCACCACGGCGGCGGCGACGGAGTTGCCGACCACATTGGTGCCGCTCCGGCCCATGTCGAGCAGCTGGTCGACGCCGAGCACCAGCGCAATGCCCTCCACCGGCATGTTGAAGTAGGCCAGTGTCGCCATGATGACGACCAGCGAGGCCCGCGGCACCCCGGCCATGCCCTTCGACGTGACCATCAGCAAGAGCAGCATGGTGACCTGCTGCGCCACGCTCATCTGGATGCCGTAGACCTGGGCGATGAACAGCACCGCGAAGGTGCAGTACATCATCGAGCCGTCCAGGTTGAACGAGTAGCCGAGCGGCAGGACGAAGCTGGCGATCTTGGGCGAGACCCCGAACTTCTGCAGCTGCTCCAGGGTGCGCGGATAGGCGGCCTCGGAGCTGGCGGTGGAGAAGGCCAGCAGGATCGGCGCCCGGATCGAGGCGAACAGGTTGAAGGCGCGCGCGCCCAGGAAGAGGAAGGCCGCCAGGAACAGCACGACCCAGAGCACGCCGAGCGAGGCGTAGAATCCCAGGACGAACTTCAGATAGGTGTAGAGCACCTCGATCCCGAGCTTGGCGACGGTGGACGCGAGCGCCGCGAAGATGGCGATGGGCGCCAGCGCCATGATGTAGCCGGTCACCTTCAGCATGATGCGCGCGCCCTGCTCGACGGTGGCCAGGACCTGGGGCGCCTTGTCCTCCATCGAGGCGATGGCGGTGCCGACGAAGATCGAGAAGATCACGATCTGCAGGATCTCGTTCTTGGCCATGGCGTCGAAGATCGAGGTCGGGATCATGTGCTTGATGAAGTCCACGGCGTTGAGCTTGGAAGCATCGACCGTGGCGGCCGCGCCATTGGCCGGGACCAGGTGAAGGCCCGCGCCCGGCTGCAGCCAGTGGACCATCAGAAGCCCGATGGTCAGGGATGTGATCGAGGCCAGGATGAACCAGAAGATGGTCTTGGCCCCGACCCGCCCGACCGCGGCGGCGCCCTCCATGTGGGCGATGCCGGCCACCAGGGTGGTGAACACCAGGGGCGAGATGATCATCTTGATCAGGGTCAGGAAGATGGTGGTGGCCAGGCCCAGCCAGACCAGGGCCTGGTCCTTGTCCATGACCCACCAGGGATGGGGCGTCTTCCCGTCCGGCAGATACTCATGCACCCCCCAGCCGGCCGCGACCCCCGCGACCATGGCGAAGACGATGAGGAAGGTGAAAAGCCGTTTCATGGAGCCCCCGAGGCATGACCGGGGCGGACCTTAGCGGGGCGCAGGCGGCGGCGCCAATCTCATCGCGCGGGCTGGACTCCGGGCTGGCGGCATGTTCCTGTTATGTTCTATTCACCGAGAGCGCCGTCATGACCGACTTCATCGCCCCAGATTTCATAGCCTTGGGTCCCCACGACGGCGGCCTGTTCCGCGCGCCGGGGACGTTCCGCTTCGTGCGGCGCGACGCGGGCGGGCAGGCGGTGGTGCTGGTCGAGGAGCAGGCGTCGGACATCGCTGCGCGGGCCGGGCCGACGCATCCGCGCTGGGCCTGGGCCCTGGACCAGGGGCTGAACGAGCTGCACGTGCGGCTGGAGCTGGGGCGGGGCTGACGGCCCGGCGTGGGTCAGACGGAGGTTCGGGACCGCTGGGGCGCGGCTTCGACGAGGGCCTGGATGGCTTCCTGGCGCAGGGGCTTTTCCAGGAAGCGGTCGAAGCCGGCCTCGGCGAGGGCGGGCCGGTCGTGAGGCGAGATGAAGGGCGAGACAGCCACCAGCAGGGCGTGGCGGCTGGGGCAGTCGGCTCCGCGGATCAGGCGCGCGGCGTCGGGACCATCGACGCGTGAAAGGTTGGTCTCGAGCAGGATCAGGTCGAAGGCCTCCTCGCCGGCCAGGCGCACGGCCTCGGCGCCGTTGGCGGCCTCGGTCACCCGCACCCCGTAGAGCTCGAGCAGGCGCGCGAGCACGAAGCGGTTGATCTCATGATCGTCCGCGATCAGCGCCCGTGTCCGCCGTGAAAAGGAACTGCCGTCCATAGACCTCGCCCGCCCTGGGCCTCCGGTGTCGCACGCGCCGGTTAGTGGTCAATGAGCAACAAGCTCAGATTGCAATGTTATGTCAGGGCAAGTCCTTGATCTGAAACAATCAACGGCCAAGATTGCGACCTGTGGTCGCGCAACGGTTGTTGCGCTCTCCTTAAACGTGAAGTGTCAGGCTGCTGGACGTCTCAGGCGCAGGCGCGGCAGCGGCCGCGCACTTCCAGGGCCATGGAGGCGGGCCGGAAGCCGAGTCGCTGGGCCTCCGCCTGGGCGGCGGGCTCGATCTTGGGATCGAACTCCTCGGCGGAGCCGCAGCAGTCGCAGATCAGGAACGAGGCGGCGTGGACTTCGCCCTCGGCGTCGCAGGCGACGTAGGCGTTGAGGCTGGGGATGCGGTGGGCCAGGCCCACGCTCTCCAGGAACTCGAGCGCGCGATAGACGGTGGGGGGCTTGGCCGCCGCGCCCTCGCTGAAGTCGGCCATCAGGTCGTAGGCCTTCACCGGACCGTCGGCCTCCAGCAGCAGTTCCAGCACGCGCCGCCGCGGCGCGGTCCAGCGCTGGCCGCCCTCGACCGCCCGGGCCTCGCCGCGCGCCAGCGCGCGGTCGAGCGCGTCGCGGCTGAGGTGACGGGCCTTGGTGTGCGAACAGGGCGCGTTCATGGGCGCGTTCATGGGACGGACTCTGGCGAAAAGCCCGGCGAATCGCAACCGGACGCCTTCGATATGGGACTTGCGGGGCAAGGCTTCCATGGCTGCGCGGGCGTGGTATCGAATCTGGCCATGAAATCCTTCGCCGCCGTTGCATTCGCCCTGGGCCTGGCCGGCGGCGCCGTCGCCGCCACCCCGCTCGACCCGGCCTCGGCCGCCCGCAACGCGCCCGAGGCGCCGTTTCGCGTCTCCGACGACATCGCCTTCGTGGGGACCCACGATCTGGGGATCTGGCTGATCTCGACCCGGGCCGGGTTGATCCTGATCGACGGCGGCTACGAGCCGACCCCGCCGCAGATCCTCGCCTCGATCCGCAAGCTGGGGTTCGATCCGAAGCAGGTGAAGATCCTCCTGAACAGCCAGGCCCACAGCGACCATGCCGGCGGTTTCGCCGAGCTGAAGCGCATCACCGGCGCGAAGCTGCTGGTCAGCCGGGCGGACGCGGCCCTGATCGAGCGCGGCGGCCATGGCGATCCCAACTTCGGCGACAGCCTGACCTTTCCGCCGGCCCACGTGGACGGCTTCGTCACGGATGGCGGCAAGATCACCCTGGGCGGGTTGACGCTCACCGCGCACCTGACGCCCGGTCACACCCCGGGCTGCACCACCTGGACCATGCCGACGCGCCTGGAGGGGCGCACCGTCCAGGCCCTGTTCCTGTGCGGCCTGACGGCGCCGGGCTACCGCCTGGTCGGCAACCGGGCCTATCCGAACATCGCGGCGGACTATGAGGCCAGCTTCGCCAGGGTGCGCAGCCTGAAGTGCGAGCTCTTCCTCGGCGCCCACGGCAGCTATTTCGGCATTGAGGCCAAGCGGGCGGCGATGAGGAAGACCGGATCGGCGAAGGCCTTCGTCGATGCCAAGGGCTGCCGCGCCGCCGTCGACGGCGCCGAACAGGCTTTCCGCGAGACACTGGCCGAGCAGCGCAAGGGTTCGAAACCATGAAGCTTTCCGTCCTCTTCGCCGCCCTGGCCCTGAGCCTGGCCACAGCCTTCCCCGCCCAGGCGGCCGAGCCGAAGTCGGTGCTGCTCAAGCCCGCGCGGGTGTGGACCGCCGACGAGCCAGTCCATCCGGGCTGGGTGGTGCTGGTCACGGGCGAGCGGATCGCGGCGGTCGGGCCCGCGGCCTCGATCCAGGTCCCCGCCGGAACCGAGGTGATCGAGCTGCCCGGCCAGACCCTGATCCCCGGGCTGATGGACCTGCACTCCCACCTGCTGCTGCACCCCTACAACGAGACCCTGTGGGACGATCAGGTGCTGAAGGAGCCGGTGGCCGTTCGCACCCTGCGCGCGGGACGCCAGGCCCAGGCGACCCTGATGGCCGGCTTCACCACCCTGCGCGACCTCGGCACCGAGGGCGCGGACTACGCCGACGTCGGGATCAAGCGGGCGATCAACGAGGGGATCATTCCCGGGCCGCGGCTGTGGGTGGCGACGCGGGCCATCGTGGCGACGGGCGCCTACGGCCCGGCGGTGAAGAACTTCCGCCCGGACATCGACCTGCCCCAGGGGGCGCAGGAGGCCTCCGGAGTCGAGGGCGTCACCCGCGCGGTGCGCGAGCAGGCCGCGCGCGGGGCCGACTGGATCAAGGTCTACGCCGACTACCGCGCCGGGCCGAACGGGGAGCAGGAGCCGACCTTCTCGCTGGAGGAGCTGAAGGCGATCGTCGACACCGCCCATTCCATCGGCCGCCCGGTCTCGGCCCATGCCACCACGCCCGAGGGCATCCGCCGTGCGGTGGTCGCCGGTGTCGACACCATCGAGCACGGCTACGGCGTCAGCGACGAGACCCTGAAGCTGATGGCCCAGAAGGGAACCGCCTACCTTCCCACCCTGACCGCGCCTGCGGCCACCAGCGAATACTTCCAGCACTACATCCCGGGCCAGTCAGCGCCCACACCGGCCATGCAGGCGGCCGAACACGCCTTCCGCCAGGCCCTGAAGGCGGGAGTGATAATCGGCAACGGCAGCGACGTCGGGGTCTTCGCCCACGGCGAGAACTGGCGCGAGTTGGACTGGATGGTGAAGGACGGCATGACCCCGGTGCAGGCGCTCGGCGCAGCGACGGCGGTGGACGCGAAGATCCTCGGGCGGGAGAAGGATCTGGGGCGGGTGAGGGTCGGGTATCTCGCCGACCTGGTGGCCATGCCGGGGGACCCGACGGTGGACGTGAGCGCGACCGCGCATGTGGACTTCGTGATGAAGGGCGGGGTGATCTGGCGGCGGTGAGCTCCGTAAAACCACCGTTAATCAACCGTATTATCGGTGGCGGGGGGCGCCGTGGGGTGGGCGGGGGTCTGTGCGTTTTCCGACGGTGTCAAAGAGCGGGAAGCAACTGGAACAAATAGCGAACATTTGGAAAATTGTCAAGGTGGATAGGGCGCCCAGCTTCGCCAAAGATTCGCTGTTGGGTCCTCGGGTCTTCGCCCCTGCGGGGCTTCGCTCCGAGGATGACGAAAATATTTTGAAAACAACCCTCTAGCTATGTCCGTCATCCTCGGGGCCGCGCAGCGGAACCCGAGGACCCAACAGCGAATCTTGCGTGAAGCCGGGCGCCCTCAGGCCTCCCACGCCAGACCGGCTTCCCCGCGCATCACCGCCTCGGCCTCCGCCGTATGCTTCGCCCCGCCGCGTTCGTGCAGCACGAGCGCGGGGAGCAGCTTCAGGGGCGCCTTACCCGTCTTCACGGCGCGCACGATCACCCGCTTCGCCGGCTCATCCGCATGGGGATGCACCGGCCGGATCTGGAACGAGCCCGCCGTGGTCCCGAGCAGCGCCAGCAGGTCCGCCAGCCGCTCGGCGCGGTGGATCATCACCACCCGGCCGCCTTCGCGCACAGCCTTGAGCAGGAACCGGGTCCAGGCGTCGAGGCCCGCGTCGGCCATCCAGGCGCCGCGCTTTTCCTCGGCGGGCGCCCGCAGCGCCCCCGGATCGTCGAAGAAGGGCGGGTTGGCGAAGGCCAGGTCGAAGGGGGCCTCGTCCTTTTCCAGGAAGCCCTGGCCGGCGAATCCCCGGCCGACGTCGCCGATACGCGCCCGGACCCGCCCCTCGGCGCCGTTGAGCGTGATGTTCTCCTCCGCCAGCCGCAGCGCCGAATGGTCGCGCTCCACGCCGGTGAAGAAGGCCTCCGGCGCGCGCCAGGCCGCCTGGAACAGGGCCGCTCCCGCGCCGCAGCCGGCCTCCAGCGCCCGTTCGCCCGGCTTCGCATCCACCGCCGCGGCAAGCAGGGCCGCGTCCATGCCGGCGCGATAGCCCCTGGCCGGCTGCAGCAGGGTGACGCGTCCGCCCAGCAGGCCGTCGCGTGTCGTAGCCGCCGCTTCGTCGCCCATCGCGCGCCTTTCGCAACATTGTCCGCCATCGGCGGCTTGACCCTGCGGGGTCGGCTAACCATTGTGCGCCGCGAAAGCGGGGCGCAAGCCGCTGCTTCCGCTCGTACGCGCGAACCCCCACGCGCCCCCTGTCTGGAGTGCCTTGCTTGGACGCTGTCAACACCGCGGTCCTGCGCCCCCACGGCGACGTCGAGACGCTGGTGCGGCTGGCGGCGGACGACATGCGCGCGGTCGACGCCCTGATCCTGGACCGCATGCAGAGCCCGGTGGCGGTGATCCCGGCGCTCGCCGAGCACCTGATCTCGGCCGGCGGCAAGCGCATGCGCCCGCTGCTGACCCTGGCCGCCGCGCGCCTGTCGGGTGTGGCCGGCGACGCCCATCACAAGCTGGCGGCGGCGGTGGAGTTCATCCACACCGCCACCCTGCTGCACGACGACGTGGTCGACGGCTCCTCGCTTCGGCGCGGCAAGACGGCGGCGCACCTGATCTGGGGCTCGACCCAGTCGGTGCTGGTCGGCGACTTCCTGTTCGCGCGCGCGTTTGAGCTGATGGTCGAGACCCGGTCGCTCGAGGCGCTGAAGATCCTGTCGCGGGCGTCCAGCGTCATCGCCGAGGGCGAGGTGCTGCAGCTGACCCGGGCCCATGACCTGCGGCTGTCCCAGTCGGTCTATCTCGAGATCATCAGCGCCAAGACCGCGGAACTGTTCGCAGCCGCCGCGGAAGCCGGGGCCGTGGCGGCCCAGGCCTCGGCGGCCGGAGCGGCGGCCTTGCGCGCGTTCGGCTTGAACCTGGGCCTGGCCTTCCAGCTGGTGGACGACGCGCTCGACTACGGCGGCCAGACCGAGGCCCTGGGCAAGAACGCCGGCGACGATTTCCGCGAGGGCAAGGCGACCCTGCCGCTGCTGCTGGCGGTGGCCAGGACGGCCGGGCGTGAGGACGCCTTCTGGGAGCGCACCATCGGGCGGCGCGAACAGACCGACGCCGACTTCAAGCGCGCGCGGGAACTGGTCGTGGGGACGGGGGCGCTACAGGCGACCCTCGATCTGGCGGGCGACTATGCCGACACGGCCAAGCACGGCCTGAGGGTCTTCCCGGCGGGCGAATGGCGCACGGCGCTGGAACGCCTGGCCGACTTCGCGGTCAGCCGCGCGGCGTAGTCCAGTTACCGCGTGGCGCCTCAAACGGCGCCGAACTGGCTCTTTCTCCGGATCAGGAAGTGTCGCCTGCTGGTCTCATTACCAGTGAGAATTGGCGAACCGACATGACCATGATCTCCGAGACCCACACCGGCATGCCCATGGTGCGGCTGCGGGTGACCATCCAGATCGACATCGACGCCGAGGACTACCGCGACGCGGCCGCCCACCAGGGGCGGCTGGAGCAGCACATGTCGGCGCTGCAGGCGCAGTATCCGACCGTCGGCATCTCGGTGAAGGAGCGGCGCGGCCCCCGCACGCCTGCCGCGTCGCCGCTGAGGACACCGCACGTCCGCACCGGACGCGCCCATGCCTACGACTAGCCACGGCATCGGGCGCTGGAACACGCCCACGCGGCGGTCGCGCAACTCCATCCTGGAGGCCCTGGCCCTGTTCGAGGCCCTGGAACTGCCCCGGGGGTTCCACTGCCTGAGCGTGTTCCTCTACGTGTGCGAGAACGAGGGCCTGACCATCACCGAGCTGGCCTGGCTGACGGGCTCGACCGTGTCGGTGGTGGCCCGCACGGTGCGGATCATGGCCGGAGAGGTGGTCGAGCGCGGCCCGGCGACATCCCACATCCTGCTGACCCTCGACCCAGCCTCCGACCGCCGCCTCAAGCTGGTGCGCCTCACCCGCGAGGGGCGCGACCTGCGCGACCGGCTGGAGGCGTTGATCGCCGCCGCCCGCCCGATCCTGCCGCGTCGGGCCCGCTCGGGGGCTCAGTCTTCCGGCGAGCGCGCGCCGTAGCGGTCCGCCAGCCGCGACCCGTCGGCGGCGTCGGAATAGCTGTCGCGCACGAGGGGAAGCATGGTGGCGTTCCACCTCACCCAGTCCGCCTGAAGCGCCTGGAAGATCTCGGGATGGCGCCCCTTCAGGTTGGCGCGTTCGCGCGGATCGCGGGCCAGGTCGAACAGGAACTCCGAGCCCTGGATCTTCAGGTACTTCCAGTCGCCGTCGCGCAGCGCCCGCTGGCCGTTGGCCTTATAGCGCCAGAACAGGCGGCGCGGGTGCGGGAAGCGCGCCCCGGTCAGTTCGGGCCAGAGGTTCTCGCCGTCGAAGGGCCGCGCCGGCGGCTCGATCCCGGCGCCGGCCAGGAGCGTCGGCAGCCAGTCCATGGAGATGGCGACCTGGTCGCCCTGCGATCCGGCCGGAATCCGGCCCGGGAAGCGAACGAGGGTGGGCACGCGCAGGCCGCCCTCCAGCAGCTCGGTCTTGGCGCCGGTGAAGGGCCAGACGTCGGAGAATCGCTCTCCGCCGTTGTCGCTGGCGAACACCACGATGGTGTCGTCCGAAAGGCCGGTTTCCGACAGCGCGGCCAGCACCGATCCGACGCTGGCGTCGAGGCTTCGCACCATGGCGGCGTAGGTCTCACGCCCGCCGTTGTCCCAGTCGAACAGGGTCTTGAGCCGCATGGACTCGGCCTCGTCCGCAACGCTCTCCCAGGGCCAGTGGGGCGCGGTGTAGTGCAGGCTGAGCAGAAAGGGCGTGCGCCCGGCGGCGTAGGCGCGGATCGTCTCGCACGCCCTCTGACCCAGAAGGTCGGTCAGGTAGCCGTGCCGTTCGATGGGCGTGGCGTCGTCATACAGACCATCGCCGCGGCCGCCCGGACCATCGACGTGGGTGAAATAGTCGACCGCCCCGGCATAGACGCCGAAGAAGTGATCGTAGCCGCTCTTCAGGGGTCCGAAGTGCGGGGGAAAACCCAGGTGCCACTTGCCGATGAGCGTTGTGCCGTAACCGGCGTCGCGGAACAGCGAGGGCAGGGTGGGCTCCGAAGGCGGCAGGCCGATGGTCTTGCTGCCCTTGGCCGAGCGGGCGATCGGCTCTTCCAGTCCGGCGCGCAGCCGGTACTGATAGCGTCCGGTGATCAGCGCCAGGCGGCTGGCGGAGCAGACCGGCGAATTGGAGTAGCCTTGGGTGAGCCGCACGCCCTCGCGCGCCAGCCGGTCCAGATTTGGAGTCTCGAAATCCCGCTGCCCGTAACAGCTGAGGTCCGCATAGCCGAGGTCGTCGGCCAGGATGAAGAGCACGTTGGGCCGCCGCCGCTCGCCGACGGCCGCCGCCGCGCCGGCCAGGGGCGCCGCGAGGGCGCCGCCCATCAGGGCGCGTCTGTCCATCGGTGCGGTCATGGGCGGACCCTAGCAGGCTCCGCTTCGCGCCGTCTTGACCCGAGCGGCGTCGCAAGGCGCCGATCCGGGCCGAGCGGAGGACGGCCATGAGCCGGTGGCTTGGCGGGCTGGACCTCGGGCTGATGGAGGCGATCTTCGATCAGCACCCGGAGGGGCCGTTCTTCATCAAGGACGCTGAGCTTCGCTACGTAGCCGCCAATATCGCCATGCTGCGGCTGTGCGGCGTGGCGCGTCGGGAGCAGCTGCTCGGGCGTACGGCCCACGACGTGTTTCCGCCCCGCCTGGCCCAGGGGTACGAGGCCATGGATCGTGAGGTCATCGCGACCGGGGTGGCGATCGAAAACCGGCTGCAGCTGGCCAGCGCCGCCCGCGGGACCGCCCGCTGGCTGCTGTTCTCGCGCCGGCCGGTGCGCGACGCCGAGGGGCGGATCGTCGGCGTGGTCGCCTCGTCGAGCGCGCTGGCCTCGGGCGCCCGCGCGGACCCGGTCTATCGCCGGCTGGCTCTGGTGCTCGATCATATGCGCGAGCATGCGCGAAGCCCCCTGAGCCTGGCTGAGCTGGCCCGGTTGGCCGGCATCTCCGCCTCCCAGGTCGAACGCGACTTCAGCCGGATCCTGAAGATCACACCGCGCGAACACCTGAGGCGCCTGAGGCTGGAGATCGCGCTGCGCCTGCTGGAGACCCCCATGACAATCGCTCAGGTCGCCCATGAATCCGGCTATGCCGATCACAGCGCCTTCAGCCGTCAGTTTCATCGGGAGATGGGAAGCTCACCGAGCGATTATCGTAAACATACAAGAAATTCACCCGAGGCGTGAATTCGAGTCCAACCGCGAGTCTATGCTGAAATCAGCACGCGATAGCGCAACCCGGGTCCAGACTCGCGACCGGTGCGCGACTATCCTGGGCCAATGGACGCCCGTACGACACAGACCTATTCGGGAGATCGGCTGACACCGCGTATCGTCAAGCTGATCGATCTGTCGTCCGACGGTCCGGCCGGGCCATTGCACCTGCGACTGGCGCGCCGCATCCGCTCGTTGATCGCCGAGGGACAGCTGGGACCGGGCGACAAGCTGCCCGCCTCGCGCATGCTGGCGCTGGGCCTGGGCATATCCCGCAACTCCGTCACCGCCGCGATCGACGCCCTGGTGGCGGACGGCCTGCTGGAGGCACGCCGCGGCTCCGGCGTGCGGGTGGCGGCGACGACGGCGCCCCTGTCGGCGATCCAGGCCCCGCCGCCGGCCTTCCGCTGCGTCGAGGATGGCGGCGAGCCCCTGCCGTTCGCCCTCGGCGTTCCGGGCCTGGATCTGTTTCCGATGGAGCGCTGGGCCCAGCTGCAAGCGCGGCGCTGGCGCAGCCTGTCGGGGAGCGCGCTGCGCGAGGGCTACGGCGCGGGCTGGTCCGGCCTCAGGGAAGCCATCGCCTCGCACCTGGCCACCAGCCGCGGTCTGTCCTGCCTGCCCTCGCAGGTTTTCGTCACCACCAGCGCCCGCGCGGCGATGGACCTGACCGTGCGGGCGCTGCGGCTGCAGGGATCGTCGGCCTGGGTCGAGGATCCGGGCTACCTCGCTCCGCGCGGGGCGTTGCGCGCCCACGACCTGATCCCGGTCCCGATCCCGGTGGACGAGGAGGGTCTGAGGGTCGACCTGGGCCGCCTGAACGCGCCCGATGCCCGCCTGGCGATCGTCACCCCCGCCGCGCAGTTCCCGCTGGGCGTGGAGATGTCCGACGTCCGGCGCCAGGCCCTGCTGGACTGGAGCCATCAGACGGGGGGCTGGATCCTGGAGGACGACTACGACGCGGAGTTCCGCTTCGAGGGCCGGGCGCGCCGGCCGATCGCCCACGCGCCCGACGCGGGACGGGTGATCTATGTCCACTCGTTCAACAAGACCCTGTTCCCGACCCTGCGCATCGCCTGCCTGATCGCGCCGACGGACCTGATCGACGCCGTCGTGCGGGCGCGGGACTTCGTCGACGGCCATTCCAATGTGCCCAACCAGATGGTGCTGGCGGACTTCATCAACGGCGGGCACCTGGACGCCCACCTGATCCGCTGCCGCGGCGCCTACGCCGAACGCCGCGAAGCCCTGATCGCCGGCGTGGGCGAGCGCCTGGACGGCCGCGTGGCGCTGGCGCCCCGACCGGGTGGGCTGCACCTGATCGGGCGGTTGATCGCCGATTCCGAAGCGGGCTTCGTCGCCCGCGCCGCCGCCCGCAGGCTCGACCTGAGCCCGATGCGGGTCTTCACCGAAGCGGTCGTGCGTCCGCCCGAGGTGCTGTTCGGCTTTGCCGGTTTCCAGCCCCGCGCGATCTCGAGCGCGCTGGCCCGCCTGGCCGCCGCCGGCTGACCCCCAAAAGAAAGCGGCGGCTCCTTTGGGAGCCGCCGCAGTCAACTCGCCGTCCGGTCTTTCGATCAGAACTCGGCGGTCAGGCCCACGAAGACGTGGCGGCCGAGCTGGTCGTAGATCGAGAAGGTGTTGGGCGTGCCCGTGCCGGTCAGGCCCGAGTCCACGATCGGCGGGTCCTTGTCGAAGATGTTGTTCACCCCGGCCCTGAGCGTCAAGCCGTCCTTGATCCGCCAGGTCCCCGACAGGTCGAAGTAGTTGATCGCCGGGATGGTCGCATCGAAGCTGTCATGGGCGCCGTTGGTCAGGCCGGGCTGGCTGGTGTTGCTGTCCAGGTCGGCGGAGCCGATGTAGCGCCAGCGCAGCGACGCCTCCATGTTCCACGGCGTCTTCCAGCTCACCCGCGCGGTGTGGCGCCAGCGCGGCAGCGGGGCGGTGAGCGGCGCGGTCAGGGAGCAGACCTTCCCGTAGAGACCGGCGCAGTTGTAGGTCGGGCCGCCGGGGAGCGGGGTCTTGTTGAAGTCCGTGGTCCAGGTGCCGCTCATGGCGAAGTTCAGGCTGCCGTGGTCACCCATGCCCAGGTCGGCCAGGCCGACGTGGTAGTTGGCCTCCACGTCATAGCCCGCCGTCGACAGGGTCGCGATGTTGACGCCGGTGGTGGAGATGAAGCCGCCGCCGGAGACCGAGCTGCCGAACAGGAAGCCGGCCGGGGTCCGCTTGATCAGGTCGCAGTACTGGGCAAGGCCGGTGGCCTCGCAGTTGGCCAGGGTAGTGGAGGCCGGCACCGAGGAAATCGCCTTGTTGACGGTGATCTTGTACCAGTCGACCGTCAGGTTGAAGTTGGGGATGAAGGTCGGGGTGAACACCAGGCCCAGCGACTTGGTGTCGGATTCCTCGGGCTTCAGCGAGGCGTTGCCGCCGGTGGCCACCGCGCACTGGTCGGACGGGCAGGGCAGGATCAGGTTGGTGGTGGTGCCGTTGCCGTACTGGGCCGCGGTGACGCCGGTGCGCTGGCAGGCCGTAAAGCTGGCCAGGGGCGCGGCGCCCTTGGCGCAGTTGTCCGTGAAGGCGGTGGAGTTGGTCACCACAACCGGGGCGAACAGCTCCAGGATGTTGGGCGCCCGGACCGCCCGCTGGATGGACCCACGCACGCGCAGGTCGTCGTTCGGCGCCCAGTCCAGAGCCGCCTTGTAGGCGGTGGTGTTGCCGGCCGAGCTGTAGTCCGAAACCCGGTAGCCGCCTTCGAAGCTGAGCTCGCGGGCCAACGGCGCCCCTTCGATCAGGGGAATGCGGATTTCGCCGAAGGCCTCCTTGACGTTGAACGAGCCGGTGGTGGCGGGCGAGGCGCCGCCGGCGCCGGCCAGGTTGCCGCTGAGCGACTCCTGGTCGGGTTCGTTCGTCAGGGTCTCGCGCCGGTATTCGGCGCCCAGCGAGACGGCGACGCCGGACTGGGCCCAGGGCGACTTGACCCCGTACTTGCCCAGGTCCCCGGTCAGGTTGAAGGAGACCACCTGTTCGGAGGTCGCGCCCTGGGTGGTGCCGGTGTCGGAGATGTAGGCCAGGGCCGCGGGCGTGACGCCGCCGTCGCGGAAGAGGTTGTAGGGCACGCACAGGGGGTCGACGCCGCTGACCTTGACCTTGCAGGTGGGGACGCCGCCGACGTTGACGACCTGCAGGGCGTTGGCGATGTGGCTGATCGACAGGTCGTTGTGCACCGAGCGGTTCAGCTTGGTGAAGCCGTACTGGGCCGACAGGTCGTAGCGCCAGCCGTCGCCGATATCGCCGCGCGCGCCGATGACGTCGCGGAAGGTGAAGTGCTCGTAGGAGTACATGCGCGCGCCGCCTTCGACGTTGCGGCGGCCGAGCACCAGGTCGGCGTTGCCCGAAGCCCCGATGCCGTTGGAGGTGCAGATGGCGTTGACCTCCTGGGCGCTGAGCAGGGGGTTGTCGCAGTTGACCAGGAAGCCGCCGTTCGGCGCGCCGGCGCCGCTCAGCTGCTGGAAGATGGCCGAGGGGGCCGCGGTCTCGCGGGTGTGGTCGTACATGAAGCTCGAGGTCATGTAGGCCTCGAGCCAGGGGGCGATCTGGTAGTGGGCCAGCGCCCCGCCCTGGTAGCGGTCGTCGCCCCGGTTCATGGTCAGGTATTCGTTGGAGTTGAACGAGGACGGCGGGGCCGAGCCGGCCTGGGGCCGGGGCAGGAACGAGGTTCCCACCACGCTGTAGGTCGCGCCGGTGGGGCTGTAGGTGTCGAAGAACAGGTTGGAGTTGGATGAGCCGGTGCAGGCGCCGACGTTGGCGGTGACCTTCAGCTGGCATTCGGAGAAGTCGCGGCTGCCTTCCAGCACGGGCTTGGCGTTGCGGTAGGACAGGTAGGCGGTGACGTTGCCCTTGCCGTCGGCGCTGTTGGATCCCATCAGCACCGAAAGGTTGAAGGTCTCGCCGTCGCTGACGTCGCCGTCGGGCAGGTGCAGCGGGCCGATCTTGTTGGCGGTGATGGCGGCCTTGATGCGCGCCTGCATGTCGCCGTCATGGTTGCTGTGCTGGTTGAAGCCGTACTGGGTGTCGATCTGCAGGCCTTCGTAGTTCTTCTTCATCACGAAGTTGACCACGCCGGCCAGGGCGTCCGAGCCGTAGACGGCCGAGGCGCCGCCGGTGACCACCTCGATGCGGTCCACCAGCTGGGAGGGGACGTTGTCGACGTCCGGCGAGGGAAAGCTCGGGTCGCCGGGGGCCAGGCGCTTGCCGTCCTGCAGCACCAGGGTGCGGGCCGATCCCAGGCCGCGCAGGCTGATGGTGGTCAGGCCGCCGACGCTGGACAGGGCGTTGGGCTGGTTGCCGAATTCGGACACGACCTGGGGCGTGCTTTCCAGCAGGTCCACGACGTCGGTGGCGCCGGACAGTTTCACGTCCTGGCTGGTCACCGTGGAGATCGGGCTGACGCTCTGCAGGTTCGGGTGCGGGATGCGTGAGCCGGTGACCACCACCTCCTCGACCTTGACGGGGGCGTCGGCCGCGAAGGCCGGCGCCGCGCAGAAGACCGCGAAGGCGCCGGCGCCGATGAAGGTCGAGGCCAGCAGGCGGCCGCGATGGGATTGTCTGTTCAAGGTTTCCTCCTGAGTTTCCCGGCGGCGAATTGGCCGGCTCCGCGCCGGTCGCCGCCTGGGTAGGCAAGCCTGGGCGAACACCCAGATGTCGGGAGCTAAACATCAATGGCTAATCGCGACCATTGTTACTTGTAATGTGAAGTTGATGTTGCGGTTCATGTCGCGAAGCGGCAACAAAATACGACTTTACTACTGAGGAAGTATTTGATTGCAGCGGCGCAAGCACTTCTGTCCAACATCTGGATTCATGCCGGGGGCAACCGGCCTGCGCCCCGCGGGCAAAGTGGCCCTTTCCGCGAGGCGTCGGCGGCTGGGATGATTGCAGTCGTGGAAATGCCGGGTGCTCCGTGAAGCTTCGCGCCGAAATCGCCATCGAGATCGAAGCGGCCGATTACCGGGAGGCGGCCTTGCATCAGCAGGCCCTGGAACAGGTGCTGGCCGGGGTGCGCGGCGCCTATTCGGCCGCGACCCTGGTGCTCAAGACCCGGCGCGAACGCGTGGCCAAGGGTCCGCGCGCCGGGCGCGAAGGCCTGGCGGTGATCGACACCGCGCCGACATTGGCCGGCTATGAGGACGGCTGAGGCGCGCGCCCCCCGCCGGCGCAGCGCCCTGACCGCGGGGCTGGAGCGGCTGCGCCGCGAGCACGGTTTCGCCACCCTGGCGGAGGTGGTCTGCTTCCTCTACGTCGCCGAGAACGAGGGGCTGAGCGTCAAGCAACTGGCGGCCCTGGCGGGAACCAGCCTGGCCACGGCCTCACGGACCGCCCGCGCCTTCGCGCCCGCCGCCATGGCCGGAGCCCTGCCGCCCGCGCGGGGCCTGGTCGAGATGCGGCTGCACGGCGCCGACGCGCGCGAACGGCGGCTGTTCCTGACCCCCGCGGGCCTGGCTCTGCGCGAGGCGCTGGACGCGGCCATCGCGCGGGGGGATCTCATCGGGGGCGGGGCGTGAGGCTGTCGCGTGTGATCAAGCCCGATGAACGCGATTGGAGGGCCTGGGGATTCCTTCCCCCCTCGAGGGGGAAGGTGGGCCCCGCCAGGGGCTCGGAAGGGGGGCCGCGCCTCGGCCTGCCCCCAAGAAGCGCCTCCCGCGGCGCGGAGCGACTCCGATCGCACCAACCCATCCAACGTCGGCGCCGCCCCCCATCCGGCTCCTGACGTCGCCACCTTCCCCCTCGAGGGGGGAAGGAACGAGGGTTGGTGGACGATATCGATCGTGAGGACGCCGCCTCACCAGATCCGCACGCGCTCCTGGGGCGCCAGGTACATCCGCTGGCCGGGCTTAACGGCGAAGGCCGCGTACCAGGCGTCGATGTTGGGGGCCGTGCCGTTGACGCGCACGAAGGGCGGGGCGTTGGAGCCGGTGGCGATCTGGTTGCGGATGAAGGGCTCGCCGAACTTCGCGCGCCACATCTGGGCGCGGCCCAGGAAGAAGCGCTGGTCGCCGCTGTAGCCGTCCAGCACCGCGGGCTTCCGGCCCTTGAGCCACAGGTGATAGCCGTCCAGCGCGGCCAGGATGCCGCCCTGGTCGTCCATGGCCTCGCCGGCCACCAGGGCGCCGTTGACGTGCAGTCCCGGCAGGGCCTCCAGGCGCGAGTACTGGGTGACGATCCGCTGCTTCAGAGCCTCGAACCGGCGCGTGTCCTCGGCCGTCCACCAGGGACGCAGCTTGCCGTCGGTGTCGAACAGACCGCCGCGGTCGTCGATCGACAGCATCATGATCTGGCCGATCAGTGTCCCCACCGCGCCGTAGTTCACCGCCGCGTCGGCGTCGGGGTCGAAGAACGGCGCCACCAGCAGCGACGCCGGCAACTCGATCGCGTTGATGTCGATGCGGAAGTTGTAGTTCGGGTACTCGGGCGTCATCACCCACTTGTCGCGGTCGTAGGGCTTGCCCAGTCCGCTGACCTGCTGGCGCCAGACGTAGTCGGCCGCGCGCGCCACGTCGCCGTAGAGGTCGTCGTCGCGGATCACGAGGCCCCGGTAGTCGTCGAAATGCTCCGGATAGCCGACGTGGATCTGCAGCCGCGCCAGCTTGGCGCGCGCCGCCGTTCGGGTGGCGGGCGACATCCAGGCGACCCGCTGCAGGCGCCGGTCCAGTCCCTGGCGGATGTAGCCAGCCATCTCCTCCACCCGGGCTTTGGTCTCGGCGGAGAAGTAACGCTTCACGTACAGGCGTCCCAGCAGGTCCGGGGCGCTGGCCTCGATGACGTCGTCCGCGCCCTGCCGGCCGAAACCGTTCAGCTTGCCGGCGCGGAAGGCGAAGCTGAGCGCACTGACCGCGTCCGGCAGCAACTGGGCTCCGTTGTCGGCGGCGGCCAGGGCCTGGCGCGCCTGCAGCACCTCCACCGGCGTGTTCGCGAACACCCGCGCCAGGGCGGGGAAGGCGTCGCGCGCGTCGATCACCACATGGTCGAGGCCGCTCAGGCCCGCGCCGGCGAAATAGGCCTGCCAGTCGAAGTCCGGCGCCAGGCGTTCCAGCTCGGCTGTCGACATGGGGTTGATGGTCTTTTTGGCGTCGAGCATCTGCTCGTGGGTCCAGCTGACCTCCGCCACGCGGGTCTCATAGGCGACGATCTCGGCGGCGCGTCTCTCCGGTTCGGGCCAGCCGATCATGCGCAGCATGTCGGCGGCATAGGCCTGGTAGGCCCCTTTGATGTCGGCGAGCTTTGGGTCGGTGTAGAACTCGGGGCCCGGCAGCAGCATGCCGCCCTGGCCGATGAACACGGCGTAGCGGTCCGGATGCTGCGGGTCCTGGCCGATGTTGACCGAGAACAGGCCGCGCTGGATCGGCACGCGGCGGCGGCCGTCGCGGGTCGTGCCCGGCCCCTCGACCCAGCCGTCCAGCCGGGCCATGCGCTGGTGGTCGCCCGCCGCCAGGATGGCGTCGAGTTCGGGCTTCAGCGGCGCCAGACCCTTCTGCTCCACCAGGGCGCGGTCGGCGTAGGCGCGGTAGAAGGCCGCCGCCTTGCCCTCGGGGCTGTCGGGGTTGAGCGAGCGGTCGGCGGCGGCCTCCTTGAGCAGGCCCACCAGCCGCGCCGGCGCCATGCGGCGGACGTCCTGCCACCAGGCGGAGTTCTTGCCCGGCGCGAGGCTGGTGCGGTCGAACCAGCCGCCGTTCTGATAGCGGTAGAAGTCGTCGCCGGGCTGGACGCCGCGATCCTGGTCGCCGAGCGCGATCCCCCAGGCGCCGGTCTGGGGCGCGGCGGCGGCCACGGAGACGCCCAGCAGGGCGCAGGCCGCGGCGGCGATCATCAGGCGACGGTTCATGCGACAGACTCCGGCAGGCCCGCCGCGATACGCGCGAAGCTCTGCTATGAAGCCTAACAGGAGCGCAGTTCGGGCCTACGGCCACTTCGGCCCGCCGATGGGGGCCACTTTCGCGGGCGCGCTCAGGTCGCGGGCGGGGCCGAGCCGGCCTTGACGTAGCGGGCGTCGAAGGCGACCCGCCACTGATCGCCGTTGCGCGAGACCTCGATGACCTGGCGCACGCTGCCGTCCGGGTTCCGGGTCAGGGTGGTGCGGTCATAGTAGACGGCGCCGCTCTGGCCCTCGATCTCGCCCTGAAAGGTCGTGCTGTCGGCGGTGCGGCGGCGCAGGACCTTGAACTTGATGCCTCCGGGCCGCGCGCTGTCGTTCGTCACCCAGGTCTGGGTCCACAGGTCCTTGCGCGCGTCGAAGGCGAACAGGCTCTGGCCGGAGTCGGACGGATCCACACCCTGCCACAGCTCAACCACCGCGCAGCCGTTCTGCTCGCGGGTGACCCGGTCATGGCCGGCCCGCTGGCCCTGGGCGTAGACGTCCCAGTCGCCGACCCAGAAGTCCAGGGCGCGGGCGGCCTCGGTGGCGCGACAGGGCGCGGCGGGCGGCGCGGCGGCCGGCGCCGGGGCGGCGAGCATCAGCAGGAGGGCGAGCATGGGGGCGTTCCTGGTGGACGACGGCGCCGATCAGACGCCGCATCCGGGGCGCCGCGCAAGCGCCAAGGTGGCCCCTCTCAGAGCTCCGAAGTGGCTGTCGCGCCGGGGGGATTCCGCCTCTAGGGCTGGGGGTTCGTCGGCGCCGCCGGGGAAACACTGATGGCGGAGGAACCTCCATGCATCTGCTCACCGCGCTGGCGGCCGCGGCCGTGACGGCGGCTCAACCCACGCCGCCCGCGCCCGCCGCAGCGCCGGCCAAGCCCTGCTCGACCCCCGGCCATCACAGCTGGGATTTCTGGCTGGGATCGTGGCGGGTCACGGGCCTGGACGGGTCGTTCAAGGGGACCAACGAGATTACCCTGGCGCCCAGCGGCTGCGGCCTGGTCGAGAACTGGACCAGCGCGGGCGGGGGCAAGGGAACCAGCCTGAACGTCTACGATCCGGTGCGTCAGACCTGGACCCAGCTCTGGGTCGCGCCCGGCTACATGATCCGCATGGAGGGGCCGGTGGACGCCAAGGGCGCGGTGACCATGAGCGGGGTGATCGGCTACTTCCAGCGCAAGGTCGAGCACCCGTTCAAGGCGGCCTGGACCGCGCAGCCGGACGGCTCGGTGAAGCAGGAATTCTGGGAACAGGACCCGGCGACGGGGCAGTGGGCGGTCTGGTTCACGGGAATCTACCGCCGGCCGTGAGGGTGGCCCCGAGTCTTGTCCGTGTGGTCCGTGTGGTCTGTGGACAATCTCTTGAACGGCGGCGGCGGCTGAACCCAAGAAATTTGTCCACGGACCACACAGACCACACGGACATCGCGGTTCCGCCGGCCGGCATGGCGGCGGTTTACGCGAAGGATTCTATCCACGGAAGGACACGGAAAGACACGGACACAGCGGATCTGCTTCCGGCGTAGCCGGATCAGGAAATGAACGCCGCTTCGCGGCAGAGAGCGCTGTTTGCTCGACCGCTTCCGTGTCTTTCCGTGTCCTTCCGTGGACAATTCTTCTCTTGCGACGGAGGGGTTCAGCCTCGCGAGCTGAAGGCCCAGACGTTGCCGAAGGGGTCTTCGACGGAGCCGTAGCGGTCGCCCCAGAACTGGAGTTCGACGGGCATCTTGACCGTGCAGCCCGCCGCGATGGCGCGGTCGGCCCAGGCGTCGGCGCTGTCGACGGGCAGCATGACGTTGAAGCCCTGGGGCTCCTTCCACGGCACGCCGTGCTCGGGGAAGCAGTCGCTCATCATCACCGAGGCGCCGTTGATGTAGAGGTGGGCGTGCATCAGGCGCGTGCCGTCCTGGGTCGGCATGATCGCCGCGACCTCGGCAGCGAAGGCCTTCTTGTAGAACTCGACGGCGGCGTGGCCGTCCTTGATGGCGAAATAGGGCACCGCGCCGCTCTTGATCTCGGCGGGGGCGGGGGCAGCGTCAGTCATGGTCGTGTCTCCTTGGGTCGAAGGTGAAGGGGCTCAGGCCTGGGCGCCCTCGGCGATCAGGCGGTCGATGTTGCCGCGGATATGGGCGGCCTCGGCGGCAGTGTTGGCGAGCGATATGGCGCGGTCGAAGGCGGTGCGCGCCTCGCCGCCGCGCCCCAGCTGCAGCAGCAGGCCGCCGCGCACGCCATGGAAGTAGAAGTAGCCGGCCAGGGGCTCTGCGAGCGGTTCGATCAGGTCGAGCGCCGCCTGGGCGCCGTGGGCCTTGGAGACCGCCACCGCGCGGTTGAGCGTAATGACCGGCGAGGGCTGCATGCGCTCCAGCGTGGCGTAGAGCAGCTCGATCTCGACCCAGTCGGTGTCGGCGGGCGTCGCCGCGCGGGCGTGGATGCCGGCGATGGCGGCCTGGATCAGGTAGGGGCCTGGGCGCCGGTGACGCATGGCCTTGTCGATCAGGCCCAGGCCCTCGGCGATCATGCGCGTGTTCCAGAGCTTGCGGTCCTGGTCGTCGAGCAGGATGACCGCCCCGTCCGCGTCGAAGCGGGCGGCGGTGCGCGAGTGCTGCAGCAGCATCAGCGCCAGCAAGCCCATGACTTCGGGCTCGGCCTGATAGAGGCGCAGCAGCAGGCGGCCCAGGCGGATGGCCTCGTCGCAGAGGCGCCCGCGCGGCTCGCCTTCCGCGCCCGAGGGGGCGGAATAGCCCTCGTTGAACACCAGGTAGACCATGGCCAGGACGGCGGCGAGGCGCTCGGCGCGTTCGATCGGGCCCGGGGCCTCGAAGGGGACGTCGGCCTTGGCGATGCGGGCCTTGGCGCGGGTGATGCGCTGTTCCATGGCCGACTCGCCGACCAGGAAGGCGCGGGCGATCTGCTTCACCGTCAGGCCGGAGACGATGCGCAGCGCCACCGCGATCTGCTGGGTGGGCGGCAGGTCGGGGTGGCAGCAGATGAAGAGCAGTCTGAGGACGTCGTCGCGGTAGTGCTGGCCGTCGAGGCGCTCGGCCATGCCGGCCTCGGCGTCCTCCAGGTCGGAGATCCTGTCCTCGTCCGGCAGGGCCTGCAGCTTCGACTGGCGCCGGGTCTGGTCGATGCCGGAGTTGCGCCCCACCATGATCAGCCAGGCGGTGGGGTCGCGCGGCGGGCCGTTGGCGGGCCAGTTCTTCATGGCCCGCAGGCAGGCGTCCTGGAACGCCTCTTCGGCCAGGTCGAGGTCGCGGAAATAACGCAGCAGGGCGGCGACCGCCTGGGGACGGGCGGAGGTGACGGCCGCGTCGATCCAGGCGAGGTCGGTCACGCGACGGCCACGGCTTCCGGCAGGGATCCGGGGAAGAACAGGCCGATGGGACGCAGCTCATAGGCCCCGCCGGGGTTCACGGCGGCCATCTCTTTGGCGATTGCCAGGGCTTCCTCCAGGTTCTCGACGTCGAGCACGTAGAAGCCCAGCAGCTGCTCCTTGGTCTCGGCGAAGGGGCCGTCGAGCACGAAGGACGGTTCGCGGTCCTTGCGCAGGGTGGTCGCGGCGGTGGTGGGGAGCAGGCGCACGACGGGGCCGACCTTGCCCTGTTTGGTCAGGCGGTCCTGGATGACGAGGAGCTTGCCGATGACGGCGTCGTCCTCCTCCTGCGACCAGGCGCAGACGACGTCTTCCTGGTGGTAGCAGAGCATGGCGTAGAGCATGGGTTCTCGTCCTGGATCCGACCGAAGGACGAACGAATAGGCGGGCCGCCTACAGGCGGCGACAAAAAATCTTCGAACGCGGCCTGGTAGGCCTCCGCGGACAGGGGGGCCGGCGCGAAGCTCCTGTCTTTCCTGTCTGTGTGGTCTGTGGAGAAATTCTTCGGTTCCGCGGCCGCCAAGGTCAGGAAGGGAGTCCACAGACCACACAGACCACACAGACATAGCGGTTCCGACGTCAGGCGTGGTGGCGGCCGAGACGAAGGATTTTGTCCACGGAATACACGGAAGGACACGGAAAGAGCGCGGCGCTGGCCCGCGCTTTCTGCCGCGAAGCGGCGATCCTCTTGAATTCCGGCTACGCCGGGAAAAGGGCCATGATTTCCGTGTATTCCGTGTATTCCGTGGACAATTCTTCTTTTCGCCACCGCCTCAGGCGGCGTGGTCGCGGCGGGAGGCGGCGCGGCGTTTGAGGTCGGTGACCATGCGCACCACCCCGACCGCGCGGCCGTAGGCGCCGAGTTCGGAGGCCGCGATCTGGTCGAGGCGGCGGTCCAGGCGCCCGATCACCGGGACGCCGGCCAGGCGCGCGGCAAGGCCGGCGGCCGGCGGGGCGCGGCCGGAGAGAGGGTCGCGGGTGCGGTTGGCGAAGGGGGCCTTGTGGTGCTCGCCCGAGGCGCCGAGCTCGCACAGGCGAATGTCCATGGCCTCGAGCGCCTGCGGCATGGCCCAGAGCATCAGGGCGCCGGGGCCGTGTTCGGCCAGCGCCGGGTCGTAGGCGGAGATCCAGGGGTGGAAGACCCGTCGGCGGCGACCCCGAAGCGGCCGGCCAGCACCCTGGGACCGGCGCGCAGGGTCAGCATCAGGCCGTGCAGGCGACCGGAGCGGGCGTTCGCCACGGCGGCCAGGAACCGGCGCGGCCAGGCGGCGGCGAGCACGTCGTGCAGGCCGCTGTCGCGCAGCTGCCGACTTTTCCAGGCCAGCAGCTGGTCGAGGGCGAAGATGTCCAGGTCGGGGGCGATCAGGCTGAGCGGGCCGAGCTCGGACTCGAGCCGCTCGCGGTGGCGCTTGAGCTTCTTGACCCGTTTCGGGTGGGCCTGGCGAAGGCCGTCGAGCCAGGCTTCCGCGCCGTGGTCGAGGTCGATCAGGAAGGAGGCCTGGGCGGTGGTGGGGACGGCGCCGAACAGGCCGTGGGGGTCGGCGAGGCCGGAGAAGGCGAGGCGGCGCACGCCGGCGCGGGCGAGGAAGCGGGGGCCTTCGAGCGCCAGGCCCGGCTCGGAGACGATGGCGTGGACGTCGGAGAAGGGGGCGCCGACGGGGCGGACCGTCTGTCCGGGACGGCGGTGATGGGGGAAGAAGGCGAGCGCCGAGCGGCGGCGGCGCTGGACGGCGATGGCCAGATCCCGGCGCTGGTGGCCCACGAGCTGGGCGAAGTCGGGGCCGAGCAGGGGGTTGTGGAACGCGGGGACGCTTTCCTGGAAAGCCCGCCACGCCTCCAGGTCGCGGAGCGAGAGGTCGGCGGGGCTGACGATCTCGATGTGGGACACGGGAGGCGATCCGGCGGGGCTGCGCGGCAAGCGTTGCAGTAATCGGGCCGGGCTTAATGACGGGCGCGCGAAGCGCTTTTCCTGTCTGTGTGGTCTGTGTGGTCTGTGGAAAAATTCTTCGGTTCCGCGGCCGCCGAGGTCAGGAAGAGAATCCACAGACCACACAGACCACACAGACATAGCGGGCCCAGCTTCGGCCGTCGGTGATGCTGAGAGGAAGAAGTCTGTCCACGGACCCACACGGACCCACACGGACACGAAACACCCTCTCTTCCCGGCGAAAGCCGGGACCCAGTAATCCCCGGCAAGAGCCGGGGTCCAGGCAAGACCATTTCTTCTGGACCCCGACCTACGTCGGGGATTGCTAGGCCCCGGCTTCCGCCGGGGAGAGTCCGACCTTGGTTGTCTTGTCCGTGTGGGTCCGTGGACAATTCTTACTTCCTGACCGCTGCGCGGCCGGTCACGCGTAGGCGCCCTTGGCCACCTTCTCGGCGGAGGAGAAGAGGAGGGGGCCGGCGTTGAGGAGGGGAGTTTTTATTGTGCGGGATCGCCTAGGGGTTCGAAGGACTTGAAGCGCATGGCGCCGATGGCGTGCGCTGCGGCTTGGTCGGGAAATGGAAGAGAGAAGAGCAACGGGTCCCTAAAGAAGCGTAAGAGCCAGGGAGCCGAGTGCGACAAGGAAACCAAAACCGCCCAGTATACCGCGCGGCAATCTACCGAGAATTTCAAAGATAACTCTTGAAAATATCATCATAACTATGATAATCATCATTATCGGGATCAGCATGAAGCCGGCACCCGCTAACAATGTTGCTATTCCTATTGGAGCTTCCCCAAATATATTTGAAACTGGCCCACCAATATATACAAGAATGACAAATCCAATAAGAACAACTCCGATAACTTTACCGGAATGATCTAAGCAAAATGTCAATACCACCTTCATAAAGCGATTGAAGCGCTCAAGTCCGCGCTCTACTCTTCCGTCTAGATTAAATCCATCTATAAAAGTTAAGATGACACCTATGACCGCCAAGGATATTTCAAGTGACTTCATCTCCCCTCCGGGCTGTTTCCAAACGTGAAGCGCGGACTCAGCGGTAGGCGCCTTTCGCGACAGCCTCCGCCACCGAGAAGGGGAGGGGGCCGGCGCCCAAGAGGTTGGTCCTGATGGTGCGGGGGTCGCCCAGGGCCTCGAAGGTCTTGAAGCGCAGGGCGCCGATGGCCTGGGCTCCGGCCTGGCCGGGGGCGGCGATGATGCGTTCGACGTCTTCCTCGACGGTGATGAAGGCTGAGGGGAAGGCGTGGATTTCGAGGAGTTGCCGGATGGCGGTCTCGCGCGACCAGCGCTTGGTGTGGATGCCGGTGTCGGCGAGCAGGCGCCCCACGCGGAACAGGCGCCATTGCAGGTAGCCGAGGCGGCCCCAGTCGTCGCCGTGGAACAGACCGGCCTCGTCCGCCATCTGCTCGGCGTAGATTCCCCAGGCCTCGGACCAGGCCGCGCACCAGCGCAGGCGGTAGGGGTGGGGTCTGGCGCGCTCCTGCAGTGGGAGCTGGAGCAGGTGGCCGGGCAGGAGTTCATGGTGGACGACGCTGGGCAGGGTCCAGTCGGGGCGTTTGCGGATCTCGCGCAGGTCGACGTAGTAGCCGCCCTTGCGGGAGCCGTCGTAGGGCGGCGCGTCGCGGTAGCCGGCGCGGCCTTTCGCAGCGTCTTCCGGGCTCATGCGCAGGACCGAGACGGCGTTCACGGCGGGCGGGACGTCGAGCACCATGCGGGGCAGGGCCGAACGGGCGCGGTCGAGGCGGGCGTTCATGTCGGCCACGGCCCGGTCGCGCCCCGCGTCGGTGTCGGGGTAGAGGCGTTTCGGATCGCGGGCCAGGGCGCGCAGGCGCTGCGCGACCGAGCCGCGCTTCATCCCCCGCCGGTGCAGCAGACGGTCGGCCTCGGCCTGCAGGGTGGCGATCTCGCCGAGCGCGACGTCATGGACCTTTTCCGGGTCGATCTCCTCGCCGAGGTTGATGGCCAGGGCCGAGGCGTACCATTCGACGCCGTTCTTCAGACGCCCGACGCCGGGCGAGAGGGGCGCCGAGGTCTTGAGCGCCTCCAGGGTCTCGATCTGGTCGGCCAGGGCCTTGGGTCCGTGCACGGCGGTCAGCGCCTTCAGGGTCCAGTCCAGGGTGGAGCGTGGGGGCACGATCCCCTGGGCGGCGAGGTCGCGGATGCGGGCGGTTTCGGCCGTTATCTCGGCGGAGACGTCGCCCTTGCGGCCGAGGCGCAGGAAGGCGCCCGTGCGCGCGGTGACCGGATAGGGCGAAGGACCGTCGGCGGCGCGGCTCCAGGGGAAGAGGCGTTCCAGCTGGGAGGCCAGGACCGCGCCGTTGCAGACGGCGTTCCATTCCAGGCGCCAGCGGGGCGAAAGGCTGCGCTGGTCGATGGCGCGCACGGCGGTGAGCGCGTCGGCGGGAGAAGGCCTGCGGGCCTCCAGGTCGTCGAGCACGGCCTTCAGCGCGGCGTCGCCGGACCCGGCCTGGGCAAGCGCCGCGCCCGCGAACGGCGTGGCGGCAAGGCCTGCGAGAACGGCGCGGCGGTCGGGGAGAACGGAGCTCATGACCCCATGGCGCCGCGTGCGGCGACGGAAGTCAACTCCCTTGCCGTGTAAGGAATGTCACCGGTGTCATTTCTTGCTTGCCTTTCGCTTCGTTCTGGGGCCCGCTAGGGTCGTCACAAGCCAGCCAAAAGAGCTCGTCCCGTGCCGAGGAAACACGTCCGCCAATCGGATCTGCTGCTGACCGCCGCCACCGCCGTCATGGCGATCGCAGCCATCGCCACCGCCGCGCGGGCCGAGGCGCCGCCGCCGTCAGGGCTGCTCTTCCACCTGTCCGCGGACACGTCCCTGACTGCGGATTACGCGGCGGGCGAGGCGGTCCCGAACTTCGCGGACAAGGTCAAGCTGGTCCCGGACGGCCGCGCCGGCGGGGCGCTGTCGGCCTCGGACGAGGTGGTGCTGTCGTGGAAGGCGCCGGGCAACATCTACGCCCAGCGCGGGACCATGAGCTTCTTCTGGCGCTCGCGCTACGCGGTGGGCGAGGCCCCGTTCCCGATCATGCGGGTGGGCTACGCCGACCACACCAGCTGGGACATGGCCTGGCTGCGCATCGACTGGAACGGCCACGGCTTCGACGCCTTCGTCACCGACGACAACCTGGCCCGCACCCGGGTCTCGTTCACGATCGACAAGCTGCCGCCGCCGGACAAGTGGACCCACCTGGCCTTCACCTGGGACGAGACGGAGGGCGTGCGCCTGTACGTCGACGGCAAGCTGGCGGCGAAGAAGCAGACGGTCGCCGTATACGATTCCGGCCTCGACCAGTTCGGCCCCACCAGCCGCACGGTTTCACCCCACCAGGTGCAGAGCCGCTACAACTTCATGCGCGGCGGCGACTACGACGAGCTGCGCATCTACGACCACGCCCTGAACGACGCCGACGTGGCCCAGCTGGCCGCCAATACGGCGGCGGCGATCCCGGCCAATGCGGCCCGGGCGCTGGACGACCCCAGGGCGCGCGACGAGTGGGCCCTGCGCTGGGGCTTCAACCGCAAGGGCGACTCGCCGCCGCTTCTGACTGCGCCGGTCACCCGCATCCGCAAGGTCGAGTTCGCGGATGTGAAGGACCTGAAGGAGTGGATGTGGAAGGGCACGGACGGGATCGCCGAGACCACCTGGCCCGGGGTCTACAACCGCTCGCGCCTGCCGGGGCGCGACGACTATTTCGAGCTGCCGGACTGGAACGTCTATGTCGAGGGCGGCAAGACCCTGACCCTGGCCCTGCCCGACGAGCCGTTCAACCACATCGAGATCCAGGGCGCGGCCTATGGGGACCTGACCTGGGCGGCCAGGGCGGGCGGGCCTGAGACCAGGCTGGCGGTGCGGGCCAAGGACCAGGAACGCACCTTCCACCAGTTTGCCGATGAGCGCACCGGCGGGACCCTGCGGTTCACCAATGTGGCGCAGGAGACCCCGATCCAGGAGATCGCGGCCTATGACCTGGGCCCCGGCGCCGAGCCCAAGGGGACGGCGAAGCTGTCCTACGTGGTGCGCGCCAACGTCGCCGCGGATTCGCCGGACCTGGCGGCGCTGAACGCCTTCATCCGCGGGCGCTATCTGCCCGACGAGCAGGCCACAGTCGTCGCTCTGCCGGACGGCGCGCCCTCACGCCCCAAGTCCGCCGCCGAGCAAGCCAAACCGCGCCTGCCCTTCGTCCATATCCTGATCCCCTATGAGTTCGGCGCCTCACCCGCGGCCGAGCCGCTCTACCGCTCCTGGGGCTATGGCTGGGAGAACATGCACGACGGCCTGGACGGGGTGGCGATCGACCTGCCGGCCCTGAAGGGCAAGGCGGGCGAGACCATTCCCCTGAACATCCAGGTCAAGGACCCGATCTGGCCCGAGCGCAACCTGCTGGAGGTCTCGGTCAGCGTGCCGGCGGGCGAGGCGCGCACCGTCTGGCTCGACACCCGCGACCGCATCCTGCCGAACAAGAGCCTGTACCTGACCATGGCCTCGGGCTCCCCGGCCTTCGACGCGGCCTCTCTCGATGGGGCGAAGATCCGGCTGGTGTTCAAGGACCGCGCGGCGGCGGCCAGGGAGCACGTCGCCGACCGGCTGAACCAGGTGAAGGACAACTGGGGCTTCCTGGTCGAGGAGCACACCGCGTCCAAGCGCGAGAAGCTGTACGAGCGGGTGGTCGCCGACGCCACCGACCTGTTCCGCGTCGATCCCGACAACCGGATCGCGCGCGAGTACTGGGCCGACATCACCTACAACAGCCAGGGCGCGCTGCCGTTCACGCAGGCTGCGCCGCCGGCGGGCGTGCCCCTGTGGGCCTTCCGCCAGCTGGAGGACCTGAAGAACGTCCGGCATTTCGTGAACTGGTGGATCGACAACCGCCAGGTCGACTACGGCGACTTCGGCGGCGGCATCTCCGACGACGTGGACCTGACCGAGCAGTGGCCGGGCCTGGCCCTGATGGGCGTCGATCCGGACAAGATCCGCAGGAGCCAGATGGCCCTGGCCGACGCCGCCTACAAGAACGGCATGTTCACCAACGGTTTGTCGACCATCATGGCGGACGAGCTGCACTCCTATGAGGAGGGCATCAACTCCAATTCCGAGGCCATGTACCTGAACTGGGGCGACCCCAAGGTGGTCGAGCGGCTGATGACCACGGTGGACGCCCTGCACCGTATCGTCGAGGTCAATCCGGCCGGGCACCTGCACTTCACCACCGCCTGGTTCAGCGGGGCGAAGGCGTACCGCGAGGGGCCGTGGGAGTGGTCGAAGTACCGCTCCTACCTGGTCATGCACCCGGGCGAGCTGATGGCGGTGTTCAACGGCGACCCGACGGCGAAGCATTACGTCACCGGGACCATGGACGGCCTGCTGGCGCACGGCAGGAAGGACGCGGACGGGACGACCGCCTGGCCCGACGAGATCAACTGGCGCACCGACGAGCAGCGCGGCGCGCTTCCGGCCAACAGCCCGCCATACCAGTTCCTGTGGGCGTCCTGGCGGCTGACCGGGGACGACAGGTATCTGGCGCCGCTGAAGACCCTGATGGGCAAGACCGGCGCGCGGGCGCTGAACGACATGACCGAGAACGCGACCGACGCTCTGGGCGCGCGCGCCGGCGTCGGCGCCGAGGCGCTCAAGCGCGTGCAGTCGGGCCGGGGGTCGAACTTCGACCGTTACCTGGCCTGGCAGGTCAGCGGCGACAAGCGCTGGCTCGAGGACCTGTACGGTGAGGAGATCCAGACGGGATCGCAGCGCATGTACACCCAGACCGAGGGCCACTGGTGGAGCGACCGGGTCGAGATCCCGTCCGAGCTGCTGCAGCGCTCGCGCCTGGGCGGGGTGGCGCTGAAGCGGGAATGGCTGTGGCCGGGCCACACGGTCAGCTGGCGCTTCGCCGGGCCGGACGACGCGACCCGGGTGGCCATCCTGGTCCCGGGCGCGACGCGCACGAAGTTCAAGGTCATCGCCTTCAACACCGAAGACCACGCCGTGAAGGCCACCATGATCGGCTGGAACGTGGCCTCGGGGCAGTGGCGCATGACGTCGGGCGTCGACACCGATGGCGACGACAAGGCGGACGGGGCGGTGGAGACGAGGAGCGTGCCGCTGGAGCGCAGCGCGTCGGTGGACGTTGTGTTCGCGCCCGGCAAGGCGACGGTGCTGGAGTTCGAGCTGACGACGCCGTCAGCGAGCGAGCCGAGCACGCGGCCGGACCTGGGGATCGGCGCGGACGACGTGAGGGTGAGCGGCGGGGCCGTGGAGGTGACGGTGCACAGCCTGGGGGCGACAGCGACACCGGCCGGTGTGGTGACGCTCGAGGACGCCTCGGGGAAGGTCGTGGCGCGGGGCGTGGTGAAACCGATGCCGGCGCCGACGGACCTGAAACCGAAGACGGTGAAGGTTTCGCTGAAGCTGCCGAAGGGGGTGGACGCGAAGGGGCTCATTGTCCGCGTCGCGCTGGAGGGCGGGGCGGCGGAGGTGACGATGGGGAATAATGCGGTGGGGGTCAGGTGAGGGGGAGACGAGCTATTGGGATTGACGCCTGGCGCTCGATCTCATGCACACGATCTCAGTGAAGCCCGATCCGGCTCGTTGGGAGGCGATGCCTTCACGCCTCTAGTCGATGCCGTCGCTCGTCGAGCGTCATTGCCCTATCAATTCCGAAATTCTTGTTCTGTTGGCGTGCTCGGTGCGCATTTGTCATATCCACGGCGCTTGTCTGTTTGCCGATACCGTGTTCGTCAAGCCTTACGAGATGGTGTATCTTATTGGTCTGAGTTATGGAATCAATTCGATTTCGAATTGCCACTCGAATCTTGTTCATGTCTCGCAGTCGTACTGCTATGCTGCCAATCTCCGAAAGGTTTCTCTCGCCGGGATTTCTAATAGCCGCTTCAAGGCACCACATCTTCCTATTGACCGCCGTAAGAAAATTTAGGTAGCGATATTTTTGTGAAAAACTTAACCTGTTCTCAATTTGAAATAATTTAGTATACTCAAATATATGAGGAGGGTCAGTGTCTTTAATGTTTTCTTTGGATACAATTAAGATGGACAACCTGTCAATAATATCACCCGCAGGGATACAAGCTGTCATTGTGTCACTATTCATAACTATCCTCGGTTATCTTGATTGGTGCGATCGGGCTTTTGGCCGCTTCGTGTGTTGGTTCAGGATGTGATCGTGTCTGTTGTAGGGCCGCGGCCCACACTAGAGCGTGGCCTTGAGTATGATTTTTGGTGTACGAAGAGTCACTCTTATTCCAATTGAGCAATATTAAAGCTGATAGCAGTACAAAAGTACAACCCAATCGAAAACCATAAGACCATGCAAAACTCGTCAAGCGTATGAACGGGAATGGAGCAGCACTATTTGCTGTCTTCGCGATTGCCGCCAAAGCTCGATCATCCAACGGAGATTTCGTAAGAGATATCAAATGCTGTTCGTGTGACAATGCGACGCTTTGGTCAGCGTGCTGAGCCCGATCAATTCCATAACACCAAATTAGATGTAAGAAAAATATCGAGACAGAAAATATAAATAACGCAAGTCTTCCCCCGATTGGCGCAAATGGTGCCCTATCGAGAGTTATTGATCCGGCAATCCCTAACGTTAACGCTGACCATAACGCGAGACTTACTCGAAATTCGAGATTTCGGCGTAGGTTAAATTGATTCCATGACGATGTGTACATGGAGTATATCGAGTCAAATTTCCGTTTTTCTTCTTCTGTCATTGAGATTCCGGCCGAAGAACGCACTGGCGATTGATGTCGGAAGCCAAGTGAAGCGCACCCCCACAACGGAGCGAGCGAAAGTCGCACCGCTAAGGAAATGGCACAAGCGGTTGAGCATCGGCCCAATCGTCTTAGGAACTGACGGGTGGGAAGAGTTCCCTTCAGCTTCCGGTGCAGGCGGCAGGTCCGTTGTCCACACTCTCGGACACGGATACCATCACGTCGTTCGCCTGCCTCGCCAGGCCCAGCCAACGCTGGCTTTTTCCGCCCCCGCAAGGACCCACCCCCCAATGTCCCTCACCCCCGAAACCGCCAGCTACTGGCTCTGTGGCGGCTGGTACATCACCTGGTGGATGGCCGGGGTGTTCGCCAGCCGGGCGGCGGCGCGGCCGGCCTGGGGCGGGGGGCTGTGGCACCGGGTGTTCGCCGCGGTCGGGGTGCTGCTGCTGTTCTGGTCGCCGAGCCGGCCCACGGGGTATGAGCCGCGCCTGGCGGAGACGCTGGGCGCCGATCCCACCCAGGTGCTGCGCTGGACCCAGCCGCTGGTCGCCGTGCCCGAGGCCGTGGGCTGGGCGCTGTGCGGCGCGATCGTTCTGAGCTTCGCCTTCTGCTGGTGGGCGCGGGTGCATCTGGGCGCCTTGTGGTCGGGGACGGTCACCACCAAGGCCGATCACCGTATCGTCGACACCGGGCCCTACCGGCTGGTGCGCCACCCCATCTACACCGGGGTGATCGCGGCCTGCTTCTTCACCGCCTGCATCAAGGCGAGCCTGCCCGCCTTCGCCGGGTTCGGCTTCATCTGGCTGGGGTTCTGGATGACCGCGCGGGTGGAGGAGAAGTTCCTGCGCCAGCAGCTGGGGGCGGAGGGGTACGACGCCTACGCCCGGCGCACGGCGATGCTGTTTCCGGGAATGGGGTAGGGGTGGATCGCCGCCCCAAACGCCACCGGCCCGCCGGAGGGTCGCTCCGACGGGCCGGCCGTGACGTCGTCTTCGGGGGCCGAACGGGGCCCTAGTTCACCCGCGCGTCCACCCCGGTGCGGACCGCCAGGCTGTCCAGCCGCGACTGGATGACGGCCTGGTCGCGCGCGCTCAACTCGCCCCCGTCGCGGCGGCGCATGCGCGCGTCGTCCCGGCGGATCTGGCTGAGGGTGGCGAGCGCCCGGTTGGTCATGCGCTTGGACAGGTCGCCGCTGGAGTAGGCGCGGCGGATGCGCCGGTCGAGCTGGCTCTCGCGCGCCAGGGTGTCGGCGGCGATGGAGGGCCGGGTCTCGACGTTGGTGTAGCCGCTGTAGGCGGCCGGGCCGGTGGAGACCCAGCGGCCGCGGGCGTCGTAGTAGCCGGTCACGGCGCCGGCGCGCCAGCGTCCGTTGGCGTCGTAGTAGCCGGTCTGGGCGTCGGCGACCCAGACGCCGTTGGCGTCGCGGTGTCCGTTCACCTGGCCGGGAATCCAGCGCCCCTGGCTGTCGTAGCGGCCCACGGTGGAGCCGGCGATCCAGCGGCCATTGTCCCAGTAGCCGCTGCTGGAACCGGCGATCCAGCGGCCGTCGGCGTCGTAGTAGCCGCTGACCGAGGCCGGGACCCAACGGCCGTCGGCGTCGTAGTAGCCGGCGGCGTCGGCCGAGCTGTTGTCGGCGCTCACCCAGCGGCCGGAGGTGTCGTAGTAGCCGTTGGGGGCGCCGGAGACCCACTGGCCGTTGCGGTCGTAGTAGCCGCTGGCGCTGCGGCGGCCCGACAGGGTGGCGTGCCACATGCCGCTGGAGTCGAAGTAGCCGTAGGCGTCCGAACGGCGCCCGCCGTTGTCGGCGTTGACCACCACCGATACGCCGCTAGTGTCGATCCAGCGGCCGCGCGCGTCGTAGTAGCCGATGGCCGAACCGGGCCACCAGCGGCCCTGGGCGTCGTAGTGCCCGGGCTGGGCGTCCGCGACCCAGACGCCCGAGGAGTCGTAGTGGCCGGCCGGGGCGCCGCTGATCCAGCGGCCGTTGGCGTCGTAGTGGCCGCGCACCGGGCCGGCGATCCAGCGACCCTGGTTGTCGTAGTAGCCCGGCGCATAGCCGACCACGAGGCGGCCGTCGGCGTCGTAGTAGGCCTGGGTCGAGGCCGGGACCCAGCGGCCGGAGGCGTCGTAGTAGCCCGCCGCCTGGGTGTCCGTGCCGGCGCTGATCCAGCGGCCGTTGGAGTCATAGTAGCCGCTGGGCACGCCGGAGACCCACTGGTTGTTGCGGTCGTAGTAGCCGCTGGCGGTCTGGTTGCCGGACAGGGTGGCGTGCCACATGCCGTTGGTGTCGTAGTAGCCCCAGGCGTCGGAGCGGCGCCCGCCGTCGCGATTGTCGACGGCGACCACGGTGGCGCCGCCCATGTCGACCCAGCGGCCGCGCGCGTCGTAGTAGCCGGTCGTGGTTCCGCGGCGCCAGCGGCCGTTGGCGTCGTAGTAGCCGGGCTGGGCGTCGGCGATCCAGACGCCGTTCGCGTCATAGCGGCCACTGGCCTCGCCAGGAATCCAGCGCCCGTCGCTGTCGTAGTGGCCGCGCGCGGGGCCCGCGATCCAGCGGCCGTTGGTGTCGTAGTAGCCCGGGGCGTAGCCGGTGACGTAGCGGCCGTCGGTGTCGTAGTAGCCCTGGGCCGAGGCGGGGACCCAGCGGCCCGCTGCGTCGTAGTAGCCGGCGGCCTGGGGGTCGAGCTGGGCGCTGACCCAGTTTCCGTTGCGGTCGTAGTAGCCGGTCGGCGCCCCGTCGACCCAGTTTCCGTTGCGGTCGAAATAGCCCTGGGCGTCGTTGGCGGCCACCGCATTGGCGTGCCAGACGCCGTTGGCGTCATAGTAGCCGTAGGCATGGTCGCAGTCGGCGCCGGGCTTGGTCAGCTGGTTGCCGAGGGCCGCGCCGGCGACGGCGCCAAGGATGGTCCCGCCCGGCTTGCCGCCGTGCTTGGCGACCGAATTGCCGATGGCTGCGCCGGCGAGGGCGCCGACCACAGTGCCCGCCACCTGGCGGTTCTGCGCCGCGCGGCAACTGTCCTGCGCGAAGGCGGCGCCGGGAATGAGGGCGGCGGCCGCGACGGTCGCGACCCAGAAATGTCTGTTCATGATAAGCATCCTGCACAAGCGTCCTGGACGACGTCGGAGTCGACGTCACTGTCCGGCGAAACGCCCGTGGAACCCGCAGGGTTGCCTGTGCCGCGCGGCGGGTCTCCGCCTGCTCTTCACCCCTTCGCCTTCACCCGCTCCGCGCACTCGGTGAGCGCGCGCCAGGCCAGGCTCTTCAGCTGCAGGTCCCACGCCCCCAGGTCGGTCCCGTCGAACTTGACCTTCGCGGTCTTCGCCGTCTTCAGCACCGCCAACAGGGCTTCGGAGTTGGGGCCGGGGCCCCAGCCGCCCCAGATGTCCATGTTGAAGCCGACGTCATAGCCGCCGGAGCGGCTGGTGGTGGTCAGGCCGGTGTCGAAGCTCAGGGTCATGGGGACCTTCTTCTCCTCGCTCTTGCCCTCGACGAAGTCCCAGCTGTTGGCCTTCACCGTCGCGCCCATGTTGCCGTCCTTGACCCGGTAGCTGAACTCGAGCGTCAGCTCGGGCTCCTTGGCGGTGCGGCCGTCGCGGGGGAAGCCGACGTAACAGACGCCGCCCTTCTCGCCCTCGCTGAACTTGACGTTCAGGGGCTGGCCCTGGGCGTGGGCGATCTCGCCCATGAGCAGCAGGGCGGCCGTGGCGCCCAGGGTCAGGGCCAGGCTCAGGTGGGGTCGGGTGTCCATCGGATGCGCTCCGTTCAGCAGTAGTGGTTGTAGGAGGGGCAGACGCTGGTCCCGCCCGACATGTAAGAGATGAACTGGTTGAAACGGCCGGTCTCCATGATCGACTGGGTCGACTGCCAGCTGGAGTTCGACGAGGTCCAGGACGGCGGGCTGGGCGACGCCCAGCTGGAGCGCCAGGCGGCCAGGTGGGCCTGCCAGGCCGCCTCCTGCTCGCGCTCGGCGGCGTGGGCGGCGGCGTATTCCTCGGCCTCTTTCTGGCGGCGCGCGTTCTCCTGGCGGATCGGCTCGGCCTTCATGGAGCGCCAGATGGCGGCGGCCTTTTCGCTGCCGCGCTGGGCGGCGATCGCCATGTAGTCCTCGCCTTTGGCCCGGTCCTGGGCGACGCCCTGGCCGTACCAGTAGGCCATGCCCATGAAGACGGCGGCGTCGGCGTGGCCGACCCGGGCGGCGTTCTCGATGGAGATCAGGCCGTCGTGCCTGTTGGGCGGTTCGATGATGCCGGGCAGGCCGTAGTAGAGCCAGCCGCCGGCGATCCACTCGGCCTCCTCGTCGCCCTCGTGCACCAGGCGGAAGACGGCCTTGACGCCCTCCAGGCGGTTTCCGCCGTGCTCGACGGCCTCGCGCGCCAGGCGGATCTGCTCCTCGGCCGGGGCGGTGGGATCGATGGCCGGGCGGGCGGCGTGGAAGGCCTCCAGGTCGGGCTGGCGTTTGACCCGGGCGCAGGCGTCGCCGTCGCCCAGCGTGCACGCCTTCTCGACCAGGGCGAAGGCGATGGCCGGGTCGGCCTCCACCTGGTCGACGCCCCGGTCGTAGGCCTTCGACAGTCCCATGCAGCCCTGGGCCTGGCCCAGGTCGCAGGCGTGGCGGAAGTAGTAGAGGCCTTCCAGCCGGGTGGTGGTGGCGTTCGGCCACTGGTCGAAGCCGATGGTCCCCAGCTGCAGGCAGGAGAAGCCGTCGCGGGCCATGCAGGCGCGGTCGAGCAGCTTCTCGCCCTTGTTCAGGGTGGCCTTGTCGTCGGAGCGGACCAGCTGCAGCGCATACAGCGCGCAGGCGCCGACACGGTCGCCGGTTCCCTGCAGGCAGCCCTTCTGGGCGACCTCGGCGGCGCGTTTCAGATCGCGGGCCGTGCCCTTGGCCCCGCGAAGGGCGTGGGCCACGCCATTGCAGCCCCAGGCGCGGGACTGGTCGCAGGCGCGCTGGAAGATGGGCACGGCCTGGGCGGGATCGCCGCCGCCCCAGAACAGCTCGCCGGCCTTCAGACGGCAGCCCTCGTCCTCGCCGGCGGCGCAGGCCTGGTCCCAAAGGCGGATCGCCTGGGCGGGGTCCTTCGGGGCGCCGGCGCCACGCCAGTAGGCGACGCCCAGCGCCGAGCAAGCGCCCTGGTTCTTCAGCTGCGTGCAGCCGCGCTCGGCGGTCTTGAAGGCGAGCGCCGGGTCGGTGAAGGCAGCCTCGCCCTCGCGGATCATGGCCGCGGCGCGGAAGCAGCCCGGGCCCGCGCCCTGGTCGCAGGCCTTCAGATAGTAGCCCAGCGCCACCCGCGGCTCGGCGCGCAGGTCGCCCAGGCCGGTCTCGAAGGCGTCGGCGAGGCGCAGGCACTGGGCGCTGTCGCCCTTGAAACAGGCCCGGTCCCAGTCGCCGGACACGCCGACCAGATGGACCGGCATGTTCTGGTGGCCGTTGGAGATGGCGCCGTCGCGGTAGCCGTCCTGGGCCGACGGCAGTTTCGAGGCCGACAGGGTCAGGACGGCGGCGGCCAGGGCGAGGCCGCGAGCGGCGATCTGGGCGAGACGCATGGTGGTTCCCCCTCCGGAGACGGGGGAGGATCGGGGAGGGGGAGGGCGGCGTCAGCCCCGGATCAGGGGGGCGGTCTGCAAGCTTGACGTTATGGCTGCAAACGTTCTCTTTGCGCGCCTGGGGAGCAATGGGGGCGTGGGATGGACGACGGAGCGGTCAGCAGCGAGCGCATAGCGGAGGCCCTTGGAGCCTTCGGCGAGGCCGCGCAGGCCCAGGGCGAGATGGACGGCCGCTCCGGCGGAGGCGGGTTTCTGGTCTCGGCGCTGAGGGCCGAGTCGGCGGGCCTGAAAGATGAATTCGCGAAGTACTGTTTTCAGGCCGTCAGCATCTGCAGCATCGCTTCCGGCGCGATCTTCAATTTCATGTACACCAACCCCTTCGTCGGCGTGGCGGCGGTGGTGATCCTGCCCATCATCCTGACGACATCCAGGTTGGGGACAAACTTCTATGCGTCGGTGAACCGACACGCGGGCTACGAACTGCACCTTGCCCGCGTACGCAATATTCCACCCGACTACGTCGGCGGCTGGCACGAGAAATACAAGGAGGTGCAATGGGAAGAGGCGATGAGGGCCTGGCGGATTGTCCAGACCACCCTGTTCGAGACCATCCATCACCGCGAAGGCCTGGTTACGCCGTGGCGGTATCGGTGGGGATTCGAACCTTCGCCGACGAACCCGGTCTGGTACGCCCAGAAATCCCAATTCGGCGAGCACAGCAGGGTCACCTGGTATCCAGGCACCTACCTGAAGGTCATGCAGTCGCTGCTTTATGTCATTGCGACGATTGAAGTATTCATTCTTGTGGCGACGCCTGTGGCGATCTGGATAAAATATACCGAAATTCCAAAATCTAACCTACTGCACCCCAGCGCAATCATAACCGCGGCGATGCAAGGTTCGCTGTTTTCGCTTCCTCGCCATGACCTCATAGGTCTGTTCGGCATCGTTTCGACAGCCGCCGTGGCGGTGCTTGCGATTGGTCTGACAGTCGTGCGGCTGTGGAAGGACGTGGTCCGGCGCCACGTTCTCGAGGACGGAATGCTGTCCATCCACTCCTGCGCGATCGTCTGGCAAGCCGTGATCGTCGCTCACTATCGGGCGGTGGACCGTTGCCGCAAATATGGGATGGCGAGCCACAAGCTGGCTGACCTCGCCAACCGTGCGAGCGGCGCCGACAGGAAAAACATCCGAAGCGGCGCGGCGGAGGCGGTGATCGACGCCATGTCGGGCCGCGCGAACGGCGCGGGTTCGGCCGACGGGGCTGGCTTGATGGGATACACCTTCTGGCTCGGTCAGGAGGCGCGGTCGATGGCGGCCCACGCGAAACGACTCCAGGCCTGGATCGGATCTCGCCCGCCGAGCTGACAAGACCTCCGCACTGGTCGACCTCCAGCGCACAGGTCAGTGCGCGCTGGCTCCCTCGGCGACCGGCCGCTCCCGGATCAGCAGATACCCCAGCGCGGCGGCCGCGAACGCGCACGCCGCCCCGACCAGGAATGCCAGATGATACCCCTCGGTCAGGGCCTCGCGCACCCCGAGAGCGGCCATGGCGTGGGTCCGCCCCGCCGCCAGCGTGGCCAGCACCGCCAGGCCCAGCGACCCGCCCATCATGAAAGCGGTGTTGACCACCCCGGACGCAAGCCCTGAGTCTTCCGGCGGCACGTCGTTCATCGCCGCCAGCAGCACCGGGTTGAAGGCGACCCCGGCGCCGACGCCCAGCAGCAGCATGGGCGGCAGGACATGGAGCCAGAAGCCGCCGTTCGCCGGGGCGAAGGCGAAGAGCAGCAGGCCCAGCGCCGCCAGCAGCAGGCCCCAGAGCAGGGGCTTCCTCAGGCCGAAACGGTTCACCAGCTTCGCCGACAGGCTGAAGGAGAAGGCGCCCATGATCAGGTTCGACGGCAGGAAGGCCAGGCCGACCTTCAGCGGGGTGTAGCCCAGCACCAGCTGCAGATAGAGGGCCGAGAGGAAAAACCAGGCGAACATGGCCGCCGCCCACAGCACGCCCACGAGGTTGGCCGTGGCCAGGTTGCGCGAGCGGAACAGGCCCAGCGGCACGAGCGGGTCGCGCACCTTCGACTCCACGACCAGGAAGACGGCGAGCAGGACGGCGGCGGCGGCCAGGGTCCCCAGGGTGCGCGCCGAGGTCCAGCCCCAGGTCTCGACGTTGACCACGCCCCAGACCGCCAGCAGCAGGGCGGAGGTGACGCTCACCGCGCCGGCGACGTCGAGCGGGCCTTTCAGCGCCCGGCCCGGATCGGCCGGCAGCAGCCGCAGGGCCAGGGCCACGACGGCCGCGCCGATGGGGACGTTGACCAGGAAGATCGAGCGCCAGCCCAGCGCGCCGACCATCAGCCCGCCCAGCAGCACGCCGACCGAGCCGCCGCCGGCGGAACAGAAGCCGAAATAGCCCATGGCGCGCACCCGGCCCGGCCCTTCGGGAAACAGCATCATGATCAGGCTCATGGCCACGGCCGACACCACGGCGCTGCCGACGCCCTGGATGGCGCGCGCGAGGATCAGCAGGGCCGGGGAGGTCGCGAGGCCGCAGGCCAGCGAGGAGACGGTGAACAGCACCACGCCCCCCAGGAACAGGCGCCGCTGGCCGTAGAGATCCGCCAGCCGCCCGCCCAGGAGCAGAAAGCCGCCGAAGGTCAGGAGATAGGCGTTGACCGCCCAGACCAGGCCGCTGGCCGTGAAGCCCAGGCTGGTGCGGATGGTGGGCAGGGCGACGTTCACGATGGTCACGTCGAGCACGATCATCATGTCGCCCAGGCACAGGATGGCGAAGGCGATCCAGCGCGCCCGGGCGTCGAGGGTGTGTCCGGGCATGGGGTCGGTTCCGTCGGGGTCTCAAGGCTTCAGGGCAGGTTCGGGCAGATAGGCGAGCAGGATCGGGAGCGCCAGCTTGCGGGGCGCGGCGGGCGGCGCGCGTGGGAAAGATGTCACGGCGCCGGTTCTGATGTCCGTCCCTTCCCCCCTCGAGGGGGAAGGAATCCGTGTCTACACGTACGGCTCGGCGGCTTGCGACAAAACCGGCTTGGACGGGGAGGGGCGGCTGCCTAGCTTCGAGATGACCCGCGCCAAGGAGCCCGCCATGAGCGAAACCGCCTCCCCCTACGACATCGGAACCGAGATCCTGTTCGGAGCCGGCGAGCACATGGACGTGGCCGCCGTGGGCGCGGCCCAGACGCCCTGGTGGAACCGCACGCTGTGCGCTGTCAACGACACCTGGGTCCGCCTCGGCGTGCTGGAGGGCGACTTCCACTGGCACAAGCACGAGGAGGAGGACGAGTTCTTCTTCGTGCTGGAGGGCCGCCTCGACATCGAGCTGGAGGACCGGATAGTGACGCTGGAGCCCATGCAGGGCTTCACGGTGCCCAAGGGCGTCATGCACCTGCCCCACGCCCGCGGCCGGGTGGTGGTCATGATGGTCGAGAAGGCCGGGGTGGTTCCGACGGGAGATTGAGGCCCCTGCCAGCGGTGCTAGACTGGGCGCCTCGCCATGGGGAGGTGCGTCATGTTCACCCGCCGCCAGTTGGCTTTATCCACGCTTGCCCTTTTCGCTCCAGCCGCCGCGGCCCGCGCCACGGAGGGGACGGCCGCCGGTCCGGTCACGGCGAAGATCCGCCTGACCCAGACCCGGGTGCTGATCGACGCCAGACTCAACGGCAAGGGACCCTTTCCCTTCGTGGTCGACACCGGCGCCTTGCTGGGCGGAGTCCGCCTGGGCCTCGCGAAGGAGCTGGCCCTGCCGCAGAAGGGCCGCACGCCCATGAACGGCAAGGTCTTTCCGGTGTACGGGGTCGACGACTTCGAACTCGGCGGGGCGGTGCGCCAGGCCGGCGTTGCGCTGTTCGGCCTGGATCGCCCGGCGGCGGCGATGGGCGGCGACGGGCTGGTGGCGGCCGGGATGCTGACCAGCTTCGACTCGGAGCTGGATTTTGAGCGGGGCGAATGGCGCCTGTTCACCGCCGGCCGGGCCGACCGGGGCGGTTCCGCGCCGGTTCCGGTCCGGCTGCAGGAAATGGGACCGGTGGGCATGTCGCGCCGGATCGTGGCCGAGTGCGCTGTGGGGGGCGAGACCATCCTGGCGGTGCTGGACACCGGCACGACCTGGCCGGTGGTGCTGGACAATGTGACCGCGCGCAAGCTCGGCCTGTGGAAGGCCGCCACGCCCTATGCGCCGATGCGCGCGCAGGGGTTCGCCGGTCCGGCGGACGATCTTTCGCGCGTGGTGCGGGTCAGCGGGATGAAGGTCGGCGCAGTGACCTACGGCTCCACCCTGGTCCAGGCGCGCCCGCCGCTGGACACGGCCCTGCCGATCCTGGGACTGGGGGTGTTGCGCACCCTGCACCTTTCCTTCGACAAGGCCGGCAAGGCCTTGTGGGTGCGCCGCAACGCCCTGCCGCCGACGCCGGAGCTGCGTTACGCCTATTCGGGCCTGTGGCTCGAGGCCGACGGCGGCGCGGTGAAGGTCATCGATGTCGGAACCGGAAGCCCGGCGGCCCAGGCGGGAGTGCGCCCGGGCGATGTGCTGGAAGGCGCGTCCGACGCCCGCGCCGCCACCGCGATGGTCAACCGGGAAGGCGTCCCGGTCAGCGTGAAGCTCCGGCGCGCCGGCGCCCTGGTCGAAGCCAGCTTTACGCCGAGGCCCTATCTTTGAAGAGGTGGTGGTGAAGACGGCCGGGGTGGTTCCGACCGGGGATTGAGCTAGTCTGGGCGCAGCGTTGGTTTTCTGTGTCCTGGAGTTGCGCCCATGCTGAGCCGCCGTCAGCTGGCCCTGTCCGCCCTGGCTCTTTCCGCCGCCGGCCCCGTGCGGGCCGAGGGCCCCTCCGGACCGGTCGAGGTCCCGATCCGGCTGAACGACCAGCGGGTGCTGATCGACGTGATGCTGGAGGGCCACGGGCCCTATCCCTTCATCATCGACACCGGCGCCATGGTCAGCGGGGTGCGCGTGGGCCTGGCGCGGGAGTTGAAGCTGCAACAGCGCGGGTCCGTCCCGATGAACGGCGGGACCCTGTTTCCGATGTTCCTGCTCAAGGACCTGGTGTTCGGCGGCGTGCTGCGCCAGCAGGGCGTGGCGCTGCTGGGCCTCAGGGACCTGCGGCTGGGCAGCGACGGGCTGCTGGCGGCCGGCATGCTGACCACGCTCGACAGCGACCTGGATTTCGCGCACGGCGTCTGGCGGCTGTGGCCGAACGGGGCGCCGGCGCGCACGGGCTATGAGCGGGCAGGGACCACCGAGGCGGTCGACAGCCCGGGCGGGGTGTCGCGGCGGATCATGGCGACCCTGAACGTCGGGGGCGCGCCGGTGCGCTCGCTGATGGACACGGGCGCGCCGCGTAGCCTGTCGCTGGACAACGCCACGGGGCGCAGGCTCGGCCTGTGGAACGATACCACCCCCTACGTGCCCCTGCGGGTCGCCCACATCACCGGGCCGGACAAGTCGCTGTCGCGGCTGGTGCGAGGCCCGGAGGTCAAGCTGGGGTCGGTGGCGTGGCCGGCGCCGCTGTTGGTAATCGATCCGCCGGACGGGGGCGGCACGGACGGGCTGATGGGCCTGTCCCTGATCCGGACCCTGGACCTTGCCTTCAACCACACCAACCGCAGCCTGTGGGTGCGCTCCAACGGGGTCGTCCAGCAGGAACTGCCCTACAACGGCTCGGGCCTGTGGCTGGAAGCCGGCCCCTCCGGAGTCACGGTGGCGGAGGTCGGGACCGGCAGTCCGGCGGCGAAGGCCGGGGTGCGGGTCGGTGACGTGCTTGACGGGGTCCCCGACCTGCGCACGGCCACGCGTCTGGTCAACGGCGGGCCGCCGGCGAACCTGAAGCTGAAGCGCGGCGGAAGCCTCGTCGAGGCGAGTTTTACGCCTCGGCCGTATCTTTGAGCAGCGCCTTGAAGGGCGTCGAGGCGGCGGCGGTGTGCATCTCGTTCAGCACCCGCTCGACCGTGGGGCTGGAGCGCACCTTGTCCCAGTAGGCCGACAGGCGCGGGTGATTGCCGATCAGGGCGCCGTCGCCCATGCCCTGCGCAAACATGCCGGGGAAGAACCACAGGTAGGGAATCAGGCCGCAGTCGGCGATGGAGAAGCGGTCCCCCACGGCCCAGGCGCCGGAGCCGATCAGCCGGTCGATATGGGTCAGGCTCTTGTCCATCTCCTTCAGCGCCGCGTCGACGACGCCCTGGTCGCGCGCGGGCGAGAACAACTGGCCGAACAGGGGGGCGAGGCTGGGGTTGATGACGTAGAGCTCCATCACCCGGCTCAGCAGGCGGGCGCGGGCGATGTCCTCGGCGCCGTCGGGGCGCAGGTTGGCGTCCGGAAAGACGTCGGCCAGGTACTCGACGATGGTCTCCGACTCCGGAAGCGCCGAGCCGTCGTCCAGCACCAGGCAGGGGATCTTGCCCAGCGGATTGAGCGCCAGATACTCGGCCGTCTTACCGCCCCCGGGGGCCCACATGTTGGCCGGCGCGATCTCGACCGGCAGGTCCGCGTGATAGATCGCCAGCCTGACCCGGGCGGCAAAGGGGGAGACGGCGGCGTTGAGGAGTTTCATGGGGCCGATAATGGTCGGGGGCGCGCCGCGCGTCCATCGCTCCGGCGACGAAGGCGGCGCCTCTTGCGCCGGGGCGGGCGGGCGTCGCAGATGGGCGCCATGGACCCAACCCGCATCGCGCTGATCGGCGCGCCGACCGACATCAACTCGTCCTTCCTGCGCGGGCCCGCCAAGGCGCCGGAGTTCATCCGCGCGGCGCTGCGCTCGGACGCCGGCAACGCGGCCTGCGAGAACGGCCTGGAGTTCGGCCGCGAGCTGGAGCTGCTGGATCTGGGCGACCTGGCGCTGAGGGAAGAGGACGCCGATCACGGCCGCATCGTGGACGGCATGGCCGCGGCGATGGCGCAGGGCGCGGTCCCGATCCTGCTGGGCGGCGACCACTGTGTCAGCTTCCCGGCGGTGGAGGCCGTCGCGGCGCGCTACGGGCCGGTGGAGATCCTGCACTTCGACGCCCACCCGGACACCTACGAGGATTTCGGCGGCAATCCGCGCTCCCACGCCTCGCCCTTCGCCCGCATCCTGGAGCGGGGCCTGGCGCGCCGGCTGGTGCAGGTCGGCATCCGCACCGCCACCCGTCACCAGCGCGAGCAGGCGCAGCGCTACGGGATCGAGACCTTCGCCATGCCCGGCTTCACCCCCGCCGCCGTGCCGGTCTTGAAGGGTCCGCTCTACGTCAGCGTCGACCTGGACGGGCTGGACCCGGCCTATGCGCCCGGGGTCTCGCACCCGGAGCCGGGGGGCCTGAGCGTGCGCCAGCTGCTGGAGGTGCTGCAGGCGCAGACGGCGCCCATCGTCGGCGCCGACGTAGTCGAGCTGAACCCCGACCGCGATCCGAGCGGGATCACCGCGGTGGTCGCCGCCAAGCTGGTCAAGGAGCTGGCCGCGGCCGCGCG
>CAYSNW010000018.1:0-66035 GCA_964432415.1 uncultured Caulobacteraceae bacterium
GTTGGCCGCCGTCACATTGCCGTAGGCCACCACGTGGGTGTAGCCCGAGGTCGAGGTGGCCCGGATGCCCGCGCCGCCGGCCGCCGCATTGTCGGACGTCACATTGCCGTGGGCCCGGATGTAGTTGCCGTTGGCCCCGTCCTGCTTGGACCAGATGCCGTTGCCCTTGGCGTAGACGTTCGCCGCGTCGATGGCGATGTAGCCCGAGCCGCTGACGTTGCGGGCGTAGATGCCCGTAGCGCCGACGTGGGCGCCGGTGGTCCCGACCGCGCCGGTGGCGACGACCTTGACGTTGCCCGCCGTGGCGGAGTCGATCGCCACGATGCCGCTGCCCGCCGTGGCGAGCACGCCGCCGTTCTCGTTGATCGTGATCCCGCCCGTGGCGTTGGAGCGCGCGTAGATGCCGTTGGTTCCGGCGGTGACCAGGCCGGTGGTGGTCACCGTGGTCGAGCCCGAGCCGCCGCCGGTCTGGCCGGCGAACACACCGGTCTTGCCCGCGTTGACCGTGGTGTCGGTGGTCACCGAGACATTGCCCGCGCCCGCGCCGCTATGGACGGCATAGACGCCGTTGGCGTTGGTCCCGGTCACCGCCGCATGGGCGTTGATGGTGATCCCGCCGGTCCCGGTGGCCTGGGCGATGATGCCGTTGTAGCCCGCGTGGACGCTGGAGTTGGTGGTGATGGTGGTCAGGCCCGCGCCATAGGCCTTGGTGCGGATGCCGTTGGAGTTCGCGCCGTCGGCGGCGACGGCGCCGCTGGTGGTCACCGTCATCGTACCCGTGTTCACCGTGGCGTAGATGCCCGCGCCGCTGGCGGCATGGGCGGTGATCGCGCCGGTGGTGACCTTGGTGTAGCCCGTGCCGTTGTTGAAGGCGTTGATGCCGTTGAAGGCGGCGTCGACCAGACCATCGGTCTGGACGATGACGTTGCCGGTTCCGCCCGTATTGAGGATGGCGTTGATGCCCGAGCCGGCCGTGGTCGTGGTCGTGCCGTAGACGTGGACGTTGACCGTGCCCAGGCCGCTGGCCAGTACGCCGCGGCCGCCGTGGGCGCCCGAGCCGGTGGCCGAAAGGGTCGTGGACTTCACCGTGATCGTGCCGGTCCCGGTGTTGTAGGCCACGATCGCGCCGCCGTTGGTGGAGTTGATCGTGTCGCCCAGGGTGTCGATCAGGATGTTGCCCGAAGCGCCGGTCTCCTTGGCGTAGACGCCGTCGCCGTTGCTGGCCGTGACATTGGCCCCCGTGGTGACGGTGATGCCGCCCGTGGCGTTGGACTTGGCGATCACGCCGCTGGTCCCGGCGGTGATTTGACCGTTGGGGGTTACGCTGAGCGTGCCCGCGCCGCCGCCGGTGATCTCGGCGTCGACGCCGACCGTGCCCGACTTGACGGTCGAGCCGGTGGTCACCGAGACCGAACCCGCGCCGGTCGACTTGGCGTAGACGCCCATGCCGGCGGATGAGTCGATCGCGCCCGAGTGGTTGATGGAGATGCCGCCCGTGCCCGCGTTGGTGGCGTGGATCGCATTACTGGTGGCGTAGATCTTGCCCGCGCCGGTGATATTGGCCAGGCCGTTGTTGCCCGCGTTTGTCACCGAATAGATGCCGACGCGTTCGATGCGCGTGGCCGAAGTCCCGACCTGCCCGTCCTGCTGGATGGTGATCGCGCCACCGGCGGCGGCGAACGCCGTCAGACCGTCGAAGTCGTGGCCGACGATGTTCCCGCCCGCGTAGGTGTGGATCAGGATCGCGCCCGTGCCGGTCGTCTTGGAGTAGACGCCGCGGCCCACGCCGTTGTTGTCGCTGTCGCCCTCGATGGTGCCATGGACGTAGACGTTGTTAGCCCCGTTGGCCGTCTGGCTGAAGATGCCGTTCGACCGGCCGGTGATATTGCCGTTCGAGTTGACCGTCACCGTGCCCGAGCCGCCGGTGGCGGCGACGATGCCCATGTCGCCGCTGGTCGTGGCGTTGGAGTTGACCGTCACCACACCCGTGCCGGCCTGGGCGTCGATGCCCCGGCCCGTAGTGGTGTTGGCCGAGACCGTCTTGCCGGCGTCGGTGGTCACCGTGATGCCGCCCGAACCCGAATTGCGACCGACGATGCCGGAGCCGGAGGTGTCGGTGACGTTGCCGTAGGCGTGGACGGTGACGAGGCCGCCCGCGCTCTTGGCGTAGATGGCTTCCGCGCCAGAGGCGGAGACGTCCGCGGTGTTGACCGTCACGGCGCTGGCGCCGGTGGTGGTCGCATTCACGCCAACGCCGCCGGCCTGGACCAGGCCGCCCTTGCTGTTGACCGAGACGACGCCGCCGTTCGACGTGGCGCTGATGCCGGTCTTGCCGGCGCCCAGCGCCGAGACGGCGACCGTGGTGACGTCCACACCGCCCGCGCCCGTGGCGTTGGCGTTGACGCCGTCGCCGTTGGTGGCGGTGATCGCGCCCTTGACGTTGATCGTGGTCTGGCCCGTGCCGGTCGAGGTCGAGACGCCCGTCGTGCCCGAAGTGATCGTGTCGACCGCGTCGTTGGTGGTCACGTCGATCGTGCCGGCGCCGAGGGTCCTGGCCTGGATGCCAGCGGTGCCGGCGTTGACCGAGCCATCCAGACCGATCTTGATGTTGCCACCCGTGGTGAAGGTGTCAGCGCGCACGCCGATCTTGCCCGCGACGATGTCGGCGTTGTTGCCGGTCTTGATGTTGATGTCGTTGTTGTCGCCGTAGCCGAAGATGCCGTTGGACGTGGCGTAGATCTTGCCGTTGGCGGTGATGTTCATCGCCGCGCCGCCATTGGTGATGGTGTTGACGAAGATGCCGTTGCCGCCGACCGGCGTGCCGGACGTGCCGATCTTGCCGCCGGTGGTGACCGTCACCAAGCCGGCGTGCTGCTGCACATAGACGCCGTCGCCGGTCGCCGCGATCGTGCCGGTGGCGGCCGTCTTGACGGTGACCGTGCCGGTGGCCCCGGAGATGGCGTCGATACCATCGCCGCCGGTGGCGCTGATCGGGCCGGTGATGCCGGTCTTGCCGCCGCCGATGCTGATCGCGCCGGAGCCCGAGGCCCGGGCATAGATCGCGTCGCCGGCGCTGGAGGTGACGCCCAGCAGGTCATCAATCGAGACGCCGCCGTTGCCGGAGGTCGCCCGCGCATCGATACCGCGCGTGCCGCCGGTGACCGACCCCGCCTTGACCGTCACATTGCCGCCGCCCGAAGCCAGGGCGTAGATGCCGTTGGCCCCGCCCTTGGCGACGCCGATCGTCACATTGACGTCGCCCGAGCCGCCGTTGAGGGCCCGGATGCCGTCGGCGCTGCCGCCTGTGGCCGAAAGCAGTTGCACGTTCACGCTTCCGGAGCCCGCCCGCTCGTTGGCGTAGACGCCGTAGGTTCCGCCCGAAGCCGCGACCAGGACGCCCTTCACTGTAACGTCGCTGGCGCCGGAGCCGTAGGTCTGGGCGTTGATGCCCACGCCCGTGCCGCCCTTGACGGTCTGCAGGACGCCGGTCAGCGAGACCGAGACCGAGCCGTCGGCGATGAGGTCGCGCGCGTCGATGCCGCCGGTCGAGCCGGAGACCGAGCCCGTACCGTCGACGGTCACGTCCGCCCCGGTGGCGCCGCCGGTGACCGCGGCGTAGATGCCCACGCCGTGGGAGTTGGTCGTGCCGCCGTTGTTGTGGACGGTGACCGCGCCGCCCGTGTCGGAGACGGCGTGGATGCCGCCGTTGGCGATCGTGCCGCTCTGGGTGACGGTGACGTAGCCCTGGTGGGAGGTCGCGTTCACGCCATAGGCGGCCGCCGTGACCGTGCCGCTGGTGGTGACCAGGACAGAGCCCGAGCCACCCGCGACCGCCTGGATGCCGTCGCCGCCCGCGCCGATGTTACCGCCGGCGTTGACGGTGATCAGGCCCGAACCGTTGGTGTTGGCGTAGATGCCCCGGCCGGCCGCATAGACCTTGCCCGACCCGGTGACGCTGACCGTGCCGGCGCCGCCGCCGGTGATCTGGGCGTAGATGCCGTCGCCGTTCACGGTGTTGCCGCTGGTTCCGATATTGCCGTCGTGGACGACGCTGATACCGGTCGAGGCGCCCGTGGCCTGGGCGTAGATGCCGTTCTGGGTGTCGCCGGAGATGTTGCCGCCCGCGTAGGTGTGGACCAGGATCGAGCCCGTGCCGCTGCTGGTGGCGTGAACCCCGTCGCCGGAGCCGCTGCTGTCGCTGTCGCCCGTGATCGTGCCAGTGACATAGACGTTGTTGTGGCCGTTCACCGTGGAGGTGAGGATGCCGTTATCGGCCGCGACGATCGCTCCGGCCGAGGTCACGTCGATCGTGCCATTGCCGATCGTCGTCATGTTGATGCCCGGATCGGCGGTGATGTCGGCGTTGTTGTGCACCGTGATGTTGCCGCCGGCGGCGTAGCCGCGCAGGCCGTCGCCGTTGTTGGCGGTGATGGTGGTCGAGGCCGCGGTCGTGATGTCGATGTTGCCGGAGCCGCTGTTGTTGGCATAGACGCCGTTGCTCGAGGTCGAGCTGGCGCCGCCGTTGACATTGATCGTGATGTTGCCGGAACCGCCGCTGGCGTGGGCGTAGATGCCGTCGCCCGTGCCGCCGCTGGCCAGGCCGCCGGTGGTGACGCTGACCGCACCGCCTTGGGACGCATAGGCATTGACGCCGTGGTTGGAGCCGCCCACCGCGCCGGTGGTCACGTCGACCTTGCCCGTGCCGTAGTTGGCAGCGTTAACGCCATCGCCGCCGGTGGCGGTGATCGCCCCCGTCAGATTGACCGTCAGGTCGCCGGTCGAGCCGCCATTGTTCACTCGGGCGTAGACGCCATTGGCTCCGCCGGTGACCCCGGCGTTGCCGGTGATCGAGACGCCGCTGGCCCCCGTGCCGTTGTTGTAGGCGTGGATGCCGTCGTCGGATGTGCCGGAGATGGTCTGGCCGCCGGTCAGGCTGATCGAGACCGCGGCGCCGTTGTTGTAGTTGCGCGCGTCGATGCCGCGGGTCGAGCCGGCGACGGCGCCCGTGCCGTCGATGGTGATGCCGCCGGCGCCGCCCGAGGTGTAGGCGTAAAGGCCCGTGCCGTGGGTGTTGGTGGTCGAGCCGTTGTTGTGGACCGTGACGGTTCCGCCGCCCTTCGACTGGCCGAAGATGCCGCCGTCGGTGACCGTGCCGCCCGCGGTGACGCTGATGTCGCCGGAGTTGCTATAGGCGTAGACGCCCGAGCCCTTGCCCCCGCCGGATACGGACGAACCGCTATCGGTGGTGATGGTGACCGAACCCGTGCCTGTGGCCCGGCCCGAGAGGCCGTCGTAGTTGCCCGTGACCGTGCCGCTGTACTGGTGGATCACCACCGCGCCCAGGTTGGTTGCGCGAACGCCCGCGCCATAGGTGTCGGTGACATCGCCCTTGATATTGATGGTGACGGTCGAGGCGTTGCTGCCGGACCCAGCCCGCACGCCGCCGTCCGTGACCGAGCCGTTCATGTCGACGGTGACGTCGCCCGTGCCGCTGCGCGCGTTGATCGCGTAGTACGAGGCGGGGGTGCCGGTGCTAACAGCGCCGCTGGTGGTGACATGCACCGTGCCGCTGCCGCTGGAGACCGCCAGGATGCCTTCGGCGCCCGTGCCGGCCACATCGCCCCTGGCGTTGACCGTCACCGCATTGGCGCCATTGCCGTAGGCGTAGATGCCGTGACTGGAGCCCGTCACCGAGCTGCCGGCGGCGGTCGAGACGCTGACCGTGCCCGAACCCGAGCCGGCATAGATGCCGTCGCCGGCGTGGGCGCTGGTCACGCCGCCGGCGGTGACCACCACATTGCCCGTGCTGGCGCTGGCGGTGATGCCGTCGCCGGTCTGGGTCGAGACCGCGCCGTTGTCGGCGTAGACGTGCACGTCGCCCGTACCGCCGCTGTTGGCCCGGATGCCGTCGAGGCTGCCGGTCACTGTGCCCGTCGCGTGGACGTCGATCGGGCCGTGGTTGGCCTGGGCGTAGATGCCCTCGCCATTGGTGCCGGTCACGTCGGCGGTGTTGATAATGATCTGACCGAAGCCGTGGTTGTAGGCGAAGATGGCCTGGCCGTTGGAGTAGACTGAGCCGTTGATGTCGATTTCAACCGCGCCGACGCTGTTGTTGTTGAGCTCGACGCCGAACACGGCGTTGGCCGCGCCGCCGCGGACGCCCTGGGTGTTCTTGATGGTTACCGCGCTGTTGCCCGCGCCGGTCGAGATCGCATAGAGGCCCACGCCGTTGAAGGAGTGGACATAGGCGCTGCCGAAGATGGTGGAGACTTCGTTGGAACCGCTGTTCAGGTTGGCGACCCGCACCGCCGGACCGCTGGTCACCGCGTAGGCCGAGCCTCCGACCGTGGCGATGATCGAGACGGAGGCCGCGCCGCCCGAGCTCTGCAAATTGATGCCGGCGGTGGCGCCGTTGGCCACGGTGCCGTTGGAGGTGTCGAGGTTGATCGCGCCGCCACCCGTGGTGAACACATGCAGGGCGTCGCCGGCGTCGCTGTAGAGGAAGCCGGCGGGGCCGCCGGAATCATTGACCGTCAGGTGGGCGCCGGCCTTGGCGGAGGTGACCGTGAGGCCCGCGCTGGTCGCCGCCAGAGGGTTGGAGACGTTGTTCAGCACGACCGTCAGGTCGCCGTTGGCGGTGTAGACGATCTTGTCGCCGGCGCCGGAGCAGGTCTCGACCCCGTTGGTGGTCGAGCCGGAGGAGTCCGGGGCGCAGACCACGTCGGCGGCCATCGCGCGCTCGGGCGCGGTGACCGTGAAGATCGCGATGGCGCCGCCGAGGGCGGTGCCCAGCATCAGGGCATTGCGCGACAGTTTCAGCGCGGCCGAGGGCCCGAAGTCCTTGATTTCCTTGGACGTAGTGGACGAACGGCGGCTGTTCCGCGAAACGCGATTGGTCATGGCATGCCCCTCTGGCGCGATCTCTTTGCCTATGCCGCAACGGGCGCAGGCTCCCAAACTGGCGTCACGTAACACCGTCGTCTCAACGAAGGCAAGGCTTGAACGGGGTTTCCGGGAGGTGAATCTCGCCCGCCGCGCGTATCTGCGACCGCGACGCCACAGTTTGGTTAACAGCTTCAACGAACGCGAAAACACCACTTGATCTCGCGCCCCGACCGTGGGCGGCGAACCATTCGTCGTTCCGGCTCGTTTAGCTCCCGACCGAAGTCCGACGGGAGCGACCATCATCACCGCCTTCATGTTCGCCACCGGGATCGAGAACTCGATCCCGAAGATCAAGAACGGCCGCGTGCGCGTGGACGAGATGGAAGTCTGCGGCCACTACAAGCACTGGAAGACAGACTTCGACTGCGTCGAGGACCTGGGCATCCGCTTCCTGCGCTATGGCCCCCCCTTCCACACCACCCACCTGGGCCCTGGACACTACGACTGGACCTTCGCTGACGAGGCCTTCGAGGACCTGCGGCGGCGCGACCTGGTCCCGATCGTCGACCTCTGCCACTTCGGGGTGCCCGACTGGCTGGGCGATTTCCAGAACGCCGACCTGCCGCGCTACTTCGAGGAGTACGCCCGCGCCTTCGCCAAGCGCTTTCCGTGGGTGCAGCTCTACACCCCGGTCAACGAGATGTTCATCTGCGCCACCTTCTCGGCCAAGTACGGCTGGTGGAACGAGCAGGGGACCACGGACAAGACCTTCGTCACGGCCCTGAAGAACATCGTCAAGGCCAACATCCTGGCCATGAAGGCGATCCTGGACGTGCGCCCCGACGCCATCTTCATCCAGAGCGAGTCCTCGGAATATTTCCACGCCGAGAACCCGGACGCGATCAAGTCGGCGGAACTCTACAATTCCATGCGGTTCCTGTCCCTGGACCTGAACTACGGCCACCGGGTCGACTCGGAGATGTACGAGTACCTGATGGCCAACGGCATGACCTGGGACGAGTACCATTTCTTCATGGACAACCGCATGAAGCACCACTGCATCCTGGGCAACGACTACTACTGGACCAATGAGCACCGGGTGGGGGCGGACGGCTCGACCCGCGCCTCGGGCGAGATCTTCGGCTACAGCGAGATCACCCGGCAGTACTATGACCGCTACCGCCTGCCCGTGATGCACACCGAGACCAACATCGTCGAAGGCCCCAACGGCGACGAGGCGGTCAACTGGCTGTGGAAAGAGTGGGCCAATGTGCTGAGGGTACGCAACGACGGCGTGCCCACGGTCGGCTTCACCTGGTATTCCCTGACCGATCAGGTCGACTGGGACTCCGCGCTGCGGGAACAGGCCGGGCACGTCAATCCGCTGGGCCTGTACGACCTGGACCGCAATATCCGCAACGTCGGCCGTTCCTACCGCCAGCTGATCCGCGACTGGGCCACGGTGCTCCCCACCCAGAGCGTGTGCCTGAGCGTGCCCATCGTCCTGCCCTCCGAATACGAGGCCCTGGGTCCGAGCCGCATGCGCGCCGAGGCCCGCACCCTGCGCACCGCAGAGAAGATCCGCCAGGGCGTCGACCAGCCGGGCGGCACGGCCAGCGCCCAGGAGCCGGACGCCCCGGCGCCCCCGCCCGCGTGAGCGGGCCTGCCCGGATCGAACTGGTCTCGGGGCGCCTGGACCTGGAGCTGGCGCCGGAGATCGGGGGCGCAATCGCCGCCTTCCGTCTGCGGCGGCCGGGCGGACGTCAGGCCCTGATGCGCGAGGCGCCGGCCCACCTGACCGATGCGCTGGACGCCGCGGCCTTTCCCCTGGTCCCCTTCTCCAACCGCATCCGCGACGGCCGTTTCCGGTTCCGGGGCCGCGAGGTCGAGCTGTCGCCGAACCTGCCGGGCCAGAAGCATCCCCTGCACGGCCAGGGCTGGCGCCGGCCCTGGCGTGTGGTCTCCGCCGGGCGGGACCGGGCCGTGCTGGAATTCGACCATCCGCCCGGCGAATGGCCCTGGGCCTACCGCGCCCGCCAGAGCTTCGCCCTAGGACCGACCGGCCTCGACTACCGGATCGAGGTCACCAACCTGGACGCGACCGCCATGCCGGCGGGACTGGGGCTGCACCCCTACTTCCCCTGCGACGGCGCCACCGTCCTGTCGGCGAGGGTCGGCCGGGTCTGGACCATCGACGGCGAGATCATGCCGGTGGAGGTCCGCCCGGCCGCAGGGCGCTATTCCCTGGACGGGCGCCGCATCTGTGGCCAGGACCTCGACAACGGCTTCGGCGGCTGGGACGGGCGCGCCGCGATCCGTTGGGCGGACGGCGCGGGCCTCGACCTGATCTCGCCGGCCTGCCGCTATTTTCAGCTCTATTCGCCGGCCGGCGGCGGGCTGTTCGTGGCCGAGCCCGTGAGCCACGCCAACGATGCGCTAGACCATCCGGAGACTGAGGCCCGCGCGCTCGGCGTGCGCGTGCTGGAGCCGGGAGAGACCCTGGCGCTCGCGGCGCGCTTCGAGGTGCGGATCTGACCGGGTTCGGACCTTAGAAAGAATGGACGGTCGGAAGCCGGTTCCATTCGCCGCGGGGCGGCGGCTCCTTCTTCGGCGCCGGCTTGGGCGCCTCGCGGGTCAGCGGGGCCAGCACCGGAGCACTGACGACCAGATCGATCTTCGGGGCCTCCGTCGCAGCGGCCGCGGGCGCCGGTTCGCCGGCTCCGGGCGCGGTCAGGACCTCGGTCGAGGCGCCGGGCGCGGTCACGTTCACGCCGGCCTGGAAGGGCAGGGCCACGGTCAGGCCCGGATTGACCGAGCCCAGGCCCGCCAGCTGCAGCAGCGGCTCGCCGGTGTACGCTCCGGCGAACGAGCGAGGCTCGCCCCAGCCGCCGGTCCAGCGGTAGAAGATGTGGGCGCCGATGGTCGCCACCTTGACCAGGCTGGTGGACCAGTAGGGCGCGACATAGTCGGCGTGATAGTGGGTGGCGTTGCCGACGTCGCGCATGACGTAGCCGTTCAGCGCCGCGACGGCGACCTCGCGCGCCCGCATCCAGCCGCCCTCGGAGGGTTTGCGCATCAGCGAGCCGTCACAGGTGAAGGTGAACTGGCAGCCGGTCGGCCGGTTCGAGCCCTGGAACACCACCCCGCAGACGCTCTTGGGGAAGGCCGGGTGGCGCATGCGGTTCAGAACCACCTGGGCCACGGCCTGCTGACCGGCCAGCGGCTGGCCGGCGGACTCGTAATAGACGGCGGCGGTCAGGCAATCGACCGCGCGGGTGGCGTCCAGCAGATTGGCCGGCGGCAGGAAGAACGGCCGCGCCGCCGGATTGGGCAGGCTCGAGACCGGAATGGAGGCGTTGATCAGCCGGGCCTGGTCCGGCGTCATGCCGGGCAGTTCGAGCGTCGGCGGCGTCTGGGCGGCGTCCGTTCCAGCCGGATCGGGTCCGTTGAACACCGGCGCCGGCGGCAGGCGCGCGACTTGGCCGGCGATCAGCGCCGCGGAGGGGTCGATCCCGGCCAGGCGGGCCATGCCCTTGTCCCCGAGGTCGCCGCCGGTCAGGCGCAGAAGTCGAATGAGGGCGTCGACCCGGTCGCCCTGCGCCCGCGCGGGCTGCAGGCAGGCGGCCCAGACCACCAGCACGGCGCACAGGCCCGCGGTGATGTGGGCCCAGTGATCGTGGGTGTAGCGATAGGCGCGGATCGAAAGGCGGTGGGCCGGCCGGGCGGCGAAGGCGCCCGAGAGCTCCCGGTCCAGCGACCAGCCGTCGTCGGAGGCGCGGCCTGGAATCCAGGCGCGAAGCTGGTTGCGGGCGGCGTCGCCGAGGCCCCGAGCCAGGCCGGCGAGACGTTGCACGACCGCGGGCCCCGCGGCGCGCGGAGGCGTCTCGACCTCATCGGGAACCCATTGATCGAACATGTTCACCGGCTACGTGCGAGCGCCTTACTACCCCAAGCAGCCGCGATCGCCGAGTCGGAAAACCCCGGCAAAGCTGGATTGTTCCGTGAAATCCGACCGCGCCGGGCGGATCGCCTCCAGGGCGCCTCAGCCGCGCACCGCGCGCGCGCCGTCGGGCAGGCTGACCGCCGCCAGTGCGTGGGAACGATCGGCGCGGCGCCGGGTCTGGATCAGCGAGCGGTCGCTCCCCTCGAGGCGCAGCGCGGTCAGGACGTCGGTGGCGTAGGCGCCGGTGTCGACCCCGATGCGGCGATCGTCGGAATGGACCGCCTCGGTGGGAGTATGCCCGTGGACCACGACCTTGGCGAGCCGGCGGGGGTCGCCCAGGAACGGCTCGCGGATCCACAGAAGGTCGCGCTCGCTCTGCTCTTCCAGCGGCACGCCCGGCCGCGCGCCCGCGTGCGCGAAGAAATAGTCGCCGAGGGTGATGCTGAGTTCGAGATTGCGCAGGAAGGCCAGGTGGGACTCCGGCAGGGCGGCGGCGAGCGCCCGCGCCGTGGCGGCCCAGGCCTCGGCGTCGGTGCGGGCCCGCGGCGGCGCCACACCGTAGGAGATCAGGGTCTCGCGCCCGCCGAAGTCGCACCAGGCCGGACCGCTGGCCGGGTCGAACAGGAAGTCGAGGATCGACTGGTCGTGGTTGCCGCACAGGAAGCGCGACCGGATGGAGGGGTGGGCGGAAAAGGCGATGAGGGTGTCGATGACCTCCCGCGAGGCCGGGCCCCGGTCGACATAGTCGCCCATGAAGATGGCCATGCAGTCACCGGCGGCGTCCGCCGCGTCGGCGAGGACGCCCTCGAGCACCAGGCCGAGCAGGTCCGCGCGGCCATGGATGTCTCCCACGGCGTAGATGACGAGACCGTCGGGGGCGCGCGACGCCTTGCGGGTCTCGCCCTGAAACAGCCGGCGCAGGGACTTGGTGGAGAACATCAGGCACACCTGAGGGCCGATCGCCCTCCTGTCAAACGCCGAGCCGGCCCAAAGGGCGCCGGAGCCGGACGCCGCTCCTCAGAAAAAGCGCTCCGCGATGCGGATGGTGTCGCCCGGCGCCACGGTGGTGGACGAGGTCAGGGGCACCTTGTGCTCGCTGGTCTCGTTGGCCCGCTTGATGAACACCTGCTTGGTGTTGGCCCGGTAGGTGAAGCCCTGGGCGGTGGCCACCGCGTTGAGCACCGTCAGGCCGTTGGTGAAGGGGTATTCTCCGGGCTTGTTGACCTCGCCCAGGATGTAGAACGGCCGGTAGTTCAGGACCTCGGCGCTGACCTTGGGCTCCTTGAAATAGCCGTCCTTGAGCGCGGTCTCGACCTCGTTCTGGAACTCGCGGATGGTCAGGCCGGCGGCCTGGACCTCGCCCAGCAGCGGAAGCGAGATCTTGCCGTTGCCCGAGACCAGGAACTCGCCTGTCAGCGCCTGCTCCCCGAACACGATCACGCGCACCTTGTCGCCCGACCCCAGACGGTAGTCGGGGCCGGCCGGGTCGGCGGCGACCGCCGCGGAAGGGGCCTGCGCGGAGGCCTGGGCGGACTGGGCCCAGGCGCCGCCCGCCTGGGGCGCCAGGGCGAGCACCATGAACAGCATGGCGATCCAGGCGAAAACACGCGACGTCATCGTAGTCTCCGAATTCGACAGCCACACTTATCCCACGGCGTGCGGCCCATGCAAAAGGGGTCCCGATCAAAAGCCGGCGAGGCCGTACAAGCCCGGCCTTGCCCCTCGGGCGCCGCGCGCATAAACCGGGTCCCGCACTGAACCGCGCGTGAATGACCTCCCAGCCTCACATCCGCAACCGCCGAATTCGCCGGATCGCCGCCGTGAGCCTGGCGGCGCTGCTCGGCCTGCTGGCGCTGGGCGGCGGAATCGCCGGGTCGCTTGCGCTCACCGCAACCGATTCGTCCTCGCCCCTGTCTTCGGCCGTAGCGGACGAGATCGAGGCCGGCCGGCGGCTGGACGCGCCGCATCCGGGGCCCCGCGATCTGGCCCTGGCCGAGGCGGCCGCCCGCCGCGCCCTGGCGCAGAGCCCGACCAGCGCCGTCGCCTGGCTGGAGCTGGCCCGGATCGACCGGATGCGCGGGGGCCGACTCGGGCGCGCAGGTATGGCCTCATTGCAACGCTCGTACGATTTCGAACCGTTGGGACCGGAAGTCTCTCGCTGGAGAATGTCGTTCGCCTTCGAAAACTGGGAGGCCCTGACCCCCGAACTCCGCCGCAGTGTGCTGGGGGAATTCGAAGCCCTCTGGGCCGGCGCGGATTCCCACTGGTCCCTTTCAGAGCTGGCGAAACACGTCGCCAACCCCTCGGGGCGGGTCGCGGCCCTCTTAACGGTGCGAAGAATGGAACTCTCCGTACCTTCCCCGGGTTGACCATCACAGGAATTCCGGTGTTGGGTGAACGCGTCCGTCTTGGCGTGAACGATGCCTTCGTCTATAGGCTCGGTTAACCAACGTGGGACTACGTCGGGCTTGCGTTTGAAGGGATCAGGATCATGTCGTTCAGGACCACGGCCGCGGCGATTGTTCTGAGAGCTGCTCTGGCTGGAGTGGCGGTCAGTTCGCTGGCGCTCGTCACCGCGGCCCCCGCTTCTGCGGCCTCCTTTGCCGAGCGGACCACGGCGCTCGCCCTTTCGATCCAGCGCGCGGCCCAGGCGGCCCAGGCCGATGCGGCCTCGCAAGGCCTCGACGCAGTCAAGACCAAGGCGGCCATCGAGACCGCCGTCGCCGCCGTCGTCGCCCAGAGCGGCGAAGACTCCGGCGTGATCCTCGCCGCGCTTCGCATGGTTCGGCAGAGCACGACCTACGCCGGTCGCGCCTCGGGCGATCCCGCGGTGCTGGCGCTCGGCGAGCTGTCCCAGCAGATCTCCATGGGCCTGATGGCTTCCGGCTACGGTCCGGGCGGCTCCGCGCCGAGCGGATCCTCGCTGACCACCAGCCGCGTCGGCGGCGGCTCGGACTACAAGAAGCCCGGGATCTGAGGACGGCGCTTTTTCGGGGCGCGCCGCAGGGCGCGCCGGTAGTGATCGAGCGCCGGCCCGCCGGCGCTCGATTTTTGCAATTTTAGATCGGGGTGGGGCAGCAATGGTTGGAGTAACCCGTCCGGCGATGAGACTCGCCGTTCTTCTGACGACCGTGGCTCTTCCGGGGCTGGCCATGGCCCAGTCCGTGTCGGGCGATCTGGCCAAGACGCCCGACAGCAACTTCGCCCGCGACCGCAACGTCAGCGTCCGCGAACGCCCGCATCCCGAGTACGAAGCCGAGGGCGTGCGCCTGGGGGCCTTCATGGCCTATCCGCGGCTCGAGAACGACCTGGTCTACGACGACAACATCCTGGCCGGGCCGAGCAAGACCTCCGACACCATCTGGCGGGTCAGGCCCGAGCTGAACATCGAATCCACCTGGTCCCGGCACCGGCTGGCCTTCTTCGCCAGCGCCACCGCCGACCGCTACAGCCAGAACTCGAACGAGAACACCACCGACAGCGACGTCGGCCAGACCCTGCGGCTCGACTTCGGCGGGCGCATGAAGCTGGGCGAGCGCCTGGAACACGCCGAACTGACCGAGCCTCGCACCTCCATCAACGGCAACGCGACCGTGACGGACAAGCCGGTCCGCTATTCCCAGGATGGCTTCAATCTCGGCCTGACCAAGGAATTCAACCGCCTCAAGCTCAGCGGCTCGGCCGACTGGGAGCGCTACGACTACAAGAACGGCGCCCATCTCGGCGCCAAGTTCCTGGAGGACGACCGCGACCGGACCGCGACCGACTTCAAGGGCCGAGCCGACTACGCGGTCAGCCCGGACACGGCCGTGTTCCTCGAGGTGACCGGGAACAAGCGCGACTACCGGCTGACCAACGCCCAGCTGTTCGCGGCGGGCTCGACCAGCTTCACCCGCGATTCCACCGGCCTGGAAGCTCTGGTCGGCGCCAACTTCGAACTGACCCACGTGGTGCGCGGCGAAATCGGCGTGGGCGCCCTGCGCCAGAACTACAGCGACGGCCACTTCAAGGACATTTCCAGCCTCGGCTACCGCGGCAAGGTGGAATGGTTCCCGACCCAGCTCACCACCCTGACCCTGGCGGTGACCCATTCGGTGGAAGACTCCGGCATCGCCACCTCGGCCGGCTACCTGCTCTCCAAGGTCGACTTCCAGGTCGACCATGAGCTGATGCGCAATGTCATCCTCTCCGGGATGGCCTCCTACAGCACCAGCGATTTCAAGGACATCGACCGAAACGACCGCCGCTGGCAGCTTTCGGCGGGCGCCACCTACCTCCTGAACCGGCGCGTCGGCCTGAACGTCAACCTCAGCCACCTGTCGCAGACGTCGAACGGTCTTGGCCACGGCGTGGATTTTGACGATAACCGGCTGGGCGCAGCCCTCATCCTTCAATTCTGACCAGGGCGCGTCGCCGCGGGCGCCCTTCCGAGCAGGTTAAATGAGTTTCTCGCCCGAAGAGCCCGTCGCCTTTCCCCACCCCCTCCGCGCGAAGACGCCCGAGCCGGAGCCTGCGTGGAGCGGCGGCGACGGTCCCGAGGCTCCCTCCGAGTCCCGATCGATCGACCTGCGCCGGGTCTGGGCGCTGTTCCTGCGCCACATCCGCATCTTCTCGACCGTCGCCGCCCTGGTGTTCATCGCCGCGGTGGTCCTGACCATGCGCGCGACACCGCTGTACACGGCCACCGCCAACGTCATGCTCGACGTGCGCAAGACCAATGTGGTCAACACCACCCAGGTTCTCTCCGGCCTGCCGGCCGACTCCGGGACGATCGACACCGAGGTCGAGGTGCTGAAGTCCCGCCACCTCGCCGAGCGCGTGGTTCAGGACCTGAAGCTCGACAGCGACCCGGAATTCGCGCCGCAGTTCCGCAAGCAGGGCGCGATCTCGAGCGCCATCAGCTCGGTCACCGGCATCTTCAAGGGCGCCGCGCCGGACATGGCCCGCGCCCACCTGACCGACGTCGAGCGCCAGAAGCAGCATGAGATGGTGGTCGACCGGGTGCTGCACCGCCTGGCGGTCAAGCGCGTCGGCCTGACCTATGTGATGAGCATCGGCTTCACCTCCGAAAGCCCGGCCCGCGCGGCCCTGATCGTCAACACCTTCGCCAACCGCTATCTGACCGAGCAGATGGACGCGAAGTTCGACGCGACCCGCAACGCCAACCAGTGGCTGAACGAGCGTCTGGGCCAGCTGCGCACCCAGGTCCAGGAAGCCGAGACCGCGGTCGAGACCTACAAGATCAGCAACAACCTGATGAGCGCGTCGGGCTCGACCCTGACCGAGCAGGAAATCTCCAACTACAACCAGCAGGCCGCCACCGCCCGCGCCCAGGTGTCCGAGGACGAGGCGCGCCTGCGCACCGCCCAGGCCCAGCTGGCCGCCGGCTCCTCCGGCGAGGATGTGGGCGAGGCGCTGGGCTCCACCGTGATTCAGCAACTGCGCGCCCAGCGCGCCCAGGTCTCGGGCCAGGTCGCCGATCTCGCGGGCAAGTACGGTCCGCGTCACCCGGAAATGCTCAAGGCCCAGCGTCAGCTGGCCGATATCGACGCCCAGATCCAGGCCGAGATCCGCCGCATCATCTCCAACCTGCAGGCCAAGGTCTCGGTCTCGCGCCAGCGCGCCGGCTCGATCGAGGGCAGCCTTTCGGGCGCCAAGGGCACGCTGGCGGTCAACAACCGCGCCGCCATCCACCTGCGCGAGCTCGAGCGCAACGCCGAGTCGGTCAAGACGCTCTACGAGAGCTTCCTGAACCGCTTCAAGGAGACCAGCGCCGACCAGGGCATCGAACGCTCGGACGCGCGCGTGGTGTCGCCCGCCAAGATCCCCAACGAGCGCTCCTCGCCCAAGGTGCGGGCCAACCTGTTCATCGGACTGGTGCTGGCCTTCGCCGCCGGCGTCGGCGCGGTGGTCATCAGCGAGATGCTGAACCAGGGCCTGGTCACCGCCGAGGACGTGGAGCGGCGTCTCGACCTGCCGCACCTGGGCTCGATCCCGCACCTGGATTCGGTCACCGACGAGCGCGGCGTCTCACCGGTGGACTTCCTGCTCGACAAGCCCCTGTCCAGCTTCGCGGAATCGTTCCGGGCGCTACGAACATCCCTGCTCTATTCGAGACTGGGCGAGGTCACCAAGATCATCGCCGTCACCTCCGCCCTGCCCGACGAAGGCAAGACCACGACCTCGCTGGGCCTGGCCCGCTCCGCCGCCCAGGCGGGCGACCGCGCCATCATCGTCGACTGCGACCTGCGCCGCCGCAACGTCAACCGCATCCTGGGCGTCGAGCCCGAGCGCGGACTGCTCGACGTCCTGACCGGCCAGGTCCGGCTCGAGGATGTGCTGCTGCACGACGAGAAGAGCGGCTGCTACGTCCTGCCTCTGGCCAAGAGCGCATTCACGCCCAAGGACGTGTTCGGCTCCGCCGCCATGGACCGGCTGCTGGTCACCCTGCGCGAACGCTTCGACGTGATCGTGCTGGACACAGCGCCGACGCTGGCGGTCTCCGACACCCGCGTGATCGGGGCCAAGGCCGACATGGTCCTGTTCCTGACCCGCTGGCGCAAGACGCCGCTGAAGGCGGTGCAGGCGGCGGTGAAGGTCCTGACCAACGCCGGCGCCCGTGTCCCCGGCATCGCGCTCACCCAGGTCGACGCCAAGGAGCAGGCCCGCTACGGCTACGGCGATCCGGGCTACTACTACAGCGAATACAAGAAGTACTACGCGGGCTGATCCGGTCCGGGCGCGGGAAATCGCGCCCGGGGGCCGCCCGGGCGTTTCCAACCTTCGCCGAAACGCTCTAGAGACCAACCATGCGTCTCGCGCTGAATATCCGCCCGACCGAGGCCCTCGCCGCCGTCCTGGCCGCCGCCCTGGTCTTCGGCGCGCACCTGGCCTACGGCGCCAACAGCATGGCCGCGGGCCTGGCCCTGGCCGCCGCCGAGGGCGGGATGCTCATCCTGTTCCTGGCCCTGCCCTGGGTGCGCGAGGCGCTCGCCCGCAGCGGGTCGATCGTCCCGGCCGCCTGGGCCTACGCCCTGGTCATCGCCGCCGCGCTCTGGACCCTGACCCCCTTCGGCCCGGGCGGACCCAATCCGGCCTGGTCCTACGTCAACGCGCCGGCCGCCATCACCATCGACCGGCTGGCCACCAGCGTCGAGATCGTCAAGCTGCTGGGCTTGGCGGCCATCTTCCTTTGCGGCTTCGCGCTCGGATCGTCCGACGAGCGGGGGCGCTGGACCCTGAACCTGGTGCTGGCCGCCGGCGGCGCCTACGCGCTCTACGGCCTGATCCGCTACGCGAGCGGGGCCGAATGGACCGGGACGGGCCGTCTGTCGGTGATGTTCGGCAGCGCCAACAGCGCCGGCGCCCTGATGGGGGTCATGACGGTGATCGCCATGGGCATGGCCTTTGCGGCCGAGCGGCGCCAGGCCGAAGGCGGCGGCTTCAGCCGCTTCCTGGCCGGCGGACCCTACTGGGCACTGACTCTGCTGTTCGCCGCCTGCCTGATGCTCACCGCCTCGCGCGGGGCGGCGATCGCCACCGCCGGCGCCATCCTGGCCTTCTTCGCGCTCGAAGCCTGGGCCGGCCGGGTGCGGGTCAGGGCCATGGTGTTCACAGGAGTGGCGGCGGGCCTGCTGCTGCTGGTGCAGGGCTCGGGGCTGATCGCCCGGCTGGGCGGCGCGGCCGCCGGGGCCAAGGAACGGGCCTATCTTTTGTCCGAGCACTGGAAGGTTTTCCAGGAGGCGCCGATCCTGGGCTACGGCCTGGGCAGCTTCGACACCGTCAACAAGCTGCATCTGGACCGGGCCAACTACGCCATGGCCTGGGCGGACCGCGCGGCCCACAACGTCTATGTGCAGTGGTTCGAGGAGGCGGGCCTGGTGGGCGCCCTGCCCATGTTTGCCTGCATCGGCCTGATCCTGTGGGGAACCGTACGCGGCGTGGGCCGGCGGCGGCGCACCACCACCCAGATCCGCGGCCTTATCGCGGCCAACCTGGTGCTGCTGATCCACGGCTGGAGCGACTACGCGCTTCAGGTCCCCTCGATCACCGCCTTCTGGTCGCTGCTGCTGGGCCTGCAGCTGGGCCTGGCCAACGCCTCGACCGCGCGCAAGGACTAGAGTCTCAGGTCCGCCGTCCCCTGGGGCAGCACGCCCTTGACGTCGGAGATCACCGAGTCCGGCTTGCCGAAGGCGCGTATCTGGTCGGGCCCCAGCTCCTTGAAGGCCTTGTGCGCCACCGCCAGGACGATGGCGTCGTAGGCGCCCTTCTGCGGCGCCGCGATCGGGCGCAGGCCGTACTCATGCTCGGCCTCGTCGGCGTCGACCCAGGGGTCGTAGACCTCGACCTCGGCGTTGAAGTCCTTCAGCTCGTGGACGATGTCGATCACCCGCGAATTGCGGATGTCGGGGCAGTTCTCCTTGAAGGCCAGGCCCATCACCAGGATGCGCGAGCCGGCGACGTGGATGCGCCGCTTGGTCATGGCCTTGGCCAGCTGGTTGGCGACGTGGGCGCCCATGCCGTCGTTGATCCGCCGGCCCGACAGGATCACCTGGGGCAGGTAGCCGAGGGCCTCGGACTTGTAGGTCAGGTAGTAGGGATCGACCCCGATGCAGTGGCCGCCGACGAGGCCGGGGCGGAAGTTCAGGAAGTTCCACTTGGTGCCAGCGGCCGCCAGCACCTCGAGCGTATCGATGCCCATGCGGCCGAAGATCACCGACAGCTCGTTGACCAGGGCGATGTTCAGGTCGCGCTGGGTGTTCTCGATCACCTTGGCGGCCTCGGCGACCCGGATCGAGGAGGCCTTGTGGGTGCCGGCCGGCACGATGGCGCCGTAGAGGGCGTCGACGAAATCGGCGATGGCCGGGGTCGAGCCGGCAGTGACCTTCACGATGGTCGAGAGCCGGTGTTCGCGGTCGCCCGGGTTGGCGCGCTCGGGACTGTAGCCGGCGAAGAAGTCCTGATTGAAGGTCAGGCCCGAGACCTGTTCCAGCACCGGGACGCAGTCCTCCTCGGTGGCGCCGGGGTAGACGGTGGATTCATAGACCACCACGTCGCCGGGCTTCAGCGCCCGGCCGACCATACGGCTGGCCGAAAGCAGGGCGCCAAGATCGGGGCGCTTCTGGGCGTCGATGGGGGTGGGCACGGTGATGACGAAGACGTTGCAGGCCTTCAGCTCCGCCTCGTCGGAGGAGAAGCTCAGGCGCTCGGCGGCCGCCAGCTCGGCGGGCTCCACCTCGAGCGTGCGGTCCTTGCCCGATTTCAGCTCGGCGACCCGCTCGCGATTGATGTCGAAGCCCAGGGTGTCGAAACGGGCGGCGAAGGCCACCGCCAGGGGCAGGCCGACGTAGCCCAGGCCGAGCACCGCGATGCGGACCGGCGAACCCGAGGGATGATCTGGCATCATGGAAGTCCGCAACCCCGCTCGCGCGCCGCAATCCGTGGGCGGAAACTCCGCCTCATCCCCGTCTCTAGCGTGGCAAAAGCCCGGAGCCTAGTTCGATCCACCGAGTTTGGCGGCGCCGGCCGCGCCCGGTTCGGCCGCCTTGCGGGTCTTGCGGCTCCGGCTCATCGCCGCCTGGGCGACCCCGACCAGCACCAGGCCCCCGACCAGGAACACCGCCAGGCTGCCCAGCACCATGGCCACCAGGTTGGATCCGGCCGCCGTGGGCGACTCCGGAGGCGTCAGCTTGCCGATCTCGACCAGAAGGCCGGCTATGACGATGCCGAGCCAGAGCAGCCACGGATTGGTCCTGGGAAAGGCGCCCCAGGCCAGCAACATCATCGCGAAGAAGGCGGCGAACAGCTCGACCCGGTTCCAGGGCGAGGCGAGGGTCACGCCCAACATCGGACGGCCGACATCGCTGAACAGGGCCCAAAGGACCGCGGCGGCGAACCCGATCCTGAAGAGCATGATCCGGGACATCGATCCTGCGGCTCCTCTCAACGCCCGAGGCCAGCCCTCAAGCCCTAACGGGTTTAACGAACGGGTTCAATGTTATCCGGCGCTTGGCCTGCCGCTAGGCGCTCCTGCGCCCAGGCGATATAGCCATGGTATGCGCAAGCTCGACCTCGCCTTGAATCTGGGGGAACGCCTCGTGGGGCGCCGCGGCCTGTGGCGCCTGGGCCGGGCGATCTACGCCTACGGCCGCTCGGAGACCGCCAACGCCATGCAGACCAACGGCGAGCGGGCGCTGGTGGCGGGCCTGCTGCGCGCCGTCCCCGATCCGGTGGTGTTCGACGTCGGCGCCAATCTCGGCCTGTGGTCGAAGATGGCCCTGGCGGAAGGCGCGCGGCGGATCACCGCCTTCGAGCCGGTCCCCGCGATCCGGGCCAATCTCGAGGGGCTGCCGATCACGATCGAGGCGCTGGCGGTTGCGGACCAGGTGGGGACCGCACGCTTTGTGGTGCGCGGGGCCAGCGCGGGCAGCAACTCCCTGTTCGCCGGCCAGTCGGACGGGGAGGTGATCGAGGTCGCCACCACCACGGTCGCAGCCTATGCCGAGGCCCACGGGATCGACGCCATCGACCTGTTGAAGATCGACGTGGAGGGCTTCGACCTGTTTGCGCTCAGGGGCGCCCTGCCGCTCTTCGAAGCGGGGCGGATCGGTGTGGCTCAGTTCGAATACAATTGCCGCTGGATCGAGACTCGCAGCTTCCTCAAGGACGTCTTCGACCTGGCCGCAGGCCTGCCGCGTTATCGCCTGGGCAAGCTGACGCCGGACGGGATCATCCTGTTCGAGGCCTGGCACTACGAGCTGGAGCGCTGGTTCGAGGCCAACTACGTGCTGGTCCGCGACGACCTGATCGCACCTCTGGGCGCTCGCACCGTCAAGCTGGACGAGCACAACACCTTCGGCTGAGACCTCAAAGTCCCGCGATCACGTCCACGATGCGTTCGGCCGCGCGGCCGTCCCAGAACTCGGGGCGTCGGACCTGGCTGCGGTCGAGGCCGGAAGCCGCCTTCACAGCCTTGAGAATGCCCTCGCGGCTGGTCCCCGCCAGATGGTTCGTGCCTTCTTCGATGGTGATCGGCCGCTCGGTGTTCTCGCGCAGGGTCACGCAGGGCACGCCCAGGATGGTGGTCTCCTCCTGCAGGCCGCCGGAGTCGGTCAGCACCAGGCGCGCGCCCTGGTTCAGGCTGAGAAATTCGATGTAGCCCAGCGGCTCGACCAGAAAGATACCCGGCCGCGAGGGCGAGTCCGAAAACCGGTCCGACAGGCCGAAGGCCTCGATGCGGGCGCGGGTGCGCGGATGGATCGGGAAGATGATCGGCAGATCCGGCACGGCCTCCAGGATCGCGTCCAGGATGGAGGCCAGCTGAGCGGGTTCCTCTACGTTGGAGGGACGATGCAGGGTCAGGGTGGCGTAGGCCCCGGAATTCAGACCCAGGGTCGCGGCGAAGTTCGCCGCCTTCGCCGCCTCCAGATGCCGCATCAGCGAGTCGATCATGACATTGCCGACGAAGTGGATGCGCTCCTCCGGCACCGCCTCGCGGCGCAGCTGTTCGCTGGCCAGGCGATCGGTGGTGAACAGGTGGTCGGCGATGGCGTCGGTGCAGAGGCGGTTGATCTCCTCCGGCATGGCGCGGTCGAAGGAGCGCAGGCCGGCCTCGACATGGGCGACACGCAGGTCCAGCTTGCGGCCCGTCAGCGTCGCGGCGAGCGTCGAGTTGACGTCGCCGACCACGATGATCAGGTCGGGTTGGACCTGCTTCAACACCGGCTCGATGCGGACCATCACCGCGGCGGTCTGTTCCGCGTGGCTGCCGGAGCCGACCTCCAGGTTGAAGTCCGGCTCGGGGATTTCCAGGTCGCGGAAGAAGCTGTCGCTCATCTTCGCGTCGTAGTGCTGGCCGGTGTGGACCAGCACGTGCTCGAAGCCGGCCGGATGGCGGCCCAGCGCCCGGACGATCGGCGCGACCTTCATGAAGTTGGGGCGCGCGCCCGCCACGCTCAGGATCCGCATCAGGCCGACTTCCCTCTCCGCTCCGCCACCCCTTCCAGCACCGAGAGCATGTCGCGGGCGAGGTAGGACCGGTCATAGCGGCCAGCGGCCGCCTGCGCACGCGTGGAAAGCTCGGCGCGCAGTTCCGGATCGCCGGAGAGGCGCAAGATTCCCGCGACCAGGGCGTCAACGTCCTCGGGCGTGAACAGCAGGCCGGCGCCCTCGGCGACCACGATATCGGCGGACTCACCCTCGACCCCGTGCAGCACCGGCAGGCCCATGGCCATGCACTCGAACAGCTTGGACGGGATGACGGTGGTGAACAGCTCGGTGCGCTTCAGGTGGATGATCGAGACGTCCAGCAGCGACCAGTAGCGGGCGACCTGATCCTTGGGCACGGAGTCGACGAAGACGACGGTGTCCAGGCCCATGGTCTCGGCCTGGGCCTTCAGCCGCGCCTTGGCCGCGCCGTCGCCCAGCATCAGGAAACGCACCTCGCGCCCCTCCGGATTCGCCCGGAGCTGGTGGGCGGCTTCGAGCAGGGTCTCCAGCGCATGGGCCATGCCGTGGGTGCCGACGTAGCCAACCACGAACTTTCCGGTCAGGCCGTGCCGGTCGGCGAGATCGGGGTCGCGGACCATGGGCTGGAAGCGCCCCAGGTCGGCGCCATTGGTCACCACATGGATCTTGGCGCCGTCTATGCCGCGTCCGATCAGATTGTCGCGGAAGGAGCGGGTCACCGACACCACCGCGGCCGCCTTGCGGTAGAGGTAGAGCTCCAGCTTCTCCAGCCAGTCGAGCGCCGCGGCGTTCTTCATGGCCCCCACCGCCCGGATCGACTCGGGCCAGAGGTCGCGCAGTTCGAAGACGTAGGGACGGTTCTTCATCAGCGAGACCACGCGGCCGGCGCAGGCGGTGAAGAACTGGGGCGACGTGGCCACGATCACATCGACATCGCGCACGCCAGGCGCGGCGAAGATGGCGCTGACCATGTAGCTGACGTAGTCCAGGGTGCGCTTGAGGAAGCCCTCGTTGGCGCTGATGTAGGACCACACCCGCACCACCTCGATACCATCGACCGTCTCGGTATGACGCCGGTTGCGGTAGCCCTCGAACACCTTGCCGGTCGGAAAGTTCGGCGCGCAGGTGATCACCGTCACCCGGTGACCGGCCCGGACCCACTCGCGGCAGTGCTCATAGGTGCGCGAGGCGGGCGCATTGACCTCCGGCGGAAAATTGTCGCTCAGGAACAGGATGTGCACGGCGCGCTACCAGGCCAAGTCGATGGTGAAGCCGGACGGCGCCGGAGCGGCGACGAGCGCCTGGGTCTTGAGCCTTAGACCAAATTCCGGCGCCCAATGCGACGCCTCGACGCGCACCGGGTGGGAGGCTCGCCAGGCGATGACGCGGCCCCCTGGCGTGGTCAGGCCGCCGCTGAGGCCGCCTTCGTCCACGCGTGCGGCGACGCCCCGCCCCAGATGCAGCCGCGCGACGGCCGCCCCGGCGCCGTCGATCTCGTCATGGACTCGCAGGACGCCGTCGCCGAGCGCCCAGCGGCGGCGATGTAGGGGACGGCCCGGCAGCCAGCGATAGCCGTCGTGGGCGGCCTCGACGATCAGTTCGGTCTCCGCTTCCTCAAATCGCCGCTCGACGATGCGGGCTCGCCGGCCGACCCGGAAACCACTCCACACCTCGGAGGAATTCAGCTCGGCGATCTCGATCGTGGAATGGGCGGCGGTCGAGCGTTCGGCCTCCCGCTCGGGGCTCGTTCCGTAGACGGAGGTTCCGCCATTGACCACGATCCGCTCCGCGCCCAGCGACCATTCGAAGGACAGGGTGTCGGCGTGGGCGTGGCCGGGCAGGTAGTCGGGGCCGATGGGGGCGGCGTCGACCAGCACCACAGCCTCACCGCACTGGAGCCGTGCATAGCCGGAGGCCTTAAGATCGGTGATCCCGTCGGCGGGATCGGCGATGTCGATCAGCCCGAGCCGCGCCGCATAGGCCTCCAGCTCGGCGGGCTCGGCGGCGATGGCGAAGGCGGCGTCGTTGAAGAAGCCGATCCGCTCGTCGCCCAGGCACATGGCCTTCAGCCAGGCGCGCATGGCGTCCGCGGTCGGGATCAGGTCGGCCAGCACCGGGGCGCCGGAGAGGTCGTAGGCCTGGGTCAGGTTGATCAGGTCCAGCAGGTCCTCGAGGATGATCGCATGGTACATGGGCGAGCGCTCGAAATGCCCGCCGTCGGCCAGCACCTGCTCGGGAAGCTGGTCGCGATAGAGGCTGAGGCCCTTGCCCAGCCACCGCTCCGCCTCCGGTCCCGCGAAGAAGACCCCGGCGAAAACCAGCGCCTTGGCGTTGGCCAGCAGGTGGTTGCCCAGCAGGTGGGTCTCCAGCCGCCGTTCCAGCCAGCGGGCCTGGACCGCAAGGCTGGCCAGGGCCTCGGGGGCCGCCCGGCCCTCCCCCAGCATCCACTTGATCCAGTTCACGACGCGCAACGAGACGGGGTAGGGCTCCCACCCCGTGCCCCGGCCCGGCGGGTTTTCGGCGATCCAACGGCTGACCAGGGCCCCGCCGCGCGCGCCCCGCGCCGCCTTGTCCTCGGCCAGCAGGCCATCGAAATAGTGCAGGTTGTAGAGCCAGAGCTTCGCGCGATCCGGGCTCTCCCAGGCGATGGGTCCTTCCTCGTTGAGGAAGCGAACCCGATCCCCCGCCAGCAGGGTCTTGGGCTTGGGAACCGGGGGCAGGAAGGGCGCTGCGCGGGGACGCAAGGCCGGCGGGGGCGACAGGTCGGGCCGCGGTTTGGCCAGCCGAAAAGCGATCCGTCCCCAGATCTGCTGAGGCTTCAGGTAGGCCAGGGTGCGCAGCAGCCGCGGCGCGTCCATCAGCCGGCGCGCGCCGCCGCTTCGATGGAGAGCCGGCTGACCTCCAGGATTTCGGACCAGGGGATCGGCGAAGCGCCGCCCGAGCGGACTGCTCCGACAAAGGCGGCGGCGCAGGCGTTCTGACCCTTGTCCTGCGACCAGGCGCTCATCTTCGCAAAGCTAGGCCAGCCGTGGCCGGTCAAGCGGCGGTAGTTGTCCAGCACCAGCACCCGTCCGGCGGCGAATACCTCCAGCCGCTCCTTCGGGTAGGCCTTGTGGCCGTTGGCCAGGTAGTTGATCACCCCCAGCGACCCGTCAGCGAAGCGTAAGGTAAGGGTCGCGATATCGGTGCGCGGCGGCCCGCCCGGCGCGGCCATGCCGGCGACGTCGAGGCTGACCACCGGCGAGCCGGCCAGGTGGCGCAGCAGGTCGATGAAGTGGCAGGCCTCGCCCACCAGCCGCCCGCCGCCGGTCTCCGGGTCCTGGGTCCAGTGCTCGTTGGGAATGGCCCCGGCGTTGACCGTCATGATCATGGCCTTGGGCGCGGAGACGCTGTCCAACAGGGACTTGGCCTTGACCACCATGGGGGCGAAGCGGCGGTTGAAGCCGACCATGACCAGCCGGTCCGGCGCGCGGCCGTGGGCCGCCGACAGGGCGGCAAGTTCATTCGAGGTCAGGCACAGCGGCTTTTCCACGAAGACGTGCTTGCCCGCGCCCAGGGCCGCCTCGACGTAGGCCGCGTGGCTGTCGTGGCGGGTGGCGATGCAGACCGTGTCGATCTCGGGATCGCCGAGCACCGCCTGAGCGTCGCTGGCCGCCGCGCGGAAGCCCATCCGCCGGGCCAGGTGGGCGGCGGAGACCGCCTGGGCGGAGACCGCGGTGTGCAGGTCCGCGCCCGCCGCCTGGAAGGCCTTGGCCAGGATGCGTCCGCCGTAGGAACCGGCGCCGATGAAGCCGACCACGCCCTTGCCGGGCGACGCCTTCGTTTCGGGCTGGGGCAGGACCACCCGCGTCGCCAGCCGCGCCTCGTCGCCGGCCGGATCGGACGGGTAGGCGATCAGCACGCCGAGGGACGGGGTCTTGGAGGTCAGCAGGTCGTAGGCGGCCGGCGCCTGGTCGACGTCGAAGCGATGGGTGACGAGGGAGGCCAGGTCGAGCTTGCCCATGGCCATCATGTCGAGCACGGCCTCGAGATTGCGCTGCTCGGTCCAGCGCACGAAGCCGAAGGGATAGTCGCGCCCGCGCTCCTCGTAGTCGGGGTCGTAGCGGCCGGGGCCGTAGGAGCAGGAGACCTGGAAGCTGATCTCCTTTTCGTAGAAGTCGGCGCGGTTGATCTCCAGCCCGGCGACGCCCACCAGCACCACCCGCCCGCGCTTCCTGCACATTCGCGCGGCCTGCGACAGGGGCTCGCTGCTCCGGGTCGAGAGGGTCAGCAGCACCCCGTCCACGCCGCGGCCCCGCGAGAAGCCCTGGGCGGCAGTGATCGGGTCCTCGCCCTTCGAAAGGTCCACCGTCTCGGCGCCGAAGCGGCGCGCCAGCTCAAGCCGCGAGGAATCGGTGTCGATCCCCAGCACCCGGCAGCCGTTGGCCGTCAGCAGCTGCACCGCCAGCAGGCCGATCAGGCCCAGGCCCGTGACCACGAAGGCTTCGCCCAGGGTCGGTTCGGCCAGGCGCACGCCCTGCAGCGCGATGGCGCCCAGGACCGCGAAGGCGGCGTCCTCGTCCGTCACACCGTCGGGGATGCGGGCGGAGAGATTGGAAGGAACGACTACGACCTCGGCGTGCTTGCCGTTGGACACGACCCGCTCGCCCTTCGCGAAGCCCGGGCACTGGCTCTCCACCACCCGGCCGACATTGCAGTAGCCGAGCGGCATGGGCTGATCGAGCTTGGAGACCACCGCGTCGAAGGTGGCGGCCAGGCCATCGGTCCCGACCTTGCGCAACACGTCCTTGACCCGCTCGGGCTGCTGGCGCGCCTTGTCCAGCAGCGATCCCTTGGCGAAATCGACCAGCATCTTCTCGGTGCCGGCCGAGACCAGGGTGACCGTAGTCGCGATGCGCAGATGGCCGGGGCGGCACAGCGGCGCGGGCGTGTCCTGCACGCGCGTCTCGCCCGACTTCAGGTTCTGCAGGATCTGCTTCATTTCACGGCTTCGATCAGGAGATAGAGGCCGTGTCCACCGGCGATGCGCCGGAGCAGCCAGCGCGGCCACAGCGCCTTGGCCGCCGAGAGCAGGCCGCCGCGGTGGCGCGCGCCGACGTCGCCTTCCAGCAGATCGCCGTGGCTGAGCTGGACCTTGACCGATGCGCTGCGGAAACCGGAGGCTTCGACCAGGGCCCTGGCCTCCTTCGGCGTATAGGCCTTGGTGCCCGGGCTCTCCAGCTTGTCGGCGTAGATGTCGGCCATCCTGCGTCCCGGCCGCCCCGCCAGCAGGCCGTAGCGCAGCCACAGCATCATCCCGACCAGCGACCAGGTGTTGTAGACCATGATCCGCGCGATCCCGCCGGGGCGGAGCACCCGCGCCGCTTCCTTGAGGCAGGCGGGGGTGTCGGGGGAGTGGTGCATCACCCCCCAGGAATAGACCAGGTCGAAGCTGTCGTCGGGGAAGGGCAGGCGTTCGGCGTCCGCGACCTGCACCTTCGACGGCAGCCCCTCCGCCGCCACCCGGGCGGAGGTGAAGCCCACGGCGCGCTCGGTCAGGTCCACGCCCGACAGGCTCTTCGGCCGGGCCCGGGCCCACATCAGATGGTCGGCCCCCATGCCGACGCCGATCTCCAGCACATCCTTGCCCGGCGCCTCGTGGAAGCGGGCGAAGTCGAAGATGTAGGGCTCCAGCTCATAGCGCCGCCGCTCCTGGGCGCTGAGGTCGAAGTCCTCGCCGGTCCCCGCGTAGCCCTCGCCGCAGCTCTCGCGGTTCCAGTGGTCGTGGACCTGGCTCTTGAGATCATCGGCGGACATCAGGCGGACACCGCTCTTCGGGGCGCGCCCCGCCGGACGGGCGTCGCGCTGGAATCGAGGAAGCGCCGGCACCAGAGTTCGACGCACATCAGGGAGAACAGGGTGTAGGAGCCGTCCGCTGCGCCCGACGCGTCCGCCGCACGCAGCCTCGCGACGGCGGCGGGATCGAACAGGCCGCGGGACCTCAGCGTGGTCTCCGAAAGCAGGTCCTCGGTCGCCTCGCGCATCGGACCCTTCATCCATAGCCTCAGCGGCGCGCCGAAGCCGCTCTTGGGCCGATCGATGATGCGGTCCGGCAGCACGCCGCGCTGGGACTGCTTCAGGATCCACTTGCCGACCCCGCCGCGGAGCTTCCAGGCGGTCGGCGTGCGGGCGGCGAAGTCCACCATCTCCAGGTCGATCAGCGGCACGCGGACCTCGACGCCGGCGGCCATGGCCATCTTGTCCGTGTAGATCAGGTTGTGGTCGGCCAGGAAGAAGCGCTGGTCCAGCGCCAGGCAGCGTTCCACCGCGGGCTCGCCCGCGACGCCGGCCAGGACCGCGTCCATGGGCGCGAAGATCTCGTCCGGCCGGGCGGCGTGACGGTGCTCGGCGGCCAGAAGCTGTTCGACCCCGCCCAGCGGCCCCCAGGCGAACACGGAGGCGATGCGCCGGTCGCCGTCCTGGGCGGCGGCGGCCAGGGCCTTGGCCACGCGGCGGCGAAGCGCCGAGCCGCCCGCCCCGCCCGAGGCCATTCCCGCCAGACCCCGGCGCACCAGGCCTGGTACGGCCGACCAGAGGGGATCGAGCGCCACGGCGGCGTGGCGGCGGTAGCCGGCGAACAGGTCGTCGCCGCCGGTGCCGGACAGCAGCACCTTCATGCCGTGCTCGCGCGCGAGGCGGCTGATGTGCAGGACATTGAGGCAGGCCGGATCGGCCAGGGGCTCGTCCAGCTGGCCGACCATCTCCACCAGGCCGTCGCAGAGGGCGGCCGCGTCGACCTTGACCTCGTGCAGGCGCACGCCCAGGTGCGCCGCCGCCTCGCGGGCGTAGGGCAGGTCGTCGGTCGCCCCGCCCTCGGCCCCGGAGGTGTTGATGGTGAAGCAGTCGATGCCGTGGCCGCGCGCGCGGGCGGCGGCGACCACGGCGGTGGAGTCGAGACCTCCGGACAGGAAGGCGCCGACCGGCACGTCGGCCACCATCTGGCGGTCGACCGAAGCTTCCAGCGTCGCGCGCAGCTCGCTTGCGCAGGTCTCGGCGGTCCAGTCGGTGCGCGGTGCATAAGGCGGCGGCGACCACCAGCGCCAGCGCCGGGTCACGGCCCCGTCCTTGACGATTATCGCCGAGCCCGGATCGAGCTTCTTCACCCCTGCGAACGGCGTCTGCTCGCCGGGACACCAGAGGAAGGTCGCGTACTTGGCGACGGCCGAGACGTCGAGCGCACGCTCGACCGCGACCAGCTCCAGCAGCGGCTTGATCTCGCTGCCGAAGGCGAGGCCTTCCGGCGTCTCGGCGTAGTAGAGCGGCTTGATGCCCAGGTTGTCGCGGGCCAGGAACAGCTGGCGCTCGCGGGTGTCGTATATGGCGATGGCGGCGATGCCGTTCAGGCGTGACAGATAGGCGGGGCCGTCGAGCGCGAAACCCTCCAGCACCACCTCGGTGTCCGACCCACCGCGGAAGCGCACGCCACGGGCCTCCAGCTCACGCTTCAGGTCGCGGTAATTGTAGATCTCGCCATTGAAGACGGTGACGAAACGGCCGTCGTGGCTCGACATCGGCTGGGCGCCGGCGGGGCTCAGGTCGATGATCGCGAGGCGCGTGTGACCGAGCGCGGTCAGGCCGTCATCGCTGAGAAAGGCGCCATGACCATCGGGTCCGCGGTGCGCGATGGCGGCGATGGCCGCGTCCAGCGCCTCGGGATCGACGCGCGAGCGGCTGGAAAGACCGACGATCCCGCACATCCAGACCGTTTACCCCCAGGCTCTCACCCGATCCATCCGGCCTTGAGCGATAGGCCGGGGCGGGGCGGGCCGCAAGCCAAAACCCTGTGGAGACCTCGACCCTTGGCGCGAGAATAACCTTTCCCCGCCCACCAGTTGCGGCTAGTCCGGATCGGCGGCGTCGATAGGTTGCGCGTTCGAGTCGCCGATCCGCGCGCCGGCAGAATATCGAGGGGCTTCCGGGGCTATGTGCGGGATCGCTGGCATCTTTGCCTACTCGCCTGCGAGCGAGCGGCCGGATCGGCGTGAGCTGCTCGCCATCCGCGAGCACATGGCGTCGCGCGGCCCCGACGGCTCGGGCGAATGGTGGGACGTCGACAGGCGGATCGGTCTGGCGCACCGCCGGCTTTCGATCATCGATCTGTCCGACCGGGCGGCGCAGCCCATGGCCAGCGCCAGCGGCGAGCTGACCATCACCTTCAACGGCGAGATCTACAACTATCAGGAATTGAAGCGCGAGCTGGAGGCCCAGGGCCACAGCTTCCGCACCACCTCGGACACCGAGGTCATCCTGACCCTCTACGAAATCATGGGCCCCAAGGTGGTCAGCCGGCTTCGGGGCATGTTCGCCCTGGCCATCCACGACCGGAGCAAGGGCGGCCTCTTCCTGGCCAGAGACCCCTACGGGATCAAGCCGCTCTACTACGCCGACCAGGGCGGGCAGCTGCGCTTCGCCTCCTCAGTCAAGGCGCTGTTGGCCGGCAAGGCGATCTCGCGCGACCCGGACTGCGCGGGCGTGGTGGGCTTCCAGCTGTTCGGCAGCGTGCCCGAGCCCTTCACCCTCTACCGGGCGATCAAGCCGGTGCCGGCGGGCTCGACCCTGTGGATCGACGAGAAGGGCGTGGGCGAGCCGGTCGAATACGCCAACCTGGCGGCCACCCTGGCCCAGAACGAGCCGCGCGGCATCCTGCTCGACTTTCACGCCGCGGTGCGCGCCGCCGTGTTCGACAGCGTGCGGGCCCACATGGTGGCCGACGTCGAGGTCGGCGCCTTCCTGTCGGGCGGCATCGATTCCGGCGCCCTGGTCGGGCTGATGCGCGACGCCGGCCAGACCGCGATCCAGACCGTGACCCTGGCCTTCAATGAGTTCCAGGGCGCGCACCACGACGAGTCGCCCATCGCCGAGCAGGTCGCGCGCTACTACGGCACCACCCACACGACCCGGGTGGTGACCCACGACGAATTCGTGGCCGACCTTCCCGCCATCCTGGAAGCCATGGATCAGCCGTCGGTGGACGGGATCAACACCTGGTTCGTCAGCAAGGCGACCAAGGAGCTCGGGCTGAAGGTCGCCCTGTCCGGGGTCGGCGGCGACGAACTGCTGGCCGGCTACTCGACCTTCCGCGACATCCCGCGCTGGCGTCAGATCTACGGCCCGATCGCGGCCCTTCCCGGCGCGGGAAAGGCGGCGCGCTGGCTGCTTTCCACCCTGGCCCCGGGCATCGCGCGGCACAATCCCAAGGCCCTGGGCGTGCTGCAGTACGCCGACAGCTGGCCGGGCGCCTACATGCTGTGCCGGTCGGTGCTGCTGCCCTTCGAGCTGAAGACGGTGGTCGATCCGCAGGTCGCCGCCGAGGGTCTGAAGCGGCTGGACCCGCTGGAGCGGATCTCCCGGTCCATGAGCCCGGATCCGGGTGTCTCCATCACCCGTGTCGCCCTGCTGGAGTCCTGCAACTACATGCGCAACCAGCTGCTGCGCGACACCGACTGGGCGGGCATGGCCCATTCGATCGAGATCCGCACGCCCTACGTGGACTACCAGCTGCTCAAGGACCTGGCGCCGGTCATCGGCAAGATGGAGTCGCGCGGGGGAAAGCGGGCGCTGGGCCAGGCCCCTTCCAAGCCCCTGCCGGACGAAATCCTCGACCGCCCCAAGTCCGGCTTCGGCGTTCCCATGACCGCCTGGCTCAACGGGCACGCGGGCCTGAACGACCGGCTGGCGTCGCGCCAGTGGGCGCAGCGGGTGATCTCGAGCCCGTCCTTCGCCGCCCAGCCTGGGTGAGGAGCCGCGCTTGAGCCTGACCGAGCGCCCCCCCGGCGCCCCGCCTTCGATCACCGCCATCGTCCTGGCCTTCGACGAGGAGGACCACATCGAGCGCTGCGTGCGCCGCCTGGAGGGGGTGGCCGAGCGCATCGTGGTGATCGACAGCTTCTCGCGCGACCGCACCGTGGAGATCGCGCGAAGCCTCGGCGCCGAGGTGCTGCAGCACGCCTGGAAGAACTACGCCGACCAGTTCCAGTGGGGCGTCGACAACGCGAAGGTGACCAGCGACTGGATCCTGCGCATCGACTGCGACGAGTATCTGGAGCCGCCGCTGATCGCGGAGCTGGCCGAGCGGCTGACCTCGGTTCCGAGCGATGTCACCGGCATCGATTTCCGCCGCAAGGTGATCTTCAAGGGCCGCTTCATCCGCTGGGGCGGCTACTACAAGACCATCCTGACCCGGCTGTGGCGCACCGGAAGCGGCCGCATCGAGCAGCGCTGGATGGACGAGCACATCGTGCTGGAGGGCGGCCGGACCGAGTGGTTCAAACGCGGCGACCTGGTCGACGAGAACCTCAAGGACATCGGCTGGTGGACCGACAAGCACAACAGCTACGCCACGCGCCAGATGGTCGACTTCATCAACCGCGAATACGGCCTGTTTCCGATGGACACCCAGGTCCAGTCCGGCGGCAACGCCCAGGCCCGTTGGAAGCGGTTCCTGCGCAACCGGGTGTTCGGCGGCGCGCCGCTTTACCTGCGCAGCGTGCTCTATTTCCTGCAGCGCTATTTCCTGAGGCTCGGCTTCCTGGACGGTAAGCAGGGCTTCGTCTGGCACTTCCTGCAGGGCTTCTGGTTCTTCGTGCTGATGGACGCCAAGATCGAGGAGGCGCGCGGCTTCATCGCCGCCCACGGGCTTGAGGCGTTCAAGGCCCACCTGAAGACCCGCTACCGGATCGAGGTCTAGGCCGTGGCCAAGCCCACCGTCCTGATCGGGCTGGGCGCTTTCTGGCCCGGACATGAGTCGACCGGGCCGAACCTCAGCCTGAAGTCTCTGTGCCAGGTGCTGGGCGAGGACTACGACTTCCGCATCCTGGCGCGTGACCGGCCCTTCGGCTCGGACCAGCCCTTCGCCCCGACGGGCGAGTGGCGTGATCTGGGGTATGCGCAGGCCCGGTATCTGCCCATCGGGCCCTTGGGCGCCCGCGGACTGGCGCCGCTGCTGAGGCAGACACCCCACGACCTGATCGTGCTGAACGGCTTCTTCGACAAGGAATTCACCATTCCGGTCCTGATGCTTCGCCGTCTGGGACTGGTCCCGCGCCGGCCGGTGATCCTGTCGCCGCGCGGCGAGTTCGCCGGCGGGGCCCTGGCGCTGAAGGGCGCGCGCAAGGCGAGCTACCTGGGCCTGGTCCGAACCCTGGGCCTGCTGGACAGCGTCACGATCCACGCCACCAACGACCAGGAGGCCGGCGACATCCGGCGCGGCCTGCCCTTCGCCTGGAGGGTCGAGACCGCAACCAATGTGCGAGGCCTGTTCGACCTGCCGCCCGCGCCCGAGGCGTCCGACGATGGGGTGTTGAAGCTGGCCTTCCTGGGGCGGGTCACGCCGGTGAAGAACGTCGACTATGGCCTGGAGGTGCTGAGCCGGGTCAAGGCGCCCGTGCGCTGGGATATCTACGGCCCGATCAGCGACGAGGCCTACTGGGCGCGCTGCCGCCAGCGGATCGAGGCCCTGCCCGCCCATGTCGAGGTGCGCCACATGGGCGAGATCGCCAACGACGACGCGCCGCAGATGCTGGCCGGCTACGACCTGATGTTCCTGCCCACCCGGGGCGAGAACTTCGGCCACGCCATCTTCGAGGCCCTGGCCTCCGGCACGCCGGTGGCGATCAGCGACCAGACGCCGTGGAAGGATCTCGAGCGGCGCAAGGCGGGCTGGGACCTGCCCCTGGCCGACCCGGAGGGCTTCGCGCGCGCCATCGATGCGCTGGCGGCCATGGCGCCCAATGAGCGCGCGGCCTGGCGCGCCGGCGCCCGGGCCTTCGCCGAACAGCGGACCCGCGAGAGCGACGCCCTGGCGCGCACCCGCGCCCTCTACGCCTCAGCCATCGCCCGCGGCCCGGCTTGACTTCGCGCACAGGCTCCGCGATCCGTCGCCGTGGACGGGGAATACCGGCAGTGACGGGCCAAAAGGCTTCCAGGACAGCGCGCGCGGCGGTCGGAGCATCCGACCTCTATCGCGACTACGGCGACTGGAAGGGCTGGGAGCAGACCTTCGTCTGTGACGAGGCGCGCGCCGACTACTACCGGGGCGAACTGGCCGGAATCCCGCTCCAGGGCCGGCGCGTGCTCGAGATCGGCTTCGGCGACGGCGCCTTCCTGGCCTGGGCCGAGGCGCAGGGCGCGGTGATCGCCGGGAGCGAGGTCAATCCGACCTCGATCGCCGCCGCAAAGGTCCGGGGCGTGACCCTGCTGCCCGCCGATTTCGGAGCGCGGATGCGCGGCGGCCGCTTCGATCTGGTCGTGGCCTTCGACGTGTTCGAGCACCTGGACCTGTCGGCAATCTCCGACCGGCTCAAGGTCATCGAGGCCCTGCTGGAGCCGGGCGGGCGGCTGTTGCTGCGCTATCCCAACGTCCAGAGCCCCTTCGGTCTTTCGGCCCAGTTCGGCGACGCGACCCACCTGACGGGCCTGTCCGGCGCGAAGATCGACCAGCTCTGCGCCGCCACCGTCCTGCGCACCGAGCGCTATGCCGCCGCCTATCGTCCCCTGGGCCGGGGCGTGCTGAGACCCCTGCTGCGCCGCGCCAAACACGGGCTGCGCGACGGCCTGGGACGGGCGATGAACGCGCTCTACGGCCTCGACCTGATCTGGGATCCGGTGGTGGTCCAGGTGCTGAGAAAGCCATGACCCGGCCCATCCGCCTGGCGATCGTGGTCTCCCACCCGATCCAGCACTTCGTGCCGTTCTACCGTGCCCTGGCCCGCGATCCGGAGCTCGAGACCCGCGTCATCTATGCCTCGAAGATCGGGCTGGAGAGCTATTTCGACGCCGAGATGAACACCACCCTGTCCTGGGCCATGGACATGCTGGGCGGCTACGACAGCGTCTTCCTGCCCGAGGCGGAGCGCCTGACCCGCGGCCCGGCCGAGAAGGTCGACAACCCCAGCGTCGGCCGCGCGCTCGCGGACTATGGGCCCGACGTGGTGCTGATCTACGGCTACCGCCAGCGCACCGGGCAGCGGGCCCTGCTCTGGGCTCGAATGAACGGCGTCCCGGCCATGATGATCGGTGACAGCGAACTGAAGCGGCCGCGCTCGGCGCCGCTTCGGCTGGTCAAGCAGGTGCTGGTGCGCACCGCCCTGGCGCAGTTCGGCGCCTTCCTCACCGTGGGCGACAATAACGAGGCCTACTATCGCCACTACGGCGTCGCGCCCGAGCGGCTGTTCCGTTCGCCCTTCACCATCGACGAAGAGACCTACCGCGCCGCCCGCCGCGACCGCGCTGCTCTGCGCGCGCAGCTGAGATCGGCCCACGGCCTTACCCCCGAAGAGCCGGCGGCCCTGTTCGTGGGCAAGCTGTCCGAACGCAAGCGCCCCGGCGATCTGCTGGCCGCGATCGCACGCCACACGGCCGGAGGCGGACGACCGATACGGCCCCTGATCGCAGGCGACGGCCCGGAACGCGCGGCGATGCAGGCCCAGGACCAGGCGTTGGGCACGCGCGCGGTGTTCCTGGGCTTCGTCAATGTAGACGACCTGCCCACGGCCTATGCGGCGGCGGATGTGCTGGTGCACCCCTCCAGCGCCGACCCTCATCCCCTGGTCACCTCCGAGGCGGCCTGTATCGGCCTGCCGATGATCCTGAGCGACCGGGTGGGCGCCGAGGGCCCGACCGACATCGCGCGCTCGGGTCGCAACGCCCGGGTCTATCCCTGCGGCGACACCGAAGCCCTGGCAGAGGCCCTCGCCGGCGTCCTGAGCGACGAGGGCGTGCTCAAGACCATGTCGGCCGCCTCGATCGAGATCTTCGAGGCGCTGGACACCCGCCTCAGCGTCTCCGGGCTGAAACGCGCGGCGGCCTTCTGCCTGGAGCGCCGCCGGTGAGCGCATCGGGCGGCGAACTCCGGGTCCTGATGGCCAACGCCTTCTATCACGGGGCGACCGGCGAGGCCCTGGCGCATGGGCTGCGCGCCCTGGGCGCCGATGTACAGAACGTCGACTACCAGCCGCATTTCGTGATCTCGCCCGGCCTGTTGCTGCGCGCGGCGGCGCGGGCCCTGCGCGGGGCCAGCACGGACTCGTTCAACGCCGCGATCCTGCAAGCGGCGGACATGATCGAGCCCCAGCTGTTCCTGACGGTGAAGGGGCTCTACGTGAAGCCCGAGACCCTGACGGCGCTGAAGCGGCGCGGGGTGCGCACGGCCATGTACTATCCCGACCTGCACTTCGGCCATGCGGGTCTGTCCGAGGAGTCGCTCGGCCTCTACGACCTGTTCTTCACCACCAAGTCCTTCCACGTTCCCTACCTGTCGCGGCGGTTTGGCGCGGAACGGGTCCGTTACCTGCCGCACGGCTATTCGCCCCTGGCGCATCAGCCTCGCCTGACGGCGGTGGCGGAGGCGGATTACCGGGTCGACGTCGCCTATGTCGGCAACCATTCTCCCTACAAGGCGCTCTGGCTTGAGGCGGTGGCGCGGAGGCTTCCGTCCGTCACCATGACCATCGTCGGAAACCGCTGGGCCGAGGCCTGCGCGGGGACGGCGCTGGAGCCCTTCGTCCTCGGCCATGAGCTGGTCGGCGACTTCCATGCGCGGGTGGTCCAGACCAGCCGCATCAATATCGCCATCCATTCCGGTCCGGACGGTCCGCATGGCTGGGAGGACCTGGTCTCGACCCGTACCTTCGAGATTCCGGCCAGCAAGGGCTTCATGCTGCACATAGACAACCCCGAGGTCCGGGACTTCTTCGAGCCGGGCCGCGAGATCGACGTGTTCGCCGACCCGGACCAGCTCTGCGAGCGGATCGCGACCTGGCTCGCCCGCCCAGACGACCGGCGCGCCATGATCGAGGCCGCGTTTGCTCGCTGCGTGCCGGCCTACAGCTACTATGCCCGCGCCGAATCCCTTCTGGCGGACGTCTCGAGGCTGACGTGAAGTCGGGCGTCCCCGTAGGAGTCCGGACTTGCCGCCGACCCGACGCCCGCCGTATGGGTCGCCCATGAGGCCTCGTACCCGTAAGCCCCAGGCCAGTCCCGAGCAGCGCGCCAAGGCCGGAATCGAGCGCGCGGCCGAAAACGCGGCGGCCGCCGAGCCGTGGGAGCTCTGGTCCCTGTTCGGCGTGGTGCTGTTCTACGGCATCATGGCCATCGGCATCGGCCCCGTCGGCCTGACCGTCACCAATTCCGTCGGCCCCCTGCTGCTGGCCGGCGTGCTGGCGGCCGGCGCCTATGTGCGCGCGCGGCGCGACGCCACCATCATCTGGACGCCCCTGTTCGCGGTGCGCTGCGCCTCGATCGTCTACTACGGCTTCGGGGAACTGGTGCCCCTGATCGCCAACGAGCAGACCAGCCGGGTGATGCGGGCCTATTTCCGCTACCAGGCCGAGGACATCGCCAAGCTGAACCTGCTGATCGCCGCCGGCCTGCTGACCATGTTCGCTTCCGCGACCCTGATGTCGCGCATGGGCTGGACACGCGGCATCCTGGCGCCCTTCACCCGGGTGCACGAAAAGCCCGATCCCGACCGCATCCTGGGGGTGGCCCTGATCTTCCTCGCCGTCGGCGGGATCGTCCGATACGGCCTGGCCCTGCCCTTCGCCTGGGGCCTGAGCGACTTCGTCATTCCCGGCGCCCTGGCCTCGCTGACCCTGGCCTACACCATCGGCATTTATCTGTTCACCGCCTGGTGCCTGGATCGGGCCCGGCACCTGTTGCCGGCCGCTTTCGCCCTGGTGATCATCGAGTTCGCCGTGGGCCTGCTGTCGTTCAACAAGACCGACATGCTGTTCACCACCGTGATCTTCCTGCTGGCCTGGGTGCGGCACCGCGTGTCGCCAGCCCGGATCCTGGTTATCGCGGGCGTGATCATCGCCCTGTTCACCCTGGCGGCGCCCTGGGTGGCGGCGGGGCGGGACGAACTGGTGCAACGCACCGGGACCTCGGCCCAGGGCTCGCTGACCGCGCGGATCGATTCCCTGTTCGCGGCGGACCGCGCGGTCCGGGTCGAGCAGCAGGGCCTGCAGACCGGCCTGATCCGCTTCAGCTACGTCAACCAGGGTTCCTTCGCCATATCGCAGTTCGACAAGGGCGCGCCGGGCCGGACCTACAACGACGCCCTGATCTCGCTGATCCCGCGCGCGCTGTTTCCGAACAAGCCGGTGCGCGTCGTGGGGCGTGAGTTCAACTATCTGGCCACCGGCAACGCGCGCTCGCAGTCGACACCGGGATGGTTCGGCGAGGCCTACTGGAACTTCGGCTGGATCGGCCTGCTGCTGGTGCTGGCGCCGATCGGGGCGGCGCTGGGCCTGTGGAGCTATTACAACTACCACCAGGTTCGAGCGGGGGCCTGGTACTTCTTCCCGGTGGTGCTCTACGGACTGCGTGTGGGCACCCGGGTGGACGGCACGGGCGTCGTGGACGTCTTCACCCCGGTCGGTATCGCCATCGTCATGCACGCGATCCTGTCGGTCGTGGGTCAGCTGAGGCTCGCGCCAGGGCGGCCGATGCGGCTGAAGGCGAACGCCTGACCGGTCGCGCGGATCAGGCCGGCTTCTCGGCCTCGATGACCAGGGTGTGGGGCGCGCCGAAGTCGGACTCGTGCTCGAAGGCCAGCACATCGCCGAACAGGTCCGGATGGGCCGTGCCGCGCACCGGCTCCTGAACCGTGACGTTCACGAAGCCCGCGTCCTGGAGCATCTCCTCCAGGAAGGAGGCGGTCAGGATGGTGACGTGCTCGCCGCGGCAGAAGACGAAGTTCTCGAAGCGGCCGCCGAGGCTGCGCCGCTTGTCGGGATAGTCGCCGAACCAGCCGTGGTCGCCCTCCATGAACTTGCGCATGGCCACGTCGCCGTTCGGTCCGGCGACCCGGTAGGCGCCGCCGGGCGCGAGCACCCGGAACACCTCGGCGCAGTGCGCCGCCAGATCGGGCAGGTGCTCGATCATGTGGTGGGAATAGACCGCCTTCAGGGTGCCGGTGCGAAACGGCAGCGGATCGCGCAGGTCGGCCCAGACGTCGGCCTTGCCCGTGAACACATTGGCGTCAACGTTGATCCAGCCCTTGATGTAATTGGTCTGGCCCGGGCCGAGATGGGCGCGGGCCCCGGCGCCGACGCCCGGCGCGCGCATCAGACGATAGAGTCGCCCGCTCAGCCCCATCAGGGGTCCAGCCATGGCGAAGAACGCCGCCTTGTGTGATCGCTTCAGCATGCCGGATCACCCCTTACTTGAAGCCACGCTGCGGGTCACGCCCCGCGGGCGTGATTGGTGAGCCCGGGGGCTTGTTCCCTGGAGCGCGTTCAGCCAAAGCAAACGGACAGTCGCACGAGCCAGGCGAAATGGGGGACTGATGTCGGTGAAGGGGGGGCACGTTCCGGCGTTGGACGGCATCCGCGGCCTGGCGGTGCTCTACGTCATGCTGCACCACATGACGCTCCTGACGCCGACCAATCCGGTGGAACACGTCCTGTCGGCCAGCATGTTCTCAGGCTGGATCGGGGTGGATCTGTTCTTCGTCCTGTCCGGCGCCCTGATCACCGGCATCTTGCTCGACACCAAGGGTTCGCCCGCCTACTTCCAGAATTTCTACATCCGCCGTGTGCTGAGGATTTTCCCCCTTTATTTCGCAGTTTTGATCTTCAGTTTCTACGTCTTGCCGCACTTCCCGATTCCGAAGCTGGCCAATCTGAACCGGGTTCACGGAGACGAGATCTGGTATTGGCTTTTCCTGTCCAATTACAGCATCGCCGCGGTCAACGATTACCGGCACGGCATCATGGACGTGACCTGGACGCTGGCGATCGAGGAACAATTCTATCTCGTCTGGCCCATGGTGGTGTACTTCCTGAACAGGAAGCAGCTGGTGGTCACCAGCATAGCGCTCATCGTTTTCAGCCTGACGCTTCGCTTCATCCTCCTGGCCCTGGATGTGGGGCGGCACGAGGGGGGGCAGGTCTACCGCGTCGCGCTATACGTCCTGACACCGACGCGCCTGGACGGCCTGTGCGCCGGCGCCCTGATCGCGCTGGCCGTGCGCTCGGACATACCGACCCAATTCCTCCGCAAGCTCTGGCCCATACTGGTGGCCGCGGGCGGGGCGCTGACCGGGGGATACATGATCTTCAGCGGCGGCCTGGCCGAGAACGACCCGGTGGTCCAGAGCGTGGGCTACACCGTCTTCGCCGTCCTGTTCGCCGGCGTCGTCCTTGGCGGGCTGACCGAGTCCGGGTCAGGCTCATGGTTCGACCGCATCCTCGGCGCCCGGGTCCTGGCGATGTTCGGCCTGTTCAGCTATGCGCTCTACCTGTTCCATATGCCGCTTCGGGCCATGCTGCGCGACGTGGTCCTCAAGCCCGCGAATTTCCATCTCTATCCAGGTGGGGAGATCGTCGGCCAGCTGGTGTTCTACGTGGCGGGAATCTCGCTCAGCCTGGCGCTGGCCGCCCTCAGCTACTACTGCTACGAGCGGCCGTTCCTGCGCCTGAAGAAATACGTCACCCCCTTTACCCGGTTCCGGCTGGGCCGGCCCAAGGCCAGTCCTTGAACAGGTTCGACAACGGGCCCAAAGTCGGCCGGGTTCGTCCGCGCCTCCCGGCGCGACAGGTCTTGAAGGGGGCTGTGTGACCAGGTTGCGCGTCATGCTCGGCGCGGCGCTGTTTGCGCCAGGCAGGGGCGGGATCGCGCGCGTGGCTCGCGCGATGGGGCGCGCGGTCGCCGAGGCGGGCCATGAGCTCGAACTCCTGTCGCTTCTGGACGAGCCGGGCGCGCACCTCGACGCGACACCGATCACTTCGGCGCGCAGGAACCAGCTGCTGTTCGGGCTGCTCTGCCGCTGGAAGGCCCGCCACGTCACCCACGCCATCTATGACTCCGCCGGGATCGCGCGGGCGCATCCGTCCGGCGTCCTGTCCCGGCGGCCCTATGCGGTGTTCATCCACGGCATCGAGGTCTGGGAGGGGCTGCGGCGCGACCGCGCCAACGCCATCGCCGGCGCCGACCTTGTGCTGGTCAATTCCCACTACACGCTCCAGCGCTTCCAGGACCTGCACGGACCGCTCGCCAATGCGGTGGTCTGTCCCCTGGCCACCGAGGAAGACGATCCGCCTGCGGACGAGCCGGCGTTCGCAGGCCCGCCCCGCGCCCTGATCGTGGCGCGCATCGAGGGTGGCGAGACCTACAAGGGTCACGACCACCTGGTCGCCAGTTGGCCTGCGGTGGTCGCTGCGGTGCCGGACGCCCGGCTGGTGATCGTGGGCGACGGCTCCGGGTTCGATGACCTGCGGCGGTTGGTGGAAAGCTCGCCCGCGGCGGCCAACATCGACCTGAAGGGCTATGTCGCGGAGGGCGAGATCGACGCGATCTGGCGCGAAGCCCACGTCTTCGCCATGCCCAGCCGCTGCGAAGGCTTCGGCCTGGTCTATGTCGAGGCCATGCGCTTCGGCCTGCCGGTGATCGCCTCGGTCCACGACGCGGGGGCGGAGGTCAACGCCCACGGCGAGAGCGGTTTCAACGTCGACCTGGACCAGCCGGGGGACCTGACCCGGCGGCTCATCGAGTTGTTGGGCGACCGGAACAAGGCCCGAGAGATGGGGAAGGCCGCGCAGCGCCGGTGGACCGATCACTTCCGTGGCTCGGCCTTCCGCCAGCGCTTCACCGCAATCGTCTCAGATTTCTTCCGCGGCGGCCGCGGCCAGGGTTGAGGCGGCGTCCTCTTCCTCGGGATCGACCCCGGCGCCCGGACCGCGCGGACGGCGACGCGCCCAGATCAGCATCAGCGCGGTCGCCACGCACTGGGCGAGGAAGCTGGCGCAGGTGGCCTGGCCCGCGCCGACCACCCCGTTCAGCGGCACCAGCCACAGGCTGAAGCCGAGATTGGCCCCGGCCCCGACCAGCAGCGGCGGCAAGAGCAGGGCGGTGCGGTCCAGCGACATCAGCCGGTTTTCCAGCGTCATGGTCAGGCCGTAGACCCCGTAGCCCGCCGAGACCCAGACCATCACCGCCACCGCATAGGCGCGGTAGTCGCTGGCCAGGAGCAGGCGGGTGATCAGGGGGCCCGCCAGGGCGAGGGCGATGACGCCGCCGACCGCCGCGACGACCCGGGCGATGACCCACCACAGGAACAGCTTGTCGGCCTCGGCGTGGGCGCCGCGGTTCTCGGCGTCGAACAGGCGCGGGCGGAAGATGTCGCCCAGCGCGCCGTTGGCAAGGTTCATCGCCCGGCTGGCGATGCCGAAGGGCGCCACGTACTGGCCCACGGCCCCCACGCCCAGCACGCCCGCCAGCACGTAGCGCTCCGACAGGTTCGACAGCCAGTTGAGCAGGCCGAAAGGCACGAACGGGCCGCCATAGACCTTGACCCGTCCGGCGAAGGCGCGCGCCTCCTCCGGCGAGCGGGCGGCCGGGGTCAACAGGTTGCGCGGCGGTATCGGGCTGAACAGCAGGGCCAGGATCAGCACCGCAGCGGTGCCGACCGCGTGGCCGCCGAGATAGGCGTCCGGGGTTTTCGACAGGCGAAGCGCGAGCGAGGCGAAGACCAGGACGGCCACCGCCTCGGCCACCAGGGCTATGGTGTAGCGGACCTGCAGCCGCTCGGCCTGCAGCTGGTTCATGAAGACGTTGCGCAGCACCAGCAGCAGCACCAGGGCCTCGCAGGCGATCAGCCCGGGCCAGCCGACCGGCGCTGCGCCACGCGCGGCCAGCACCGCATAGGCCGCTCCGCCCAGGACCAGGATCGCCAGGGCGGAGGCGAGCGACCATTTGAGGGTCTCGAAGGTGAAGGCCGCTGAACGGCCGCGTTCCACCGCCTCGGTGTGGAAACGGATCTGGGTGTTGGTGATCGGCGCGACCAGCAGGGTGATCGCCAGGGTGACGGTGGTCAGGGCCAGATTGCCGGCGCCGAAGATCTCCGGCCGGGCCAGCTCAGTGTAGACCCGCACCGACACGACGCCGACCAGGGCCACCACCACATAGCCCGCCAGGGTGATGCCCCCGACCCTCAGCAGCGCCTTCAGCACGGTTTCGCTCGCAGATCCGCAGCCAGTGTAGGGCGCTTCGGCGCGGGGGTGAAAGCGGGCGGTATCAGCCGGCCAGGGACTTCTGTTCGGCCTCGGTCGCGACCCGGGGGCGGGGGGGCAGGGGCGGTTCGACGCGCGGCGCGGTGGGCGCCGGAACCGTCAGCGAGTCCCGGATTCCCAGCGCCTTGCGAATGCGCACGAACAGGGCGACCGCCCGCTCCGGCTTCAGGGTCAGGGCGAAATAGCCGAGCGTCATGGCCAGATAAGCCGCCAGGAACACCCACTGCGGCACGAGGTGCAGCTTCATCACCAGCATGGCCACGGCGCCGATGGCGACCGAATAGCCGACGATGGTGACCACCACGGCGGTGGTGGAAAAGCCCGCGGCCAGCAGCAGGTGATGGAAATGCTCGCGGTCGGCCGAGAACGGCGAGCGACCCTTCAGAGCGCGCCGCACGACCAGGGCCAGACAGTCGATCACCGGCGGCGCGATCAGGAAAGGCGCCAGCACCGGCGAGACCGGGTGCAGGGGGTTCTGGGTCAGACGGAAGGCGGCCCAGGCCATGACCAGGCCCAGGAACTCGCTGCCGGCGTTGCCGAGGAAGATCCGCGCGTTGGCGCGCCAGGGCGAGCGCAGGTTGAAGTAGAGAAAGCCGACCGTGGCCGCGGCGATGACCAGCAGACCCGCCGCCAGGCGCGGATTGCCGGCATAGATCGAACAGCCCGCCAGCATGATCAGCGACGAGGACACCAGCGATCCCGCCAGCCCGTCCAGCCCGTCGACCATGTTGAGCGCATTGATAAGGCCCACCGTCGCCAGCACCGTGAACGGCATCGACAGCGAGCCGAGCGAGGTCGGCTCCAGCCCGAACACCGGGCCGATCAGCTCGACGCGCACCCCGCCCAGATTGACCAGGGTCAGGGCCGCGGCCACCTGGGCCAGCAGCCGTACCCACCACTTCAGGTTCTTCAGGTCGTCGACGATGCCGGTGACCACCAGGATCAGGCCGGCCAGGCCCAGCGCGCTGGTCGAGCGCGTCGGGGCCGAGATCATCAGGGTGGCGATCACCACCCCCACCGCAATGGCCAGACCTCCGACCGCGGGGGTCGAGGTCTCGTGCGCCTTGCGGCCGCCCGGCCGGTCGACCAGCCCCACGCGCCGCGCGAAGGGGACCAGGACCAGGACGGCGAAAAAGGTCATGCCGAAGGCGACGGCGATGGGCAGCGCCGCCATCCCCGCGGTGTCGACCACCGCCTGCCTGACTAGATCGAACTGCGACATCCCCAGCACCAACAAAAGGCGGCGGTTGAACCCGCCGCCTGTATCGCCCTGAACCGCGCCCCATGCCGCGACCACCCGCTTGTCTGCGAGCGTGTTCAGCGACTTTTTGAGCAATATCAGCATCGTTGGCGTAACACGACTCGTTTTGCACAACGGATCGATTGCTTCACGCCCCTGACGCCTTGCCGCCACACGCGTTGCTAAGCCCGCGGTAAATCGCTAATCGGCAAGACTCATCGGGCGTGGTCGAGACCACGCGTCAAATCTTGCCGATTTGGACGCTGCATGAAGAATACTGTTTCGCTGAGCCTGCATGTTCCGGAACCGAAATGCCGTCCGGGCGATGCGGCGGATTTCTCCGGGATCACCCTGGCCGAAGCCGGCGCCGCGCCGCGCCCCGACGTGAGCGTGGCCGCGCGCGAGACCCATCCGCTGGCCTACAGCCTGATCCGGGTGCTGGACGATCAGGGCCGCGCGGTCGGCCCCTGGGACCCGAGACTGGACCCCGCCACCCTGGTGCGCGGCCTGAAGGCCATGATCCTGACCCGCGCCTTCGACGAGCGGATGTACCGGGCCCAGCGCCAGGGCAAGACCAGCTTCTATATGAAGTGCACGGGCGAGGAGGCCATCGCCTGCGCCCAGGCCCTGGTGCTCTCGCCGGAAGACATGTGCTTTCCGACCTATCGGCAGCAGGGTTTGCTGATCACGCGCGGCTACCCGCTCGCGACCATGATGAACCAGATCTATTCCAATGCGGCGGACCCGATCAAAGGGCGCCAGCTGCCGATCATGTACTCGTCCAAGGAGTTCGGCTTCTTCACCATCTCCGGCAACCTGGGCACCCAGTATCCCCAGGCGGTGGGCTGGGCCATGGCCTCGGCCTACAAGGGCGACGACAAGATCGCGGCCGCCTGGATCGGCGACGGCGCCACAGCTGAGGGCGACTTCCACAATGCCCTGACCTTTGCCGCGGTCTATCGCGCCCCGGTGATCCTGAACCTGGTCAACAACCAGTGGGCCATCTCCTCCTTCCAGGGCATCGCCGGCGGGAACGAGACCACCTTCGCGGCCAAGGGCATCGCCTACGGCCTGCCGACCCTGCGCGTCGATGGCAACGACTTCCTGGCGGTCTATGCGGCGACCCAGTGGGCGCAGGAGCGGGCGCGCGCGAACCTCGGCGCCACCCTGATCGAGCTCTACACCTACCGCGCCGCCCAGCACTCCACCTCCGACGATCCGGCCCGCTACCGTCCGGCTGACGAGTTCGAGCACTGGCCGCTGGGCGATCCGATCAAGCGCCTGGCCCTGCACCTGAACACGCTGGGCCATTGGTCCGAGGCCGACCAGGCCGCGGCCGAAAAGGAGGCGCTGGACCAGGTCCGCGCCGCGGGCAAGGAGTCCGAGGCCATCGGGACGCTCGGCCAATCGCGGCCCTCGACCAAGGAGATGTTCGAGGACGTATTCAAGGAACCCGACTGGCGCATCCGCCGCCAGCGCCAGGAAGTGGGCGTCTGACCATGGCCAGCATGACCATGATCCAGGCGCTGAACTCCGCGCTCGACGTCGCCATGACCCGCGACCCCAATGTGCTCACCTTCGGCGAGGACGCCGGCTATTTCGGCGGCGTGTTCCGCGTCAACGAGGGCCTGCAGAAGAAGCACGGCCTGACCCGCTGCTTCGACGCACCGATCGCGGAGGGCGGCATCGTCGCCGCCGCCATCGGCATGGGGGTCTATGGCGTCCGCCCCGTGGTCGAGATCCAGTTCGCGGACTACATCTATCCGGCCTACGACCAGATCGTCTCGGAGGCCGCCAAGATCCGCTACCGCTCGGGCGGGGAGTTCTCGGTGCCGATCACCATCCGCTCGCCCTACGGCGGCGGCATCTTCGGCGGCCAGACCCACAGCCAGAGCCCCGAGAGCCTCTTCACCCACATCGCGGGCTTGAAGACGGTGATCCCGTCCAACCCCTACGACGCCAAGGGCCTGCTGCTCGCCTCCATCGAGGACGACGATCCGGTGATCTTTCTGGAGCCCAAGCGCATCTACAACGGCCCCTTCGACGGCTGGCACGACCGGCCGGTCTCGCCCTGGACCGGCCACCCACAGGCCGAGGTGCCCGAGGGCCACTACACCGTCCCGCTGGGCAAGGCCGCCATCGCGCGGGAGGGATCGGAACTGACCATCCTGGCCTACGGCACCATGGTCTGGGTCGCGGTCGCCGCGGCCGAGCACGCGGGCGTCGACGCCGAGGTGATCGATCTGCGCACCCTGGTCCCCGTCGACATCGACACCATCGTCGCGTCCGTGAAGAAGACCGGCCGCTGCGTCGTCGTGCACGAGGCGCCGCGCACTTCGGGGTTCGGCGCCGAGCTGGTCTCGCTGGTGCAGGAGGCCTGTTTCTACGATCTGGAAGCGCCGATCGAGCGTGTCACCGGCTGGGACACGCCCTATCCGCACGCCTTCGAGTGGGATTATTTCCCCGGGCCCGAGCGGGTCGGCAAGGCGCTGAAGCGCGCCATGAACGGTGGGGAGGACTGAGCCATGGGCAAGTACGTCTTCAAGCTGCCCGACGTGGGCGAAGGCACCGCCGAGGCCGAACTGGTCAAGTGGCACGTCAAGCCGGGCGACCGGGTCGCCGAGGACCAGCTGCTGGCCGATGTGATGACCGACAAGGCCACGGTCGAGCTGACCTCGCCGGTGGACGGGGTCGTGACCGCGATCCACGGCGAGCCGGGCCAGATGAGCGCGGTGGGCGCCGCCCTGGTGGTGCTTGAGGTCGAGGGCGCTGGCAATGTGAAGGCCGGCGAGGACGCCGCGCCGCCGCCGGCCGCCGCCAAACCGGCCCCGGTCGTCGAGGTCGAGGCGCGCGAGGAGGCGGCGACGCCCCAGCCGGACGGCCTCGGCCTGCAGGGCAACTATCTGTTCAAGCTGCCGGACGTCGGCGAAGGCACGGCGGAAGCCGAGCTCGTCGCCTGGAAGGTGGCCGTCGGCGATCACGTCGAGGAAGATCAGCCGCTGGCGGACGTGATGACCGACAAGGCTACGGTCGAGCTGACCTCACCGGTCGCCGGCCGGGTCGTGGCGCTGAACGGCGAGGTCGGGGCCATGGTGGCCGTCGGCGGGACCCTGGTGGGCCTCGAGGTCGAGGGCGCGGGCAATGTGAAGGCGTCCGCGGCGCCGGCGCCGAAACCCGCCACGCCAAAGCCCGCTCCGGTTCAGGAAAAGGCTGCGGCCGCGCCTGTGGCCAAGGCTCCGGCCCCCGCGCCGAAGTCCAATGTCACCATCCAGCCGGCCTTCGCCACCCGCGTAGCGGGGCAACGCGCCCTCGCCTCCCCGGCCGTGCGCAAGCGCGCCCGCGATCTCGGCGTCGAGCTGCAATTCGTTCCGGGTTCCGGTCCCGCGGGACGCATCGAGCATGCGGACCTCGACGCCTTCGTGGCCTCGGGCGGCCGCGCGGCGGCCCCCCAGGGCGCGCGTTCCAGCCTCTATGCCGCCCGTGAGGGCTCGACCGAGGTCAAGATCATCGGGCTTCGTCGCAAGATCGCGGAGAAGATGCAGGTCGCCAAACGGCAGATCCCTCACATCACCTATGTGGAGGAGGTCGACGCGACCGAGCTGGAGGCCCTGCGCAACCACCTGAACGCCACCAAGCGCGCCGACCAGCCCAAGCTGACCCTGCTGCCCTTCTTCGTGCGCGCCCTGTGCAAGGTCCTGCCGCAGCATCCGCAGATCAACGCCCGCTACGACGACGAGGCCGGGGTGCTGACCCAGTACGCCGGCGTCCATGTCGGCATCGCGACCCAGGGGCCGAACGGCCTGATGGTGCCGGTGGTGCGCAACGCCGAGGCGATGGACGTCTGGGCCGTGGCCGCGGAAATCTCGCGCGTATCCTCCGCCGCCCGTGACGGGTCGGCCACGCGTGACGAGCTGAGCGGCTCGACCATCACCATCACCAGCCTCGGGACCTTGGGCGGCATCGTTCACACCCCGGTGATCAACCACCCCGAGGTGGCCATCGTCGGTCCCAACAAGATCGCCGAGCGGCCGGTGGTGCGTCACGGCCAGGTGGTGGTCCGCAAGATGATGAACATCTCCTCGTCCTTCGACCACCGCATCGTCGACGGCTGGGACGCGGCGACCTTCGTACAGAAGATCAAGGGCCTGCTGGAACACCCCGCGACCCTGTTCATGGATTGAGACGACGATGAGCGAGACGATCACCACCAAGGTCCTGATCATCGGGGCCGGCACCGGCGGCTATGTCGCGGCGATCCGTTGCGGCCAGCTGGGGCTGGAGACGGTGATTGTGGACGCCACCGGCAAGCTGGGCGGCACCTGCCTGAACGTGGGCTGCATCCCGTCCAAGGCGATGATCCACGCCGCCAACAAGTACGAGACCGTGGCCAAGGCCGCCGGCGGCGGAACCCTCGGCATCACCGCCGCCAAGCCGTCGATCGACCTTTCCCAGACCGTGGACTGGAAGGACGCCATCGTGGGCAAGCTGAACCAGGGCGTCTCCGGCCTGCTCAAGCGGGCCAAGGCGAAGGTGGTCACCGGCTGGGCGACCTTCTCCGACGCCAAGACCTGCACGGTGAAGACCACCGACGGTGAGGTGGTCATCAAGGCCGAACACGTGATCCTGGCCACCGGGTCCGAGCCGGTGGAGTTGCCGTTCCTGCCCTTCGGCGGCGACGTGATCTCCTCCACCGAAGCCCTCGCCCTGCCCTCGGTGCCGAAGAAACTGGTGGTGGTGGGCGCGGGCTACATCGGGCTGGAGCTCGGCATCGCCTACGCCAAGTTCGGCGCCGAGGTGACCATCGTCGAGGCCATGGACCGGATCCTGCCGCTCTACGACAAGGCCCTGACCGACCCGGTGCTGAAGTGGCTCGGCCGCCACGGGGTCACGTTGCATCTCGGGGCCAAGGCCAAGGGGCTGAAGGCCGGCAAAGGCTCCTCCGCCCTGGTGGTCGACACCAACGACGGCAAGACCATCGAACTGCCTGCCGACAAGGTGCTGGTCACCGTGGGACGCCGGCCGAGGACCAAGGGCTGGGGCCTGGAGGCCATGGGCGTCGACATGGCCGGGCCGTTCGTGAAGATCGACAACCAGTGCCGCACCTCGATGAAGAACGTCTGGGCCATCGGCGACCTGGTGGGCGAACCCATGCTGGCCCACAAGGGCTCGGCCCAGGGCGAGGTGGTGGCCGAGATCATCGCCGGCCATCGCGCGACCTTCGATCCGGTGACCATCGCCGCGGTCTGTTTCACCGAGCCGGAGATCGTCTCGGCGGGCCTCGGGCCGCTCGACGTCGAGGGCCGCGACGACGTGATCACCGCGGTCTTCCCGCTGTCGGCCATCGGGCGGGCCCTGGCCATCGAAGCAGGCGAGGACGGCGGCTTCGTGCGGGTGCTGGCCTCGAAGGCCGATCACCGCCTGCTGGGCGTCCAGGCCGTGGGCCAGCACGTGTCGGAACTGTCCAACGCCTTCGCCATGGCGCTGGAGATGGGCGCCGTGCTGGAGGACATCGCCGGCATCATCCACGTGCACCCGACGCTGGGCGAAGCCTTCCACGAAGCCAGCCTGCGCGCCCTGGGGCACGCCATCCACATCTGAGCTTCAGCCTGTCTTCTTGCGCGGGGTCACGGCCGGCGCGTCGGCTATGAGCGCCAGCCAGTGAGCCTTGGCGTCACTGTAGTAGGCGTCGCCGGGACTGCCTTCCAGGGTGTCCGACACGGTGCGGACCGGCTGGTTTCTGACCTTGTCCTGAAGCCAGGCTTCCCCCAGCTGGACGATCTTCTGGATCGTCGGCTCGTCGGTGACATCCATGTCGAGCTTGTGGACGAGAGAGAAGTCAGGCTCCGGGAATCCGGGCGGCGGCGCCCACGTGCCGTTGATGACCTCGGGCCGGAGGAAGGGATTCATTCGAACCACCGGTCCCTGAGGATTGCCCGGGCGCGCGCTGAGGATGACGTGCGCGGTGTAGCTTGCCGTGTCCGGGGGATCGTCGTTGATGCAACCAGCGGCCTTGGCGGCATCGGAGACGATGCCGGGTTTGTCACGCGCCGCGGCATAGGCCGGCGGAGGTGGCGGTGTCGCCTCGGTGGGCGCCATGCGTTTTGTGCCGGTTCCGATCGACAGGGCGACGATGGGCTCGGTGACGTGGTTCAGGGCCTCAACCACGCCAGCCATGAGCGGGTTGTTGAAGCCGGCCATGGCCCCGTCCCAGTATCGGCGCTGGAGACCGTCACACAGGGCGGGCGCATCGAAATAGATGACGGGAGCATTTGAAGAGGCGTGGATCGCGTCGAGCAGGCTGGCGCTCGAGGCGTTGGCGCCGGTCGGCGGATCGAAGCTCCGAAAGAATTCGGCGCGCAGACGGTCGTAGTCGAAGCCCACGATCGCGAACTTCACGGGCGCGCCCTTCGGGCCGGCGATCGCCTTCGGGCCCGCGCCCCAGCTCGATAGCGAAAGGTCGGCGTCGGGCCCCAATTCGGCGTGGAGCCCGTCGCGCTTCTTGGCGGCGACGTACTTCGGAATGATCGGCAGGACCCGCTGGACCATCCGGTCGAGCCAGTTCTTGCGGACGAAGATCTGCCCTGCCCGCTTCTGGAAGATATCGACGATGTCGTCGGGGTGGCGGTCCAGCATCAGAGCGGCGAGCGCGATACTGCCGCCGGAGTTGGCGACCACGAGGTCGAAGTTGCTCAGGATCGCCCGACCATTCTGTCCGGGAAACAGGTCGCGGAGCGCCATGGCCTGCAGCAGGGCCCAGGTGCCGCCGCCGTCGAGCGAGAGGATGCGATACGCCATGACCCGTCCCCCAGTTGCGCCGTCACCGGCGCCTGAGGATTACACTCGTGAGTTGTCGCGAGCAATGGCGCGCACGGAAGAGGTGCGCGATCCGCTCCGGCTCACCCCAGGTTCGGCGTGAAGGGGGAGAAGGTGATGATGGTGAAGGTGTCGCGGATGTGCGGCCGGGTCTGGACCTTCAGGGTCACGAAGCTGCCGATGTCCTCGTCCTTGTTCAGGTGGAACTTGGCGAGCAGGTCGTACTGGCCCGAGGTCGAATAAACCTCCGAGACGCCATCGACATTGTCGACGATGTCGGCGGCGACCTGGTTGGCCCGGCCGAGCTCGCATTTCACCAGGACGAAGATGGCGGTCATCATGGCGTCGTTCTCCCGTACAGGCCTCCGGGTTTAGCCGCCCGGCCCCCAAAAGCAAGAAGCCCGGCCTTTCGGCCGGGCTTCGAGTTTCTCACGTCGGTGATCGAGATCAGAAGTTGATGTCGATCGTGGCCCGGCGGTTGAGGGGCTCCTTCACGCCGTCGCCCGTCTGGACGGCGGGTTCGGACTCGCCCTTCCAGTCGACCTGCAGCGTGCTCTGAGCCACACCCTTGCCGACCAGCGCGTCGGCCACGGCCTTCGCACGGCGCTCGGAGAGACGCACGTTGTAGGCGGCCGAACCGGAGGTGTCGGTGTGACCGACCACCGTGACCTTGGTCGCGGGGTGGCCGGGCGTGTTGGCGTAGGCCGCGGCCTGATCCACCACCGACTGGGCTTCCGGCGTCAGGATGTACTGATCGAACGGGAAGTAGACGATGAACTCCTTGGCTTCCGGCGGCGGAGGCGGCGGAGGCGGGGGAGGAGGCGGCGGGGGAGGCGGCGGAGGCGGAGGCGGAGGCGGCGGCGGCGGCGGGGGAGGCGGCGGCGGGGGCGGCGGAGGCGCGAAGGCGTAGCGCAGACCCAGGGTCAGCGACTGATCGCGGTACTTGCCGTCCATCGCGCCGGCGGTGCCGCCGGACGAGAACTTCAGCGAGTTGATGTTGAAGTAGCGGTAGGTGACGTCGAGGTTGGTGCGCTCGCCCAGAGCCCAGGCGAAGCCCGCCAGACCCTGCCAGGCAAAGCCCATGTCGTTGTCGTCGGCCAGGTACTGCGGCGCCGAAAGGGCGTCGAGGCTGCCGCGACCGACGCCGATGCCGGCGCCGACGAAGGGACGGAACTTCGAACCCGGGAGCCAATCCCAGATGATGTTCCCCATCGCGCTCCAGACCTTGAGCTCGCCGTCGAAGCCGGGGTTCTTGATGGTGCCGGGGCGATAGCCGCCTTCAGCTTCCAGACGCCAGCTCGGGTTCAGGCGGTAGCCCAGGCGGGCGAAACCGGTCCAGCTGTTGTCGATGTCGAGGGCGTGAGTCGTGCTCACTCCCGAGGTCGAGTACTTGTAGTCGTCCGGCCAGTGGTAGCCGAGATCGACCGCACCATACCATCCGTTCGGCTCGGCCTGAGCCGCGCCGCCGACACCGGCGAACAAGGCGGCGAGAGCGGCCCCCGCCATCAATTTGATTTTCATATGAAGAGCCCTCTTCTGCCCTCTAAGCTGGACCGAGACCCTCGGCCTATCCGCGTTATATCAGCGCCACCGTGCCACGACAGTGTCAAGATGGCCACACACAAAGAGATTTTCCCCCGGGAACCGTTACCCAAGGGCGGTTTTTCAGCGCAGGGAGTCTCCGCTGAAGCCGCGCTTCTTTGCTTAGTCCAGCGTCGTCCGGTAGCGCGCCATCGCCAGGGTGGCGACAGCGATTACGAACACGCTCAAGGCTGCGAGGCTGGGCCATGCATCCCCCATGCCGAGGCCCTTCAGGAGGGAGCCTCGGATCACCCGCAGGAAATGCGTCACCGGTAGGATGGTTCCGATGGCCTGCGCCCAATTCGGCATTCCGCGGAAAGGAAAGGCGAAGCCCGAAAGCAGGACCGAGGGCATGACATAGAAGAAGGACATCTGCATGGCCTGCAGCTGGCTCCTGGCCACCGTCGAGATCAGGAAGCCGAGCGCCAGCGATCCGACGATGAACAGCGACAGGCCCAGCGCCAGCGCCCCCCATCCGCCCTCGAAAGGAATGCCGAACAGCAGCCGCGAGGCGGCGAGGATCACCACCGCCTGGACCAGCCCGATGCCGATGTAGGGGGCGAGCTTTCCGACCATGACCTCGATGGGCCGAACGGGGGTGGCCAGCAGGCCCTCCATGGTGCCGCGCTCCAGCTCGCGGGTCATGCCGAGCGAGGTCATCATCACCAGGGTCAGCGACAGGACCACCCCGAGCAGGCCGGGCACGATGTTGTATGCGCTGATGTTTTCCGGATTGTACCGGGCGTGCAGCACCACCTCGAACGGCTGGGCGGCGGCGCGCGGCGCGAGGGATCCCTTGAGGTCATGGGCCAGGGCGGACTGGGGCAGGCCGGCGAGCGCGGCGACGGCCGGACCCGTCGCCGCCGGATCGGAGGCGTCCGCCTCGACCAGCACCTGGGCCGCCTCGCCGCGCACCACCTTGCGGCTGAAGTCGGGCGGGATGGTCAGGGTGAACTGGGCGCGGCCGCTCTCCAGCATCTTGTCCAGGGCCGCCGGCGAAGCCGCCTCGCCGGCCACGTCGAAGTAGCCGGTGTTGACCATGGCGGCGATGACCGAGCGCGCCATCGGCCCATGGTCCTGGGCATAGACCGCCACCGGCAGGTGCTTGGGGTTGGCGTTGATGGCGTAGCCGAACAGCAGCAGCTGCACGAGCGGCATGACCAGGATCATGGCGTAGGTGAGCCTGTCGCGGCTGAGCTGGACGAACTCCTTGCTCATCACCGCGAAGACACGGGTCCAGGACAGCAGGCGGCGGGCGTCGGGCGTGGCCATCACCAGTCGTCCTTCGACCGGTTCATCAGGTGGATAAAGACATCCTCCAGCGTGGGCCGCACCTCCGTCCAGACGAGCGGCGGCTTGCGCCAGGGCGCGATGGCGGCTTCCAGCGCGGTCCGGTCGGTTCCGGAGACGTGCAGCACCAGGCCGAAGGGGGCGGCCATTTCGACGCCGGGACGGGCCGCGATCTCGGCGGCGAGCCGGTCGGCGCCGGGGCCCTCGGCGCGGAAGGTGACCAGGTGCGAACCGTCGATGAGCTGGTCGGCGGTGCCGCGGGCCATCAGCTCGCCGTAGGCGATGTAGGCGATGTCGTGACAGCGCTCGGCCTCGTCCATGTAGTGGGTCGAGACCATGACGGTCAGGCCTTCGCCGGCCAGGGTGTGGATCTCGTCCCAGAAGGCGCGCCGGGCCTTGGGATCGACCCCGGCGGTGGGCTCGTCCAGCAGCAGCAGCCTGGGGTCGTGCAGGACGCAGGCGGCCAGGGCAAGGCGCTGCTTCCAGCCCCCCGACAGGGCCCCCGCCGGCTGACGCTTGCGCGAGGACAGGCCCAGGCGCTCGAGCGAGTCCGACACGCGCTGGGCGCGACGATCCAGGCCGTAGACCCGGGCGATGAACATCAGGTTCTCTTCGATGGTCAGGTCATCGTAGAGCGAGAACTTCTGGGTCATGTAGCCGGTGGCGAGCTTGATCTCGCGGGCCTGGGTCAGGATGTCGAGTCCCAGGCACGTCCCGTCGCCGGAGTCGGGCGTCAGCAGTCCGCAGAGCATGCGCAGGGTCGTGGTCTTGCCCGAGCCGTTGGGGCCGAGGAAGCCGGTCACCCGGCCGCGCTCGACCTGAATCGACAGGTCCTTGACCACGTGCTTGTCGCCGAAGCTCTTGTTCAGGCCGCGCACGTCGATGGCGAGGCCTGCGGGCGTAGCGGCGGGCGGGCGCTCCAGGGTCGGGGCCTCGGCCACGCTCAGCGCCCCTCCGGCGCGAGGCGCTCGACGTCGGCGGGCAGGCCTGGCGCCAGGGTTCCCGGCTTCTCCGGCAGAGCCTCCACCAGGAACACCAGCTTGGCGCGGCTTTCGCGGCTGTAGATCACCGGCGGGGTGAACTCCGCCGTCGGGCTGACATAGACGATGCGGGCGCTCAGGCCCGAGGCGCAGCCGTCGCAGGTAAAGCGCACGGTGCGGCCCGGCCGGTAGCGGGCCACCTCGGTCTCGGGCACGAAGAAGCGCAGCTTGACCCGGTCATCGGGCAGCAGCGCCACCACCGGCTGGTTGGCCGGCGCCCACTCGCCCCGCTGGAAAAAGACGTCCTGCACCCGCGCGTCCTTGGGCGCGGCAGGCGCTAGCTGGCTGAGGCGCGTGTCGGCCTCGGCCATCGATCCGGCGGCCTGGGTGGCGCGGGCGCGGGCGGCGGCGATCTGGTCGGGGCGCTGACCCAGCCCGGCGGCGTCCAGCCGCTTTGTCTGCTCGGTGACCTGAGCCTCGACCGACTGATAGGCGGCCCGGGCCTGGTCGAGGCGGGCCTGGGCGTACCAGCCCTTGGCGGTCAGGATGCGGACCCGTTCGAAGTCGTTCTTCGCCTGGGTCAGGCGGGCGGCGGCCTCGCGGCGCTGGGCCTCGATCACCGCCAGTTCCTGGGCGCGTTCGCCCTTCATCGCATCGTTGACCTGGGCCTCGGAGACGACCAGGGCTGACTGCGCCTCGGACTTCTGCGCTGCGGCGGCGCGCGGATCGATCTGGAACAGGGGGGCGCCGGCGGCCACCCGCTGACCCTTCTCGACCCTGAGGTCGGTCACGGCGCCGGAGACCGGGGCCGACAGATAGAGCAGGTCGCCCTCGATGTAGCCTGAGAGGGTGTGGCCACGGCCCTTGGGCCAGAACATCCAGACCGCGGCGCCGGCGGCGGCGGCGACGGCCAGGGCGATGACGGGTTTGGGGATCTTCATGCGCCGGCCTCCGCGGGCGGAATGATCAGGCCCTGCAGCACCGTGTCCAGGTGCTGGCGGGCGATGGCTTCCAGGTCGGCCGGGCGAGCCCCGACCGGTTCGAACGTCTCGCGCCAGATCACGCCCACCAGCAGCGGCCCGATCAGGCTGAAGGCGTGGGTGCGCGGCTCTCCCGGACGGACCTCGCCGCGGGCCTGGGCCTTTTCGATCAGGCGGGTCAGGGCGCCCAGCGCCACCGAGATCACCTCGTCGTGCCAATAGCGCGCCAGCTCCGGGAAATTGCGGCTCTCGCCCACCACCATCTTGACCACCCGCCCGACGCCCGTGGCGCCCATCACCATCGCCGCGCGCGGCAGCAGGACCCGGATCAGGTCGGCGAAGGGGCCTTCGAAGGCTTCAGCGAAGGCGACGACGGTCTTGATGTTGGGGGCCACGGCGTCGCGCACCACGGCGCGGAACAGGTCTTCCTTGGTCTCGAAATAGAGGTAGAGGGCGCCCTTGGACACGCCGGCCCGGGCCGCGATCTCGTCCAGCCGGGCGGCGGCGAAGCCCTTTTCGGAAAAGACGGCCAGGGCCGCGGCGACGATCTCGCTCGGCCGCGCCTCCTTGCGCCGTCTGAACTTGGGCTCGCCCTGGGGCAGCATCGAAGGCCTGTTGATAACTGACGGGTCAGTTATTAGTCCCGAGGCGCGCGGCTGTAAAGACCCCTGTTATCCGGGGGTCCCACAGGTCCGATCGGAGCAATGCGTACGCTAGAACTTGACCTTCAGGTCGAAGCCGCCGCGGTGGCTCTCGCCGGTGCGGCCCCATTCGCCCGTGTAGCCGAGGCTGAGCGACACCGGGCCGGAGCCGGCGATGTTCAGGCCCGCCGACACATGCCAGGTCGAGGCGTCGTAGGGGGTGCTGATCCAGGCCGGGTTGGCGCCGGGACCGGCGCCCTCCAGGCGGAACGGCGCCTCCAGCCGGTCGACGGTGGAGAAGCGCGCGCCGCCGGTGATCGTGAACGAGGCCTTGTGCTCGGTGCTGTCGCTGAAGACGTAGCCCAGGGTCAGGTCGGGCTGGACCGCGCCGATCAGCTTGGTCGTGCCGTCGGAGGCCACGCCCAGGCCCTCCAGGCCGCGCTCGTGGAAGCTGGCCAGGTGCAGGGCGGTGACCGTGGCGCCCAGCGAGGGCTTGGCGAAGATCCGGCCCTGGCGGAACAGGCGCGACGAGTCGAACCGCACCTGGGCGTAGCCGGTCTGGACGTTGGCGTCGCCGACCAGGGGCGCGAAGACGTTCACACGCCGCTGGGTGCTCAGCCACGACCAGCCGCCGGAGACCGAGTAGCCGAGGGTCAGGCCGTCGGGCGTGCGCCGCTGCAGGCCGAGGCCGACGGACAGCCCATCGCCCTTGGAGCGGGCGCGGCCGCCGTCGACCGACAGGTCGCCGATCGACTCGTAGCCGAAGTCGCCGGCGAGCGACCAGGGCCCGTCGCCGGGACGCTGGAAGCCGGCGCGGATGCCGCTCGACTGGTGCTGGACCCCGAAGTTCTCGCTGCTGGGGTCCATTGTCGAATCCGACAGCTGGTAGCGCGACCAGACGCAGCCGTTCTCGAGCAGGGTGGCCATGGCCGGCGCGCAGCTGAAGATGTCATTGCCGAAGCTCTCGGCCGTCGCCAGCTGCAGGTGGTAGGGCGCGACGTAGGGCTCGGGCGAGATCTCGGTGAAGATCGCCTTGTAGAGCGCCTCGTCCCCGACATCGAGGTTGCCGAGCAGGGCCAGCAGCCGGCCGATGCCGGAGGAGCCGCCAACGTCGACCGCCGAGTCCAGGTGACCGCCCAGCGCCCGGCCGTTCTTGTTCAGGAACGGCTGGCCGAAGTTGGTGTCGAGCGTCAGGAACACGCCATTGGTGTCGGCGCGGATTCCGTAGTCGATGGCCAGGGTGTCGTGGATGTTCAGCCCGTTGTCGAAGCCGTCGCCCCCGGTGGCGAACAGCAGGACCGGATGGTTGTCCTGCAGCCAGGTCAGGGTGATGTTTCCCTTGCCCGCGACCGTGGCGTCGCCGGTGACGTTGACGCGATCGGACGCATACGGACCGAATGCCACGTCGAAGGTCAGGTGACCGTCGGTGGTCTGAACATAGGAACCGTCCAGCGCCACCGTGTTGATCACCCGCGAGCCGAACAGCAGGTTTGTCCTCGGATCGCCCGAGGCGTCGAGGTTGCCGAAGACGGCGCTGTGCAGCAAGTCGATGGGCGTCTTGGGCGCCGACAGGCCCATGACGAAGTCGCCCCGGTTGGTGAAAGTCGCCGGCCCCGCGTCATCGCGCAGGTCGATGGTGTGATAGGCGATGAAGGTCGAGCCGAGGTTGTTGTTGAAGGCGTTGCGGCCCAGGCCCAGGTCGACGTCGCCCACCACCAAGCCGTTGTTGTTGACCGTGTCGTTGCCGCCCGTCGCATTGATCGCGAAGCCGGACACCGCCGAGATCGAACCGGACGAGGTGATGGTGTTGGTCGCCCCGCCGTCGAGGCTGACCCCCACGCCCGAACCGCTGCCGCCGCGAATCGCGCCGTTGCCGCTCAGGCTGATGTTGCCCGCCCCCAGGCTGCCCAGGCTCTGGGCGAAGACGCCGGTGGAGCCGGTGTTGGTGGCCAGCACCATGCCCGACAGCGACAGGTTGATGCCGCCGCCATGGCCGGAGCCGCCCGCCGTGCCGGCGAAGACGCCGTCGACCCAGCCGCCGCCGCCGCCCACGCTTTGGGCCACGACCCCGTAGGAACCGATGCCGGAGACGACGACGTCGCCGGTCTGGTGCAGGTCCAGCGCCCCGCCGTCGCCGACGTTGCCGTTGCGCAGGGTCATCAGGGTGGTGCTCGCGTCGTCGAAGACCGCGCCGCCGCCGCCGCCGACCGACTGCAGGAAGAGGCCGTGCGAGCCCAGGCCGGAGGTGAAGACCTGGCCGACGTTGGTCAGGGAGACCGCGCCGCCGCTGCCCTGGGCGCCCGCCGTGCCGCCCATGGTGACATTCAGCGTGCCGACGCCGGAGAGCAGCGAAAGGCCGCCGCCGCCGCCGATCGACTGGGCGATCAGGGCCGGGGCGTGATCGCCGGTGGACTGCAGGCCGCTGAAGGTGCTGTTGACGTTGGCGCCGTCCAGGCCCGCGCCGCCCGTGGCGCCCAGGGTGAGCACGACGTTCACGCCCGGCACGACCTGCGGAGTCAGGACGCCCGGCTCGAGGTCCAGGGTTCCCAGGCCGGCGCCGTGCCAGTTGGCGCTGATCTGGCCGCCGCCGCCGCCGATGGACTGCAGCACGGCGCCGGCGCTGCCCTTCCCGGTGGTCATCACGGCGCCGGCCTGGACGTAGCTGACCGCCGCGCCCTTCTCGTTCAGTCCGTTCGAGCCGCCGAGCGTCAGGGTGTTGGCGCCAACCAGCCCGCCGACCGGGACCTTGACGTCGAGCACGCCGCGGCCGCCGCCGCCGCCGACCGACTGGATCAGCACGCCCGGCGCATTGGCGCCGGTGGTCAAGACCGTCCCGGTCTGGGTGCTGGTGATGGTCGCGCCGCCGTTGTTCGTCCCGTTGGAGCCGCCCAGCTGCATGTCGAACTTGATGGGCACGGCGTGCAGCAGCGGATCGTCGAACTGGGTGGCGATGGTGGCGTTGACCGACACCAGGCCGCCGCCGCCGCCGACCGCTTGCTGGAAGTTGCCCACACCGTTGTCCCCGGCGCTGGCCAGGGCGCCGTTGCTGGAGACGTGCACCTTGCCCGGGTTCATGCCGCTGGCGGTGTCGCCGCCGGCCCGTACCGAAACGATGGGCTGCGGCAGGGCGGGGGGACCGCCGGGGATCGGCACGCCGGGAAGGCCGATGATGCCGTCGAAGTCGAAGGCCAGGTGGCCGCCGCCGCCGTTGATGCTCTGGGCGGTGATCGCGGTGGAGCCCTTGCCCAGCACGGTGATGGCGCCGGTCTGGTTGACCGTGACGTCGCCGCCCGTGCCGCCCGTGCCGCCGCCGAGGCCGCCGATCAGGGCCGACAGGGCGTTGGACAGGATCAGGCTGGGCGCGTTGGCGGTCAGGCTGAAGCCCATCTGGGAATTGCCGCCGCCGCCGCCGATGGATTGGGCCACGATGCCGTCGGCGCTGTCGCCCCGGGTCACGATGGTCCCGGTGTTGGTCACCGTGACCTGGCCGCCGTCCCCGCCGGAGCCGCCGGTGCCGCCGATGGTCACCAGGTAGCTGCTGGTCAGGCTCTGCACGGTTCCGATGTTGGCGCTGGCGGCGATGGCCATGCCGCCGTTGCCGCCGCCGCCGCCGATGGACTGGGCCACGATGCCCGTCGCGCCCTTGCCGGTGGTGTCGATCAGGCCGTCGTTGACCACGGTGACCTTGCCGCCGGTGTTGCCCACGCCGCCGCGGCCGCCGATGCTGAGCGCGAAGCTGGAGCTGTCCTTGCCGGTGACCATGGCGTTGAGCGAGATCACCGAGGAGCCGTCGCCGCCACCCCCGCCGATGGACTGGGCGACGATGCCGTAGGCGCCTTCGCCCTTGGTGACGATGTCGCCGGAATTGAGCACGCCGCCCGCGACCGGGTGGTTGGTGACCGAGACCTCGCCGCCGACGCCGCCCTGGCCGCCGAGGCCGCCGAAGTTGAAGCGGAAGGCGTGGGTGGTGTTGCTGGCGCCCGGGGTGCCGACCGACAGGTCGAGCAGCAGGCCGGCGTCGCCGCCGCCGCCGCCGATGCTGATGGCCGCCACACCGGTGGCGTTGCGGCCTTCGGTGAAGATCAGGCCCTGGTTGACCACCACGACCTTGCCGCCCGCGCCGCCCGTTCCGCCGGAGCCGCCGACGTTGACGTCGAAGCTGTCGCTGGCGCGGGGGCCCTGGATGTGGGCGTCCACCGTGGCGCCGCCGATGCCGCCGCCGCCGCCCACCGACTGGGCGTAGATGCCGTGGGATTTGTACTGCAGCGTGTGGATGACGCCGGTGTTGGTGACGTCGACCTCGCCGCCGATGGCGCCCGTGCCGCCGGAGCCGCCCACGGCGACCGAGCCGGTCCGCGCCGTGTTTGAACTGGCCAGGATCAGGCCGGGAATGGTGACGCCCGAGAGCACGGCGTTGTAGGCAAGGCCGCCGAGACCGCCGCCTCCGCCGATCGACTGGGCGAGAATGCCTTCCGACAAGGTGCCATCGGTCTCAATGTTGCCGGAGTTGTTGACGGTGACCTTGCCCGAGGTCGCCCCCGTGCCGCCGGCGCCGCCGACCGCCACCCCGGCCGCGGCCGTCGCGTTGAAGAAGAAGTTGCCGGCCATGCCGCCGGCGCCGCCGCCGCCGCCCACCGACTGGGCCCAGATGCCACGGGAATCGGAGCCGTGGGTGATGACGCCCGCGCTGGAGGTCACGGTCACGTCGCCGCCGGTGGCGCCGGTTCCGCCCTCGATGCCGATCGCGAGGCTGGCCTGGTTGGACTGGGCCGTCGCGCCGGTGCCGACCGTCTGGCTGACCCCGATCGAGGTGGCGCTGCTCTTGCCGCCGCCGCCGCCCACCGACTGGGCGAAGATGCCGTGGGAGTCCTCGGCCTGGGTCGAGATGGCCCCGGACACGGTCACATCGACCGTACCGGCGGCGCCGCCGGTCCCGCCCTTGCGGCCGATCGAGATCGCCAGCTGATTCTTGGCGCCAAGACCGACCGCCAGGCTCATCTGGGTGTTGCCGCCGCCGCCGCCCAGCGACTGCACGTCGATGCCGTCCGAGAAACGGCCGTTGGTCAGGATCGTGCCGACTTGGTTGACCGTGACGTTGCCGCCCGACCCGCCGGCGCCGACCGCGCCGCCCACCGCCATGGCCACGGAAGTGGAGTCGACAATGATCCCCGCGCCGATGTTGAAGCTGGCGTCGCCGCCGCCGCCGCCCACCGACTGGGCCAGCATGCCGGTGCTGTTCTTGCCCTCGGTGACGATGTCGCCGGCGTGGCGCACATTCACCGTTGAGCCGCTGCCGGCGCCGGCGCCGTCACCGCCGACCGAGATCAGGGCCGCGTAGCCGTCCGTCGCCTTGACCGAAAGCGCCGTGGTGAAATTCATGCCCGCCACGCCGCCGCCGCCGCCGAGCGACTGGGCGATCAGGCCCTTGGACCCGTCCCCGAAGGTGCGGATCAGGCCCGGGGTGGCGGTTTCCACGCCGCCGACGGTCTTGTAGCCGCGAACCACGGTGACCGTGCCGGCATTGCCGCCGGAGCCGCCCGAACCGCCGACGCCGATGGCCATGGGCTGGCCCAGGGGCGCGATGGCGCCGGTGACGCTCAGGCCGCCGACCCCGCCGCCGCCGCCCAGCGACTGCACCATGATCCCGGCGCCGCCGCCGTCGTAGAAATAGGCCTCCAGCGGATCGCCGCCCGGAGGCGGAGGCGTGGTCTTGTTGACCGCGTTGAGGAAGATGTTGCCGTTGCTGGTGAGCGAGACGTTGCCCGCATCGGCGCCCGTGCCGCCGTGACCGCCGACGCCGACCGCGACGGAGACGCCGTCGGTCTTGCCGCCGGCCTTGGCCGCGGTGACGTCGGCCGCGACGTTGAGCCCGCCCGAGCCGCCGCCGCCGGCGACGCTCTGCACCAGGACGCCGACCGCGTCGTGGCCGAGCACCTGCACCTGGCCGTTCTGGACGGCAGTGACGTCGCCGCTCTTGTTGCCCGCGCCGCCGAAGCCGCCCAGGCCGAAGACGATGCTGGGCTCCTTCGACTGGGTGTCGGCCAGGATGCCGCCGGAGACGTTGATGCCGCCCGCGCCGCCACCGCCGCCCACGCTCTGGGCCAGGAAGCCCCGGGCCCGAAGGCCGTTGGCGAACAAATCCGCGTCCACGTTGGCGACCACGGTCGTGGCCGTGCCGCCCGAACCGCCGAAGCCGCCGATACCGGCGGTCAGCTGGCCGTCCATGCTGATGGTGCCGGAGACGTTGATGCCGCCGAGACCGCCGCCACCGCCCAGCGACTGGGCCGCCACGGCGAAGCGGTCGTCGCCCAACGCCTTGACCTGGACCCGCGCCGAGGTCGGGCTGTCGACCGTCAGATTAACCGTGCCGGCGTTGCCGCCCGAGCCGCCGAAACCGCCGATGCCGATGGAGGCCGCCCGCGCGGCGGTGCCGCCCGGCGCATTGATGGCGATGTCGCCGGTGACGTTGAGCCCGCCGACGCCGCCCGCGCCGCCCACGCTCTGGGCCACCACGCCGTTGGAGCCGTCCGCCCAGTAGCGTCCGTCCGCCTTGGTCGAATCGGTGACGTAGGAACTGCCGGCGCCCAGCGCCAGCACATTGCCGGTGACGTGGGCGGTGACCGCCCCGCCCGAACCGCCGCCGCCGCCGAAGCCGCCCAGGCCGAAGCCGAGCGCGCCGGTCGTGCCGTTGGTGGAGGCCGCGATGCCGGCGGAGACGTCGATGGCGCCGCGGCCGCCGCCGCCGCCCACCGACTGGGCGATGACGCCGTCGGAGTTCTTGCCGTCGGTCTGGGTGTCGCCGACGCGGGTCAGGTTGACCGTGCTGGCCGAGCCGCCGTCGCCGCCGAAGCCGCCGATGCCGATGGCGCCGGTGCCCGAGGTTCCAAGGCCGAGCGCAATGGCGCCGGTGACGTTCAGACCCCCCGCGCCGCCCGAACCGCCGGCCGACTGGGCCAGGACGCCATCGGCGTTGTCGCCGCTGGTGATGTAGGTCCCGCGCACCGTGCCGGTGACCGTGCCGGCGTTGCCGCCGCTACGGCCGAAGCCGCCCACCCCGATGCCCACCGCCACCGAGGCGTTGTTGTTGGCCGTGAGCGAGACCGCGCCCGTCACATTGAACGCGCCCGCGCCGCCGGCGCCGCCGAGACTCTGTATCGTGGCGCCGTAGGAGCCGTTGCCGCTGGTGGTGACATTGCCATTCAGGACGCCGGTGACATTGCCGCCGGTCCCGCCGCCGCCGCCGAAGCCGCCCAGGCCGAAGCCCAGGGTTCCGGACATGCCGTTGCTGGCGGTGATCCCGCCGGTGACATTGAAGCCGCCCGCGCCGCCGCCGCCGCCCACGCTCTGGATCAGGGCGCCCCAGGCCTGGTCGCCATGGGTCGAGATGTTGCCCGTGAAGTTGGCGTCCACGGTGGAGCCGCTGCCGCCGAGCCCGCCGAAGCCGCCGATGCCGACCCCGACGTTGCCCGCGCCGCCGCCACCCGCGGTGGACAGGGCGACACCGCCGGTGACGTTGAAGGCGCCGTTGCCGCCGCCGCCGCCGAGGCTCTGGTAGGCCACGCCGAAGGAATTGTTCCCCTGGGTGGTGATGTCGCTGTGGCTCGTGCCGCTGACCGCGCCTGCATTGCCGCCGCCGCCGCCGAAGCCGCCCACGCCCACCAGGACGTTGCCGGCGCCGCTCTGGGCGCCGGTGATGCCGCCGGTGACGTTGAAGCCGCCGTTGCCGCCGGCCCCTCCGATGGACTGGACGGTGATGGCCGCCGCGTCGGCGCCGCCGGTGGTGACGTCGCCGTTGATGTTGCCGACGACCGTGCCGCCCGATCCGCCGTCGCCGCCGCCGCCGCCCACGCCGACACCAATGTTGCCGGCGCCGGTGTCGGAAGCCGAGATGCCGCCGGCCACCGAGAAGCCGCCGTTGCCGCCGCCGCCGCCCACGCTCTGGGCCACGACGCCGCGCGAGCCCTTGCCCGTGGTCGTGACCGCCACCAGGGTGTTCAGCGGATCCGCCACGCCGGTGTTGAGGTTCAGAGTCACCGTCGAGCCCGCGCCGCCCTTGCCGGCCTGGCCGCCGACCGCCACGCCGACCGTCCCGGCCGCATCCCCGGCGATGGCGACGTTGCCCGCCACCGCGAAGCCGCCCGAGCCGCCGCCGCCGCCCACGCTCTGGGCGATGACTCCGACGCTGGCCTCGCCGGTGGTGCTGGCTCCGCCGGGGATGGTCAGGTTGACCGTGCCGGCCGCGCCGCCCTCCTTGCCCGAACCGCCGACGCCCACGCTGAGCGCGCCGGCGCCGGTGGAGGCGCCCGCAATGCCGCCCGAGACGTTGAAGGCGCCGTTGCCGCCGCCGCCGCCCACGCTCTGGGCCACGATGGCGTGGGACTGCTTGCCCGTGGTGGTCACCACCCCGTTCACCGAGGCGACCACCGTCCCGCCGGTCCCGCCCAGGCCGCCGGAGCCGCCGACGCCCACCGAAACCGAGGCCGCCCCCGTCGAGGCGCCGCTGATCGAACCCGAGACGTTGAAGCCGCCGTTGCCGCCGCCTCCGCCCACCGACTGGGCCAGGAAGCCGAGCGACTGATCGCCGGTCGTGCCGATGGACACCGACGAGGCCGTCACCGACCCGCCCGCGCCGCCGCCGCCGCCCGAGCCGCCGCCGCAACGTTGA